>DATKOY010000102.1:0-7091 GCA_035524415.1 Solirubrobacteraceae bacterium | reverse complement strand
TCCGGGCACCTCGGCGTGCGGGCGCCGGTCGGAGCCGAGACCGCCGAGTTTGTTCCAGAGCAATACCGATTGATGCCGCGATTCGGCGCTCGAACTCTTCTGCTCGATGGCGAAGCTGCAGCCACCGAGCGAGCGGACGGGCGCCGCAATCTGCTCGCCGACCGACTTGGTCGCTAGGCGGCGGTCGCTGCACCCGGGGAACGCCCGAACGGAGTACCGCTCGCGCGATACCAAGAGGCCGTGCGGGGCGTCCGCGCCACGTCCAGCGACGCCAGACGCGGGTGCGCGCCGGTCCCCCATGAGGGCGAGCGACCTGCCCCGCTGTATCGGCTTGTCGCGTTTGACGACCGGATTTCAGCGTTCCTCTCCGGGTGATCGTCGTTCCCACGGTCGACTGGCCAAGCCTAACGGGGAATCGCGGGGGTACCCCACCTCACGAGCGGACGCGATCGTTGCACAAACCGCGGCGACCCGGCCCCGGCCTGTCCTCGTCGGCGGCAATCGCGGCTTGCGGTCCTGTCATGCCCGCGACCTGCGCACGTTCACGTTGTGATCGCTGAATGGCGCCACTGTCGGATTGACGTCTCACGGCCAATCGTCAACCTCTGGGATGAATCGCCGGTCATGGCGATCGCCAAGCATTCAGGTGTCGACACGGAGGTCCAAGAGATGGACGTGACGCTCGCAGCCAGCACCGGAGCGAGGATCGATGTGTGGCGCCAGGCGGACCTCTTCCATGCGCGGCGCGCGGACCACGTGACTCAGCCGCAGACGTGCTTGAGCATTGACTTGTTCGAGGTGATCGCCGAGCTGGCCGACCTTGACCTCGACGACCCGGCGCAGGCCGCGGAAGCAATGGGCCTTGCCGCCCAGGCGCAGCGTCGTCTCCGCTCGACGTAGAGAGACAGGAGATCGGTGATGAGTTACCTCTTGGTTATTGCAATATCGTTAGGATCGTTGCCGCGAGAGTTCAGCCGTGAGTTGCGCGGCCTGGTTGCGGAAGGCTTCGATGTTTCGTACTTTGACGTTCTCGTATCCGCGCACGATGTCGGCGAGTTCGCAGATCGCGGTGACTGTGGCGGGATTGGTTGCGATGCTCGGTAGGGCGTTACGTACGATGGTGCGGTAGTCGTCCGGGAGCGTGCGTTCCAACCGGCGTACGTGGGCGTGGCCGAACGGGTCGAGGGGCGTGCCGCGGAGGAACCGCGCACGGTGCAGGAGCGTGAATGGCGCGTCGAACCAGGGGCCGACCGACACCTTGCGGTTCATTCCCAGCGCGCGCAGGATTGGTGGATGGAGCTTGTAGCGGATGCGTGCGCCGTCGCCGAATTGCGCGGCGATGCGCCGTCGTTGGGCCGGGTCTAGGTGCAGGCGAGCGACTTCGTACTCGTCCTTGTAGGCCATCAGCTTGTGTAGTCCGCGGGCGACGGCCTCGCTGACCTGTGTGCCGCCAGAGGCACGTTCGTGTTCGTAGACCTCGGCGACGAAATCGGCATACCTCTCGGCGTAGCGGCGATCCTGATAGCCGATCAGGTCTTCCACTCGGATGAGCACGAGCCGTTGAAGTTCCGATCCGGGATGCGCATGAACGCGCTCGGCGATCCTGCGAGCATCCGCGGTTGGCTCTCTGGCTGCACTTTCAGTGTGGCTCACTCGTGCGACCGCGTCCGGATCCGCGACGACGGCCCGACCCCAGTGGAAGGCGGCGATGTTGCGCTGCACCGCGGCGCCGTTCAAGCGGTAGGCTTCCTCGACCGCGCGGACGGAGACCGGGACCAGCCCAAGCTGCCACGCCGCTCCGAGGACGATGCTGTTCGTTGGCATGCGGTCTGCGAAGAGCGCGTCGGCGAGGGCGGGCGCGTCGAAGTACACGTTGCGCTCGGCGCGAGTCGCCCGCTCAATCGCATCGATCGAGTCGGTCAGCGCATCAAAGCGCAGTGACGGGTCGCCGATCATCTCAGGCGTTGGTGCCCGGTAGGTGGAGACCACGGCGATCGTCCGCTTAGGATCGGCCCGCTGCAGGTTGACGGGATCGACCGCCCCGATCAGATCGAAGGCAAGGTAACCGTCAACGGTATGTGACGGCGCGCGATTTGCGCGCACCTCGTCGTCAGCCCGGAGGAAACGGACGTCTGAGACGACCGGCCCGCCCTTCTGCGCCAGTCCGGTCTGATCGAGTCCGACTGCCCGTTTGCCGTCCAGCATCGCGGCCATACTCATCACCTGCGAGACCGTCACGACGCCCGTGCCGCCAATGCCGATCAGCCGCAACGTGACCTCCTCACGGGCGAGCGGTCGATCTGGTTCGGGTAGGCCTTGCGGCGGCGTCGGCGCGTCGCGCCCGTCCCGCTTGCCCGGCACCACCTCGACGAACGACGGGCAGTCGCCGTCCACGCAGGAGTAGTCCTTATTGCAAGAGGACTGCTCGACTCGCGTCTTGCGTCCGAACTCGGTCTCCGTGGGCAGCAGCGAGATGCAGTGCGACTTCTGGCCACAGTCTCCACACCCTTCGCAGACGCGTTCGTTGATGAAAACCCGCTCGGCTGGCTCTTGAAGCTTGCCGCGCTTTCGCAGTCGCCGCTTCTCGGCGGCGCACTGTTGGTCGTGGATCAGCACGGTCAGCCCCTCGACCCGGCGGAGCTCCTCCTGCGCGGCCATGAGCTCGGACCGTGGACGGACCTCGGCGACGTCGGCGAGTCGCACGCCGCGATAGCGCTCCGGCTCATCCGTCGTGACGATGATCCGTCGAGCACCCTCGATCTGCAGCCAGCGCGTTAGCTCGGGGACCGCAATCGCGCCCGGCACTTCCTGCGCTCCGGTCATCGCGACCGCGCGGTTGTAGAGGATCTTGAAGGTGATGTTCACCCCGGCCGCCGCCGCCGCGCGCACCGCGAGCGAACCGGAGTGGTGAAACGTGCCGTCACCAAGATTCTGGAACGTGTGCGGGGTCGACACAAACGGCGCCTGACCGATCCACGGCACGCCCTCCCCGCCCATCTGCGTGATACCGGTCAGCTTCCCCTTACCTTCCGGGTGCGCGAGTGCCATGCCGTGGCAGCCGATACCGGCGCCCACAAGCGCATCGCCCGGCGCGTCGGTCGAGCGGTTGTGCGGACACCCGGAGCAGAAGCACGCCAGCCGCAGCGGCGCACCAGGTGGCACCGCCGGCGCCAGCGCAGCCAGTTGCTCGAGCCGCACCCGGATCGACTCGACCTCGTCCCTGGCCAGCAGCCGCGGGCCAAGTGCGCGCGCGATCGCGTCGATCTCGACCAGCCCGCTCGCCGGCAGCAGCTCATCGCCGTGCTCGTCACGCTTGCCGAGGACGCGCGGGCGATCCGCGAGGTCGTAGAGCGCATCGCGCACCCCGGTCTCGATCAACGGTCCCTTGTCCTCGATCACGACGATTTCCTCGAGCCCGCGGCTGAACTCGCGGATGGTCTCGGGATCAAGCGGCCAGATCATCCCGAGCTTGAGGATGCGCACCCCCAGTCGACGCAGATCGCCGTCGCCCAAGCCGAGCGTATGAAGCGCCTCGCGCAGGTCGTAGTACGAGGTCCCCGCCGCAACGAGTCCAAGCCGCGGACGATCGCCATCGAGCACGACCCGGTTCAGCCCGTTCTCTCGCGCGTATGCGCGGGCGAGCTCCATCCGCGGGCCGACCAGCGTTCGCTCCATTTCGAGCGAAAAGGGATTCACCAAGAGGCCGTTCGGGGCATGAACGTACGGCGCACCCTGGTAGTCGATCGAAACCGGGCGGATCTCCAGGTCCGGGGAGACATCAACCGTCATGACAGCATCTGCGACGTTGGTCGCGACCTTGACCGCGAACCACAGACCGCTGGCACGCGAAGCGCTGATCGCGTGACGTCCCAGCTCGAGCACCTCGGCCGGATTGCCGGGAAACAGGACCGGCATCCGCAACGCCGCCAGCCCGCTCTCTGACTCAGATGGCAGCGTCGAGGACTTGCACGTCGCATCGTCGCCGCACAACGCCAGCAGCCCGCCCCTGCGATGGGCGCCGCAGAAGTTGCCGTGCCGCAACGCGTCACTTGCGCGATCAACCCCCGGGGCCTTGCCATACCACACCCCCAGAACGCCGTCCACCTCAGCGTCCGGGAACTCGGGTACCACCTGCGAGCCCCAAACCGCCGTCGCGCCAAGCTCCTCGTTGATCGCCGGCACATGCACGACGCGCAACACCTCACGCAGCTCGGACTGCCGCGCGATCTCCAAATCAAGCCCTCCGAGCGGCGACCCGGGATACCCCGAGACCAACGTCCCGGTACGCAGGCCAGCACCGCGATCCGCGCGCATCTGATCGAACAAGAGCCGCACCAACGCCTGGACGCCAGTGAGCATCACACGCCCCTCCTCCAGGACGTATCTGTCCTCGAGCTCTACATCGCGTCCGATCGGCAAAGGCGAAACGGTCGTCATCCGCTACCGCGAGTCCACCCCAAGCTCAAGCCGGCCCAGTCCCATTGCTCAGCCTCACAACCTGATCTACCGCCAGCCTCCGTCTGAGCTACCCCAACCGAAGGCGCGATCGCAGCCAATTATACGGTCGTGCGAACAGCCCCGGCAGAAAGCCGCTGTCCACCGCACAGAACCCGCCGCTCGACACGAGAAGCATCCGACCCCAAGCCACGCCGCACGCGCGATGCACAGCAATCGTCCCCAGCGCATCGCCCACGTAAGCGACAACCCAGAGGGGCTCGCCGAGACGATCGAGTTGGACGATATGGATGCGTCCCGTTACGACTGAGCCGATCGTGCGCCGAGAGACGCGCTCTGCTCAGGAGCGGAAGTCGTGGCTGGCTGCTCCCTTGTGTCGCTACAGCTGGACTGTGCCCACGGGCGAGCCTATCCAGCCATGGCGGCGGACCGCTCGCGCTCGATCAGTACGCGGCGCAGGATCTTGCCCGACGGCGCCTTCGGGATCTCGTCGATGATCTCGACGGCGCGCACTTTCTTGTACGCGGCGACGTGGTCGGTGACGAACCGACTCACGTCCTCGGGCGTAATCGACCCGTTGGTCACCACAAACGCCTTCGGTACCTGGCCGGCCTCCTCGTCGGGAACTGGGATCACGGCGGCGTCGGTGATCGCGGGGTGCGTGAGCAGGAGCGCCTCCAGTTCCGCGGGCGCGATCTGGTAGCCCTTGTACTTGATGAGCTCCTTGATGCGGTCGACGATCTTCAGGGAGCCGCCTTCGTCGATGCGGGCGATGTCGCCGGTGTGAAGCCAGCCGTCCGGGTCGATCGCGAGCGCGGTCGCACCGGGGTTGTTGAGGTAGCCCTTCATCACCTGCGGGCCGCGGATCAACAGCTCGCCGGGCTCGCCCGATGGCGGGTCCTCGCCGGTCGCGACGTCAACGATCCGGCACTCGGTATTCGGGACGAGGTGACCGATCGAGCCGGGCAACTCGCCCGCGAGATCCTCTGGGACGGTGTGGGTCACGGGGCTCGTTTCGGTCAGTCCGTAGCCCTGCTGGATCCGGCAGCCGAGGCGCGTGCCGCACGCAACCTCGAGCTCCGCCGATAGCGGCGCGGCGCCGGACCCCACGAACTCAAGGCTCGAGAGGTCGAACTCGTCTACGAGCGGATCCTTGGTCAGCGCGAGCACGATCGGCGGCACGAGGGCGGCTCGGGTGATCCGGTAGTCCTGGATCACGCGCAGAAACTCCCGCAGCTCGAAGCGCGGGATTGTCACGATTGTGGCGCCGCGCTCCAGCACCAAGTTCATGATCACCACGAGTCCGTAGATGTGGAAAAAGGGCAGCACCGCGACACTGCGGTCACGCTCACTGGTATGAAACAGACACGTGGTCTGACAGATGTTCGCGACCAGGTTTCGATGTGTGAGCATCACGCCCTTCGGCAGCCCCGTCGTGCCGCTGGAATACGGGAGCGCGACGAGATCGTGGGCGGGGTCGATCGCGACCTCGGGCTGCTCACTGCCCGCCTGTAGCAGCGATCCGAACGGCGCCGCGCCCGCGGCCTCGCCGTAGACGAAGACCTGCTCGACGCCAGCCCGCGCGGCCGCCGCGGTGGCCTTCTCCAAGTGGTCAGGCACCGTCACCAGCAGACGAGCGGCGGAGTCCGTGAGCTGGGCGGCGAGTTCGTCCGCGGTCAGCAGCGGGTTCGCGGTCGTGTTCACGCCGCCGACCGACGCGACCGCGTGAAACGCCACCGCGTACTCGGGCACGTTCGGGGCGTAATGCGCGAACACGTCACCCTTGCCAAACCCCCGCTCGGCCAGGCCTGCCGCGACGGCACGCACCGACTCTGCCAGCTGCCGATAGGTGATCGTCCTGCCGGTCGGCGCATCGATCAATGCCGGCTTCTCGCCGCGATCACCAGCGCCGGCCAAGACAAATTCGCTCAGCGACATATCCGGAATTTCGATGTCCGAAAACGGGCTGCGAATCACCATTGGAGACCCCCTCGCTCAAAACTTAGAGCCAGTCTAAGTCCATTCAAGGGAGTCGGGGGAAAGGCTGCGATTGAAGACCTCGATCGGCGCTTCGGACAAGGGTCCGATCACCACTCCGAACCACAGCCAGAGGGTCAGGCAAACAACATCCATGTGATCGTCGATCTTTGGAGGCGTGCCCCCGCGCGAGGGCACCCTCAAGCGGCAAATGCGGTCTGCGATGCGCTCTCGCCAACAGCGTCCGCCTTCCCACCGACCGCCACACCGACGGGCGACCCGCCCGGACACAAGAGACGCGCACGACCAGGCACAGGTGAGCGGCACCCGCAGCCTCAGCACCGGGCCACAGCCACCATTTCTCACGGACCAGATCCGAGCCAACGAGACTGCTCGTTTCGAACACGCAGACAGCCGCCCACGACGACCTGGTCAAGGCACTGCCGCTTCCCGATCGAGGAGCGAGAGCGGCGTCTTGTTGGCACTCGCCGGATGCTAATAAGAGGCCGCTGTCGAAATGGACGACAACCGGCAGCGCACGGATTCTGCGGCCTGAGACGATCGCTTCGTCACGCGAAGCGAGAGTCGCGGTCTCTGAGCGCGTCATGGTGCATCTGCACATATAGCTGGATGCCCGTGTCCCCTCCACAGTGGGCTCG
>DATKOY010000101.1:0-4855 GCA_035524415.1 Solirubrobacteraceae bacterium | reverse complement strand
GCGCTCGAGCCGGGTCACACCCGCTTCCGGATTTTGCGGGGCAGGGATCCGCTGTCCGTGCATTCATCTCAGGAGGGGTATCCGAGCCGGCCGTGACAGCGACGGGCGCACCGTCGGCCTCGACGTGCACGGATGTGGCGAACCTCAGGTGCGCCTCATCGCGCCTGTCGAGACCCGCTTTGGCGTCGGCGGGCGATCGGCGGGCGGGATTGGAGGAGTTGCGTGATGGCGCTGTCGGCGGCCCAGCGTTCGTACCGCTCCGGAGTCCAGCCGCGTTGCGTGACGAGTAGCTGCCAGGTGTTGGGGTGGTTGATGGTCCAGAGGATGTCGGTAGCGCTTTGGACGTCGAGGTCGGGGGTGAGCGCGTTCTTCCGGATGAGGCTTTCGACGATCGCGCGCTGGTTGGCGTGGTATTCGGTGTTGATGCGGGCCCAGAGCGCGGCGATGTCGGGATCGAGTGGCGCGGCGCTGCGGATCACTTCGGCGAGCGGAGCGATGCGCAGCTTGCCTTCACGTGAGTTGCGCGCGTTGAGCCGCAGTTGACGCTCAGGGTCGGGCTCCTCGAGCGCCTCGCGGTACAGCGCCTGTTGGGCGATCGGGACGTCTTCGTTGCCGCCGCGCAGGCGCAGGTTCCAGAGGGCCCGCAGGAGGCCGCTCTTGGTCTCGAACGCGACGTACACGGTCTTGAGCGCCACCCGTGCCTCGGTCGCGATCGCGGCCATCGTGGTCGCTGGGTAGCCGTCGCGCTCGAACAGGCGCTGCGCGGCGTCGAGGAGCTCGAGCCGGGTGGCCGCTGCCTGCTCGCGCCGGCGCGGCGAGTCATACGGGCGCTTGGCCTTGACACTCTCAGCGATTTCTGTATTCTCGCACACACTTCATTACACGATACGAGTACTCAACACTCCCTGCGAGTGCTGAAATACTCGAGACGGAACGGGAGATGCACCGTGGAGGTCACCAGCATCGACGAACGCGCGGACGCTCGAACGAGCACGGCGCAAGGCCAGGACGAATTCCGGACGCGGCTTCACCGGATGTGGGCCGAGGCATCCGACGGCTGGGCCGAACACGCTGAGAAGGTCGACGCGCGCAGCGCGCTGCTCACCGAGAAGCTCCTCACGTTGTCGGCGCCCAGGCCGGGCGAGCGCGTGCTCGAGCTCGCCTGCGGACCCGGAGGTGTCGGGCTGGCCGCCGCAGACCGGGTCGCTCCGGACGGCGAGGTCGTGCTCTCCGACGTCGCCGCCGAAATGACCGCGATCGCGTCCGCGCGCGCCAAGGCGCGCAGGCTGGGGAACGTGACAACACGCGTGCGCGACCTCGAGCAGATCGACGAGCCCGATCGCTCTTTCGACGTCGTGCTGTGCCGTGAAGGGCTGATGCTCGTGCCGGACCCGCCACGAGCGGCGCGCGAGATCCGTCGGGTGCTGCGCCCCGGCGGGCGCGTAGCAGTCGCGGTCTGGGGCCCTCGTGAACGCAACCCGTGGCTCGGCGTGATGTTCGACGCCGTCAGCGCCCAGCTCGGATGTCCCGTGCCGCCAACAGGGATCCCCGGCCCGTTCTCGCTCGAGAACGCCGACAAGCTCGCCGCGCTACTCGCCGATGCCCAGCTGTCGGACGTCGTCGTCAGCGAACTACCCCTGCCGCTGACCGCGCGCTCGTTCGAGGAGTGGTGGACCGAGCGACGCGCGCTCGCCGGGCCACTGACCAAGATCCTCGCCTCGATACCCGAGGACACGATTCAAGCGATTCGCGACCACGCTCGCGACGCCACCGGACCCTACAACTCCCAGCAAGGCGTCGATTTCCCGGGCGTCGCACTGCTCGCAAGCGGGCGCCGCCCATAGCATCCCGGGTCTCTTCTGGATGCGACACAACCCCAACTACGCCACCACCGACACAAAGATCCTGCGCCAACTGATTCGCGAGAACCCCCGCGGCCACCCTGGTCGGCGAGTGCCCCGCTCGGCGCGCGGCACGCAGGGCGCGCGACGCTTCCGTGGCAGCCTCATGTGGTCCGTTGCGCTCGTGGCGAATTCTCAGGACCGCGACTGCTGGACGATGTCGGTCCTGCTTGAGCGGTTGCGCGGGTGCGCTGCCGGGCGCGTGTGTCGCGATCCCCATCGTGACGTTTGCGCTCGTGTCGCGGTGGCGACCCTGACGGCTCAGTTCACGCGGAACGAGAAGCGCGGGGTTCAGACGGCTCTCGGGCCCGGGTGGACGGTGTCGTGCTCACGTACATCTCGAGCACGATCGCATTGCGGGCTACTCCTCTGGCGTTCCAAGGCAGAACCGTGGTGTGTCGTCTCCGGAGGTGCCTGGCCGGTTCCCCTCCTGTGCGTTGCAGGGTCGACGCCGCGGACGGCTGGATGCCCGGCCGGATGCGAATGCGGCAGTGCCTGGATCGGAGGCTGCGGGGGATCTGCAGCGGCTAGCCGGGCAAGCACAGCTACTGGCGGTTGACCGGTTCGTAGGTGCGCGGCTGGTGTCTGGTTGTCGTCGCGGGCGTTCGCGGACGATGTCGGTGGCGTTCGACTGGATCAGAAGCTGACGCCGTTGCGCGAGCTGCTCTGGGCATTAGCTCTCGTTCGAGGCTCGCCACCGGCTGTTGATGAACACGGAATCCGACACGCCCGCCGCTGTAGAGGTACGATGTCGCGAAAGGACGTTCGCTCGGAAAGGGGCCGGGGGTAATGGGTTCTAAGCGTGGTCCACTCGGTGGCGTAGCCTCGCTTCTGGCCGCCGTTCTCGGCGTGTCGGCCGCCCCGGCGATGGCTGCTGACCCGCTTGGGCCGACGCCGGTGCCCTGCAATGGCCTTTCGATCCCGCTGTGCTTCAACGCGGCCGTCTCCGGGACGGACACATTCAACATTGGTAGCCACATCGTGCATGTGGGACAGGTCGTCAGCGGCGTCTACAGGTGGGAGATCGGCGGGCAGGGCGGTGGTGAGTTCCCGTCGATCGGCGCCGTTTTCGTGTTGCGTTTCGGCCCGGGCCTGAAGCTGCTGCACTGCCACGGTCCGCTTCGCGCGAACAACTCTGCTGCGAAGTGGCGCACTGACAAGGCGTTCCAGATCACGAAGGGCAGCACGACTTGCACTTGGAAGGCCAACGCTCCGACGAACGGGTGGGTGAACGGTCCGGCGCTGAGCGTCTATGCGAGCGGCGGGACCTACCCGGCGGGTGACTTCTATGCGGTGCTCGGCAAGGGCAGCGTGATCGAGGGGAACGTTCGGGAGGAGAACGTCAGGAAGGCCGTCGAGGATCTCACCGGCATTCCGGGGGCGAAGGTCCGGATCACGGGTCCGCGTGGCTACGTCCACACGGTCACGACCTCGGCCACCGGCTACTACCACGACGAGGTGCCGCGTCCCGGCACCTACACGGTCACGCCCACCGCCCCGAAGTCGTACTTCAAGGGCCTGAGGTCCACGATGCCCAAGCCCGCCTTCCGCAAGGTCAGCGTGGGTCCGGACGACACCAAGCAGGCGGACTTCACGTTCAAATCGACGCTGAAACTCGAACTGAAGCTGAGCGCGCCATCCGTCCCGGCCGACGGCCTCTCGTCTGTCGACGTGACGGTGACGGCCACCGATAAGGGCGCGCCCGACCCGGGCCTGGTCTTCTCGCTGCGGCCCTACGGCGGCGGCAGCGTGCTCCAGTCGGCGTGGAGGATGTCCGTGCCGGCGACGATCTGCTCGCTGACCGGGACCGCCGTTGGCGGGCGTGTTTGGCCCGCTCCGTACGTGGCCAACCCGAATACGGAGGCTGTCGACGTCACCACCAACTCCGCCGGCGAGGCGACCTTCCGGGTCTACACCGGGACGGTCCCGGGGAAGTTCCCGATTAGCGTCTGGGCGCGGGACAACGCGGGCAAGCTGATCACGCAGGACGTGAGCGATGCGAGCGCGGACGCGGACGTCATGATCAACGCGCTGCCCAGCGGCGGCGACCCGACCGCCGCGCTGCACGACTGGCTGAACGAGCCGCAAAACGCGGGCCTCGCCGGGAGCCTGCCAACGTACTTCGGGAGCATCGTCACCGCGCTCGCCGACGCGATCCACTCAGGCAACTTGAAACACGCGTTCGTCCTCACACCGGTGACGACGACCGGCGGCTACACCGCGGTACTGCTCAGTCCCGAGGGGACGCGTGCGGTCTTCGACCCGGCGACCGGGCAGATCGCGCTGGCGACCCAGGGTGCGCTCGTGGCGCCCAACAACAAGACCGGCGTCAGCGCCAGCAGTTATTGGACAGCCCTGCAGAACCAGGCCTCGCCCCCCGCGTTCCCGACGCTGGCGCAAATGGCCAACAACTCGGCGGCCGGGTACTCGTTCCCGAACCCCGCCGGGACGATCAGCACCGGCCAGGCCGTCGCGTATCTGCAGTATCTCGGCTTCGGGTACGGGCCGAACTGCATCTAAACGACCGACAGGCGCCGATGCGCTTGACCGACGTGAGCATCGGCGGGTGGACATCCCGTTGTCGACGACGTCCTCCGGTTCGAAACCCTCCGCGTCGCTCAGGGAGGAGCCGCCGAGCGGTCGTGCGATGGAGCAACGGCACCGAGAGGATCGCGCTCGTCCGGTACGACCGCTCATCCAGACATCCGCATAGTCGCTCTATGCCGAGGCTGGAGATGCCGCGAGGCCGGCGTGATCGCTGCCACGGGCGAGCCGCTCGGATGCCTTGGCATAATTCCGCGGCTGCGCGACGGTGCTGCTGCGCTCCAGTCGCCCCTGCGGAGACACGCCGGGTCGTGCTGGCTCCACTCGCGTTGACACGGCGGTATCGATACCCGGAATTGGCCACACCGTGCAGGTAGTTAACGACAGCGATCGCGACGATGACCAGCGGA
>DATKOY010000100.1:0-38194 GCA_035524415.1 Solirubrobacteraceae bacterium | reverse complement strand
GAACAACCTCAGGCGAACCGCGTCGATGCCCCTGGCCCGGCTGCTGACCGGTCACGGCGACCCCGTGGCGGATCACGCCGGACTGGTGCGCCGCCGCCTCGCCGAGCACCATCGGCGCTGCGCACGCATCACCGCTGTACTGGAGGACGGTCCGGCCAGCGCGTACGCGATCGCCACGCACCTGTGGTCGGCGCGCACAGTGGCCGAACAGCCGCTGCTCGTGGTCTGGGAGGTCTTGGGGCACCTGGACCTGCTGCTGGATGCCGGCACCGTGTCCGAGGAGGTCTTTGACGACGGCAGTCGCTACGGCAAGGCGTCGTTCTCGCTACGGGCGCCGGAGCCTGCCGGACGCGATCGGGGCTCACCCAACCTGGCGGCGCGAGAGCCGCTCATCTACCCAGGAGGACAAGGCGCTGCCGGATCCAGTTGACACTCTCGACGCGGCGGACAGGCCGCGTGACGTGCGCGATCTCTTTGATCTGACCGGACGGCTGGCGGTCGTCACGGGTGGCACGCGTGGCCTCGGCCTCGCCATGGTTCACGCGTTCGCATCCGCGGGAGCCGACATCGTCGTCGTCAGCCGCAAGGGCGAGGCCTGCGAGGAGGTCGCGGCGACGCTCAGGTCGGTCGGTGTCACGGCGACCGGATGCGCGTGCCACGTGGGCCGCTGGAATGAGCTCGAGTCTCTCGTCGACGGGATCTACCGTGACTTCGGCCGGATCGATGTGCTCGTGAACAACGCGGGCATCTCCCCGCTGTACGGAAAGCTCTCGGAGGTGACGGAGGACCTCTTCGACAAGGTGATCAGCGTGAATCTCAAAGGCCCGTTCCGCCTCGCCGCGCTGGTCGGCGAGCGGATGGTGGCTGCGGGCGGCGGCTCGATCATCAACGTGAGCAGCACCGGAGCGGTCCGGCCGACCAGCGACATCGTTCCCTACGCGGCGGCGAAAGCCGGCGTCAACGCGATGACGGTCGGTCTCGCCCACGCGTTCGGTCCCACGGTTCGGGTGAACGCCATCATGCCTGGCCCGTTTCTCACCACCATCGCGCGGGGCTGGGACATGGATCTGTTCGCGGAGCGAGCGAGGACGTTCCCGCTGCGCCGTGCCGGGCGCTCCGACGAGATCGCGGGGGCCGTTCTGTACCTGGCCAGCGACGCCTCGAGCTACACCACCGGGACGATCATCACGGTCGACGGAGGTGCCCAGTGGAGCATGGCCGGCACGGGAGAGGCCGCTCTTGAAACCTCACTTGAAGTCAACTCATCCCCCCGATAGCGTCGAGCGAGCATGCCAGGAGATCAACCGCTGTGGCTCAAGGTCGTTCTCAAGGTCGAGCGAGCCGTCGGCCAACCGGTCGAGTCAGCAGTGCGCTCCGACACGTACTTCGATCTCATCAGCACCACGACGCGGATCCGCCGCAAGGCGCTTGGCGCGGCGGAAGGTGTTTCTCGGCGATGCCTGCACATGCTCAACCTTCCCGCGGGCACGGACATCCGACGCATTCGCCAGCAGCTCGCACGGATGGAGCGGCGGCTCAACGAGCTGTCGGATGAGGTAGCAGAGCTGGACGAGACGCATACGAACTCCGGCGTGAGGTGACGCCGGTGCCGTCGACGCTCAACCCAGCCGACCTACTCCAGCGCGTCAATCGCGACGTCGAAAGGTCGGTTCTCCGCGCCCGGAACGGCGTCCGTTACATCCGCGGCACGCACCGGCCGACCCTCGGGGCCACGCCGAAGGATGTCGTGTGGAAGAGTGGCAAGGCGGAGCTCTGGCGCTACAAGGGTGGCGACCGCCGCTACGGACCACCCGTCCTGATCGTTCACAGCCTCGTCAGCCGCAGTTACATTCTCGACCTGCGGCCGGGAAACAGCACGGTCGAGTACCTCACGGGGGCAGGACTCGATGTCTTCATGCTCGACTGGGGAGTGCCCGACGAACTCGACGCCGACAACGACCTCGAGCGGTACGTCGACTGGTACCTGCCGCGCGCGCTCGCCGCCGTGCGGCGCACCACCGGACAGGACGAGGTGACGTTGGCGGGGTACTGCCTCGGAGGGGTGATGGCGTCGCTGTACGCCGCCGGGCGCGAGGACGCTCGTGTTCGCAACCTCGTCCTGTTGGCAACGCCCGTGGACTTCAGCGAGATGGGGGCGATGGTCGCGCTCCTGAGAGAGGGCCGGCTGGATCCGGACGAGATGATCGACGAGACCGGGAACGTTCCCGCCGACGCCCTGTACAGCGGCTTCTACATGCTGGCGCCCACGACCGAGATCGCGCAGAAGGCGACGCTCCTCGAGAACCTGTGGAACGACGAGTTCGTCGAGGGCTTCCAGGCGATGGCGACCTGGTCGCGCGACCACGTGCCGTTCCCCGGAGCCGCGTTCCGCCAGCTCGTTGAGCTGCTCGTTCGCCAGAACATCCTGATGACCGGCTCGATGCCGCTCGGCACGCGGCAGGTCGACCTCGTCAACGCTCAGGGCAACGTCCTGAACGCAATGGCCGAGCGTGACAACGTCGTCCCGCCGCCCGCCGTGGAACCGGTGATGCGGCTCATCGGCGACCCGGCTCGGCGCGAGGAGCTGCGGCTCCCGGGCGGGCATGTCACCTTCGGGACCGGCAGGTCCGCGTTCAAGCACACGATGCCCAAATTGACCCGCTGGATCATCGGCCACAGCTACACGTCGCCCTGAGCCAAGGAGCAGCATGGAGATCCGTTCAATCACGGCCGCCGACGCGGCAGCACTATCCCGCTTCTTCCAGCGCATTCCGGAAGCGGACCGGACGTTCCTCAAAGAGGACGTCAACGATCCCCGCGTGATCGAGCACTGGGTGCTGCCGGAGACGGCGCGTTCGATCGCAGTCGATGACGGTGAGATCGTGGGATCGGTGGCGGTCGTGCCGCTGCACGGCTGGTCGAGCCATGTGGGTGAGGTCCGGCTCGTCGTCGATCCCGTCTACCGAGGCCGCGGCATCGGCCGGCTACTCGCGCGCCAGGCCGTGCTCGACGCGGTGCAGGCCGGACTCGGGAAACTCGTGGTCGAGGTCATCGCGGATCAGGAGGCGCTGATCGCCATGTTTCGAGGCCTGGGGTTCGAACCCGAGGCGCTCCTCCACGACCACGTCCGGGACCGCTCCGGGCAGCTGCGGGACCTGATCGTCCTCGCCAACTCCGTCGACGAGCAGTTCGCGGCGCTGACGACGGCCGGCTTGGCCGAACAGCTCAGCTGAGGCCGGAGGCAGGCGTGAGGACACCTCGTCTTGACCCAACTTCAGGTGGATCTATGATCTCCGCAGTTACCCCCGTCCGGGTATCACCGGGCGGACCGACGATCGCAACGGAAGAGGACCGGGAGATGGGTTTCATGGATGACCGTTTCGAGCACGCCGTGGATGCGATGGGCAGGATGGCCAGGACCGCGATGCTCCCGTGGGGCGGAGCCGAAGCGTGCCTCGACGCGTATGAGGCGGCGATCCGCGCCGCGACCGACGCCCAGCTGAACGTCGCCCGCGTCATCAGCGTCGAACCCATACGGTCGTTCGTCGCCTCGTGTGCGGACCTGACCAGAGACATCGGCGCCGCGCACCTCTCGAGTGCGCGCTGGATTCTTGACGTGTGAGCGTGAGGTCCGGCATCGTCACCGGGCTCGACGGGCGTACGCGACTGTACTGGGAGAGCGCCGGAACCGGAGATCCCCCCGTGCTCCTCATCCACGGGCTCGGCCTCAGCGGGGGAGCGTGGTGGCGCACCGTTGATGCCCTGGCACCCACGATGCGCGTCATCACGTTCGATCACCGCGGCATCGGGCAGTCGGAGTCGCTCAGCTACGCATACACGACGGAGGCGATGGCGGACGACGCCGTCTCGATCCTCGACGCCCTCGGCATCGAGCGGGTTCATCTGTACGGCTTCTCGCTCGGCGGGATGGTCGCCCAGCAAGTGGCGCTCCGCCATCCGCGACGGGTCCGCTCCCTCGTCCTCGGCGGAACGCATGCCGGCGGGCGCCGGGTGGCAGTTCCTGAGCCTGACGTGCTGTCGTTCTTCCGGCGCCGTGCCGGGATGACGTCGGAGCACGCAGCGTGGGCATCGGTCCCTTACAACTACGGTCCGCGCAGCCGCGCTGAGCAGGTGGAGCGGATCGCCGAGGATATCGAGCGACGGCTCCGCAATCCGTTCAACGAACGGGCCTACCGGGCGCAACTGCTCGCCGGCTCCCTTCATAACTGTCACGGACGCCTCGACCGGATCGGGGTGCCGACGCTCGTGGTCCATGGCGCCCTGGACCGGATCATCCCCGTCGTGAATGCACACGTGAGCGCGGATCGCGTGCCGGGAGCTCGGTTGAAGATCCTCGACGACGCCGGGCACCTCTACCCGACCGAGGCGCCCGCCGTCGATAAGGCGATCGGCGCATTCTTCGCAGAGCACCGCTGAGCTCCGACGCGCTTATGATTGAATTGACCTCAGTGCAGGTCCTGGATGACCTCAGAGTCGCGGACGTCGTCCGAAAGCACGGGGCAAATCGACCGGACGTGGTGGCGATCCGGTGCGGCGCTCGGGCGCTCACGTACGCGCAGCTCGACGAGCGCTCGAGCCGGCTTGCGCAGGCCCTGCTCGATGCAGGCGTCCGCTCGGGAGATCGAGTCGCCCACCTCGACCGCACGGCTCCCGAGATCGTCGAGCTCCTGTTCGCCACGAGCAAGATCGGCGCCGTCACCGTGCCGCTCAACTGGCGGCTGGCAGCGGCCGAGCTCGAGACGATCGTCGACGACGCGGGCTGCACGGTGCTGATCGCGGGCCCGAGCTACCGCGATACGGCGCGAACGATCGCGGCAAACGTTCCGCAGCAGCTCGATGTGGTGAACGTGGGCGAGGACTATGAGGAGCGCCTGCGGACCCAGCGCGCCGACGACCCGGGGCACCGCGCCGCTGCCGGCGACCCCGCCGTGCAGATGTACACGTCGGGTACCACCGGAGCGCCGAAGGGCGTCCTCACCACGCAGCGCAATCTCGCTGCCGCGTACCTGAGCGCGCACCTGTGGGCGTTCGATTCGGCATCGGTCAGCCTCACGCCGCTCCCGATGTTTCACATCGGCGGGATCGGCTGGGCCTATCTCGGGCTCGTCAGCGGGGCGACCACGATCCTCGTCAGCGAGTTCGACCCGGTACATGTGCTGGATCTCCTCGAGCACGACCGCGTGACCAACGCCGTGTTTGTCCCCACCATCCTTCAGATGCTGACGGCTGTCGCAGGCGCCGCCGAACGTGATTACTCCAGCCTGCGATCGATCGCCTACGGCGCCTCTCCGATCACGACGCCGGTCCTCCGCGCCACGCTGCGGACCTTCGGCTGCCCGCTATTCGGGGTCTATGGGCTGACCGAGACGACCGGCGGCGTCGTCCAGCTGGGTCCCGATGACCACGACGCTGAGGGGTCCCGCCAGCATCTCCTGCGATCCGCCGGGCGTCCGCTGCCGTGGGTCGAGATGCGGATCGTCGACCCTCTCGGCGGTCGCGACTGCGAGACCGGCGACGTCGGTGAGGTATGGCTCCGGGCGCCGAACGTGATGGCCGGGTACCACGGACGGGACGCTGAGACCGCCGCCGCGCTGACACCCGAGGGATGGCTGCGCACGGGCGACGGCGGCTATCGCGACGAGGATGGCTATCTGTTCCTCACCGACCGGATCAAGGACATGATCGTGAGCGGGGGCGAGAACATCTATCCGGTGGAGGTCGAGGAGGTCCTCTCGCACCACCCCGGCGTCGTCGAGGTGGCGGTGATCGGCGTGCCCGACGAACGCTGGGGGGAGACCGTCAAGGCGCTGGTCGTTCCGGCGCCCGGTGCCGCTGTCGATCCCGAGGAGCTCGTCGCGTTCGCACGCGAAAGACTCGCCGGCTACAAGCTGCCGCGCTCCGTCGAGTTCGTCGCGGAGCTGCCGCGCAATCCCGCCGGAAAGGTGCTCAAGCGTGACCTGCGCGCGCGTTACGGCGGGCCTCCGACGCCCGTCGCGGCCGGGAGTGGTCCCGCAGAAACCTGACGAGCTCCCGGTTGACATCGGGCAGATCAGTCGGAAAGGCGTGGGCCCCGTGGGGGAGCGTGATCAGCTGCGCGCCACCGATCGCAGCGGCCAACCGCCGGCCGTTCTCAGGCGGCAGGATCCGGTCCTCCTCACCGTGCACGACAAGCGTCGGAGCGGTGATTTGGGCGAGCCGGTCACCGGTGCTGTGGGCCTCCGCCGCCGCCCGCTGGCGGTCAAACGAGCGCGGGTCGAGCGGGTGCGTCAAACGCCACGCGATGTCCTCGCCGATGCGCGGCGCGTGTCCGTGCCGGGTTCGGGGCGCGTACACATAGGGCACCACCCCCCACAGCCCCTCCTCGGCTGGGACATCGCCGAGGCCGCGGATGAACTCCCGGATCGGCCTCTCCGGACGGACACAGAGCTCCCCGCCGGCCGAAGTGGCTCCGAGGATGAGCGCCTGGACGCGATCCGGATGTCGGATCGCTATCTCCTGCGCGATCACCCCTCCGAACGACAACCCGACGATGTGGGCACGTTGCACTCGCGCGGCATCGAGCAGGGCGATCGCCCCGTCCACCGTCGCCACGGCCAGCGAGTCCTGCGGCCCAGCCGCCGTGTCGGCAACGGGGGCGACCGTGACCCGGAAGTGCGCGGCGAGCGCGTCCGCCGTTCTGGCGGCGGACGCCGCGGTCAGTCCCACGCCCGTCAGCAGCAGGACCGCGCGCTGGTCGGCCGCCGCGGCACGCGCCCTCACCGGTTCCTCGCGTGGCTCGTCCTCACCGGTTCCTCGCGCAGCTCGTCCGCACCGGTTCCTCGCGTGGCTCGTCCTCACCGGTTCCTCGCGTAGCTCGTCCGCACCGGTTCCTCGCGGGGCTCGTCCTCACCGTTCCTCGCTTAGCTCGTCCGAACCGGTTCCTCGCGTAGCTCGTCCGATCCGTGCAATCCGGCATCGCGCCAGCCTACCAGATTTCATGAATTGACATCAGCTCATTTGCTGTGCTATCTTGCTTTCTGCTAACTGCAAGCACCATCACACTCGCGAAAGGGAGCCGCCATGGCCACGCAATCAAAGTCCAACCCGATCACTGATCCCATCGAGACCGCCGCCGAGCGCGTCGCCGAGTTCGGCGAGAAGGCCGCTGCCAGCAGCCGCAAGGCGAGCGAGGCCTACCTGTCGTCCTACGAGAAGGCGGTCCTCGCGCTGGCCGACACGTACGAGAAGGCGGTCGGGGCGACGAAGGTGGAGTGGATCGCGAGCCTCGGCAGCCTCCAGGCCGACGCGACCCGTGAGATCACGCGCGCCTACACGAACGCCGCCCGCGAGCTCGTCGGCTGACACACGTTCAGGTTGACCGCGGCGCATCAGAGCGTCGCGGTCAACCAACACCGACCCCAGACGCGATGACAGATCATCACTTCAGCTATCCAACCGTGACGCCCCTCAGCGCGGTCACGATCTCCGGTCACGGCGGCCCATCGCAGCCCGCTGCATCGCCGGAGGCCTGGCATACACCCAGGGGTCCCGTGGCCCAGTCCGTCATGCCTACGGCAGCGCCCGCGGCCACGCTCGCGGCGTAAGCGGCTAACAGAGGTCTCGTCGGTCAGGGCGATGCTGCGCACCGCCCGGCCGCATCCCGGCTCCGTGCGGCCGCCGCGTCCCGGCTCCGTGCGGCCGCCGCGTCCCGGGTCCGTGCGGCCGCCGCGGCCGGGTGCCAATCGCGCCGGTACCGCTGGTCCCGCCTTCCCCGCCGGTCGCGTGGGCGGCGCGGGCCCCGCCGATCGCACCGATCCCACCGGTCGCACCGGTCGCACCGGTCGCACCGGTCGCGTGGGCGGCGCCGGCACAACGTGCAAAAGCTTGCCGGCGCGCTCGGACTTTTTGCACATAAGCACCGCGGCGGTGCTTATGTGGAAAAAATCCGGGATCAGCCTCGGACTTTTTCACGTTCTGCACGACCGCGCACCGACGCTCACTCCCGCCCGCGCCTCGATGCCGCCCCGCCGCTCGACACCACCCGCCCCACGACACCACCCGCCCCACAACACCACCCACCCCACAACACCACCCACCCCACGACACCACCCACCCCTCGATGCGCCGTTGACCCGGCGGGCCGCACGGCGAACGGGCAACGAAGTCAAGCAATTGCGGGTACAGCCCCTCACAACCGCGGCCGGTTCAGTCGGTGCCTCGCCGTCCGCCTCGCCACGAGCGTACCCGCGTGGGCCGTGCGTTCGTTCAGTCGGTGCCTCGCCGCCCGCCGCGCCTCGAGCGTACCCGCGTCGGCCGTATTAGCGGGCGGTCCGCCGGCGCCCGCCCGCGGCGGCTCCGACCTTTTGGCGCGGCCCGCGGCCACTCGAGCGGTTCCGATCAGCCAGATCCGGGGGGAGACCGAGCACCGCCAGTTGTCGGCCGACGAAGAACTTTTCGACATCGTCCAGGCTGATCTGCCCACGCGGGCGGTACCAGTGCCAGATGCTGTTGTACAGACCGAGGAGCGCCCGGGTCAGCAAGCGAGGATCGGCCTCTGGAAGCACGCCCTGCTCCATGCCGCGCACCAGGAAGGTCGCCCAGGCGAACTCGAGGTCGCGGATCCGCGCCCGCGCGAGCATCCGCGCCTCTTCCTCGCGAGGTGACGTTCTCCGCACGCCGACGAGCCCCATCTCGGCGACGAGAATACGGTTGCGCAGGACCTCGTGGTCGCTGAGGTCGTACGAACCGTGGAGCACGGCCAGGAGCGCGTCGGTGTAGTCCTCATGTAGCTCCGTGAGACGGTCGAACTCGCTGCGGAAGAATTCGAGCGCGTCGGCCAGGATCACGTAGAGGCAGTGGAGCTTCGACTCGAAGTAGTGGTAGAGCGCGGTTGAGCCGATGCCGACCGCCGCCGCGACGTCGGCGAGCTTGGTCGCCTCGTAGCCGGTCTCACCGAAATATTCAGTGGCGGTGCGCAGAATCTCGTCGCGCTTGCTGCGCGATGACGGTCCGGGCGAGCCGGTCGTCACTGTTGTTCTTAGCCGCGATGCTGGCGGCACAAATGGACTCCTCCTGCGGCGGACTCGGTCTCGCCCAATCGGACTCGGTCTCCCCCAATAATAGGCAGAACCTCAGACGCATGACGCTGACGGTCGCTCACGCGCGTCGACGGATGACGGAGCGGCACCGCGAGGTGGCAGTCCGACGGGCGTCCACACGTGCGAAGGCGCCTAACCTGAATTCATGTCATTATGTGTCGAGCTGAGCCCGCTCGCGCCTGGTGCCGGGGCAGCCCCGAGACGCACCATCGTGTGGGAGGCACCCCTCTCCTCCCCTCTCACGCCGCGCGGCAGGGCTCAGCGCCTATCCCGCAGGCCGGAGATCGGGTTGATGACGCCAACTCAGTGTTTGACCTGAAACGGGCGTGCGGAATAACATGGCGGCAGTGGTCAGCGGGAGTTGCGGCAGAGCCTGACTGACGGACCGCGGCGACGTTGCAACTCCGGCAGGAGAGCGAGGAGAGGGAGAGATGAACACACTGCCATCTCAGCTGCTGGATGACCAACAACGCGTGAGCGTGACGCTCAGTCCGATCCTTGCGGAGGAGGTCGCACGGAGTCTGCGGATCCAGCTGGCTTATGAGCTCGACCGCCCCTTCGATGACTCGCTCCCGACTCGCGAGGACGCCGGGCGCCTGCGCACGATTCTCGACCTGTGCGTTGATCAGCTCGAGACGCTCGCCTGGGGCCGGCCCTCCGATGATGTCCAGATGATCGCCCCGCGTCGGCTCCTCGAGACGATCGCTCAAGATCTCCGCGACGGCGGCAATGAGACACTCGCCGATCCGTTCCGGAACACCCCGGAGACGGAGCGCGTGCGTCTGCAGGGGCTGCACATGCTCCGCGCGGCGGCGGCCATCGACGGCGCCCTCGCCTCCAGCCCGCACTACCAACTGGCATCGTAGCCTCCGCCAGCTAACACCGTCCGCGGCTGCCCCGGTGCAACAGCCTGGCTCGACGTTGCCGCGTCTCCACAGCCCGGATAGGATTTTGATGTGACCTCAGTTCATGCGCTCGGTGCGTCGCTTCTTGCTCGCACCGTCGGCCTCGTCGATGGCTCCCACTCCGACGACCAAGGGTTGTTCGCCCGGGACATCACGGCCTGGGTCGCAAGTCCCCAGCAGGGCCTGACGTCGACGATCGAGTCCGTATGGGGCGCTGAGGCCGTCGCAGGCGCGCTGACGGCACTCGCTCCTTCGGACCTGACCATGGTCGCTTGCGTCCCATCAGCGCACATCTGCTGGGCCGAGCTCGAGCGGCGACCCAATGGTGGCGATGCCGAGACCTGCATCGTCGGAGTGAGCTACGGCGACGGCGGCGAGGTGTCACGTATCGTCTGGCTACGTGCTGCCCTCGTCCCCGCCTTCCAGGGTGATCCGGCTCGATCGGCTCCCGATGCTCGACCCGTGATCGAGCACTACTTCGCCGACCTTATGCGCTCACGGTTCCGCGAGGCCGCGGGACACTTCGCCGGCGGCGTGGTCTACTCGCACCCGCCGTACCGCTCAGGGACCGCGCGCGTCCTCTACCTCGGCCGCGACGCGCTCGCGCGTGGCTTCGCCGACGAGCGCGGACCCACCCCGGCGCGCCAGGTGATCACCGGATTCTGGCAACAGCACGAGCGCCTGTTCGTCGAGGGCGTCGTCGAGGGCATCCCGAACGGAGGGTCGTTCATCTCCGCCGGCCAGATCACGCCCGAGGGCGAGATCGCCCGATATGTCGCGTTCTACAGCGCCCAGCGCTTCGCCGGGCCGCCGTCGTAGGCTCGCCCCTCCGTCCTCCGGACGCCGCCAGCGCCGTGTCCTTCGCCGCTTGAAGACATCCGGACTGACTTGATATAAGTTCAAATATCGCGCCTCAATGCGCTCCCCGAGATCAGGAGACGGCATGTCCAAGACGAACGAGCGGAACCCCGGTACGACGACCACCGGCCTGGTGGGCTGACCGGTGCGCTTCAAGGACAAGGTGGCTGTCGTCACCGGAGGGGGAGCAGGAATCGGAGCCGCCATCTGCCGCCGGTTCGCCGACGAGGGCGCGACCGTCGCGGTGCTCGACGTCGCCGGCGGCCCCGCACAGGAGCTGGCCGCCGGCCTGCCGAACGCGGTGGCGATCCGCGCCGACGTCAGCGACAGCGCCTCGGTCGAGGCGGCGCTCACGCAGGTCGAGAATGAACTCGGGCCCCTCGCGATCATGGTCAACAACGCGGGCGCGCTGGCGCTGGACCACGTCGCTCGCGTTCAGCCGCTCGTGGAGAAGCAGCAGGAGGAGGCCGCGGTCGGCCCGGTCCAGACGCCTCTCGACGCACTCGTGCGGCTCACCGACGAGGAGTGGGCGTTCGTGCTCTCGATTCACCTCACCGGGACGTTCTACGGCACGCGAGCCGCCGTCAAGAGGATGGCTCCGCGGCGCGAGGGCGCGATCATCAACATGGCGTCGGTATGCGGCATCGAGGGGTGTACCGGCCACCCGCACTACTCCGCCGCCAAGGCGGGCGTCCTCGGTCTCACGCGGGCCACGGCGAAGGAGGTGATCGTGCAGGGGATCAGAGTCAACGCCGTGGCTCCCGGATTCATCGACACGACGAGGCAACAGTCCGCGGTCGGTGCGGCGCGCCAGTCGAATGTCGCGCGGACGCCGGCGGGGCGCCTCGGCACGCCGGAGGAGGTGGCGGCAACGGTGGCATTCCTCGCCTCCGACGATGCCTCGTTCTTCGTCGGCGCAACCGTGAGCGTGAACGGGGGTCTGCTCACGGCCGTGTGAGAGCCCGCCCCTCGGCGCGCTTCACCAGCTCCGCGATGAGGCGGGTGAACTCGCCCCACAACGTCCGAGGGAGGTCGTGGCCCATCCCATCGAACAGCACCAGCTCGGCTCCCGGGATCGCCTCAGCGGTCGCCTGACCGCCGCTCACGTTGACGAGCGGGTCCTCCACACCGTGGATGACGAGCGTCGGTGTCGCAACGGACCGGAGCGCCGTGGTGCGGTCCCCGGAGGCCGCAATGGCAAGGAGTTGCCGGGCGACACCCAGCGGATCGTACGCGCGATCGTAGGCGAGTCCAGTGCGGAAGCGCAGCTCGGCCTCGTCGATCTCGAATCCGGGGGAGCCGATCACGCGCACGATCTTCACCGTCCGTTCGATCGCCTGCTCCCGGCCCGCGGCAGGTGGCGACAGCAAGGCGGCCAGCGCCGCCTGCGTCGGCTGACCGACAGCCGGATTGCCCGTGGTCGACATGATCGAGGTCAGCGAGCGAGCGCGCGTCGGATGCTCGATGGCGAGCGTCTGCGCGATCATCCCGCCCATCGAGGCGCCCACGACGTGCGCGCTGTCCAAATCGAGCCCGTCGAGCAGACCGACGGTGTCGGCGGCCATGTCGGACAGCGTGTACGAGGCCGACGAGGTGTCGCCGCGGAACGCCGCGCCAAGGTCCGGCGCCCGCGCGTCCGTGAGATGACTCGAGAGACCGATGTCGCGATTGTCGAAGCGGATGACGTGGACGCCGCGAGCGGCGAGCACCTCACAGAAGGCATCCGGCCAACCGAGCATCTGCGTTCCCACGCCCATGATCAGCAGGACGGGCGGCGCGCCGGCCTCCCCAAACCGTTCGTAGGCGACGTCGATGCCCGCGGGGCCGACGTTCCGGACGATCTGCACGCTCATCGCGGCTCCGGCGGTCGGACGATCCAGTACCGAAGGCGGTTGTCGAACCGGTAGCCACCGTCCGGCTGTCGGTATGGAGCGGCCGCCTCGGTGACGCCCGTGCTCGGGCCGATGCTCGGATCGGCCTCGATCCCGGCACGGGCCAACGCCACTGCGAGCGCCCCATCGCCTGCCATTTCGATCGGAGCGGCCACATCCGCTTCCGCGAGCACGTCGAGACCGGTCGCCGCGATCACATCCTCGACCGGATCGCTCAGCGGGAGATCATCGCCTCGTGCGCCGCTCGCGCCCAGCGACAGGAGAAAGGCGAAGAACTCGTTCTGCGCCGGCGGCCCCCACTTGCAGATGGCGACCCGGCCCGCCGGACGGACGACGCGGCAGGCCTCAGCGACAGCCAGTTCGAGGTCCAGTGCGTACTGGAGCGCATTGAAGGAGGTGACAGCGTCAAAGGAGCCGTTGGGCCATGGGAGCTGCTCCATCAGGCCGAGCCGGAGATCCGCGTCCGGCAGCGCCTCGAGCGCTTGGGAGATCGCCTCGGGCTCGACGTCGAGACCGTGCACCACTGCCCCTCGCCGAGCTGCGAATGAGCAGAACGCGCCGCTCCCGCAACCGAGATCCAGAAGTGACGTCCCGGCGGTGACGGCCGCCGCTGCGGCGACGGCGCACCACGCCGGCTCGAATGATGCTCGCACGCTCACGCGCGGCGCCGCCGGAAGCCCCAGCGACCTCAGGTCTGCGCGACCGGCTCCTCGATGCTGATCAGCGGACGGTGGTAGTGGACGTTTCCGAAGCCCTTGAGCAGCTCTTGCTCCTCGGGGCTCGGCTCGCCGTAGTAATGCGGGTCCGACAGCTCGACGAGCTCGATCAGGCGCCCGACGGCGTACTGATCGATGTTGGCGAAGTGATCCAGGTGGGCCTTGGAACTCTCGTACTCCTCGAAGACGTGGATCACCGGCCGGTCCCCGTCGTCGATGAAGTAGTGGTAGGTCAGGACGCCGTAGTCCTTTTCCTGGACGTCCTTGATGAACGTCTGGAAGATCCCGACGACCTCGTCGAGGTCCTGCTTGTCCAAGGACATGGTCACAGCCGTGCGCACCGTGGGCATGGGTTTCTCCTCTGGTGTTCGATTAACAGAGAGCGCGGTCAGCTGCGCGCCCAGATCTTCGGGCCGCGACCGCCGAGGCTCGCCAAGTAGCCCTCGTCGGCCTTCGACTCGCCCCACAGCAGCTCCATGACGCGCTTGCTGATCTTCCAGCCGTCGGGCGTGCGCCGGAGTTCGTCGTGGTACCGCGCAACGAGAATGATCGCGGCGTTGGGGTCCTCTTCGAAGACCTGGTAGGACGTGAGATACGAGACCGTGCTCGCGTGATCGCCGTCGATGGTGACGTGATAGACGTTGAGCAGGTGGTGCTGCCAGATCACGGTTGCGGTCGCGTCCGCGATCCAGTTCGCCAGGGTGTCGCCGTCCGTGACCGGCTCGCCGTTCCCGTACTGGGCCCAGATGTCATCCGCAAGGCAACTGCGCACGCCCGCCGTGTCGAACGAGTCGACGCACGACGAGTACCGGTAGAGCACTTCCTGGATGTCCGTGCGGTCCTTGAGGGCCAGCAGGGCCTCCTGGTCGACAAGCGTCTCATTCGCTGCGCTCATGGCGCCTCTCTCTCCTGTGTTGAGCTTACTTCGATTCAGTTTATGTCTGTGTCGCGCGAGCGTCAAGGCGCCGCGGCACCGGACATGCGAGGGCCACGCACCCGCTCGCGCCGTCGCCCGCCTCAACGCGACGTGTAGCCGGCGTCGACGGCGAGCGCAGCGCCGGTCACGTATGAGGACCCCTCAGAGCACAGCCAGAGACTCGCCTGCGCCACCTCCTCGGGTCTGCCGAACCGGCCAAAGAGGCTGATCATCGGGGCGAACTCAGCTTCGGTCATGCCGACCGTCTCGAGCGCGCCGCGGACCATCGGCGTGTCGATCGCGCCGGGGCAGACCGTGTTGACCCGGATCCCACGTGGAGCGTTCTCGAGTGAGGCGACCTTGGTCAGTCCGATCACGCCATGCTTGGCCGCTACGTACGCGGCATTGTCCGGCTGGGGCCGGAACGAGCTCACCGAGCCGATGTTGACGATCGCTCCCCCGCCGCCCTGCGTGAGCATCTGCGCGATCTCGTACTTCAGGCACAGGGCAACCCCTCTCAGGTCGACGGCGATGATGCGGTCGAACTCCTGCTCGTCGAGCTCCGCGATCGGGTGCGTGTCGGGGGTGATCGCCGCGTTGTTGACCGCGCAGTCGAGCCGCCCGTACCGCTCGACCGCCGTGCGGACCATCGCCTCGGCGTCAGGCCCACGCGACACGTCGGTCTGGCAGAACGAGGCGGAGCCGCCTTCGCTCTCGATGCGCTCGACGGTCGCCTGACCGAGTTCGGGATTGATGTCGCTGACGAGCACATGTGCGCCGGCCGCAGCGAACACACGCGCCGTCGCCTCGCCCATCCCCATCGCTGCGCCGGTGATGATCGCGACCTTCCCGTCGAGAACTCCTGCACTCATCGCTGCTGCACCTTCCTTCTTTTCGGGATCGGAAGCTCGCCGCGGCACAGCGCCGCTCTCATTCTGGAACTGAAGTCAGCTCGAAAGCCTACTGCGATTTAGCCACCGGTGCATTGACACTCCCCACCCGCCGTTGCTAGCTTTCTCCTCACTTGAAGTTAGTTCGAATTCTTCGTGCGTGAGAGGAGAGCGAGATGGGCGACTACGACGTGATCGTGCTGGGTACCGGCGCCGCCGGGCTCACAGCGGCGGTGACCGCAGCTGAGCTTGGCGCGAACGTCGGCCTGTTCGAGAAGGGAGCGACGATCGGTGGTACGACCGTCTATTCCGGAGGCATGATCTGGATCCCGCTCAACCAGCATGAGCCACCGGAGAAGGGCGACACGCGCGAGAAGGCGCTCGAATACCTGAGGGCGCTCTCCAACGACACGATCACCGACGAGATGGCCGAGACCTACATCGACGTGGGTCCCGAGATGGTGCGCTGGCTCGACGAGCACACCCCGGTCAAATTCCGTGCGGTCGCCGACTTCCCGGATTACCACCCCGAGCAGCGCGGCGGAATGCCCCAAGGCGGCCGGTCGCTCGAGACCGCGGCGTTCCCCTACGGCGAGCTCGGCGAGTGGGGCCCACGGGTCCACATCTCGCCGTATTACCCCAGCTACCACCTGACGATCGGTGAGACGACACTCGGCCAGGCGGTCCCGGAGGAGATCTCGGCGGACGAGATGCAGCGGCGGATCGACAACGACGAGCGCGGCATGGGGCTCGCCCTCGGCGGACGGCTGCTGAAGGCCTGCCTCGACCGCGGCATCGAGCCGCACACGAGTCACCGTGGAGTCGAGCTGATCGTGGAGAACGGCGAGGTCGCGGGCGTCGTGTTTGAGACGCCCGAGGGACGCAAGGAGGTGCGCGCCGCACACGTGGTGATCGCCACCGGTGGCTTCGAGCGCAATGCGGATTTCAAGCGGGCGTTCCTGCGCGGGCCGTGCACCCACACCGTCGCGGTCGAGACGAATACGGGCGACGGCCTGAAGATGGCCATGCGCGTCGGCGCGATGCTCGGGAACATGCGCGAGGCCTGGTGGATGCCGATGATCGAGATGCCGGACGACATCGTCCCGACCGGCCAGCAGCTGCTGACCTACGAGCGAACCCTCCCGGGCGCGATCATGGTCAACCGGGCGGCCAAGCGCTTCACCAACGAGGCGGCCAACTACAACGCCTTCGGGGCGGCGTTCCATGAGCAGGACACGATCATGGGCGTCTACCGCAACCTTCCGTGCTGGCTGGTCTTCGATCAGACGTGGCTCGAGAAATATGGATTCGCAGGCGGGCTCGGCGGGACAGAGAAGGCCCGGACGGACTGGATCACGTCCTCCGACACGGTGGCCGGCCTCGGCGAGAAGCTGGGGATCCCCGGTGACGTGCTCGAGCAGACGGTCGAGCGCTTCAACGCCAATGCGCGCGACCTGCACGATCCTGACTTCAACCGCGGGTGGAGCGCTCAGGACCAGTGGTGGGGCGACCCGACGCTGCGCGACGGAACTCCGAGAGCGTCGCTCGGTCCGCTCGAGACGCCGCCGTACTACGCGATTCAGGTCTTCAGCGGGGCGCTCGGGACCAAGGGAGGGCCGCTGACCGACACACATGCGCGCGTGCTCGATGTCGACGGCAACGTGATCCAGGGCCTCTACGCGGCGGGGAACGCGATGGCCTCCCCGCTCGGAATGACCTACGGTGGCGCCGGCGGCACGCTCGGTCCCGCAATGGTTTTCGGCTACCTCGCCGGCCGCGACATCGCACGGCGTGTGTCCGAGAGCACCCCGGCGGCGCTCGCCGCTGCCCACAGTGGCGCATGAACCCAACGACCTGACGAAGAGAAAGGCATACAAGCGATGGAATCGAGCACGATCTCGGAGGTGAAGGGAGGGGAGGTCACCGGCTGCCCGGTGATGCACCACGACTTCTCCACAACGCGGGACCTCGGTGACTACTGGGCGCTGGCCAACGACCTGCGCGAGAACTGTCCCCACTTCTACAACAAGTACTCCGAGGGCGGCTACTGGGTCTTCACGCGCCACGAGGCGGTCAAGGACATCTACAAGACCCCGGAGATCTTCTCGAGTGAGTCGATCACGCCGTGGGAGCCGAACCCGATCTACCGGTTTGTCCCGACTCAGGTCGACGCCCCTGACCACATCAAGTACCGCCGGATCCTGAACCCGTGGTTCTCGCCCCAGGCGATGGAGGCGGCGGCCCCGATGATGCGGGAGATCTGCCGCGGCTTCATCGAGCCGCTCGTCCCCAGGGGGAGCTGCGACTTCATCGAGGAGTTCGCGCTGCTCTTCCCCACGGCGGCGTTCCTGAACGTGATCGGCGTGCCGGTGTCCCACACTCAGCAGTTCGCGGAGTGGGTCGACATGTTCTTCGGTGGATTCGGCGGAGACCCCGCCGGCGCCGAGAACATGGCCAAGGCGCTGGGCGAGATGCGCGAGTTCTGGACCGAGCAACTCGCGGATCGCCGTCGCGAGGGCTTTCGTGAAGGCGACCTGTTCTCGTATCTGCTCAATGCTCGCTTCGACGACAAGCCGATCGACGACGAGGTCCTCCTCGACATGTGCACTGTCCTCACGCTCGCCGGCCTGGACACGACCCGCGCCGAGCTCGGTTACATGTTCCACCACCTGGCTCAGCATCCGGAGCACCGGAAGATGCTGGTCGACGACCCCGAGCTTGTGCCGCTGGCGGTCGAGGAGACGCTGCGCTATTACACGATCATCTTCGGCGACGGGCGCAAGGTGACCCGCGACATCGAGTTCCACGGCGTGCAGCTCAAAAAGGGCGACATGGTGTACGCGCTCGTGTCCGGGGCGAACCGCGATCCCAGGCACTGGGAGCGGGCTGACGAGTTCGTCATCGACCGCAAGCGCAACAACCACTTCGGCTTCGCCAGTGGCCCGCATCGGTGCCTCGGGATGCACCTCGCCCGCCGCGAGATGGCGATCGCCGTGCAGGAGTGGCTGGCGCTGATGCCGGACTTCGAGCTGGCTACCGACGCACAGCTGATGGAGCGCGGCGGTGGCTCGATGATGGCGCTGAGCACGCTGCCGCTTCGCTGGGAGGTGCACTCGTGAAGCTCTGCGTGAGCACCGCGTGCATGGGCCACGGGCGCTGTTACACGCTCGCCCCGCAGCTTCTGAGCGGCGACGACGAGGGCTACGTGACGATTCGCGGCGGCGATCCGATCGATGTTCCGGACGACCTGCGAGAACTCGCCGAGGAGGTCGAGGGCACCTGCCCGGAGAGCGCCATCAGCCTGACCGACGCGTAGCAACCGACCCGGGCGCCGGTGGGGGTGGCAGGCCCCCGCCCGGCGACGGGTGGCAGGCCCCCGACACGTCGACCCCTCCCAATGGCAATGGCGACGTGACCGTCGGGGCCGCGGCCTCGTCCGGTCGTCCCTCTCTCAGGGCAACTCGGCCAGCATCCGCTTGCCGACGCGCTGGAGATCCCGCAGGTATTCGAGGTGCGGGGCCCAGTCCGGCTCTGAGCGCAGCCGGCCGGCGAGGCACACCGTGTCGCAGTGAGCATCGAGGAGTTCTTGCACGAGATCGGCCAATCGATCGACGGAAGCGTGGCGATCGCTGATCGTGAGGGACATGATCGGTTCTCCTGCTAAGCGGGTAAGTGACTTGAAGTCAGTTCAAGAACTGTAGCTGGACCTGACGCTCGTGTCAACCGCCCTCCGTCGGCGTTTCGCGCCGGTACTCACGCGGAGCGAGTAGCGCCCTTCGACTCACGCGGAGCGAGTAGCGCTCTTCGACTCACGCGGAGCGAGAAGCGCTCATTCGACTCACGCGGAGCGAGAAGCGCTCATTCGGCCCGCGCCGGAGCGCCAAGCGCACCTGGATCGGCCGCAACCGTCGCGCGGAGTGCATCGAACACGGGCGGATCCACGAGCGCCTGGCGATAGGACCCGAGCCGCCGGGCAGCGTTGATGGCGATGACACCGACCAGGCGTCCGCCGCGTTCGCCGGCGTACACCACCCGCGAGCCGTCCGGCGAGGACTCAATCGTCTCGAGATGCTCGGCTCGACCGGGGAGGCCGATTGACTGGATCTTCACGTCGTACTGGTCTGACCAGAAGTAGGGCGGCGTCTCGTACGGCTTGCGCTCGCCGTGTGACGCGAGCGCGTTGCGGCCGGCGAGCTGCCCCTGCTCGGCGGCGACCGTCCAGTGCTCGATCCGGATGGCTTCGCCGCCGGCCAGTGGATGCGGCCACGAGACGATGTCGCCGGCGCCGAGAATGTCTGGGTCGCTCGTGGCGGTGAGCGTCGCATCGCACGCGAGCCCGGGATTCAACTGCAACCCGCTGTCAGCGAGCCATTCCGTGTTCGGGACCGCGCCGAGGCCGACCACGACGACATCGGCGGCGACGCGCTCGCCACCGGCGAGTTCGACGGCCTCAACGCGACCATCGCCCAGAAGTGCGGCGACGCCCGTGCCGAGCCGCAGGTCGACACCGTGGCCACGATGCAGGCCGGCGCACCATTCCCCGAGCTCACGGCCGAGCGGCAGCATCGGCGTCTCGGCGACGTCGATCAGCGTCACATCGAGGCCCTGCTTGCGCGCGGTCTGGGCGACCTCGCAACCGATGAAGCCGGCGCCCACGATCGCGACGCGCGGCCGCTGCTCGAGCGCCGCCCGCAATGCCAGCGCGTCCTCGAGCCGACGCAACACATGGACCCCCTCGAGCTCGGCGCCGACGCCCGGCCAGGGACGCGCGCGCGAGCCGGTCGCGAGGACCAGCCGGTCGTATCCGACGCCGTCGCCGTCGGAGAGCAGCACCCGCCGCCGCGGGCGGTCCAAGCTCACCGCCGATACGCCCACGCGCCACTCAGCATCGAGCGTGTCGCAGGGCAGTTGGACGCGATCGACCGAGTGCTCGCCGGCGAGCAGCTCCTTCGACAGCGGTGGTCGTGTGTACGGCAAATGGGGCTCGTCGCCCACGATCACCAGATCGCCTTCGAACCCGGCCTTGCGTGCGGCCTGCGCCGCGCGCAGCCCGGCCAACGACGCCCCGACGATCACCAGCCGCCGCATCAGGCGATCACGATCGCGATCATCGGGTCCGCGCCCGTCGCGCGGGGTCCGAATATCGTGCGATTACCCACAAAGATCCTCGCGCATGACTTTCACACATGGTAAACTGAAGTCAGTTCTAATCTGAACTGTGAGGCAAATGACTGTTCCTGTCAAGCGCTCCGGGCCCGCCGCTACATGACCGACGTCCCTCTCCTCCGTGCCGCGATCATCGGCGCTGGCCCGAGCGGCTTCTACGCCGCCGGCCAGCTCCTCGCCGTCGGGGATCCGCAGTTTGCCGTCGACATATTCGACCGCCTGCCGACGCCTTACGGGCTGGTCCGGTCGGGGGTGGCCCCCGACCATCCGAAGATCAAGTCGGTCACCCGGGCCTACGACAAGACCACCGAGCACGAGCGCTTCCGGTTCTTTGGGCACGTTGAGTTGGGCGGCGATGTGAGCCGGCGGCAGCTGCTCGAGTACTACCACGTCGTCCTCTACACGCTCGGGACCTCGATCGACAAGCGGCTCGGGATTCCGGGCGAGGAGCTGCGCGGCTCGCACGCAGCGACGGAGTTCGTTGCCTGGTACAACGGCCACCCCGACCACTCGGGCCTGGAGATCGATCTACAGGCCAAGCAGGTCGTTGTGATCGGCGCCGGCAATGTCGCCATCGACGTCGCGCGGATGCTCGCACTGGCGCCCTCTGAGCTGGCAGTCACCGATACCGCCGACCACGCGATCGAGGTCCTGAGCACCAGTGGCATCGAGGAGATCACGATTCTCGCTCGCCGAGGCCCGCTCCAGGCTGCGTTCACGAACCCCGAGCTGCTCGAGATGGGTGAACTCGAACGCGCCGACGTCGAGATCGTCGGCGGCGAGTTGGACGAGCGCTCGGCGGTCGCGCTGCAGGAGGCCGACAAGACTCGCCGGCGCAACGTCGAGATCCTGCAGGACTACGCGGCGCGCCCCGCAACCGGCAAGCCGATCACCGTCTGCTTCCGTTTCCTCGCCTCCCCGGTGGAGCTGCTCGCCGACGAGAACGGCCACGTCCGCGCGGTCAGAATCGAGAACAACGCGATCATCGCGCGCGACGGCGGCTCGCTGGCGGCCCGCGGCACTGGAACGTTCGACGAGATCCCGGCCCAGCTGGTGTTCCGCTCGATCGGGTACACCGGACAACCGGTCGGCGATGTGCCGTTCGACGAGCGCCGCGGTCTGATCCGCAACGACGGCGGACGCGTGACGGACACCGACGGCACGCCGCTGGCCGGGGAGTACGTGTCCGGTTGGATCAAGCGCGGACCGTCCGGCGTCATCGGCACGAACAAGAAGGACTCCCAGGACACCGTTGACAGGATCCTCGAGGACGCGGCCGCCGGCCGCCTCAACCAGCCCGTGAGGGATGACATCGAGGCGATGATCGCGACCGATTGCCCCCACGCGGTCACGTGGGAGGGTTGGCGGGCGATCGATGCGATCGAGACCGCCGCCGGCGAGGCATCAGTTCCCGGACGACCCCGGATCAAACTCACCGAGTGGGCGGCCCTGCGCGAAGCGGCCAAGCAGGCACCGTCTCGCCACTGATCAGGTGGGCTGTCCCGTGTGACACGTGGACGAATCGGGTTGGCGAGACAGGACGGCAAAGCGATGCCGAGATTGGAGACAAGACCAGCGGAGCTCGAGGCGGAAATAGTCGCCGCCGTCTGCTCGCTCGTGCGTGAGCGGCTGCCGGACGAGCAGGCAGGTCGCCGCCAGTCGTTCGTACGGCAGTACTACCACCGGGCTCCCGTGGACGATCTTGCCACTCGCGATCCGCTTGACCTCTATGGCGCCACGATGGCTCAGTGGGCACTGGCCCACTGTCGCCTGCCTGGGCACACGAAGGTGCGCGTCTACAACCCCGATTTCGAGCAGCACGGCTGGCGGTCATCTCACACCGTGCTTGAAATCGTCAGCGACCAGATGCCGTTTCTCGTCGATTCGGTGACGATGGAACTCAATCGCCAGGGTTACTCGATCGATCTGATGATCCATCCGTTGATGCGGGTGCAGCGAGACGAACGCGGAGCGCTGGTTGACATCGTGGAGTCCCGGACGCCAACGGATGACACGATCGGCGAGTGGTTCCTGCACGCGGAGGTCGTGCGTGAAACCGATCGCACCCGTCTCGGCCGGCTGCGCGAGGGCGTCGAGCGCGTGCTCGAGGACGTGCGCCGCGCGGTCGAGGATTGGCAGCCGATGCGCATGAAGGTGGCTGACCTGGTTGACGAACTCGCGAGACAACCGCCTCCCGTCGACGCCGAGGAGCTGGCTGAGGCGAAGGCGTTTCTTGCGTGGATCGCCGACGACCACTTCACGTTCCTGGGTTACCGTGAGTACGAGCTCCTCAGCGGGGAGGGTGGGGCCGGGATCCGCGCCGTCCCAGAGTCTGGGCTCGGCGTGTTGCGCGGCTCACCGGCCCGGCCCTACACGAAGGTCCGGCACAAGGCGCTGGACGTCGCGCGCGCGCGACACGTTCTCGTGCTCACGAAGGCGAACTCGCGCGCCACCGTGCATCGGCCTGCGTACCTCGACTACATCGGCGTCAAGCGGTTCGGGTCAGACGGCGAGGTCGTCGGCGAGCGACGCTTCCTCGGCCTGTACACGACCGCGGCCTACAAGGAGAGCGCCCGACAGATCCCCGGAGTGAGGGTGAAGGTGCAATCGGTGCTCGATCGCGCCGGATTCTCCGTCGACAGCCATGAGGCGAAGGCGCTGGTCGAGATTCTCGAGTCCTACCCTCGGGACTCGCTGTTTCAGGTGAGGCTCGATGACCTGTTCACGCTCGCGATGGGTTTGCTCACGCTCGGCGAGCGCCAGCGCGTGCGGCTGTTCGTCTGCCCGGACCGGCTCGACCGATTTGTCGAGTGCCTGGTGACGATCCCGCGCGACCGCTACCACACCGAGAACCGCGAACGTGTATGCGGAATCCTCGTCGACGCGTTTAGAGGCGTCCTGCTCGACTGGACGGCGCAGTTGAGCGATTCCGTGCTGGCGCGGGTCTACTTCCGGGTGCGCTGCCCAGATGGGATTCCCGACGATTACGCGCTGCCGGAGATCGAGGCCCAGCTGGTCATGGCGACCCGCGCATGGCGCGACGACCTTCGCGAGGCGCTGATCGAGGAGCATGGGGAGGCGAAGGGCTCGCGCCTGTACAGGCGCTACGAGGACGCATTTCCGGCCGGCTATAGGTCCGACTGGACTGCGCAATCGGCCGTCGCCGACATCGACAGGATCGAGCAGCTTGTCTCCGGAGGGGAGCCAATCCTCAACCTGTACAGGCCGGTGGAGGCGCCTCGGGAGATCATCCGCTGCAAGTTCTTCAGCGCGACCGGAGTGCTGCTGTCCGATGTGCTGCCGACGTTCGAGCACATGGGCGCCAAGGTCGTCGACGAGCGGCCCTACGAGATCGCGCAGCGGGACCGCAAACCGGCGTGGGTCTACGACTTCGGCCTGCAGGTGGCCGCCAACGACTTGGCGCTGGTACGCGACAAGTTCGAAGACACGTTCCTCGGCGTCTGGCGCGGCGAGCTGGAGGACGACGGGCTCAACGGTTTGGTCCTCGCCGCCGGGCTGACCGGTCGCGAGATCGCGGTCATTCGCGCGGTGGGCAAGTACCTGCGACAGGGCGGCATTCCGTTCTCCGATGCCTACATGGAGCGCACACTGCTCGGCCACCCGGACGTCGCAATCCTGCTGGTCAGGCTGCTCGGTGCGCGCTTCGATCCCGACCACCGCGACTCCGAGGCGGCCGAACGGCTCGAGACGGAAATCGAGCAGGCGATCGACGCGATCGCAAGCCTCGACGAGGACCGGATCCTTCGCAGCTTCCTGAGCGTTGTGCGGGCGATGCTCAGGACCAACTTCTTCTGCGCCAAAGCCGCGGGAGCGCGGGCATACGTGTCGTTCAAGCTCGATCCGGCGCTGATCCCGATCCTCCCGCTGCCACGGCCGCGCTTTGAGATCTTCGTCTACTCGCCGCGTGTCGAGGGCGTGCACCTCCGTGGCGGCAAGGTCGCTCGCGGCGGGTTGCGATGGTCGGATCGCCGGGAGGACTTCCGAACCGAGATCCTCGGCCTGATGAAGGCGCAGATGGGCAAGAACGCGCTGATCGTGCCGGTTGGCTCCAAGGGCGGATTCGTACTGAAGCGTCCGCCCGCCGGCGCGGGCCGGGAGGCGCTACAGCGCGAGGCGATCGACTGTTACAAGATGTTTCTCCGCGGACTGCTCGACATCACCGACAACATCGCTGACGGCGATGTCGTCGGTCCCGATCGGGTGGTGCGCTACGACGAAGACGATCCGTATCTCGTCGTCGCGGCCGACAAGGGGACCGCGACGTTCTCGGACATCGCCAACGAAGTCTCCGCTCGCTATGGGTTCTGGCTCGGCGATGCGTTCGCCTCGGGCGGGTCTCAGGGCTATGACCACAAGCAGATGGGAATCACCGCGCGCGGCGCGTGGGAGTCGGTCAAGCGGCACTTCCGCGAGTTGGGACTCGACAGCCAAAGCACGGATTTCACCGTGGTCGGCATCGGTGACATGTCAGGGGACGTGTTCGGCAACGGGATGCTGCTCTCCCCGCACATCAAGCTCGTCGCGGCGTTCAATCATGCCCACGTGTTCCTTGACCCCGATCCGGACCGGGAGGCGAGCTTCGAGGAGCGCAAGCGGCTGTTCGAACTCCCGCGTTCATCGTGGAGCGACTACGACGAGTCGGCGATCTCCGAGGGTGGTGGTGTGTATGCCCGGGGGGCGAAGTCGATCCCGATCTCCCCTCAAGTGAGAGAGGCGCTCGCGATCGAGGCGACTCGGCTCTCACCTCACGAGCTCGTGATGGCAATCTTGAAGGCGCCGGTTGATCTGCTGTGGAACGGCGGCATCGGCACATACGTGAAGGCGTCGGACGAGCTCCACGCTGATGTCGGTGACAAGGCCAACGACGCGGTCCGAGTCGACGGCCGCGAGCTGCGGTGCCGGATCGTGGGCGAGGGTGGGAATCTCGGCTTCACCCAGCGAGGCCGGATCGAGTACGCGCTCGCCGGTGGCAGGGTCAACACGGATGCGGTCGACAACGTCGCCGGGGTCAACTGCTCCGACCACGAGGTCAATATCAAGATCCTGCTCGATTCCGTCGCCGCCGCCGGCGTCCAGACCGTGCACGAGCGCAATGCGCTGCTCGCGCAGATGACCGACGCAGTGGCTGAGCAGGTCCGGTACGCGAGCTACACGCAGACCCAAGCGTTGAGCCTGGCGCTGGCGCAGGCGGCACCAATGGTCGATGTGCACGCCCGCCTGATCAGCCACCTGGAACAGGTCGCCGGGCTGGACCGCGCGATCGAGTTCTTGCCCACGGAAGAGGAAATCAACCGCCGCAAGGTCGACAAGTTGGGGCTGGTTGCACCAGAGCTTTCGGTGCTGATGGCTCACTGCAAGATCCACCTGTACACCAGCCTGCTCGAATCGGATCTCCCGGAGGATCAATACCTCCAGTACGACCTCGAGCGCTACTTCCCGCCGCCGTTGTCGCAACTTTACGTCAGGCAGACGCGTGCACATCGGCTCCGCCGCGAGATCATCGCGACGGTGGTCGCAAATCAGCTCGTTGACCGTGCCGGCACCACGTTCGTATTCCGGCTGGGCGACGAGACCGGGGCACCACCGCCGCTCATCGCCCGTGCGTACGCTGCGGCTCGGGACATCTTCGAGTCGCTCTCATTCTGGGACGCCGTCGAAGCGCTCGACAACCAGGTCGACGCACAAACACAGGTGAGAATGCTGATCGAGGGCCGTCGCTTGGTGGAGCGCGGAGCTCGGTGGATGCTGCGCGCCAACGCTCAGCGGATCGACATTGCCGGCGCGATCGCGCGGTTTCGGCCCGGGGTGCGGCTTCTTACGAACGCGATTCCCCACGTGTTCGACGCTGACGATCGCGAGCTATATGACCGGCGAACGGCCGAGCTCGTCGACGCAGGCGTCCCATGGGAACTGTCGACACGCGTTGCCGTGATGCCGACACTGCCCTCGGTGTTCGACACGGTCGAGATCGCCAACCAGACCTCGCGAAGCCTGGAGACGGTGATCAACACGTACTTCCGGCTGGCGTCTCGACTCAAGCTCAACTGGTTGCGTGATCGGATCATCGCGCTGCCACGGACCAACCTGTGGCAGGCGCTGGCGCGAGAGGCTCTGCGAGATGAGCTGTACAGCACGCACCGCGCGCTGACCCAGGGTGCCCTGGACATGACCCGCGCTGATTCGGACCGCCACGATGCGCTGACCGACTGGGAACATCGACACTGCGCCGCGCTCGAGCAATGGCTCGTCATGCTCGACAGAATCAAGGCGTCGGGGAGCTATGACATGACCACCCTGCCGGTGGCGCTGCGGGCGGTCCGGAACCTGATCAGGGGATAGAGAGCCTTGACGGGACGGTCACTCGCCGTCCTCGTCGGCGTCGTCATCGAACGGTGGGATCTCGCCCGCGAGCAGCGCTCCGTACTCGGCATCCCAATCGATCGGTGCGACGAGCCACGCTTTCAGCGCCGCCAGCTCCTCGTCGAGGACGAAGACATCGTCTCGCAGCTGCGCCCGGGCGTAGTCATTGACGCCGCCCGCATGCGTCTCGAGCTGGTGCGCGACCTCCGCGATGCTCCCAGCCGACTGGGTCAGCAGCCAGCGCAGGTGCGCCAACAGCTGTGCGTGCGGCAGCTCGGCGGCCGAGCCCGGTCCGGGCTCAGGCGCCGGCCGAGCGGGTTGCCCTGAATCCACGATCAGACGAATGAGAGCGACGGTCACACCGTCGCGATCGAACGCCCTGACGTCCGCCACCGCATCGGCGACCTCGACAGCCTCCGCCAGCTCAGCGCCGCGCCGAGCGTCGCCCACGCCCCAGCGTTCGCGCAGGTAGGCCTCGAACGTCGCGTGGGTGCCGCGATACAGCTGCGCGTCCCGAATCTCGGCCAGGGCGGCGCCGAGTGCGAGGTACGCATGGAGACTTTGCCGCACCATCAGCTCGAGCTCCAGAAGGTTCTCCAGTTCAGGGCCGGTGAGGTTCTTGTCAGGGTTCATAGGACGTCAGGTTCATGTGGGTCAGGCCTCTCGCCGGGCTGCAACGCGGAGGCGATGTGATGTTCTGCATCACTTATCGCGGGCGTGGCGGGTCGGTTACGGGCCCTCGCGCAGGACTTACGCAACTACTCATTTCGAACACAATCTGCCGCGCTCGTGCCGACTCGCAGCACCGCGGGACGGCCGTTCAGCTCGACAGCGAGATGAGCGCGTCACCAAGCAGCTTGGCGGCGATGACGAGCGACAGTACCGCGATGATCGGGGCGTTCTCGCGCACCATCCAGTCGCGCAACCCGATCAGCAGATCGCTCCCCCGCCGCGGCATCAGCACGTGGATCGCGAGCGGGATCGCGAGCCCGGTGCTGCCGAGCACGACGAACACCGCGAGCGCGGACGCCTGTCCCGCCGGGCTTGCGCCGACCTGCGCCACCGCGACTCCGGCGCCGATCGCCAGCAGCAGGTTCTTCGGCTTGACGAGGTTGAACGCCGCGGCGAGCCCCGCCGCCCTCGCCACGGTCACGTCGTCCAGGCGGCGCATCCAGCCGGGCGGCGCACCCTCGGCCTCGCCGCTGCCGCGGCTGCGCCACTCCCGTACGCCGAACAGCACGAGCAACACTCCCACGACGATCTTCACGACGCTCACCCACGTCGCCGGCGCCCCGCTCGCGCTCGCGTCCGCCCCGTCGGCGAGCAGCAGGACGAGCGTCGACACGAGCCCGAGCGACAGCACCCACGCCGCGGCGAATGCCCACGCCGGCCGCGCCCCGCCCCGGGAGACGAGCATCACGACCAGCGCGACGATCGCCAGCGGGCTCAGCGCGACGCCGACGCCGAACGCGAGCACCTCGCCGATCGCTTGACCAATCACCCGGCCATGATCGCGCACGGCCCCTCGGTCGGGCCCAGCTCGACCTACGCGGCTCGCGAGCGGCCCCGTCCGCGGCAGATACGGAAGCTGCGTACGGCTTAGTACTCGCGCGATCGTGGGGTCTGATCGGATGTGCGCGGGGCCCCGTTGGTTCGAAATACAGTCACATGGACGCCGCGAACGGCCACCGCGCGGACATCGCGCAGCAAGCCTGGGCGGCAATTGCGGCAGTCCGAGATCCCGAGATCGGCGTTTCCCTCGAGAAGCTGGGGATGCTCCGCGGTGTCGAGGTCACGGGCAGCACCGTCACGGCCCGGATCGCGCTGACGATTCCAGGCTGCCCGATGAAGGAGCGGATCGCACGGGATGTCGCGGCCGCGCTCCGCGGGCTTCCGGGCATCGACGGCGTCGAAGTCCGGTTCGACGCGATGAGCGAGCAGCAGCGTGGCGCACTCGTGTCGCGGCTGCGGGGAACGATGGGCGCGGAGCGGTTCTTCAGCGACGGGCGCACAGCGGTGATCGCGGTTGCGTCCGGCAAGGGCGGAGTCGGCAAGTCGACGGTGACGGTCAATCTTGCCTGCGCGCTGGCTGCTGCCGGCAAGCGGGTCGGCGTGATCGACGCCGATGTCTGGGGATTCTCAGTTCCGCGGCTGCTCGGCGTGCGCGACGAGCCGGTCGGCTTCGATGGAACCCTGTTCCCGGTCCAGGCACACGGCGTGAAGGTCATGTCCGTTGGTCTCTTTGCGGAGCAGCGAACGCCGGTCGTGTGGCGGGGCCCGTTGCTGCACAAGACGCTCCGGCAGTTCCTCGCCGATGTCCATTGGGGCGAGCTCGATGTGCTGCTGTGCGATCTGCCACCGGGGACGGGCGACGTCCCGATCTCGCTGGCGGCGATGCTGCCGAGCGCCGGCGTCGTCGTCGTGACGACGCCGCAAGAGTCTGCGCGCACTGTCGCCGAGCGCGCCGGGCGGATGGCCGAGCACGCGCGGCTGCGCGTCGCTGGGGTTGTCGAGAACATGTCGGGCTTCGTCTGCCCGTGCTGCGGGGAGCTGACCCCGATCTTTGGCGAAGGCGGCGGCGACGCGCTGGCGCGGGACCTGGGCGTGCCGCTCCTGGCGCGCGTCCCGATGACGCCGCAACTGCGGGCCAGCGGCGACGCCGGCGTCCCGCTCGTCATCGCCCATCCGGATGATCCAGCGAGCGCGGCGCTGCGGAACGCCGCCGACGCGCTGCTGACGCTCGCGCACGCTCCGGTGCAACTGCCGATCGTCCACGCGGCCGGTGCCGTGATGAACGTCGATCCCGAAGGGAGTGTCCAGCAATGAGATCGTTCACCCGACGCAGGTTCGTGCAAGGGACAGCAACGGCCGCGGGGTTGCTCACCGTCGCCGGCGGGCTGCGCTACCTCGAGGACACGCCGGAAGCTGACGCCGGCGCGGTCGCCGGCACATCGGTGACGTTCCGCACCGGCCACTCGAACAACTGCGACGGCGCCTGCGGGCATCTGGTGACGGTCGTCGACGGCAAGGTGCGGCTGATCGAGGGGGCGCCCTGGGATCAGCGCACGATCTCCGGCCAGCGCACGCCGCGGTTCGACGCGCGCACGTGCCTGCGGGGCAACGCACAAATCCAGAACACCTACAGCCCGGATCGGCTCAAGTACCCGTACCAGCGCGTCGGCGAGCGCGGCTCTGGACGCTGGCGGCGGATCGGCTGGGATGACGCGACAGGCCTGATCGCGGCCAACTTCGAGCGCGTCCAGAAGCGCTACGGCAAGAAGTCCGTGTGGATCGCGCCGTACACGGGCTCGCTCGCTCTGCTCGAGGGCGTCGTTGGCGCAGGCTTCCGCTTCGCGAGCGTGATCGGCGCCTCGGCCGGCGATTTCGAGGGCGATAACGAGGGCGACAGCGCCACGCCTGCCGGATGGAACTACGTCCTCGCCGACCCCGACCTGACAGCGGGCGGGATCTTCGACGGCCACGAGATGACCGACTTCCTCAACGCCAAGGTGATCGTGCTGTGGGCGAACAACGTCGCCGAGACGTCGATCCCCGATTGGCGGATCATCGCCGACGCGCACAAGAACGGGACCAAGGTCGTCTCGATCGACCCCCGGTACACGCCGACCTCGGCGAAGGCTGACCTGTGGCTGCCGATCCGGCCCGGAGCCGACACCGCGCTGATCGACGGGATCCTCAACTATGCGATCACGAACCGGCGCTACGACGCCGCGTACGTGAAGCAGTACACGGTCGGCCCGTTCCTGGTCGATCCTCACACCAAGCACTTCATGCGCAAGGGTGGCTCGTATCTCGTCGTCGACGCTGCCGACGGCCAGGTGAAACCCGTCCAGCACGCGAAAGACCCCGACCTGTTCGGCGAGCACCAGGGTGCGCGATCGGCGTTTGCGCTGCTCGCCGACGAGATGGCGCCGTACACGCCGCAAAAGGTGGCATCGATGACGGACCTCGACCCCGCCCAGGTGGTCACGCTCGCGCAACTGTGGACGCAGAACCACCCGGTCGCGGTCCGCGCCGGGTTCGCGCTCTCGCATTGGTACCGCGGCGATCTGACAATGCAGGCATTGGTCACGCTGCAGGCGCTGACGGGGAACATCGGCGTGCACGGCGGCGGGATCACGACGTTCGCCGGCGGGTTGACGACAACGGCCTTTGACCTTCCGGGCTTCTGGGCGCCGAAGGGGACGCAGATGTACACGGTGCTCGAGCCGATGGAGGCATGCGATGCGATGCTCGAGAACAAGCCGTATCCGGTCCGCGCGGCGTGGTTCATGGTCGACAACTACGCCCAACAGATGTCCGACCGCAACAAGGTCATCAGAGCCCTGAAGTCGCTCGACTTCCTCGTCGTCTCTGACTACGTGATGTCCGCGACGGCAGACCTCGCCGACATCGTGCTGCCGGCGTGCACATATCTCGAGAAGACCGACCTCCTGTCGTCGAACAATTACTACCTGCAGTACATGCCGAAGGTGATCGAGCCGCTGTGGGAGTCCAAGTCTGACCTCGACGCGATCTCGCTTGTTGCAGGCAAGATGGGCTACGGCAAGTACTTCACGAAGACGCCCGACCAATACCTCCAGGACATGCTGCACATCGGCGACCCCAATGCCGATGCCAACGTTAAAGGACTGAAGTGGAAACAGGTCACCGACGGCGCCCCGCACCTGAACACGCCGACGGTTCCCTATGTCGCGTTCTTCGACAAGACGTTCCCGACCAAGTCCGGACGGATCGAGTTCTACGTCGAGCGGATGCTCCCCTACGACCAGCAGTTACCCGGATACAAGGAGCCGATCGAGGCCACACCAACCAATCCGCTCTACAAGAAATACCCGCTCACGTTCCTCTCCACTCACACGCGGTTCAGAACGCACTCGCAGTTCGTCAACCTCCCGTGGCTCAAGGAGATCAACAACGGCGGCGAGGGATTCCTCGAGATCAACCCGGTCGACGCAAAGCCGCGGGGGATCAAGACCGGCGATGTCGTCGCGGTGTTCAACGACCGCGGTTCGATGAAGGTGAAGGCGCGACTCACGGAGGGCATCAAGCCGGGGGTTGTCAACTGCTACCAGGGTGGCTGGGACACGATCAAGGTCAAGCACTACATCGAGGGGCACCCGAACAATCTCACTCATCAGCTCGCGAACCCGGCCCAGTCGGTGATACCGAACTTCCGGTCCAACGCGGCCTACTACGACTGCCTCGTCGAGGTCAAGCGGGAAGGAGCGTGATCGGCGATGGCGAGCAAGACGAACAAGAAATGGGCGATGGTGATCGACCAGGAGCGCTGCATCGGCTGCTGGACATGCGCCGTCGGGTGCAAGCAGATCAACAATCAACCTGTCGGGTTCTGGTGGAACAGGATCCTCACCGCCGCCCCGAGCGACGTCAGCGGTGAGAGCTCGGGCACGCTGTCGGCGCCGGCAAGCGACGACATCGACGTGCCGCATGGGACGTTTCCGCACGTCGAGATGGTGTATCTGCCGGTCGCATGCCAGCAGTGCGATGACGCGCCATGCGTCAAGGTCTGCCCCGTCGACGCGACCTTCCGCCGCGATGACGGCACCGTGCTGATCGACTTTGAGCGCTGCATCGGCTGTCGCTACTGCATCGCGGCCTGCCCCTATGGCGTGCGCGTCTTCAACTGGGGCAACGCCGAGCACGCGCCGGATTTCACGATCGGCTACGGACGTGACTACCGAACCGACGGACGCCTCGTGTTCACGCCCGACCGACCGACAGGAGTCGTCGAGAAGTGCACCTTCTGCGTCGAGCGGATCGACGTCGGCGAGCAGCCGTACTGCGTCGAGGTCTGTCCGACCGGGGCACGCGTGTTCGGCGACTTGAACGACTCATCGAGTGAGGTCTCGCAACTGGTCACCGGAGGCGCGACGCAGATGCTGCCGGATCTGGGCACCGATCCAAGGGTCTTCTACCTGCCCGTCGAGCAAGAAAGGAACGTGTGATGACGACCTTTGACAGCTCCGCGGCGGCACCGGCGCCGAGCGTGCGCCTCGGGCGCGCCGGAGGCGCGTGGCTCGCGGTCCTCGGGCTGCTGATCCTCTGGGGACTCGCTGCATGGATCTACCAGCTCACTCAGGGCCTGATCGTGACGGGCATGCGCGATGAGGTGTCCTGGGGCCTGTACATCGTCACGTTCGCGTTCTTCGTCGGCCTGTCGGCCGGAGGGCTGATCATGGCGTCGGCCGCGGCCGTGTTCGGCGTGGGCAGCGTACGGCCGCTCGCTCGTCTCGGCGCCCTCGCCGCCGGCGCGTGCGTGCTCGTCGCGGCGATGACGATCATCCCCGACCTCGGCAACCCGCAGCGCGTCTGGGAGCTGTTCCGCTACCCGAACTGGAGCTCGCCGATGATCTGGGACATCCTGATCGTCGTCATCTACTTCGTGCTGGCGGCCGTGGACCTCGCCGTCATGACACGGCGCGGAGGGAGTCAATCGAAGCGGGCCCGCACGCTGCGGATCGTGGCCTACATTGGGTTGCCCGCCGCGGTCCTGCTGCACTCGATCACCGCTTGGATCTTTGGCGTGCAGATCTCGCGTCCGTTCTGGAACACGGCGCTCCTCGCACCGCTGTTCGTGACCTCCGCGATCCTGTCCGGGACCGCGCTGATCGCGCTCGTCGCACTTGCCGCGCAGCGGTTCGACCGTCTGCAGCTGCCCGACGAGACATGGTCGGCGCTGAAGACGCTGCTTGCGGCGACGATCGCGATCGAGCTGTTCCTGGTCGGCGCTGACTATCTGACGATCCTGTGGGGCAACGTGCCCCGCGACCGGGCGGCGCTCGACATGATCCTCCCCGGCGGGAGCTGGCAATGGGTGTTCTGGCTCGAGTGGGTCGTCGGCGGCCTGATCCCGTTCCTGCTGCTGGTCGTCCCGCGGTGGCGCCGGCGTACCGGGCTGTTCGCGTTCGCGTCCGTACTCATCTTGGTCGGCGTGTACGCGTTCCGGATCGAGCTTGTCGTCGGCGGGCTGCTGAAGCCGATCCTGTCGTTCGCGCCCGGCGTCTCGCTGGGGAGCTCCGGGTCCGGTGGCAGCTCGTTCCAGCTGACCGGCAGCTATCACCCGACATGGGTCGAGTACGCGATCGTGACCGGGCTGATCGCGTTCCTGGCGCTGCTGCTGACGCTCGGTTACAGATGGCTGCGCTCCCAGCCAGACGAGGCAGCGACGTGAGCGCGACCGCCCAGGTCGGCGTCCCGGCGGCGCTGCTCGTTGCGCGCTGGTGGAGCCGCCCCACGACCGAGCAGCGTGCGCAGTGGGCCGAGCTGTGGCCCGAGGCACGGCGCACGGCGGAGCTCCTCGGGCTCGACCGCGGTCTCGTCGCGCAACTCGAGCACGCGAGCGAGCGGACCGATCCGGAGGTGCTGCTCGAGGAGTACGAGCGGCTGCTCGTCGGTCCAGGGCGCGCACCGTGCGCGCCGTATGAATCGCTGTGGCGGGGCGATCTGCCGGAGGAGCAGCGGGAGACGCTGATGGGCTCGGCGGCCGACGAGGTGCAACGCGTCTATGGGGCGATCGGCATGCAGCTGCGGCCCGATGCCCACGAGCTCCCCGATCATCTGCTGGTGGAGTGGGAGGCGCTTGCCTGCGCCCTGGATCGTGGAGCCGACGAGCACGCGGATGCGCTCCTGCACGACCACCTCTCGATCTGGGTGGTCCCGTTCTGCGCCGCGGTCGCGCGCGAGACCAAGGAGGCGTTCTACGCCACGCTCGCGGAGCTGACCCCGGCCTGGACCGCGGCCCTGGCCAGATGAACGCGACGGCGGTGCTGGTCTGCCGCGACGCCGAGCTCGACGTCGCGCTGCCCGGCGTGAGCGTCGCGGTGGTCGATCATCTGTGCGAGGACCACGCCGCCGCTGGTGCTGCGCTGCGCGCGCTCGGGGCAGACCGAGTCGTGCTCGGACTGTGCAGCAGGCGAGCGTCGAGCGAGCACCTCGCCGCGCTCCGGCGCGCCGGAGCGGCGCCGTTCGGCGTGACGTCTGTCGTGATCGGCGGCACGGCGCCGAACGCGGCGGCCCTCCTGCTGCGCGCCGCCGTCGCGAGGCTCGAGGCGCTGGCGCCGGCGGAGCACGGGCGGCCACGCCGGCCGACCGGCGAGATGAGCCGCCGCGCGCTGTTCTCGCTTGCGTCATCGGCGGTGGAACACGCACCGGTCGCCGTCATCGACGCGGCCGCCTGCATCGGGACCACACGATGCAGCGTGTGCGTCCCGGCGTGTCCCGAGCAGGCGATCGACGCCGCCGGCCCGGCACCCGGCGTCGACACGGCGGCGTGCACGGCATGTGGACTGTGCGTCCGCAGCTGTCCGGTAGGGGCGATCCGGCTCGCCGGATCGTCGCTCGCGCAGGTCGAGGCGCAGCTCACGGCGGTGCTCCCGGACGTGATCGGGGTCATCTTCGCCTGCGCGGCCACGCGCCCCCGCGCGGCCCCCGGCTGGGCGCTGATCGAGCTGCCGACGCTCGCGCTCGTGACGCCCGGGTGGATCCTTCAGATGAGGGCTCGCGGCACGGAGGTCAAGCTCGTCGGGTGCGGGCGCAGCTGTTGCGCCGGCATCGAAGAGGTCGAGGCGCTTGCGGACCTAATCGCCGCGAACGCGAGCGCCGGCGATGAGCGCCGGGATGCGCCGGTGCGCCTGGCCGAGCCGTTCGCGACCGCCGACGGTTCGCTCGCGCTTGCGGGTCCCGAGGCCGATCTCGTCGCCGACCACGCGGCGTCCCCGCTGGGCGTCGTCGACCTCGACACCGACCGGTGCACGCTGTGCGGTGCATGCGGGACGGCGTGCCCGACGCGCGCGCTCGAGTTCGAGCACACCACCGACGGCGATGTGCTGAGACTCGCGCCCGGCGCATGCGTCGGCTGCGGGCGCTGCGCGGAGGTCTGCCCGGAGGCGGCGCTCGGGATCCGCCGGGGAATCGATATCGCTCGTTTGCGCGCCGGGGAGGTCGAGCTGATGAGCGCAGCGCAGGAGCGCTGCACGCGGTGCGGTTCGGAGCTGCCGCCGCGTGCGATGCGCCGCCGCGTGCGCGAGTTGCTCGGACGCTCAGGCGGGTCGCTCGAGCTCTGTAGTCGGTGTACGGTCTCCATGAACCGATCGATCGAAAAGGAGAGATCGACATGACCGACGCCAGGACCGACCTGATCGAGGCACTCGCCAAAGATCTCGGCTCGGCACCGCTCAGCCAACCGGAGATCGACGCGATCCTGTCGCTTGCGGCGGTTGCCGCCCACGGGACCGGCGATCGTACGGCCGCCCCGCTCGCGTCGTTTCTCGCGGGCGTTGCCGCGGCCGGCGCAGACAGCCGCGTCGCGACGATCGATCGCGCGCGCAAGCGCGCCGGCGAGCTGAGCGCGCCCGGCGGCTCCTAGTAGCGCGGGCGCCGGCGGTGCTCAGCAGGCCGTGCTGGTCACCAAGGAGCCGGGAGTCAGACAGCCGACCCGCTGCGACGGTCGTCCCGAGCCCATCGTCAGCAGCCAGACGCGCCCGATCGTGTTCGGTCTCGTGACGCTGATCGAAAGCCGTGCCCCTGCGCCGAGCTGGACATGGGCAAACAGCGGCGTGAGGACGACCGTCCTGCGGCTGCGGCGCTGCTGCGATGTCTTCGCGGCGCACGGCTTTGCGCCGCACAGCCGACCGGTGACGTTCCGGGCAAGCGAGAACGGGCAGCCGGTGCCCTGACAGCGGACGTTGACCGCCGCATGAGCGGCGAGATCGATGACGGCGAGCCGCACAACACGGCTGTGGCCGCCTCCCACGGCGATCGTCCATTTGATCGCCGGCACCGGTCTGAAGGCGAGCGGCTCGACGAAGTAGCTACAGCCGACGCGAGTCATGTTCCCCGCCTGGTCAAAGCCGGTGAGCGTCGCCGTATGGCGTCCCCATGTTGAGGTCTTCGCGCGCGCTGACACGTGGGCAGACAGCGGTCCTGAGGTCCGATCGGAGACAGCGGCACTGACGCGCTCGCGGCGCGCATCCAGCGGGAACGACGGAGTCTTCGGACACGTCACGGCCGGGCTCGTCAGGTCGACTTTGACCGTCGCGGTGACGGGCAGCTCCTTATCGCCGAAGGCGTCCATGCTGGCGGCCCAGAACGTGTACGTCCCGTCGGTTGCGATCACGTCGCCGTCGCCGGTGTAGATGCACGGCGTGTCCAGCTCGTCGAACACCACCGGCGGCGCCGGCAGATCGAGGTCGCATCCGATCGACGCAGCGTTCGTCGCGGAGACGATCACTTGGACGGCGGAGATGTACCAGCCGTGACGTCCGTTCGGCGCCAGCGGCCGTGGAGCGATCGTGGTCGTCGGCGGAATCGTCACCTCACGGATCGCGTCGTCGTTCGCATCGGCGATGACGAAGCCGCCGTCGTGAGCAGGGGCCACACCTGCGGGGCCGTTCAGTGACGCCGCGGTGGCGTCGCCTCCGTCGCCGGCGTAGCTCGCGACCCCGTTGCCGGCCACCGTGGTGATCGTTCCCGCCGGCGACACAAGGCGAACGCGTTCGTTGTTCGTGTCCGACACCATGAAGCTTCCGTCGGGAGCGGCGAACACCTGCTCGGGGTGATCGAGCAGCGCCGACGTTGCGGGCCCACCGTCGCCGCTGTATCCGGGCTGCCCCGGAACCCCGGCTACCGTCGTGAACGTCCCGGTCGGCGAGAAGTCCGACACCTTGCGCACGGCGTCCGTGTTGTACTCGGTGATGAGGTAACCGTCGGCTCCCCCCTGGAGCGGTGACACTGAAACGGGATCCGCCAGCGCGACGGCGTCAGCCGCAGTGCCGTCGCACGTCGCCGCGGCGTCGACGCATGTGCCGCCGCCCGCGATCGTGTTGATCGTTGCGCCGGGCGCCGCCGCCGACAGGATCCTGATTTCGTGGTTCAATCGATCGGCGATCAGTACACGGCCGTCTGCGGTGATTTCGGCGTCCGTTGGGTAGTTCAACTGGATCGCGGTGGCCGCGCCGCTGCCGCCGTTGTTTCCCGGCGCACCGGTGCCCGCGATCGTGGCGATCGTCGCCGTGCCCGGCGTGCCGGGCGAGACCATCCGGACCATGGAGCCTGCGTACTCGGTGACCAGGAACCCGCCACCAGGTAAGGGAGCGACGGCGACTGGGTCATTGAGGCCTGAGTTCACGGCGGGTGTCCCGTCGGGCGCATCGATGTTGGTGCCGTTGCCTGCCACTGTTGTCGTCTTGCCAGAGGCCGATACCTGGCGGACAAGATCGTTGGTTTCATCGACGTACAGAAACCCGCCCCCAGGAAGGGCGGCCACCGATGGCACCCTGCCGGCCGCGCTTGCGAGCGTGTGCATCTGCGGCGGAAGCGGTGCGCCGACG
>DATKOY010000099.1:0-5824 GCA_035524415.1 Solirubrobacteraceae bacterium | reverse complement strand
ATCGTTTTCTGCCCCGTTGTGGTCGTCGTGAGTGCCCTTCGGTGTGCGATTTGCTCCGGCGGACCGCGCGCTTTCTGCCCGGGTGTCCGTCCGCCTGGCTTGCTGCACTCATTGGGTGGCGTTCAGTCGTCGGTAGGTGGTATTGCCAGGCGGTCAGGCGTACTGGACGGTGCTCGACGGGGCCTTCGAGCTCGTTGAGCCGTTCGATGGGTTCTTGCGGTGGCTGCGCCTGGTGAACGGGCGTGCGGAGAGCACGACGCGGCAGTACGCGTCGGCGTTCGCGGAGTGGGCTGACTGGCTTGCGACGGTCGGCGAGCGCGACGACCTAGTCCGATGGGCTGAGCGGCTCGGGGCATTCCGCTTTCATCTGATGACCAGTCCGGTGTCGAGGCCGGGCAGTGGCTGCGGTCGGGTCCGCTCGTCAGAGCGGGTCGACCCCATCTTGGCGGCGATCCGCAGCTGTTATCGCTACGCGGTCGCCCGGCACTTGGTCGCGCGGTCCGTCAATGATCTTCTGTACGAGGTGGTCGACGCCGGCGGGCCGCGGGTCGCGTGGATGGAGGACCCGCCCGCGCGGATCGCACGTCCTCTCCATCGAGGACGCGGGGCGGCGCAGAGCGAGGTCTCGTATGTCTCGTTGAGCGAGTTCGAGGCGATGCTCGCCGCGCCGGGGTCGCTGCGGGACAAGCTGCTGATCTGTCTGCTGGGTCTTGGGGGCATCCGGGTGGAGGAGGCGGTGATGCTGCGGCGAGGCCAGATGCACCTGATGGAGAGTTCACGCGAGCTTGGGTGTCCGGTGCCTGGCCCGCACCTGCATGTCCGCGGGAAGGGCGATGGCGGAACATCAGCGCTTGGGCCGCGACGGTGCCGGGCGGCCTTTGGGAATCCTGAGCGCCGTCGGCAGGGCCAACGCAAGGATCAGGTCGCCGTGTAGCTTGAGCTTGCCGGCGATCAGCAGTCGCTGGGGACTCGCGGTTCCGCCGACCAGCCGAAGGAACGCGACCGGTTCAAGCTCGAGCGTCAACGCCGGCGCGGGTCCGCCGGTTCTCGATGCCCTGCCTCGGCCGTTGATGAGCGTGATCTGGTAGCAGTTGATTCCGCCGTCTCGCCGGCCGGTGATCCTGAACTCCACAACCGCCTCGACGCGAGCGTCTGGCTGTGCGCGCTGAGCGATCGTGCGGAAGATCTGCCACAACACGACGCCGCCAAGCCAGCCGCGCATGACCGACTTGAGTCTCCGCTCCGACGAGTTCCTCACCCACAACGCAAGCGACTCGGCCTTGAGTTCAGCAAACCAGCGCCGGCGATGGTGCTGATTCCCTCGATTGGGTCTGAGCCAGCCGCGATCACAAGCGCGTACTAACGGCCGCGAGCCATGCTCAGCCGAGCACAGCCGGCGCTGGGCACGAGTCCCACTCTGGTGGTGACGCGCTCCGCTGCGCCGGCTGTTGGTGGTCGATGATCTACTACTAGACGGCGTGGGGCTTTGCTCCGTCGCGGCTGCTCAGCGACTTGGCAGCGCTGTCGATGACCTTGCGTACGAAGTCGTTCATCGTGTGGACCAGTCGGTCGGCCATCTCGAAGCCCGACTCGGTGATCTTCTTTGCCACGTCGGACGTGCTCGCGACTTCTTGCGGCAACGCCTCCTCGATCGTGATCACGAACTGGCCAACCGCTTCCAGCGCGGCCCGCTCACTCGTCTCGAGCGACTTGAGGACCGCGTCAGACAGCTCGGCGCTCCTATCGACCACGCCCGCAAGGCGATCTTCCGGGGTGGCGCGGCGATGAGCCGTTGGCGTCTTCACGGCCGGACGATGTTTGGTGGCAATCTCAGCCATTTGGTACTCCTCTCGAACAGATGTTCGTATTCATTAAGCGATACACCTCCCACTGGCGCGTGTTACCGCAAGACCGGACCAAGTCCGTATTTGCCACACGGGCTGGCACGCGAGACAGTTGTGCTGTCGCCGTGGTCGTTGCCGAAGACCTTCCGTGGGCTCCGTTAGCCAATCGCCCCAGCGAGCGAGCTTGCCGTCAAGACAGGCGACAACGACACTCGCGTGCACCTAACCGCCAGGCTCCTTGGCGAGCGTCCGATGCCGAAGGATCAACGGACAGATGTGGACGGATTACGACACCCCCCGAGCCGTCGGTGCTGTTGTGCGACGAGCGCAGGGGCCGGATCTTCGCTGCCGTCGATGAGCAGGCCGATGCGGGGAGCGCTGGGTCGGACCGGTTAGCGCCACCGAGCTATTGTTGCCGCGGGCCGGCGAGCCGCATCGGCTTCGGTTGAGGAGTCTGCGAGGGCGCCGTGGCGGTATGCCACCGTGTGGTGGGCCCCGATGAGAGAACCGGGAAGCTGTGAGTCATGTCGTGTGCCGGATGCCGGTTCGCCATGTCCATCGGTGCCGCGGGGGTGCGGGGGATGTGTCGGGGGGTTGTGGTTCGAGCAGGCGGACGCCGATCAGCCGTCCGTGGTCACGGACGCGTTCGATCGTGTATCCGTTGAGCTCAAGTTCGCTCAGGACGGCGGCGGGAAAGTCAATGCCGTTGGCGCGCAGCTCGGCAAGGGCGATCGGCTCCTCGCCAGCGCGGCGCAGTCGCTCGAGCATTCGCTGTTGTTGATTGTCTGCGAAAGTCATCGACCGTCCGTCGCTGGCGTCTCGCGTTTGATGGGTTCTGCGTGGGAGCGTAGGAGTTCCGCCCAGCGCTCGCTGGAGAACGTGGACGGGTGGGTCGTCGCGATGAAGTGCTCGACGATGTTGATGAAGCGTCCGGGGTCATAGAGTTGGGGGAGGTGGCCGGTGTCTTCGAAGATCTCAAGCTGGCTGCCGGGCATCGCTTGTTGGGCGGCGTGGGCGTGCTCGACGGGCAGTATGGCGTCGCGCTCGCCCCAGACGATCAGTGTCGGCATGTGCTGAGAGAGGTAGAGGCGGTCGCGTGCGTCGACGAGCTGCCCGCGCGTCCCGACCACCCCGCGCAGGGTGCCGAGGAACGCCGCGCGTGTGTCGGGATCGGCGAGCGCCGTGAACGCGCGTGCGTAGTGTTCGGCGTCAGCGGCTGGACGGATGGGCAGCGCGCGTCCGGCGCTCGCTGCGAGATTGATCAGCGAGCGAGCTGCCGGGGCGGTCAGCGAGAGGAACAGCTCGCTGCCGGGAAGCGTGGCGAGGCGAAGGACGAGGCCGACGTCGGGGCCGAGGCCGCCGCTTGAGACCAGCACGAGGCGCTCGCAGCGTTCGGGGAACTGGTAGGCGAACTGCATTGCGATGCCGCCCCCCAGCGAGTGGCCGATCACGGTCGCGCGCTCGAGCCCGAGCACGCCACCGACGTCGCGCAGGGCGCAGGCCAGCGCGCCGAGGGAGTAGTCGCCGGCGCCCTTGGCCGAGCCGCCGTGGCCTGGAAGGTCGACCGCCACGACCTGGTGCTGTCGGGCGAGCCCATCAAGTACCGGCTCCCACGTGCGCCAGTCGCCGCCGATGCCGTGAATCAGCAACAGGGTCGGGCCCTCGCCGCCGATCACAAGAGCGACCTCGCGGCCGTGGAGACGAACAGAACGGTGATCGAGCGTCGTCGGCATGTAAACAAAGGTTACACGCTGGGTTACAGTTTGCTGGTGCCCTCGGCCCGAAAGCCTCGCGCCGCTATCCGCCGCGCGCGCGAGCAGGAGATCGTCGACGCGACCCGCGCCCTGTTCGACGAGCGCGGGAGCGACGACGTCCGCATCGACCACATCGCCCGGCGCGTCGGCATCAACAAGGCCCTGATCTACCGACACTTCGCCTCCAAAGAGGAACTGTTCGCGCTGACAACCACGTGCTACCTAGCGGAGATCAACGCCCTGCTCGGCGCCGTCAATCAGCAAACGACCGACGCCCCCGAGCGGCTGCGCCGCGGCTTCGAGGCGTTCGCCGACTACGGGATCGCGCATCCCGCCTTCCTCGACTGCGCGCTCTCGCTGCTCCGCCAGCCGGTCGAGGAGCTGCGAGCACAGGTTTCCGACGCCGTGTGGCTGCGCCTGGGCCGGGCGATCGGGGCCTGCACCGGATGGCTTGCCGCCGTCCTGCACGACCTCGGCGTGGTCGAACCCGACAGGCACGCCAACCAGCTCTACCTCCAGGCGATCGGAGTCCTGCATCTCGCCCGCTCAGGCGTGGGGTTGCGCGCGATCGCACCCGGCGTGCCAGAGGCCTTCCCAGTCAGCACCGAACAGGTGCGAGCCGCATGCGTACAACTCGCCGTCGCCGCAGCGCCGACGGACTGATCCAGCCGACCTCCAGCCCGGGCTGACATATTCCAAACCACCCTCGCCGAGGTCGGGCGCGCGCAACGGGAACGCTCAGCGGACGGCTCGTCTTACGCCGCCCCACAGCCGCGCGTAGTGTGCCTCACCGGCCCCCGGATCGTTCGAGCGTTGATTCTCCTGTAGGTGTTGCGGCACCGAGAAGTGGTCATCCGAAGTCAACGCCCCCCGCAACGGGTGGGGGGGTCGGCCGCTGTGGTCGCCGTTCGATAGCTCCCGCATCAACCCCGAGCTCGGAGCCGCTGCACGGCAGCCACGTCAGGGAACCAGGACGAGCTTTCCGCGGACGTGACCGCCTTGGCTGATGCGGTAAGCCTCGGTGCCGCGGTCGAACGGGAACGTCTGAACCTTGATCACCAGCTTGTTCTCTGCCAACAGTTCGGCGACCTGCGCTAACGCCTCCATCGGACGACTGTCCGCGTCGCCACCGGTCACCCGAGCTCCCGCTTGGCCGGCTGCGAAGTTGGCGATGCTCAGCACCTGGGAGGGCTCGGATACCAGGCCGACCAGTTCCTCGATCGGCGTCTTGCCCGCGACGTCGAATACAGCGTCGAGCTGCCCGCCGGCACCATCGCGCACCCGACCGGCCACGCCTCCGGCTCCGAACCTGCTTAGGACTCCGGAGAGATTTAGTGCGGTGTGGCAGGATTTTCAGGGGTGGTGGCCAATCGCGAGGGCATGATCGATGAGGCGGTGATTGCGCGGCGGTTTGCGGATGTTGGTCCGGAGTTGAATGAGCGTCAGCGTCGGTTGTGGGCGGCGTCGGAGGCGCGGGCGTTGGGGTATGGCGGGGTTGCGGCGGTTGCGCGTGCGACGGGGATCAGTGAGGACACGATCGGGCGGGGGAAGAAGGAGTTGGCGGCGGGGGCGCGGTTGGCGGCGGGGCGGGTGCGTCGGGAGGGCGCGGGCCGGCCGCGGTTGACTGATGTTGACGCGACGTTGCTGGAGGATCTCGAGCGGCTCGTGGATCCTGATACGCGCGGGGATCCGTGCTCGCCGTTGCGGTGGTCTTCGAAGAGCATGGGGAAGCTCGCGGGTGCGTTGGGGCAGGCGGGTCATCAGATCTCCGATTGGAGCACGGGGAAGCTGTTGCGCTCGTTGGGGTTTCGGTTGCACGCGAACCGCAAGACGCGGGAGGGCAAGGATCATCCCGATCGCGACGCGCAGTTCCGTCACATCAACGAGACCACGCGGGCGGCGCTCGCCGCGGGCGAGCCGACGATCTCGATCGATGCGAAGAAGCGCGAGTTGGTCGGCGATTTCAAGGCGGTCGGCCGCGAGTACGAGCCCACGGGCCGGCCGGTCGAGGTTCGCTGTCACGACTTCAAGGACAAGGACCGCGGGCATGCGATTCCGTACGGGGTGTACGACATCCACGCCAACGAGGGGTATGTGAGCGTGGGTGTCAGCTCCGACACGAGCGCGTTCGCGGTCGCATCGATCCGGGCATGGTGGCAGCAGCTCGGCAGAGCGCGCTACCCGCACGCGACGCGCCTGACGATCACCGCCGACGGCGGCGGTAGC
>DATKOY010000098.1:0-6949 GCA_035524415.1 Solirubrobacteraceae bacterium | reverse complement strand
GCCAGCCTGAAGGTCGGCGATGTGCTGGAGCGGCTCGGCGAGGCCGTGCGTCCGCTGATTGATTTCGACCTCATGGGCCTCCGACTGCGCGACGCGGCCGGGGAGGGCTTCGAGCGCATTGGCAGCATCCGAGTGCGGGATGCCACCGGGGCATTCGAGCGCACCAGCGGGCCGGGCGCCTCCCAGCCGGCCCATCCCGAGATGGCGACCATTGACGACTACTCCGTCTCGGATCGCCTCAGCCGCGGGGAGGCGGTCCTCATCCACGATGCCGAGCGTGAGCTCGACCGGGCACGGAGCGGGGATCGCCGTCTCATAAAGGGCGGCGGCCGATCCGTGCTCGCCGTGCCGCTCCAGTTCGGTGAGGAGGTGGGCGGCTGCCTCTTTTTTGGCGACCAGCGGGTGCACTGGTACGACGAGACCGACGTCGAGATCGCGGCGGCCATCGCCAGCCAGATGGTCCTCGCCGTCCAGCACCAGCGCCTCGCGGAGGAGCAGCGGCGCGCCGCCGTGGCCGAGGAGCAGGCTCGGAAGCTCCAGCAACGGGTCGCCACGCTCCGGGCCGCCCTGGGCGATCAATACGGCTTCGACCGGATTCTCGGGCGCTCCGCGGCGCTGCGGGATGCCCTTGCCCGGGCGGAGAAGGTGGCGCCCACGGAGGCGACGGTTCTCATCACCGGCGAGAGCGGCACCGGGAAAGAACTCGTCGCCCGCGCGATCCATTACTCCAGCCTTCGGGCCGACGGCCCCTTCGAGGCCCTCAACTGCGCCGCCCTGCCTGAAACGCTCTTGGACTCCGAGCTGTTCGGCCACGAGAAGGGCGCCTTCACCGGGGCCGACCGGCAGAAGCGGGGCCGTTTCGAGTTGGCCGGGGGTGGGACCCTCTTCTTGGACGAGGTAGGCGAACTCTCGCCGGCCGTCCAGGCGAAGCTGCTTCGCGTCCTCCAGGAACGAGAGTTCCAGCGGGTCGGGGGCACCACCACCCTCAAGGCCGACGTCCGGATCCTCGCCGCCACGAACAAGCAGCTCGAGCAAGAGGTGGCCGCAGGCCGCTTCCGCGAGGACCTGCTCTATCGCTTAAACGTGTTCCCCATTCCGCTCCCAGCCCTCCGCCAAAGAGGCGAGGACGTCCTCCTGCTCGCGGAAGAGTTCGTCCGGGAGCTGGCGCCGAAGCTCGGCAAGGCCCACGCGGGCATCAGCCAGGAGGCCAAGGACGCCCTCCTCGCCCACCCCTGGCCGGGCAACATCCGCGAGCTGCAGAACGCCATCGAGCGCGCCCTGATCCTGTCGGACGACGGCCTGCTCACGGCGGCACAACTCGGCCTCGCCACCCCGATCCCCCCGCCGCGTCCCGCCATGTCCCCGGCCACCGCAGCCGGAGCGGGTGACCCGCGCACCCCCGACGTGCACGCCCTGGCTGACCTCGAGAAGCAGATGATCGTGGCGGCGCTCCGGGAAGCAGGCGGCAACAAATCCCGGGCCGCCGCCGCGCTCGGCTTGAGCCGCACCCGCTTCTACACACGCCTACGCCATCTCGGTCTCGCCGACTAACCCGCGGTCGCCTCCTGTCCTGATTGGTTCCGCGCAATCCTGCCTGAAACCGATCACCCAGTGCGCGCGACCGAGCGGAGACACGCAGCGACCAGAGTGTTGCCGCGTACAACCTTGCGGTTTCCTTGCACACCACTGCATGCGCCGACATTGGCCTACCGTTTGCCTCTCCATCGGCCAGTACACATTTCGCCCACCACACATGGAGAGGAGAATCGCAATGAACAGCGAGATTACCGTCCATCCGAAGCTGCAGCACTACGGGCTGGCCACGGCCAACCTGGAGACCATGATCGACTGGTATCAGAAGGTCCTGGGGATGACCGTTAACCGCCGAGTGACGCCCCCTGCCGGGACACAGGGCGGACCGCCCTTTTCGGCCTTCGCCTTTATCAGCAACGATGAGCTTGACCATCGGATCGTCTTCTTCGAAATGCCCGGCGCGGTCGTCGACCCGGACAAACGCCGCCACACCGGGCTCCAGCATGTCGCGTTCGAATACGCGAGCCTCGACGATCTGCTGGGCACCTACGTTCGGCTCAAGGGCCTCGGGATCCTGTCCTTGTGGGCGGCCGACCACGGGCTCGGGACGTCCTTCTATTACGAGGACCCGGACCGGAACGTCGTCGAGATCAACGTCAATAATTATGGCAACAGTTGGACGGCGACGGAACACCTGAGGAGCGGGCCCCACATCCTGGCGGCGATCGACCCGGAGAAGATGCTTGCCGCCCGCAAAACGGGCGGATCGCCGTGGGAATTGCACGAGCGAGCCCTCGCCGGAGAGTTCGCCCCGGCGAAGCCGTTCGATGGGCACACACGTTTCGGAGCCGCACCACGGAATAAAGCTGCATGACAGCGTGATTGGCGGCGGTCCGCGCGACCCCGACCGATCTCGCGATTGCTGACCTCGACAGCGGGCGCCGCGACCTGCGCACCTCGTATACCATTCGCTGGACTTGAGAATCCCACCGGCATCGAGTTCTCCAGTGGCTGACGGCTCACCAGTTCCTTGCGGCTACCGCGCTCTGGTGAGCCATCTCCGTTTTCGACCCGTGCCTACATCCACCTTGCTCTCGCCAACCTAGCTTTCCATGCCTCACCCGGGTCTTGCTCGATCCCGCGCAACTCTGCTTGGAACCGATCAATCATTTGCGTGCGACCAGACAGCGAGCCGTCACGCCGAAGTTCCACTGCGCGCAAGTCCCAAGAAATCCGTAGGGATCGGCTCTTGGCCGCCCTTGGCCCGCCGCTTGCCCCTTCGGTCGGCACAGTGAACGGCTCACACACCGAACAGGAGGGCGACATGCTGAAGATCGGAATCGTTACGGGGAGCACGCGGCCGGGCCGGGCCAACCTCGCGGTGGCACAGTGGGTGCTCGGCATCGCGCAGCAGCGCGAGGACGCGGAGTTCGAACTCGTCGACATCGCGGAGTACCAGCTTCCGCTCTTCGACGAGCCGATGTCGCCCATGTTCGGCAGGCACACGAAGCGGCACGCCATCGCGTGGGCGGACACGATCGCCGCCTTCGTCAGCTACGGCGGTGCCGGCGGCGTCCGCGCGGTCGAGCACCTCCGCCTGATCCTGGCGGAGCTCATGGTCGCCACGGTGCGCGCCCAGGTCACGCTCTCGCTCGTGACCGATTTTCAACACTTCACGACGTTCACGCCCGACCCGCGGCACGCGCGCGAGATCCACACGATGCTGGATCAACTCGTCGCCTGGGGCGAGACCCTGAAGCCGCTCCGCACGCGCGAGCAGAATGTGGCGTCCGCCATGGCGGTGCCGTCGGACGGGGGGCGTGTTCGATGAGTCAAGCGGCTGTCGAACAGACGCTCGGCAAGCTCGCGACCGACGCACAGTTCCGGGCGCGATTCTTTGCCGATCCCGCGACGGCGACCTGGGAGGCCGGCCTCAAGCTGTCGCCCAACGAGCTGGACGCACTGGCCCGGCTGTCCCGGGATTCGGTGGGCCGCTTCAGCGAGGGCCTCGATGCCCGGATTGTCCGGCTCGTCATTGACCGGCCGGAACGCGGTGCGAATCCGCAGCCCACTCAGGACGAGTCGGGCGAATCCAGCACGCCCCTGGGCGATGGAGGCAAGGAGCCATGAAGCGGTTCTTGGGCTGGGGCGCGACGCTCGTCGCCGTCGCCGCCCTCAGCTTCATCGGCGTCCGCGCGACTTCGTACGTGAACGCGCGGACCAGCACTGTTGACACGCTCGATTTCGGGCAGACGCTCGCGATCCCGCCGCTGCTCGCCCCGCGCGTGCAGGACGGCCGGAAGGTGTTTGACCTGAGGCTCGAGTCAGGCACCGCCCAGCTCCAGCCCGGCAAGCCGGCCGAGACCTGGGGCGTGAACGGGCCCTACCTCGGCCCCACGCTGCGGGCGAGCCGCGGCGACACGGTCGTCGTGCGCGTGCATAACGAGCTCCCCGAAGCGACCACCCTGCACTGGCATGGCATGCATCTCGGCGGCGCAGCCGACGGCGGTCCCCACCAGGTCGTCGCCCCCGGCGCAACCTGGGAACCGAGCTGGCGCATCGATCAGCCGGCGGCGACCCTCTGGTACCACCCGCACCCCCACGGGACGACGGCCGACCACGTTTACCGGGGTATCGCAGGTCTCTTCATCATCGACGATCCGGCGATGGATGCGCTGCCGCTGCCCAACCGGTACGGTGTCAACGACATCCCATTGATTATCCAAGACAAGCGGTTGCACGCGGACGGCTCGCTCGATTTCAGCGAGCACAGCTTCAGTCCGACCGGTCGCCTCGGGGATACCATCCTCATGAACGGCACCTACAATCCCCACGTCTCCGTCCGCGACGAGCACGTCCGGTTCCGGCTGCTGAACGGCTCGAACGCGCGCGTCTACAACCTCGGGTTCGCCGACGGGCGCCCCTTCGACCTCATTGCGACCGACGCGGGGCTGCTCGAGCGGCCGCGACGGCTCCAGCGTCTCCAGCTCTCTCCGGGCGAGCGGGCCGAGATCGTCGTCGGGTTTGCTCCGGGCGAGAGTGTCGTGCTGCGCAGTTTCCCCCCTGACCTTGGTACGAACTTCTTCGAGCGCCGGTTCAGCGGCGGGGACGACCGCTTCGATCTCGTCCAGATTCGGGCCGCAACGCAGCTCGACCCCGCTCCGCCCGTCCCGCAGCGGCTCGCCGCGCGCGAGCCGGTCACCGAGGCGGACGCCACGCGCACCCGGCGGTTCGAGCTGGCGGAGGACCAGACGATCAACGGGCAGCGCATGGACATGACGCGGATTGACGCGGTCGTCGCCGTCGGGAGCCCCGAGATCTGGGAGGTCCACAACGGGGGCGGGAGCCCGCACAACTTCCACGTCCACGGCGGCAGCTTCCGCATCGTGCAATATGGCGACGGGCCGGTGCCGGCCCAGCTCGACGGCCCAAAGGACACCGTCTACGTGCGACCCGGTATGACGGTCCGCTTCCTCGTCCGCTTCGACCACATCGCCGGCCCTGACACGCCGTACATGTTCCATTGCCACATCCTCCAGCATGAGGACCACGGCATGATGGGCCAGTTTGTCGTGGTCCCCGCGGGGGCGGCCGCACACCTCGGGGTGGGCCCCGTGCCAGGCTCCGGACCCTCTCCCCAGAGTGGGCATCGCAGCGCGACTCACGCGAGTGGAGGCGGGCGATGACCGGCGGTACGGACACAGGGAAGCCCATCGCGACGCGATTGAACGTGAGAGGAGTCTTCCCCACGCCTGCGTCGGCGACCTCCCTCCTCGGTCGCAACCAGTCGGTCCGGATGCAGCCCGTTCTCCCGCTCTCCATCGAGAACGGAGAGTCGGATATAGCTATGCTGAACATTCAGTGGTTTCGACGGAGTGGGAGATGGGCGGACGGCATGTGCACACCGTTCGCGCGTGTTCTGATCGCGATCGCGTTCGCGGGGCTCGTCACCCTCGCCGGGGCGTGTGGCCGGACCGGAGCGAAGGCGCCCGCCGCCGCTCCACCCCCGGCCGCTGTCACCACGGTCACGGTGAAGGCAGGCGACGTTCCGATCGTTAATGAGCTGGTCGGTCAGACGCAGAGCTCTCACACCGTGAACATCTACGCCCGGGTGAGCGGCTTCCTCGAGCGGCGAGTCTACACGGAAGGCGCAATCGTCACGGAAGGACAGACGCTGTTCCTGATGGACGCCAAGCCCTTCCAGGCCCAAGTCGAGCAGGCCAAGGCGGCGCTCGCCATGCAGGAGGCCACGCTGGCCAACGCGCGGGCCAACCTCGAGCGGGTGAAGCCGCTCGTCGAATTGAACGCGCTCTCGCGGAAGGATCTCGATGATGCTACCGGGCAGTTCCAGACCGCGGCGGCCTCCGTCGAGCAGGCCAAGGCGCAGCTGGAGACGGCCCGGCTCAACCTGTCCTATACCACGATCGTGTCGCCGATCGCGGGAATCACCGGGGCGGCGCTGCAGACCGAGGGCACGTACATCGACCCCACGTCGCAGAACAGCCAGCTGACCACGGTCATGGCGCTGTCGCCGATGTGGGTGACGTTCAGCGTCTCCGAGAACCAATACCAGTGGTACACCGAGGGGCTCCGAACGGGGAGGCTCCGCGGGTCGCGCGAGGGGATCGTCGAACTCGTGCTCGTCGACGGCTCGATCTTCCCCCACCGGGGGACGATCACGTTCACCTCGCCCTCATTCGATCCAAAGACGGGCATGTACTTGCTCCGGGCGAGCGTCGACAACCCCGCGGGCGTGCTGCGGCCGAATCAGTTCGTCCGCGCACGCCTCAAGGGCCTGGTGCGGACCCACGCGATCCTCCTGCCGCAGCGGGCGGTGCAGCAGGGTCCCAAGGGGCCCTTCGTCTGGGTGGTGAACCACGACAACCAGGCCGAACAGCAGCCGGTCGTGCCCGGCGACTGGCATGACCGGGACGTCTTCATCGAGCAGGGACTGCAGGCCGGCGAGCGCGTCATCGTTGACGGCGGGCTCACGCTGCAGCCCGGCCAGGCCGTGGCGCCGCAGCCGGCTGGATAGGAGCGAGTGATCCATGTTCTCCCGGTTCTTCATCGAGCGGCCGATTTTCGCGACCGTCGTCTCGCTGATCCTCGTGATCGCGGGCGGCGTCGCGGTCACGGTCATGCCCGTCGAGCAGTACCCGACCATCACGCCGGTGCAGATCCAGGTCACGACGACTTACCCGGGCGCTGACGCTAAGCTCGTGAGCGAGTCGGTGGCGGCGCCCATCGAGGCCCAGATCAACGGCGTCGAGAACATGCTGTACATGACCTCGACCAGTTCCAGCACCGGGCAGCTCACTATCACAGTGTACTTCGGGCTCCACACCGACCCCGACATCGCCCAGGTACAGGTGCAGAACCGGGTCAATCTCGCCATGCCGCAGCTCCCGGCCGCCGT
>DATKOY010000097.1:0-13582 GCA_035524415.1 Solirubrobacteraceae bacterium | reverse complement strand
GACCGGTCGACATCGACGATCCCCACGTCCGCCTGCCCGGGAAGGGCAAGGTCTTCACACGGATGGAAGAGCTGATCGCGCAGTTCAAAGTAGTTACCGAAGGCCCCCGTCCGCCCGTTGGCGAGGTCTATCGAGCAGTCGAGGGGGCCAACGGCGAGCTCGGCTTCTATCTCGTGAGCGACGGGTCGGGAAAGCCGTACAAGTGCCGCGCCCGCTCCCCCAGCTTCTCGAACATGCAAGCGTTGTCACGGATGCTCCAGGGCGCCATGTTCGCCGACGTCGTGCCAACGTTCGACATGATCAACATGATCGGGGGCGAGTGTGATCGCTGACACCCGCTCGCACCGGTAGGTTACGATGGCGCTATCCCCCGAGCTGACGCAGCGGATCTGCGCCGAGTTTCCGAAGTACCCCGAGAAGCGAGCGGTGCTTCTGACCGCGCTGCACTTCGTTCAGGAGGAGTCCGGCGGCTGGCTGCCGAAGGACGTGGTCCCGGAGCTGGCTCGACTTCTCGAGATCCCGGTGATCGACGTGTGGGAGGTGATCTCCTTCTACTCGATGTTCCACGCCGAGCCCGTGGGTCGCTGCCACCTGCAGGTGTGTACCAACCTCCCGTGCTGCATCCGGGGCGCACGAGCGGTGGTGCGGGCGTTCGAACGGGTTCTGGACATCCGCCCGGGAGAGAGGACCCAGGACGGCATGTTCTCGCTCGGCGAGGTCGAATGTCTCGGCTCGTGCGGCACGGCCCCGGTGCTCCAGGTCAACAACCGCCGCTACGAGGAGGGGCTCTCGCCCGGAGACATCGACGGCCTTGTCGCTCGTTTGCGCCAAGAGGCTTCGACTTCGGGCCGGGAGAAGTCGTGATGCCGGAGCTGCGTCTTCTCTTGCCCCCGGTGGGGCAGAATTGGTCACGCATCGCCGACTATCGGGCCCACGGTGGCTATGCGGCCGCTGAGAAGGCACTGCGCGACATGAAGCCCGAGGAGATCGTCGAGCTGGTGAAGAACTCGGGGCTTCGCGGTCGCGGCGGCGCCGGTTTCCCGACCGGCATGAAGTGGAGCTTCCTCCCCAAAGACGGCCGCCGACCGCGCTACATCGCTTGCAATGCCGACGAGAGCGAGCCCGCCACCTTCAAGGACCGGCAGATCCTGGAGCTCAACCCGCACAAGCTCATCGAGGGGTTGCTGATCGCCGCCCGGGCGAACACCATCGACGCGGCCTACGTGTACATGCGCGGCGAGTACCGGGGGCCGTTCGAGAATCTGAGCGCGGCCGTCGCCGAAGCCTACGCCGCCGGCTACCTCGGCAAGAACGTTCTCGGCACCGGTATGGATTTCGACATTCACCTGCATCGGGGGGCTGGCGCCTACATCTGCGGCGAGGAGACCGGTCTGTTGGAGTCCCTCGAGGGCCGGAAGGGGCAGCCCCGCAAGCGCCCGCCGTTCCCGGCGGTCTCCGGTCTGTGGCGACGGCCGACCATCGTCAACAACGTGGAGACGATGTCCCACGTCCCGCACATCGTCGCCAACGGCGCCGAGTGGTTCAAGAAGATCGGCGTGGAGAAGAGCAGCGGCACGACGATCTTCGGAGTGAGCGGCGACGTGGTCCGCCCCGGCACCTACGAGCTGCCGCTCGGAACGCCGCTGCGCGAGCTGATCTTCGAGTACGCGGGAGGCATCCCGGAAGGTCGGGCGCTGAAGGCCGTAGTTCCCGGTGGGGTGTCGATGCCGGTCCTGACCGCCGAGCAAGCCATGCAAGTCAACATGGACCATCAGGCCCTCAGCACGGTGGGATCGATGCTCGGGACCGGCGGCGTTGTCGTCCTCGACGAACGCCAGTGCATGGTCCGCGCCGCCCTGGTCATTTCGCGTTTCTTCCGTCACGAATCGTGCGGTCAGTGCACGCAGTGCCGCGAAGGTACCGGCTGGTTGCACAGGCTGATGGTCTCGCTGGAGGCCGGCACCGGGGCCTCGTCCGACCTCGAGACGATCGACGAAGTCACGCGCTTCATGGATGGTCACACCATCTGCGCGCTCGCCGACGCGGCCGCCTGGGGAAGCGGCTGGTTCCTACGCCGCTTCCGGCAGGAATTCGAGGCCCACGTCACTCATCGTGGGTGCCCGCTCGCCGGGACCTCGTTCGAGGTGTGATGATGCCCGGCGGGACGACCATCCTGCGCGACGACGTGGTGGCCCTCTTCGGCACGCCCGATCATACGGCCGGCAGCGTCAACGAGCCGCGGCTCCAGGTCGAGCACGGAATCGAGTTCAACGAGAAGTGGGTCTACGATCGACCGCACCGCGAGCCCACCCGACCGCGTGCGCGAGTGATCTACTGGCAGCGCTACGACTTCGTCGGGTCCGTACGCATCGAACAGGACGGTCGCGTGGTTCCGGAGGGCCCGTCCGACCTGCTCCGGCGTCAGGGCGAAGGGAACCACTGAGCCCGGTCTCCACTGCGACGGGCGGACGGCCGTTCGCCGATGTGTCCTTGGCGGGAGAACCCGTGTGACCTGCCCCCCCGAATTCGCCCGTGCCGCGGCAACCCGCGCGTCGTGGCGAGCTCGGAGGTATGACCGGAAGTCGTGATGGAGTCGCACAGCGCGGGAACGGGCGTCGGCGTGACTGAGGGATTGGGCAAACTTGCCTGGTAGTGGAGGATGGCTCCTGGTCGGCGCATCTGTGCGAGGGCGGGGGCCTCGTCCAATGTCATCGACCGGTCCCGCCGACCGTCGGTAGCGCTGCCCCCTGCGCACCCCGGAGGGCAGGGGAAGACGAGGGTGGAAGGACGGAGCGCAACGTTGCCAGGACGATCGGCACGACACCGAAGGTGAGGAACACCCCGTCTGCCACAATCCGCGCCCACTCGAGTGCGTGGAACGGACCACTCAGGAGGTAGGTGAGCCGGCGCGCGTGCCAGTAGCCGTTCGTGAGGGAATCCCAGAGCTGCAGCACGCCCCCCGGGAACAGATCGAGGAGCACCATCAGGGCGAGACCGACATTCAGGCCCCAGAACCCCGTCCGGACGAGCGGCTCGACGTGGCGCCAGCGGGCGTCGTCGACTAGTTCGCGGCTGCAGAAGACGACTACCGCCAGCGCGAGCATGCCGAAGACGCCGAACATGGCGGTGTGGCCGTGGTTGCTGGTGAGGAGCGTGCCGACCTCAAAGTACGAGACGATCGGTAGATTGATGAGGAACCCGAATACGCCGGCGCCGACGAAATTCCAGAAGCCGACGGCGATGAGAAAGTAGATCGCCCACTCGTGGCGCTCCGCAAGGGGATAGCCGCATTCCGGACATCCCCGGTTCTTCAGGCTCACGAAGTCCCACGCGTCGAGCGTCAGGAGCGTCAGCGGCACTACCTCCATCGCCGAGAAGCTGGCCGCGAGTCCCATGTTCAGTGTTCCCTGTCCGGTGAAATACCAGTGATGCCCGGTCCCGACGATGCCGGCGCCGAGGTAGAGAATGGCGTCGAGGTAGACGAGGCGGGTCGCGGTCTTCGTGCCGACCAAGCCCAGCTGGAAGAACATCACTGCGACCAGAACCGTCGCGAACAGCTCGAAAAACCCTTCGACCCACAGGTGGATGATCCAGAACCGCCAGTTGTCGATCACCGCGAAGTTGGTGTGCGGGCCATAGAACAGCGCCGGCAGGTAGAAGAGGGGGATCGCGATCGCAGCGTAGAGGAAGAGCGAAGCGAGGTCGCCGTCCCCGGGTCGGCGCATCGCCGGGCGCAGGCCACGGAACATGAGTACGATCCAGAAGATCAGCCCGATGGCCAGAAGGAATTGCCAGAACCGCCCGAGGTCGAGGTACTCGGATCCCTGGTGGCCGAACCAGAACCAGAGGCCGCCGAGCGCGTCGTTGATGCCGAGGTACTCGCCGAACAGGCTGCCAGCGACCACGATCGCGAGGGCGCCGAGGAGGACCAAGGCGCCGAGCCGCTGCCCGCCTGGCTCGCGGCCGCCGACCAGGGGCGCCAGGAAGAGGCCGCCAGCCACCCAGGCGGTCGCCATCCAGAAGATGGCGAGCTGCAGATGCCAGGTACGCAGGAGGTTGTACGGCAGCCAGCGGGACAGGTCGAAACCGTAGAAGCCGCCGGGCTCGACGCGGTAGTGCGCGAGCGCGCCGCCCGCGAGCGTCTGGAGCAGGAAGAGCACCACCACGACCGCGAGAAAGAGGCCGGTCGCTCTCTGGCTGGGGGTGATCGACCACCCCAGCAGGCGATTCTCGTGCGCGTGCGCCGCGCCTGGCTCGCCCTTCCAGCCGAGGTAGTCGAACTTGCCGAAGGCGAACAACACAGCCCCGATCGCGCCGAGCAGCGTGATCAGGCTGAGCCCGCTCCACAGATAGGTGGACGCGGTCGGGACGTTCCCGGCCAGCGGCTCGTACGGCCAGTTGTTGGTGTAGGAGTAGTCCTTGCCCGGCCGATCGGCCACCGTCGCCCAGCTTGCCCATGCGAAGTACGCCGCGAGTGCCGCGAGCTCCTCGGGGTGTTTGATGTAGGCGCTCGGGAGACCGGGGGCAGGATTCTTGCCCGAGAAGTAGTCGCTCCACTCGCGCCGTTGAGTCTCGAAGGCTACGACCTCGCCTGGAGAGAACTGGAGTGTGTCGCTCCGGGGATCGTAGCGGTTGGTCTTGAGGGTCCCTCGAACCTGTTCGGCGATCTCGAGGGCTGGGCCGCGCTCGAGGGTGGCATACGGGGTCTGGTATCGTTGGCGCGCGAGGTTGTCCCGCGCGATCTCCGCCAGACGGTGGAGGTACTCCGCCGAGTAGTCGGGGCCGAGGTAGGCCCCGTGTCCCCAGAGCGAGCCGTGCTCCATCAGGCCGTACTTGAAGAACACCTCCTGCCCGTGCAGGACGTCGTCGCGGGTGAAGATCGTTCCACCTGCCTCGTCGACGGCACGTGCGGGGATCGGCGGAGCGTTGTCGTACGTCTTGACGGTGACGATCGACAGGATGGTGAAACCCGCGATCATCACCAGGATCGCCGAATGCCGCCACCAGGGCGACAGGGATGCCGTGTCGGATCCGTCGTCGGTCATGCCGCCGTCCTCCGTTGCTCGTCACCTGCGGTGACTATCGCGAAGCGTCCTCACGGGAGCCGCGATCCACACCCATCGCCAACACCTCCGAGCTCATCGAAGACGCGGATGACCCGGAGACGGGCCAGGCCCTGGTCGACCTCGATCCGGAGGCACTCGCGGCTCGCGTCGTCGACGAGGTCAAGCGTCCGGAAGGTGCCGCCGTTCGCCAGCGTGTCGCTCATGAAGTCCATCATCACTCGTTCGGCCGCGGCGCCGAACCGGCAACACCCACGCGCGCCAACGCGGCGAGCTTGCTGCGCTTCCGGCGGCGCACGTTGACCTGCTCGTGCGGGTACAGGCGATAGTCCTCGAGCGAGCGCAGCTTGCGGGCCTTTCACGCGGAGCGAACTACGGGGCAGGTCACGTGCATCTGTCACCTGCATCTCAGCCGAGCGCCAGGAAGGACCGACGCGCGAAGTCGAGGGCGAAGTCGGGGAAGATCCCGAAGAAGATCGTCCCGATGGTCGCCAGCCCGACGCAGATCATCAGATACGGCCGCGGCGCCAGCGAGGGCGCCTCCTTGACGGGATCGTGCATGAACATCTCCATGATGACACGGAGATAGTAGTACCCCGAGACGACACTGTTCAGCATCAACAAGACGGCGAGAGCGACGCAGCCGCTGTCGACGAGGGCCTCGACGATGTACAGCTTTGCGGCAAACCCGACCAACGGTGGAATTCCCATCAGCGAGAGCAGAAACAGCACCATCGCACCGGCCAGCAGCGGCCGGCGCATACCGAGGCCGGCGTAGTCCGAGACCAGCTCGTTGGCGTCCCCCTTCGCCCCGACGGCCATCACCACCGCGAACGCCCCCAGGTTCATGAAGGCGTACCCGAGAAGATAGAAGAGTGCCGCCGCTCCGCCGCGCGGCGTTCCCGCGGCGATCGCTGCGGTCAGATAGCCGGCATGGGCGATGCTCGAATAGGCGAGCATCCGCTTGATGTTGCTCTGCGCGATCGCGACGACGTTGGCAAGAGTCATGGTCAGTGCCGCGAGCCACCAGAGCACCACCGTCCATTCGACGTGAATCGGCGCCAGCGTCAGGACGAAGAATCGCGCGGCCGCGATGATTGCCGCGGCCTTGATACCGACCGTCATGAGCGCCGTCACGACGGTCGGCGATCCCTCGTAGACGTCCGGCGCCCAGAAATGGAAGGGCACCACACCGACCTTGAAGCCGAGCGCCACGACCACGAGGGCGACCGCACCGAGGACCGCCAAGCCTGGCGCAGTCGGCAGTGCCGCCTTGATCCCGGCGTACGAGGTCGCTCCGGTCGCCCCCCAGAACAGCGCGATTCCGTAGAGCAGGAATGCGGTCGCAAAGGCGCCGAGCACGAAGTATTTGAGCGAGGCCTCACCGCAGCGTGGCTCGCGGCGATCGACACCGGCGAGCACGTAGGCGGGGAACGACATCAGCTCGATCCCCAGGAACAACACCACCAGATCCCGTGCCCCACCCATGATCATCATCCCGCCGAGGGTGAACAGAGTCAGCGGGTAGAACTCCTTGGTGCGGACGCCGATCACCACAAGGTAGCTCGGCGCCATCAGCAGCGTCAGCATGGCCGTGAGGCCGCAGAGGATGTTGGCGAACAGCGCGATTCCGTCGAGAGACAACGTCCCGCCGAAGGCCTGAGAACCTGGATCCCAGAGAAGCAGACTTGCGAGGAGCCCTGCCGCGATGCCGAGAATGGAGCACCAGAGCGGTCGCTCGGTGTCTCTCGGATCGCCGAAGAACGTCTCGTAGAGAAGGACCGCGATCCCGGAGACGATCACCGCCGCGAACGGGGCGATTGCTCTCCACTCCGCCGCGCCGAAGCTCGGACCGGTCATCGGCTCGCCTCCTTCCACACGGGAGCCGCCAGGTCCGCCGGCTCCTCCTGGCGGATCACGTAGCCGGCCACTCGGGAACCTTCGAGGCGGGACAGCAGCTGATCGACGGTCGGCTCGATGCGCTCGAGAAAGAACCGCGGGTAGATGCCGATCAGCAAGGTGAGCGCCAAGATCGGCGCCAGCGCCGCCACCTCGCGCTTGGTCAGGTCGGGGAGGTTCGCGTCTTTCAGGTTGCGAAGCGGCCCGAAGACGACGTGCTTGTACATGGTGAGCAGATAGGCGGCTCCGAGGACCACGCCCGTCGTACCCAGCGCTGCCGCCCAGGGGTGGGCGTGAAAGGCACCGAGCAAGATGAGGAACTCGCCGACGAAGCCGTTGGTCCCTGGCAACCCCATCGACCCGAGCATGACCACCAGGAAGATGCTCGACCAGACGGGGACCACCGCCCAAATCCCACCGTAGTCGGAGATCTGCCGCGTATGTGTGCGGTCGTGCATGAGGCCGATCAAGAGGAAGAGCCCGCTGGTGCTGACGCCGTGGTTGACCATCTGCAAGACACCGCCGGACAGTCCCACCTGGTTGAACGCGTAGATCCCGAGCATGACGACGCCCATGTGGCTGACCGATGAGTAGGCGACCAACCGCTTCATGTCCGGCTGTGGGAAGGCCACCATCGCTCCGTAGACGATACCCACGACCGACAGGGCGACGATGACCGGGAAGGCGTCCTGAGCGGCGAGCGGGAAGACCGGCAGGGCGAAGCGCAGGAACCCGTACGCGCCCATCTTGAGCAGCACGCCGGCGAGATGGACCGAGCCGCCTGTCGGCGCCTCGGTGTGCGCGTCGGGCAGCCACGTGTGTACGGGTACCATCGGCACCTTGATCATGAACGCGATCGCGAAGGCCCAGAACAGCAGTGTCTGCTCGTACCAGCCGAGCCGGGTGTCGTAGAGCGACACGATGTCGAAGGTCAGCGGCCCGGTCTGCGCGTGGGTGAGCACCAGGTACAGGACCGCGACCAGCATCAACGCGCTCCCGGCCATGGTGTAAAGCACGAACTTGACGGTCGCGTAGTAGCGCTGGCCGCCGCCCCAGATGCCGATGACGAAGGCCATCGGGAAGAGCATCAGCTCCCAGAATAGGAAGAAGAGGAAGAGATCGGCTGCCAGCAAAGCGCCGAGCATGGCCCACTCGAGCGCCAGCATGAAGAACATGAATTCCTTGACGCGCTCCCGGATGTCGGTCCAGCTGGCGAGCAGGACGATCGGCGTGAGCAGCGTCGTGAGCAGCACCAGCCAGATGGAGAACCCGTCGACGCCGAGCGAGTACCTCACGCCGAGGCTCGGCATCCACTCGACCGACTCTCGCAGCTGGAGCGTTCCGACGCTGGAGTCGAACCGCCCGAGCATTTCCAACGAGAGAAGGAAGGGAACCAGCGAGAAGGTGAGGGCCGTGCGTCGCGGCACGCTCACCGGCTCCGAAGGCACCAACAGGAGCAGCAAGCCGAAGGCGAGCGGTGACCAGAGGATGAGTGAGAGGATGGATGCGTCCACGCGAAAGCCCATCCCCTCAGCGGAACCAGTAGTAACTCAGGATGCCGACCGCCCCGACCACCATGCCGAGCGCGTAGTTCTGGACGTTCCCCGTCTGTAGCCGGCGCCAGCTGAGCGCGGAGGCCGAGACGCCCCGACCGACGCCGTTCACGATGCCGTCGATCACGGCGGAGTCGACACCCTGCCAGAGGAAGCGGCTGGCGGTCCGATAGGGTCCCAGGAACAGCGTCTCGTAGACCTGGTCGATCCAGTATTTGTTCCAAAGGACATTGTAGATCCCCTGCGCCACGGTCGCGATCCGGCCGGGCAGGTCGGGGAGGCGAACGTAGAGCAACCACGCCGAGGCGATGCCGCCGAGCGCCACCGAGGTGGTGACGACCATCAAGAACATCACAGTTGCGGTGGGGTGGCCCTGATGTACGGATGGCGCGGCCAGGGCCGGTGCCAGGTAGTGCCCGATCGCGTCACCCCAGAGCCACTCACCCGGCATCCCGACCCACCCGCCGATCACCGACAGCACCGCGAGGATGACGAGCGGTACGGTCATCACGGCGGGCATCTCGTGCAGTTGCGACCACTTCTCCGGATCGACGCGGCTCTCGCCCGTGAAGGCGACGAAGTAGGCCCGGAAGATGTAGAAGGCGGTGCAGCCGGCCGCGGCCAGACCGAGCAGCCAGACGAACACGTGGCCGCTCATGTAGGCGGACTCGAGCACCATGTCCTTCGAGAAGAAGCCGGCGAACCCCGGCACGCCCGAGATGGCGAGCGCAGCGACGAGGAAGGTACGAGCCGTGATCGGCATTTTCTGCTGCAGGCCACCCATGTGACTGATGCGCAGCTCCCCGTGAAGACCGTGCATGACAGCCCCCGCACACAGGAACAGGAGGGCCTTGAAGAAGGCATGGGTCATGAGGTGGAAGATTCCCGCCGAAAAGGCGCCCACCCCGACGCCGATGATCATGTAGCCGATCTGGGAGATCGTCGAGTACGCGAGGATCTTCTTGAGGTCCTCTTGGACGAGCGCAATCGTCGAGGCGTACAGACAGGTCAGGCCGCCGATCAGCGCAACCACATCCAGGGCGGCAGGAGCCACGGCGTAGAGGGGAGACAGTCGAGCGATCATGTACACGCCGCCGGTCACCATCGTCGCAGCGTGGATCAAGGCCGAAACCGGCGTCGGACCGGCCATGGCGTCGGGAAGCCAGACGTAGAGCGGGATCTGCGCCGACTTGCCGGTCGCCCCGATCAGCAGCAGCAGGCACACGGCCGTCGGGACCCACGGAATGGCGGCGGCGAGAGCGCCTGCCTGACGGTTCACCTCGTGCAGGTTCAAGGTCGCCTGCCCGGAGGACGCCAGGCTCCAGAAGAGCAGGAACATGCCGATCAGGAACGCCGCATCGCCGATCCGGTTGGCTAGCATCGCCTTCTCGCCGGCGTCCGCATTCCGCATCTCGCGGTACCAGAAGCCGATCAGCAGGTACGAGCAGAGCCCGACGCCCTCCCAGCCGATGAACAGCACCGGCAACGAGTCGCCCAGCACCAGGATCAACATCGAGCCGGTGAAGAGATTCAAGTAGGCGAAGTATCGCGCCAGGTCCGGGTCGGCCTCCATGTATCCGATCGAATAGAGATGGATGAGGAACCCGACCCCGGTGACGACCAGGATCATCACGGCACTGAGGGCGTCGACCCGAAACGCCAGGTCGACCGACAACGGCCCCACCGAGATCCAGGAATAGACACGATCGTGAAGGGCGCTCCCCGCCGGCAGACCCGAGAGGCGGCCGACCGCAGTCGCCGCCAGCACGAGGGCCAGCAGTACCATGATCGGACTCGTGATGCGGCTGACGCGCGGCCGATCGGTAACAGCCGCGGCGATTCCCACGATCGTCCCGATCAGGGGCAGCAGCGGGATCCAACGGAGCAATGTCGTTTCCTCGATCGTCATGGATGCGCTCTTCTCACCAACGCAGCAGGCCGATCTCGTCGGCGTTCACCGTCCGGCGCTGCGTGAAATTCGCCAGGACGATGGCCAGTCCGATCGCGACTTCGGCCGCAGCGACGGTCATCACGAAGAAGACGATCACCTGCCCATCCACCGCCAACGCCTTACGAGCCAGGGCAACGAACGTAACGTTCACGGCGTTCAGCATCAGCTCGACGGACATCAGGATGACGATCACGTTGCGCCGGAGAACCACGCCCAAAGCTCCGATCGCGAACAGGATGGCGGCCAGGACGAGGTAGCAATCGACGGGAGCTTCCATTCCTCCGCCTGCTCACGTGTGTCGACGAGCCATCACCACCGCCGCGACCATGGCCATGAGCAGCAACACGCTGGTCAGTTCGAACGGCAGGGCATGCGCCGTGAAGAGCCTCTCGGCGACCATCCGAGTCGATCCGAAGTCGAAGGGCGGAGGGTCCGGCGAGCCAGGCTCGAAAAGCAGAACCGCCGCACCCACCTCGACTCCCAGCACGACGGTGAGCGTGATCGCCGCGGCTCGCATGCCGTACCGACCTGGACTCGGGACGTCGGGCTCGAGGCTCAACAGCATGATGACGAACAGAAAGAGGACGACGATGGCGCCGGCGTAGACGATGACCTGCAGAAGGGCGAGCAGGTGTGCATCGAGCGCGACGAACATGAGCGCCACCTGGAAGAGCGCCATCACCAGGGCGAGCGCGCAGTACACCGGGTTGCCGTGGAGGACCACGGTCAGCGCCGAGGCGACCGAGAGAACGGCCACGACCCAGAAGAGGATCATGCTCCCGTCCATCCTTCGAGCAGCAGCACCAAGACCGCCGACGCCGCCACGTTGGCGAGACCGACAGGCAACAGCCTCTTCCAGCCGAACGCCATGAGTTGGTCGTAGCGTAGCCGGGGCAGGGACCAGCGGATCAGAATCTGAATCCAGCAAAGCACGAACACCTTCGCCAGAAACGAGACGATCTGGAGGAGCGTGACGACCAGAGGTGGAGCGGTCACCGTGAACCCGGCGGCAAAATGGAACCCGTCCCGATACAGGAACGGCACCTGCCAACCGCCGAAAAAGAGCGTCGTCGTGAGCGCCGCCACGATCGCTACTTCGATGAAGTCGGACATCATGAACATCGACATCTTCGAGCCCGAGTACTCGGTCTGGAAGCCCGCCACCAGCTCGCTCTCGGCCTCCGGCAGATCGAACGGCGCGCGCTTCGATTCGGCAATGCCGGCGATGAAGAGCAGGATGAAGGCGATCGGCTGGTAGAAGATCCCCCAGGCGGGCACGACCCCCCACATCAGCTGCCCCTGGGCGCGCGCGATTTCCTGTAGATCGAGCGTCCCATAGGTGAGCGCGACGCTCACCAGCGCGAGGCCCATGGGGATCTCGTAGGAGATCATTTGAGCCGAGCCACGGACGCCACCCAGAAAGGCGTAGCGGGAGTTGGACGCCCAGCCGCCGACGATCACCCCGTAGACGCCGAGCGATACCATCGCCAGCACGAAGAGGATGCCTCCAGGAAGCTCGACGGCCTGCAGGTTGATCTGCCGCCCGCCGATCACCAGCACGTCGCCGAAGGGCACCACCGCAAAGGTCAGGAAGAGCGGAAACACGGCCATCCAAGGCGCGAGCCAGTGAAGGAAACGGTCCGCTGCTGCGGGCACGATGTCCTCCTTGGTGAGCAGCTTCAGAGGATCTGCCATCATCGTGTTCACGATTCCCAGGTTGAACGGCAGCAGCCCACCGAACAGGGTGGCCCGGTCCGCGCCGACCCGGTCCTGGATCAGCGCCGAGCCCTTGCGCTCGATCCACAGCAAGAGGACCGTCACTTGCAAGCAGATCAGCAGAGCCACCAGCGCCGTGGCGAAACTGATGATCAGGTCCATCGGCTCTCCCCTGCGAGCCCCCGGTGGAGCCGATCGGGCGTCAGTCCCATTCCAATGCCCCAACCCGCCATATGTAGGCGAACCCCCCAGCCAGAACCCCCACGAAGACCGCCATCTCCGCGAGACCGAACCAACCGAGCTGCCGGTAGGCCACGGCCCACGGGTACATGAAGACCACCTCGATATCGAAGATGATGAAGAGGATGGCCGTGAGGTAGAACTTCACCGGAAACCGGGTACCGCGAAGCGAGCCGATGGGCGGGTTGCCGGTCTCGAAGATCTCGTACTTCACCGTGCTGCCGCGCCTGCGGCCGAGGATCCGGCTCATGAAGAGCAGGAGCGTCGCCACGAGCGCGCACAGCGCGGCGTTGATCAACAGCGCGGCGTACGGGTTCACAGTCGGACCTTCCCTCTGTTTGCGACGAGCCTTGGGGGATGCGTTCCGGCAAGACGTCCAACCCGATCGTCGATACGGGAATCCGCCACCGAGAAGATTCGCCAGTTCGACATCACAGTGTCCGTCACGTCGGCATGGTCCAGATCGATCAGCGTCTGTACGAGCCGTTCGGCCACGGTGTCTTCCATCACGAGCCTCCCTTCATCGGCGTTCCTTCCGGTCGCGAGTGAAGCGCGCGCTCCTCGTGGGGTTACGCCATGGCGTGCGCCGCGTACCGTCGGCCTGGCCTCGCAAAGGAACGCAGACGGAAGCCGAGCGCGACGAACAACGCTCCGGAGACGAGGGCATAGGCGCCGATCCAGATCACGAGCGCCAGCGCGCCCGCGGCAGGGAAAAGCATGAGCAGCACGCCGAGCGCGACGGACAAGACCCCGCTCAGCACGAGAAGCCACTCGTGCTCGATCGCCTTCCGCAGCCGGATCGCTGCCGCGATTTCGAAAGCGCCCGTCACGAACGCCCAGGCCGCGATCAGATAGAGGAGCACGAGCGCCGTGATGCCCGGAATGAAGAACGTCACGAGACCGGCCGCGATGCCCGCGACGCCTTCGACGAGGAGCAGCCACCAGCGTTCGGCGCCGGTGCCGCTCCGGCGCACGGCAGCGACGATCGCGAAGACGCCGTCGGTGAAGGTGTAGGCGCCGAAGAGGATCACCAGCGCAGCCAAGGACACACCCGGTGCGAAGAACGTGACGACGCCGAAGAGGATCCCCGCGACCCCGCGGAGCAATACAGCCCACCAGTTTCCGGCCAGCGTATCGACATCGACGATGGCGACCTTCAT
>DATKOY010000096.1:0-12886 GCA_035524415.1 Solirubrobacteraceae bacterium | reverse complement strand
CCTCGTAGGTGAGCGAGCGCTTGGGTGGCCACGAGTGAGCAGCCTGCACACGCCGTGCGCGTTGGTAGCGTGTAGCGCACACGATGACAACGAATCCCGATCCGGCTGAGCTGCTCCAGCGCCACGTTCCAGTGCTGCGGTACGACTCGCAGGAGCCGTACTTCGCCGATGCATCAGCCGAATGGACCGATAACCCGGGCAACGTGCTGCGCCGAGCCGACGGGACGCTGCTGGCTGCCGCCAGCCCGCAAGGCAGCCAGGTGCAGCTGTCGCTTGACTTCCTGGGGCCGAAGAACTACGCCAACGGTGAGGCGGTCTCGCACGACGACTGGATCGGAGATCCATCGCAGGAGTACGTCGCGCAGGCACAAGCGATGCATGCCCAGCCCAAGTACGCCAACCGGGTCCACGGGCACTGGGCGACGGGAAGCGATGGCCGCGTCTGGCTGGCGTACTGGTTCTTCTACTTCTACAACGACTACAACCTGATCGGGCCGCTGGTCAAGGCTGGGCTGCACGAAGGCGATTGGGAGATGATCCAGCTGCGCCTCGACCCCACGGGGAGCGCGCCCGACCTCGCGGTGTTCGCCCAGCACACCCATGCGGCGCAACGCCCGTGGAACAAGGTCGAGCGGATCGGGGAACAACCGGTCGTGTATCCGGCCCGCGGCTCGCACGCCTCCTACTTCTCCGACGGCGTTCACTGGACCGGCGCCTGGTTTGACTTCGCCGACGGCGAACGCGCCGCGCCTCCTCTCGCTCTGGAGATCATCTCTGACACAAGCGGCAGCGGCGGGTGGGCGACATGGCCAGGAATGTGGGGAGGTACCCGGCCGCCCTCGGGCGACATCAACCCACTGGACGATTCAAGCCCCCGCGGGCCCGGAGGGCACGCTCAGTACCTGAAGCCGGACACGCTGCTCCAGACCGCCGCCGATCATGCCGAGACGCTCGTCGCGTCGCCGCCTCCTGCTGCGCCGAATCCCCCGCCCACGATCGCGGCGGCGTCCGTGGGCGACGACCTCCGGATCACGTTCGACACCCACATCAAGAACCCCGCCGGACTCGTCGTCACGATCGGCGACCCAAAGCAACCCACCCCGCCCGCCATCTACCGGATTCCGATTGACGCTCCCGCCGGCACAGTCAGCATCCCGGGGGCGGGCAGCAGCCAGCCGCAAAGCATTCACGTGAGCGTCGCCGCCGATGACGGTGCCGCATCGCCGGCGACCCTCCAGGTCGCTCAAAAGCAATGAGCCAGTCCGGACGCCTCGCCTAACCGACCGTGAAGGTGTCATGTTCGGCACCGCTTGGCCGTCCTTTGCGACAGCCGTGTAGCTACCCGTGATCTTCGGGCCGGCGATCGTCACCTCGAGAGAGCCCGATCCGACCTTCCCGAGGTTTCCCGTTCCGGCCGCGCCCGATTTAGGATCGTGGTGAGCCGCGATGACGGTCGAGACCCCGCCTGCGACGTGGACCCGCCCGAGGTTCAGAAGGCTGCCGCCGATCGAGACCACGCGGCGCGAACGGTGGTGGTTCTCCGACGGTGCGTGGGTCGACCAGGGGCAGCGGGGGTCGGTGATCGGAGTGATGTTGACCCACTGGCTCGCCGACCGCGGGGTCGAGGTGCCGGACGCGACTCTGGACGACGCCTATGCGCTCGAGCTGTACTACGACAGCCAGCGCCGAGCGGGTCAGGAGGTCGGGGACACCGGCGGTGCTCAGCTGGCGGCGGGAGTCCAGGTGCTGCAGAGCCGTGATCTCGTGCAGCGGGCACTACGATGCGCCGACATCGACGCGGTCAAGGGTGCGCTGCTCGAGCGCGGGCCGGTGGCAGCCGGACTGACGTGGTACCAGACGATGTTCGAACCCGTGCTTGTCGACGGCATCCCCGTTTGCCGGCCGTTCGCGACGGATGCATCGGTGGTCGGGGGTCACGCCGTCCTGCTGAACGGTATCGCGCTCGACCTCACGCTCGATGGCGTCACCGGGTTCGTCCGGTTCAAGAACTCCTGGGGACGTGGCTGGGGTCGGGGCGGCCAGTGCCTGATCAGCGTCGCCGACCTGGAGCAGTTGCTCGACGCGGGCGAATTCCTGCTGCTCACGCCAGTCCCCGGTTCGTTGAAGCCGGGCATCTCGCCCGACGTTGCGCCCGAGGACACGAGCCCGGCGATCCTCGAGGGACACGTCGCCGCCCCGGCGTCGGCGCCGGAGTCGACCGCCCCTGCAACCCCACCGAAGCGTTACAAGCCCGAAGCGATCGGGAGCGACATCTGGACCGACGAGGACGCGATCGGCTACGACGTGTACGCCAACGCGATCGCCCTCGGGATCCAGCACCCCGACACCAAGCCGCCGCTCACAATCGGGATCAAGGCGCCGTGGGGAGCCGGCAAGACGTCGCTGATGCGGATGGTCCGCCGCCGGCTCGAGTGGCCGCAGACGTGGCGTGACCCGCCTGGCAAGCTGCGCAGGCTGGAGCTGAAGGGAGCGGGCGCGCCGAGCGATCGGCCGGTGAACTACCGCGATCTGCTTCGCGAGCTGCGCCGAAGGGACCGTGAACCCGAGCAGCTGACCGCGACGCCGGAGCCGGAACCGGGTGACGCCGGGACGGCGGCGCAGGATCGCGACTGGCGGCCGACGGTCTGGTTCAACCCCTGGAAGTACCAGAGCGGCGACCAGATCTGGGCCGGATTCGCCTACGAGCTGATCGAGCAGATCACCGGGCGGATGTCGACCGGTCAGCGCGAGCGCTTCTGGATGCGGCTCAACGTCCGCCGCCTCGACGAGCAGGCGGTGCGGCGCAAGGTGCACGCGCTCGTGCTCGAGCGGATCGTGCCCTGGGCGCTCGCCGTTGTCGTCGTGCTGATCGGTGCGATCGTGCTGGCGCTCGCCGGCCTGACCGGCACGACCGCGGCGAAGGTGGCCGCCGGTACCCCGGTCGTGCTGGCGCTGATCACCACGCTCAAGGGCGCGGGCGTCCTGGGGAATCCCATCAGTGGCAGTCTCGCGGCGGTGCTCGGGCCGGCCGCGGCGGTTCGGCCCTCCGCCGAGGGCCAACTGTCGGGTGCCTTCGACGAGCTGGTGCCGGACCCCGGCTACAAGAACCGCGCCGGCTTCTTCCATCTCGTCCAGGCCGACGTGCAAGCGATCTTCACGCTGGTCGCGACCCGCGAGCGGCCGCTCGTTGTGTTCGTCGACGATCTCGACCGGTGCGCGCCCGGGACCGTCGTGCAGGTGATCGAGGCGATCAACCTGTTCCTTGCGGGCGAGTTCGAGGACGCGATCTTCGTCGTCGCGCTCGAGCCAGAAATGGTCGCGGCGCACATCGAGACCGCCTACGCGGACCTCATCGCCAAGCTCGAAGCGTCGCGCGGGCCGGGCGCGCAGTCCCAGGTCCTCGGCTGGCAGTTCCTGGAGAAGTTCATCCAGCTCCCGCTCAGCCTTCCGGAGATGCAGGACGACCGCATGAAGCGCTACGTCAGCACTCTGTTCGACAAGGTCCCCGTGCCCGATCAGGTCCCCGAGCATCCGCCCGCCGGCGCAGCGGACGGCGACGCGGGCAGCGAGGCGACCCCGTCAGCGGACCAGGGCCAACGCGCTGCGGCGCGAAACGCAGCGCGGCAGATGCTCGCGGCGGGCACGCTCCGATCGACGGTCAAACTCGCGGGGGCCGCTGAGCCGGGCAGCGCGTTCGGCGAGGCGGCGCTCGACGCCGCCGGCCTGCAGCTGACGCTGGAGGATCCCGGACTGCGCACGGCAGTCACCTACGCCGTGCGCTTCCTCGCGCCCAATCCGCGCGAGATCAAGCGCTTCGTCAACGTCTTTCGGTTCCTCGTGATGATCACCACCGCTCGGCGGGTGGCAGGTCTCGCGGCGCCCGACGACCTCACGCTCCTCGCCAAGCTCGCGGTTCTCAGCACCCGCTGGCCGGCGGTGGCAGCCGATCTCATGCGGCCGCTGTCGCTCGACGAGGAGCGCACGGTGTTCGAGCTGCTCGAGAATCCCTCCAGCGGCGAGGACCTCAACCGGGCGTGCGTGGATGCCGGACTGAGCGAGGCCTCGACGCAGCGCCTGCTCAGCGACGAGTTCAGACGCTTCATCGGCGAGCCGCCGATGATTGGCCCGCAGGCGCGCGACTGGCTATAGAGCGGCGCGAGACCGGGGAACAGCCGAACCGGCGGATCAGGCGAACCGGGGCCGCAGAATCTGCGGCCGCCACCGGCGACGGCGCTCACCCGACAGTTGCCTGCCCCGGAGGCGCAGCAGCGCGACCGCCGCGTCCGTCGGAACGAATGGATTCGCGGCCACCCGCCCGTCGCTCAACGACAGCGCCGCGACGGCCTCGCCGTCGACGACGGCAAGCAAGACCGGCGCGACGAGTGCTCGAGCATCGTCCAGCTCCGTCAGGCGGTTGACGTCGCGGTCGTCCTCCCGCCGTGCAAGCCGGAGCGCGACGATCCGCTCATCGCTCGCCGGGGGCGGAGCAACTCTCGCCGTGCGACGGTGCTCGGCAGCGCGCCTGAGGTCGGCGGTGCGCTCTGAAGCGAGGGCCGCTGTGATCGTGCTGTTCATGGCGTTCGGTTCCTCTCTCACGTTGACGTGAACCGATCATGAACCTAAGCCGCCACATGCACATCGGGCACATGGAGCGATGTCGGTCGCCCGGGGCCTTAGTGGGAGGCACGTCAGGCCTTAGGCGCCCTACCCGATCGTGAAGGTGTCCGCGTTCGGCGTGGCTTGGCCGTCTTTCGTGACTGCCGTGTAGCTGCCGGTGATCTTTGGACCGTCGATCGTCAGCTCGAGGAAGCCCCATCCCTGATCGTCTCCGAATTCGAACGCAACGTCGTTGGTGACCTGCTCGCCGGCGGTCGCGTCGCTGGCCAGCTTGTGCAGGTTGTGGTAGCCGGAGTTACCGATCACGATGTACGGCAGCTGCTTGCCGTTGATCGTCCGCGTGAAACGTTGGTAGTCGTGCACGTGCCCTGACAGGACGAGATCTGGCGTCCGGCCGGCGTTCGTGAAGGCGCCGTCGAGCGGCACCCCGATCGCCTGGGCGCCACCGTGCATCGCATCGACCGAATACGGAGGATGGTGGCAGGTGACGATCAGTGGCTTGCCCGCCGGCGCCTGCGACAGTTCCGTCGTCAACCAGTCGATCTGTGATTGCTCGAGATGCCCGCCGGGGGGCACGTTCGTGTACACGCCGACGATCGTTGCAGCGTCGAGCAGCAGCGTCCAATCGCAGTACGGCTGCGTCTCGACGTCGCGGTTGTACTCCTCGTTGCCGGGCGGGAGCTGCGGCTTCGGTGCGCAGAAGTTCGCCATGAACGTATCCAGAGGCGTGCGGCTCGGATCGTCGGTCGTGTCGCCGTCGTGATTGCCGGGAATCCCGACGATCGGCAGCTGGAGGTGCCCGTAGGCTTCGTAGAACTGCGGCGTGTACTCGGTGGCATCGCCGTTGAAGTAGACGACGTCGCCGACCGTGTAGACGAACGCGGGCTTGGGGTCCTGCGGGGCGCGGGCCTGCATTGCGTTCGAGACGGCGTTCTGGGGGTCTGGATCCTTGACCCCGCCGTGGTCGCCGATCACGAGGAAGGTGATCGGCGCCCGATCCTCGATCCCGACATCGCTGGCCTTAGCGCGGCCACCCTGCCCGTCGGGGAGCGGCTGCGCGGGTACGTCGGGGTGACGATCATGCTGGAGCTGATCGACGGCACTGACCTGAGGGGCAAGACCGACGTTTCGCGGCATACCAACGCCTTTCAGTTGAGTTACTCGCGATGCACCGTGCGCGCACGGCCGTGTCTGAGACCCCTACCTCGCCTGCGCTGTCCCGCCCGGGAGTGTCAACGTTGCGAGCGCGGATCGAGGTCGCTGTGGCCCGTAGATCGAGCCACAGTAATCCCGACGGCCGGCTTGGGTCAACCCCTCGCTGCAACTCTTAGCGTTGACGAAACACACCGTGGCGTGATGCCGCGGTCGGACGGTGTCAATCCTCATCAAACTTCACAATTGTTATCGCGCCGCGACGGCCGCGGGGCGGCGTACCCGTCCGTCAGGGTTCCCCGTCGCGCCCGAACGCGATCCCGGCCTGCCCACGCACCAACGCAGCCGCCGCTCCTCGACGATCGACGCGCAGCTTGTCGAGGATCGAGTGAACGTGATTCTTGACGGTCGCGAGCTCGATCTGAAGCTCTCGCGCGATCTGCTTGTTCGAGAGCCCGCGGTCGATCAGCGTGACGACCTCGCGCTCGCGGGGCGTGAGGTGGCCGCGGCGCCGGTCGAACGGGCGGTGCTCGGCGAGCGCGGCGACGCGCCGCAGGAGCGCCGCCGCGGCGGTGGGCGAGCACCGGGCTCCCCCGAGCGCCACACATTCGATCGTCGACAGCACATCGTCGAGCGGCGTGTCCCGGGTGACAAAGCCGGCGACGCCCGCCTCGGCCCATGCGATCACGTCCTCCTCGGTGTCGTCGATCGCGAGCGCGATCACCCGCACCTGGGGCAGCACGACGCGCAACCGCCGCGCGCTGGCCACGCCCGACATCAGACCGAGATCGAGCAGCGCCACGTGCGGCGCCGAACGCAGCGACAGCATCCGAGCCACGGCGTCGTCGTGACCAGACGCGGTGCCACACACGGCAAACCGCGGATCGGCGCGCAGGACCTGCGCCAGGCCCTCCTCATACAGCCGCACGCGCGCAAGGATGAACACCCCAATCCGGCCTGGAGCCTCCTCGACGCGGTCCTGAACCATCCCCGTTGACTCCCTAGTTCAGTGTCCCTCTCAGGAACGATTGTCACTCGCTTCGCGCCGGTGTCAACCCTTCCGGGCATTTTTCACAGGTTTGCGCACGCGGTCTAGATCCAAGGATCCAGATCGCCCGGCCCGGGGATCCAGAACGGCGCACGATCACCCCTGAATCCAAGTTGGATCGCGTGGTCCATTCACGGCGCGGGGCTCCGGCGCGAGACTGCCCCGTGAGCAGAGGAGCAGTCATTGGGCAGATCAGAATCCTGCTCGTGGCCCTGTCGCGACTTGTCGCGGACATGGTCACGAGCGCAATCGAGCGGCAACCGGACATGGCCGCGCTCGCGCCGGCCGTGTCGCTCGCCACGCTCGTGGGGGACGTACGCCGCCTGGAGCCGGACGTCGTGATCGTCGGCCTTGCGCCGGGCGGCGAGCTGCCCCACGAATGCGTCCAGGCGCTCGCGGAGCGACCGCAGATGCGTCTCCTCGGCATCGAGGACCACGCGGCGCGGACGTCGCTCTTCGCGCTGCAACCCGTTCGCGCAGAGCTCGGTGAGGTCTCGCTCGACGAACTCGTCGACGCGATCAGGCAGGCCGCGCAGCGCACATCGCTGCTCGACTCGGGAGCCGCCTAGATGACGCTGCTCGTCCTCGATCCGGCGACCGACGCGGGCCCGTGGCAGGCGAAGGCGGCTGACGGATCTCCGTCGACGCTCGTTCACGTCACGGCCGACCCAGCCCCGCAACCCGCGATCGTGATCGACGCGGCGGCCGGCGCAACCGGCCACTTCATCGAACGCGCACTGCCGGCCCCGACCGACCTCGGCGCCACGACCGACATCCAGCTCTGGCTGACGAGCGACCGCGCGGCCACCGGCACCGACGCCCACCCGTTCTTCCTCGAGCTGCGGATCGGTTCCACTGCCGCGCCGATCAGCGCCCAGAACAACCTCTGGCACCGATACCTCCCAGCAGCGCAACGCAACACGCGTGAGCTGTCGCTCCTCAGCCTCAGCGATCTGCCGGCACAAGCGCGCACCGCGGTCAGCACGATCCGCTTCACGTGCACTGAAGGAAGCGCCCCCTTCACGTCCCGGATCGAGCGAATCACGGCGCTCGCCGAGCACGTCCTCGCCGACATCGACGCCGCGCTCAAAGCCCGCCTCGACGGCAAGATCACCGCCAACGGCGCGCCGGTCCCCGCGCTGATCGCCGAGACCGGTGCCGCACTGCCGAACCCGCCGTACGTGCGGATCACGAACTTCGACGTCCGCACCGCCGACGAGCGCTCGCCGCAGGCCCCGACCCGCAGCGACTACAGCGAGGGCGGGTTCAGCCTGCGGCCGCCGCGGGCCACGTTCGATGCCCTCTACGAAGTCGAGTGCATCGCCGACGATCGCGCGACCGAGGCCGCCGCGCTCGAGTTCCTGCTCGCCGACATGGCGCCGCGCACGGCCCTCGACGTCAACGACTGGCCGATGACCTGCGAGCTGATTCCAATTCCAGCCGCGCTCGGCGCCACCCGCCCCGACCGCGTCGTCATCTGGCTCCGAGTCCTCGCGTCGGTGCGTCGCACCGGCATCCCACAACCCGCACAACCTCCGACCAAGGGTGCCGACCTCACGCTCGGCCAAGCCCCAACGACCGCCGCCCTCGCATGAGCCCATATCGCGTCATCAACCGCCGTAACCAACTGCTCGAGCTCCACGTCGCCGACCAGGTCGTGCTCGTCGAGCCGCTCGGCACAGCCGACCTGCCGGAAACACAAGAGCTGCCCCCAGACGTGCTCGAGCTCGAGCGCCGCCTCCTGATCGACATCGAAACCCCCGACGAGGTCGAGCAACAGCCCGAGCAACAGCCACGAAAGCCGCGACGCCGGGCGACAACAACGCAGAAGCGCGCGCCGCGTCGATCCAGCGCGTCGCGCACATCCCGAGGAGACTGACATGGCCTACAACATCGGCGTCAACGTGGTCGAGGTCGACGGAGTCGGCGCGCCGGCGATCGTCGGGGCCGCCGTCGGTGTCGGCGCGTTCAATGTGCAGACCGAGCGCGGCGTCGCGAACCAGCCCGCACGGATCACGAGCTTCGCGGAGTACGAGCGGAGCTTCGGTGGCTACAAGGCCGGACTCGACGGCACGTACCTCGTCCGCGGCTTCTTCGACAACGGCGGCCAGGCGGCGTGGGTCAACCGAGTCGCGCCCGCGAGCACGACGACGTCGTCGATCACGCTTCAGGACAGCGCGAGCCACGACACCCTGAAGCTCGAGGGTGGAAACCTCGGCCTGCGCGACCCCGGCAGCTGGGCGGCCGCGCTCGCGGTGGGGGTCAGCGCGCCGCAAGCCCCCTCGGTGCAGACGCTCTTCAAGGAAACGGCGCCCGCGACCGTACAGGGCAGCCCGCTGTCCGCCACAACCGACATGAGCAGCGCGACGCCGCTCTCGATCACGGTTGACCAGGAGGCGAGCCCGGCCCAGATCGGCTTCCAGCCCTCGGATTTCGCGAATGCGGCTGCCGCGACACGCCAGGAGATCGCCGACGCGATCAACCGGCGGCAGACGAAGGTCCACGCCGCGCTCACGGCAGACAACCGCCTCGCGCTGACCTCCACCGGTCAGACGGCGGCGCTGCGCGGCACGTTCACGAGCCTGCAGATCACGGCCGCGAACGCGCCCCTCGGCCTCACCGCAAACGCCAACCCGGTCTTCGGCACCGCGGCTGCGCCCGCCGCAGGCGGAGCGACTCTCGCCAAGACCGACGGGCTCGCGCCGGGCATCGTCGTCAGGCTGGACGACCACGGCGGCCATGCGCAGACGGTCAAGCTGCTGACGGTGACGCCGACGACGGGCGCGGTCACGTGGACCCCGAACATCGCGAACATCGCGCAGTTCGCCGCGCCGCAGACGACGATCGCGACCGTCGAGTTCGAGCTCGCGATCGCGCAGGGCGGCACCCAGGACGCCAACGTGGTCGAGCGCTGGGCCGCGCTCAGCATGGAGCCCGACTCGCCGCGCTACGCGCCGGCCGTGCTCAACGACCCGCTGCTCGGCTCGCGCTACGTCGTCGCGACCAACGCCCACTCGAGCAGCGGGCCCGGCGACAACCAGCCGAAGCCCGCGGCGTTCGCGTCGCTACAACCCGGCGTCGACGGCGTCGCCACGGCGGTCGATTACGTCGGCGATCCGGGGGCGCACACCGGCTTCTTCGCCTTCGACCCGTACGACGTGCAGCTCGTCTGTTCGGATCGCACCGACACGGCGATCGCGATCGCCGGCCTCGACTACTGCCAGAGCCGGGGGGACTGCATGTACGTCGGCTCGGTTCCGGAGGCGTCCGTCGGGGCGGGGCAAGCGATCGCGTACGGGCAGGCGCTGCAGGGTGCAAAGGTCTACGGAGCGCTGTACGGGCCGTGGATCAAGGTGACCGACCCGATCGGCGCGGGCGCGACGCCCGCGCGGTGGCTCGCACCGACCGGGCACGTGATGGGCGTCTACGCCCGGATCGCGTCAGCCCGCGGCGTGTGGAAAGCGCCGGCCGGCGACGAGGCGCGGGTGTTCGGCGCGCTCGATGTCGAGACCGTGCTGTCCGACGCGGACCACACCGACCTTGTGAAGACGGGCTCGGTCAACGGCGTGCGCGCGATCCCCGGCGCCGGGATCTGTGTCGACGCTTCACGAACGCTGAGCACCGACACGCGGTGGTTGTACGTCAACGTCCGATTGCTGTTCAACTACGTCAAGTCGAGCCTGCGCACGGGCCTGCGGTGGGTTCGCCAGGAGCCGAACGAGGACAGCCTGTGGTCGGCGGTCAAGCACGGCTCCGTGGCGCCGTTCCTGATGGGACTCTGGCGCCAGGGCGCGTTCGGCACGGGCAAGCCCGAGGACGTCTTCACCGTCATCTGCGACGCGACCAACAACCCGCCGAGCGAGGTCGATCAGGGGATCCTCAAGGTCGAGGTCTACTTCTACCCCTCGCGCCCGGCGGAGACCATCGTGATCATCGTCGGCCAGCAACCGAGCGGCGCCACCGCCGCCGAGGCCTGAGCCGGCCCGGCACACATGAGGAGGTGAGCCATGCCGCAAGTCGGAGAGATTTGGGAGTCCTACCGGGCCAACGAGTTCGTGCTGATCATCGACGGGACGAAGAGCCCCGGGGTGTCGAAGGTCTCCGGCCTGAGCGAAGGCGAGCTCGACACGATCGAGCAGCCCGACGGCGGGACCAACCACGTCTACAAGATCGCCGCGGCGAAGATCAAGTTCGAGCCGCTGACGGTCGAGCGCTACGTCGACGGCAGCCCGGAGGACAAGCGCTTCCAGGACTGGTTCAAGTCGACGTTCAACCTCAACGCGACCGCTCAAGGCGGTTCCGGCGTGCGCAAGAACGGGATGATCGAGAAGTCGCACAACGGGCAGGTCGTGCTGCGGATGGCGTTCTACAACGCGTGGATCAAGTCCTCGAAGTTCACCGATCTGGAGGCCGGGTCGACGGCCGCCTTCAAGCAGACCATCGTCATCGAGCATGAGGGGCTGGAACGTGTCAATTGAGCCAATGGCGGCGTCACGCCGCCAATACGAAGTGACCCTGCCGATCGGTTTCACGGACGCCGAGGGCGTCATCCATCGGCAGGCCGTGCTGCGCAAGATGACCGGCCGCGAAGAGGCGATCCTTGCCGACCGCCGCTATCACCGCAACGGCGGCAAGCTGGTCACCGAGCTGTTGCATTCGTGCGTCGTCAGGCTCGGCGAGCTCGAGCCGAACGGCCGCAGCACGTTCGCGAACCTGTATTCCGCCGACCGCAACTTCCTGCTGCTGAAGCTGCGCTCGCTCACGTTCGGCCCGGAGTTGCCCGCGAGCTATGTCTGTCCCGGCTGCGGCGAGACCGTCGAGCTGGTCGAGAACCTCGACGAGCTGCCGGTCAGCTCGATCGTCGAGGGTGAACAAGCCGACGATGTCGTGATCGAGCTCGAGGACGGATGGCTCGACAACGACGGCTCCGTGCACACCGCGCTCACGCTGCGGCTCCCGACAGGCGCCGACGAGGAGGCGGTTGCGAGCCAGATGCGCGAGAACGCGTCGCTCGGTAAGAACGCACTGCTCGCGCGCTGCCTCAAAACTCTCGGCGACGTGCCGAAGCCGCGGCTCGAGGCGCTCGGGCCGAAGATCATGAGCGAGCTGACGCTGTCGGACCGGCGCTTGATTGACCAGGCGCTCAACGAGGCCGCGCCAGGGATCGATCTCGTGCGCCGGCTCGAATGTCCGAGCTGTGGCAAGAGCTTCAGCTCGACGCTGGACATGAGCCGTTTTTTAGCGCTGGGCTAGATCTGCAGGGACTTCGCCAGGAGGTGTTCTTCCTCGCCTATCACCTGCATTGGTCCTGGAGCGAGCTGATGGACCTGGAGTCCAGTGAGCGCCGCGCGTTCGTGCGCCTGCTCGTCGAGCAGATCGAGCGCGAGAACGCGCAGATCGAGGAGGCGCGGCGCTGATGCCGTTCGCGCTGCTGCTCGACGAGACGCTGCGCCCGTTCGTCCGCGGTGCCCGCCGGCTCGAGCCGTGGATCAAGCTGATGGACCTGCAGACGGAGATGCTCGAGCGTGCGCGTGGCTTCTTCCTGTATCGCTGGTTCGGCCACGCGACGCCGTTCGAGGGCCGCCGGCCGGTCGTCGCGATCGTCAACCTCGGCCAGCTCAAGACCCGGCTGCTGGCGGTCCGGCAGGCCGAGACCGGCGCGGACCCACTCGGCCCGAGCCTGCTCGAGCCACTCGCCGGCATGGCCGGCTCGGCGCTCGGCCTGCTGCTGTCGCCGTCTGGTGCGGTCGCGGCGTCGTACGCCGCGTTCAGGCTCAGCCGCAGCTTCATCACGAAGGCGGTCGCGCTGCTGAACATGTTGACGCTCGGCGTCGTGCCGTTCGCATTCGGCTGGCTGATCGCCGGCATCGGCCTGCCGCTGTCGCTCGTGTTGGCGCTGTTCGTCGGGCCGCAGCTGCCGGCGCTGCTCGCGTCATTTGCCCGTCTCGGGATCGCGCTGCGGCGCTTCTGGGAGATCGTCTCCGGTCCCCGTGACCGGGTCGCCAACCCGGTCCTGCGCGAGCTGCTCGAGCTCGGCGACCGGGTCGCCGCGTTGCTCGTCCAGCTCGT
>DATKOY010000095.1:0-29234 GCA_035524415.1 Solirubrobacteraceae bacterium | reverse complement strand
GACGTTTTGCCAGATAAGCACCGCCACGGTGCTTATGGTGAGAAGCGTTGCGGCGCGGGGGAGGTTTTTCACGTTGTGCCGCGTCCGCGGGTCCCACCACCCCTTCCCCAGCCGATTACCGAGCCTTTCTCCCACCCGGGCCGGGCCGAAGGCCTCTACTCGGCGCCAGCCGACAGCACCCCGAACCGCACACGCGCCAACCGAGGACTACGCCGGCTCAGCCTCCGGGGTCTCGACCGCGATCGGCGCTTCGGACACCGCCGGCGCCAGCTCCGCCGGCGACTCCTCGAGCCAGCCGATGAGCGTCCACACATCCCGCATCTGCTCACGGTCGGCCACGATGCCGACGTCGAGGTGGCCGTCGTAGCTCATCACGGTGATGTTCAGCCCCATCCCGTCGGTGATCACGGACACCGAGAACGTCACGCGGGAGGCCCGCGAGAACACCGCCGGCGGGATGAACCGCGTGGCGTCCTGGAGCAGCTGCGCCGGGAGCGCGCGGTGGCGCTCCTTGGCGATCAGCATCGAGTCATGTGTCAGCGCCAGGCGCCGGACCGGATCAGCCTCGTTGGTGAACAGCGGCACGCTCAGCATCGCGATGCGGTTGCCGAACGTCCCGCGCTGGTCATCGCTGCGGACCGGCACCGGGACCTGCGCGACGAGCGGCTCGCTCGGCAGGGCCTCGTGCTCGATCAGCCAGCGGCGCACGGCGCCGGCACAGATCGCCAGCACGACGTCGTTGACGGTGCAGCCATGCTCGTTCTTGACCACCTTGACGGTCTCGAGCGGCAGCCGTCCGAACGCGAACCGGCGGTGCGGGGAGACCCGGCCGTTGAACGGCGTCCGCGGCGGGCTCGGGTTCGTGCGCGGCGTAGCGCGGCATCCCGAGCAAGCCCCGCCCGAGCATCTCGAGCTCCCCGGGGCTCGCGATCCGCGACGGCGATCGTCTCCGCCAGCCCGGCGGGAAGCTCGCGCCCGCCCGGCTCGAGGTCGAGCAACACACCCATGATCTCCGCTCCGGACATCCCGTCGATCACGGCGTGGTGGATCTTCGTCATCACCGCGACGTGCCCGTCCGGAAGACCGTGCAGTACCGCCAGCCCCGAGACGTGGCCCGCCTGGCGCGGTGTCTCGAGCGCGAGGAACTGCGCGTCGAGGCCGGTCAGCTGCCGCAAGTCTCCACCCCGCGGGCGAGTCTACCCGGAAGGGAAGGCTGCGGGATGCCTACGAAACGATCGGGCTGTCCGTGCGTGCGAGCAGCTCGCGTCCGACCCGCTGCAGCCGGCGCAGGTACTCCATGTGGGCGTCCCAGCTCAGGTCGCCCGTCTGGTCCCGCGCGAGCCGCATCGTGTCGTCGTGAGCGTCGAGCAGCTCATACACGAACTCGGTCAACGTCCGTGACGCCTCTGCCGTGTGTTGCGAATACCTCATCTCCGGTCCTACGTCGATGCCTGCCATGGTACGGCCGCCCTGCCACGCCACTCGTAACAGTGATCACACGTTCCGGTGTGCATCTGGGCACATCCGTGTGGATGAGTTGTGAACGGTAACACGAAAGGAACGCGGAACGCACCTGCGCTCTTCTGTTACGGCGTCCGCGCCGGAAAGTTCCGCGGCCACGAGCGACCTGGTAATCCCGATTACCGTTGCCGGCAGCGGGGTCGGCCCGTTCACGACCGCAGCCCCGGTCGGTAGCGCTCACTCGACGGCCGGGCGACGATCGTGGAGGCAAACTGCGTTGCCGCCTCGAGCGCGTCGGGCCAGGCCGACCCCTCGCTGAGCGCGCGCACGAGCCCGGCGTTGAACGCATCGCCGGCGCCGGTCGTGTCCGCCGCGCTGACGGCCGGCGCGGGCACCGCGAGCTCGGCCCCGTCCGGCCCGGCCGCGAGGCAACCGCGCGGACCGAGCTTGACGACGACCCAGCCGCCCGAGATCTCCTGCAGGACGCGCGCGGCACGCGCGGCGGCGTCGGCGTCGAGGTCGGCGAGGGCGCACGCCTCCGCCTCGTTGGGCAGGAACACGTCAACCCACGGAAGCAGCGAATACACCTCCGCGCGCGTCGCGGCGGGGAACCCGCCGGGATCCCACGAGGTGTCGAAGAACGTGCGCCCCCCGGCTGCGCGCGTTGCCGCCAGCAGACCGCGGGCCGCCTCCCCCTGCATCCCTGGTGCGACGAAGTAGTCGCACAGCAACAGGCTCTCGCACGCGAGCGCGTCCTCGGGAATCATCGACGGTCCCCAGTCGCGGTTGACGCCGAGATACGTGAGGAATGTCCTGTCCCGGCGCGGCGACTCGACCGCGACCGTCAGCCCGCTCGGCTGGTCGCTGACGACGACAAGCTCGTCGGCGAGACCGAACGGCTCGAGCTCCTCCCGCATCCAGCGCCCGAGCTGGTCCTCGCCGAGGCAGCCCATCAGCCGAACCGGCATGCCCGCCTCGGCCAGCGCGAGCGCCGCGTTCGCACCCGCGCCGCCGACCCGGATGCTCATCTCCTCGGTCAGAGCCGTTCCGCCCGCCGGCGGCAGCTCGGTGACCGGGCTCATCAGCACGTCGGCCTGGACGCAGCCGATCACCGTCACACCAGGCTGCGCTCCGGATCCCTCGCTCGCGGCCATCACGCGACCTTCGTGTCGTCCTGCTGGCGGCGGAGCTGCCCGATCTCGATGCCGCGCAGCCGCGCCACGTGATCGGCCAGCAACTGCACCGGCAGGATCTGGAGGACCGGTGCGGCGAGATCAGGCACGCGCGGCAGCTCGAGCACGGGCACGCCGACGCCGTTCGACGGTGCCTCGTCGGTCAGCAACACAACCGCAGCGCCAAACGACGCGAGCGCGGCCGCGAGGCCGTGCTCGCGCGCGCGGCCGAAGACGACGCAGCCGAATCCCTCGCCGACGGCCTCGAGCGGCCCGTGAAGATACTCACGCGTCTCGATCCCGGACGCGGGTAGTCGCAGACCTTCGCGTGCGAGCAACGCCGTCTCCCCTGCCGACGCCGCGGCCGGCCCGCTGCCGATCGCGTCGAGCGCGCGGACCGCGGCGAACGGCCCGGCAAGCTCCTCGACCACCGGGTCGGCGCGCTCGATCAGCGCGGCTGCGAGCTCGGGAAGCTGCTCCCAGGCCGAATCAATGTTGCTCGGTCCGAGCAACACACCACACAGCATTCCGAGCGCTTGCAGCGTCGCGGTGTACGACAGCGTCGCGACCGGCGTGTCGGGTAGCGGTCCGAGCGGCAGCCATGCCTGCGCGGCACGCGCGAGCGGGCTGTCGCCGTGGGCGCTGATCGCAACCACGGGTGCACCCTCGATGCGCTCGAGCGCGGCAACCGTCTCGGCACTCGCGCCCGACTGCGACACCAGCACGAACGCGTCGCCCAGCTGCGCTGCGTTCGCCTCGCGCAGCTCCGCCGCTGACACGGCGAACGCCCGCCGCCCCGCGGCCCGCAGCGCGAGCACCGCCGGGATCAGCGCGTGAGCGCTCGCGCCGATCCCTCCGAGCACGATCGTTCCCTCGCACAGCGCGCGCAGATCGACCTCGGCAACCGCATCGCGGAACGCCGCCGAACCGGACCGCAGGTTCTCTGCCTGGTCGAAGATCGCCTGGCGAAAATCGACGGTCTTGTGATCCGGGCCCATGGTCTCCTCTACTGCGGCGGCCGGTTTTGTAAGAAGATTATCGAAAAGACCTTACAAGCCTTATTCTTGGGAGTCAAGTGGCGCACGTATTCGTAAAGTGGCCTAACGACAAATGGTAGCTCTCGGTCGCCGGCGAACGGATCGGAGCGAGTCTTCGGATCCCCGGCTGTGCCTGCCGTGCAGCGGTGCGGCACGCGACCCGGTAAAACGGACAGGCCCATGTACGGTGCTCAGGACCACGCTGCGATGACGGCTGCCGGCCCGCGCTTCGTCAGCGACGCGGACGCATGATCGCGGTTCTGGGCGGACTCGGCGCCGCCTGCGCGTGGGCGACTTCGACGCTCTGCTCCTCGCGATCGACCAGGTTGATCGACCCGCCGTCGGTCGTCGCCTGGATCATGCTCGTCGGCCTGCTGATCACGGTTCCGCTCGCCGCCGTTCACGGGGTCCCCGAATCGCTGCACGGCTCGGCCTTGACCTGGCTGATGGTCTCGGCGGTCGGCAACGTCGTCGGTTTGGTCATCGCGTACCGCGCGCTGCGGATCGGCCAGGTGGCGATCGTCGCGCCGATCGTCTCGACCGAGGGTGCGATCGCCGCGATGATCGCCGTGCTCGCGGGCGAGACGCTGGCGCCGGGGGTCGGCGTCACGCTCGGCGCGATCGCCGTCGGGGTGTGCCTGTCAGCCGTGCCGGCCGAGGACATGCCCGAGGAGCACCGCGAACGCCATCCGCAGACCGTCGCACTCGCCGTGCTCGGCGCGTGCGCGTTCGGGGTGAGCCTGTATGCAACGGGTCGTGCCGGGACGGAGCTGCCGTCGTCATGGGTGGTGCTCTCGGCTCGGGTCGTCGGAACGGTGACGCTCGCGATCCCACTCGCCCTCACCGGGCGCCTGCACCTGACCCGGCGCACCGTGCCGCTGGTCCTCGCCTCAGGCGTGTGCGAGGTGCTCGGGTTCTTCTCCTTCACCGCCGGCGCGCGCCATGGGATCGCGGTTGCGGCCGTCCTGTCCTCTCAGTTCGCCTCGGTCGCGGCCGTCGCCGCGTACGTCCTGTTCGGCGAGCGGCTCAGCCGGATCCAGCTCGCCGGCGTGTGCACGGTGATCGCCGGCGTGGCGGGGCTCAGCGCCCTGCGCGTGTGAATGGCGTCGCGCACAGGCCTCGGATCGGCGAATTTAGATGGCTGTCGACTGAAATCGCCGCGCTTGACATGCGATAGCTACGGAGCTACCGTCCCTATTTGGCCGGACATTGAACAAATGCCCCGAGGGGAGGCGCGTCGTGCGAGTCGCCCTGACGAAGATTCTGGCCGTGCTGCTCTGTACTGCCGCCGTGGCGACGCTGGCGCCAGCCGCGGCGCCGGCACAGGTCGTGACCGTCGGTCTTGGCGGCTGGCAGGTGCAGAGCTCTGCGCGCGCGACCCAGACCGGCGCGGTGATTTCCCGCCCGCGCTTTGCGACCGGCGCGTGGCTGCACGTGCGCCCCGATGACGTCGGCGCAGTCGGTACCGAGGTGAACGCGCTCGTCCAGAACGGGCGCTGCCCGAACGTCTTCTTCTCGACAGATATGAAGACCTGCTTTGGCGACATGAGCCAGGTCGGCCCCGACACGATTCACGAGTTCGCCGTGCCGTGGTGGTTCCGCACGACGTTCGCGGCGGACCTGCGCGGCTCCGAGCACGCTCAGCTGATCGTCAACGGCGTCGTCGGCGAGGCGGACGTGTGGGTCAACGGCGTGCTCGTTGCCGGACGCGGCACGGTCCAGGGCGCGTACACGCGCTACGTCTTCGACGTCACCCGGCTACTGCGCCGAGGCGCGAACGCGCTCGCGCTGAAGGTCTATCCGAACGACCCGACCAAGATGTTCACACTCGACAACGTCGACTGGACGCAGATCCCGCCGGATAACGACACCGGAATCCAGTTCCCGATCGAGCTACACGTCGCAGGGCCGCTCGCGATCAGCGACGCACACGTCGTCGAGCGCAACGCGCGCACGTTCTCGCGCTCGGTCCTGACGCTGAAGGCCACGGTGACCAACCAGACCGGCACGCGGCAGTCGGGATCGGTCTCCGCCGCGGTGCAGTCGCCAGCGAGTGCCGGCCGGGTCAACGCGACGGGTCAGGCTCGCACGCTGACGCTCGGCCCGCATGGATCCGAGACGGTGTCATTCACGATCCCGATCGATCATCCGCAGGTCTGGTGGCCCTACCAGATGGGCCCGCAGCCGCTCTACGGGCTGACGATGAGCGTCGGTTCCGTCGGTCGTGCCGTCGAGGACTCGGCGTCCCAAACGTTCGCAATCCGCACGATCTCGACCCGCCTCGTCGGCGCCTCCCCGATCGCGCCACAGGGCTCGCGCCAGTTCCTCGTCAACGGCAGGCCGTTCGTGTTCCGCGGTGGCGGCTGGTCGGAGGACCTGTTCCTGCATTACTCGGCGGCCGACACCGCCGACCAGATCGCGATGATCAAGAACCTCGGCCTCAACGGGATCCGCACCGAGGGCAAGCAGATGCCCGACGACTTCTACGAGCAGATGGATCGCGCCGGGATCATGATCGACGCCGGTTTTCAGTGTTGCGATGCCTGGCAGTTGCAGGACAGCAAACTCACGAGCAACCATGACTTCGAGGTGCTGTACCTGTCGGCGCGGACGATCGGCGAGAACATGCGCAACCACCCGAGTGTCATCAACTTCAGCTGGAGCGACAACAACCCGACGCCTCGCCAGGAGTCCGTGTCGCTTCGCGGCTTCCGGCAGGCCGACTTCCAGGCACCGCTGATCGCCTCGGCCGAATACAAGAGCACACCGCGATTGGGTTCGTCCGGCGAGAAAGAAGGTCCGTACGACTGGGTGCCGCCGGACTACTGGTACGACACGCGTCACTACGCAGCCAGTGACCCGACGCGTACCAACGTCGGCGGCGCGTGGGCGTTCGACAGCGAGGCCAGCGCCGGTCACACGGTACCGACGCTCGACTCGCTCCGGCGCTTCCTCTCACCGTTCGAGCAGACACAACTGTGGCAGCAACCCAACTACAACCAGTACCACGCCAACTACGAAGCTGACCTGCCGAACACGACGACGAACGGCGGCTACTCGTTCGGCACCCTGCACGACCTCGACCAGGCGATCGCACGCCGCTACGGGACATGGTCGAGCCTCAGCCAGTACGTCGAGCAGGCCCAGGTCCAGAACTACGAGACGCAGCGCGCTGAGTTCGAGGCCTACATCGATCATTCCACGCGGCGGTCGGCGCCGTCGACCGGTCTTGTGTACTGGCAACTCAACAAGGGCTGGCCGACCCTGCTGTGGGATCTGTACAACCACGACTTCGATCAGGCCGGCAGTTACTTCGGTGCCAAGAAGGCGAACGAGTCACTGCATGTCCTGTATGCCTACGACACTGGGTCGGTGGACGTCGACAACCTCTCCGGCACGACCCAGACCGGGCTATCGGCCGAGGCCAGGGTGTATGACACCACCGGCACGCTGCTCGATGATCGCACCGCACGCGGGATCACGGTCACCGACCAGGGCGTCCGCACGGGCGTGCTGCGCCCGTCGGTGCCCGCGGCGAGCACTCCGCCGGCGCGAGCCCGGACGTACTTCGTCGAGTTGTTGCTCACCCGCGGAGGCGAGGTCCTCGATCGCAACGTCTACTGGCTCTCCACCCAGCACGACTTCGTCAACTGGGCAAAGACGATCGGCAACCCGCAGGCGACAATGACGCAGTTCGCCGACCTCCGCGCGCTGCGTGGCCTGCCGGCGGCAACCGTCGCGGTCACCGCGACGACACATCCTCAGCCCGGCGGTCCGGCCGGCGCCGACACCACCACGGACGTCACGATCACGAACACCTCGACGAGTCGGCTGGTCGGCTTCTTCCTGCGCGCCGACGTGCGCCGAGGATCGGCGGCGGGCGTACCGGCCACCGGCGACAACGAGGTGCTCCCGATCTTCTGGAGCGATAACGACATCACGCTCTGGCCGGGTGAGTCGCAGACCCTGCGCGCGTCCTACCTGCGCTCGGCGCTGCACGGTGCATCCCCGGTCGTCACCGTGACCGGGTGGAACGTTCCGACCGTCGACGTGGCGGCCGGCGCGGGCTAACGGCCGAGTGTCCGCACGAGCTCGTGGGCGGCAGCGGGCACCGCAGCCAGTAGCGATCGCGTGTCCGCGAGCCCGGCACGCAGCTCCGGGTCCCCCACCTCCACCGGGAGCATCGAGTCTTGGAGCTCCGCGATCCACTGGTCGGCCTGCTCGGCGGCGTCGGCGGCGGCTCCGATCAGATCCCGCGCGCCGTGCGGTCGGTGACCGCCACTCGGAGCCTGGAGCGCGGGGCGGGTCATTCCAACCCGCCGTGCAAACTCGGTGTGCGTCCGCTTCCCACGCGCCACGGCGGCCTGAACGGGCGCGAACAGCTCCTCCTCGAGGCGGTCGCCGACGTTCTCGTCGACGAGCTCGTAGGCATCGCTCAGGTAGCTGAGCGCGAGCTCAATCTGCCCGGTCGCCTGCGCTAGCTCGTCGAGGATTTGCTCGCGGCCCTCGGCGGTCGTGTATGACATGTACCGAGAGTAGACGCTCGACCAACAACCGTCCGTAGTTCGCCCCGCCGCTCGCCGCAGCTTTCATCGGATGACACACCCTCGGCGCGCTGGGACAGTATCGGTGCGATGGCTGTCACCGACCGCCGCGATCGCTCTGCAGGGCAGGAGCCGGCGAGCTTACCGGCCCCTGCTCCGGTGCTGATCTGCCGCGAGCTGCGCAAGCGCTTCGACGAGGTCGAGGCCGTGCGCGGCGTCAGCTTCGAGATCGGCGCGGGCGAGACGTACGGGCTGCTCGGGCCGAACGGCGCCGGCAAGACGACCACGATCTCGATGGTGTGCGGACTGCTCGCGCCCGATGGCGGCGAGGTTCTCGTCGCCGGCACCCCGCTCACGACCCACAGCGTCGCGGAGCGCGCCGCGATCGGCTACGTGCCGCAGGAGCTCGCGATCTACCCCGACCTCAACGCGCGCGAGAACCTGCACTTCTTCGCCCGCCTGTATGGGCTCTCACCTGCGCTGGCTCGGGCGCGGGTCGACGAGGTGCTCGCGGTGATCGGACTGACCGACCGTGCACGTGAGCAGACCAAGAGCTTCTCAGGCGGGATGCAGCGGCGGCTGAACATCGGCATCGGGCTGCTGCATCGCCCGCGGCTGCTGATCCTCGACGAGCCGACTGTGGGGGTCGATCCGCAGAGCCGCAACGCGATCCTCGAGAGCGTCGAACGGCTGTCCAGCGAGGGCCTGGCGGTCCTGTACACGACGCATTACATGGAGGAGGCCGAGCGCCTCTGCGACCGGATCGGCATCGTCGACCTCGGTGAGCTCAAGGCTGAGGGCACGCGCGCGGAGCTCGTCGCGCTCGTCGGCCAACACGACGGCATCTCACTGGAGGGCAGCGGCGACCTGCACGCCGCCGCCGGCGCGTTCGAGCGGATGAGCGCCGTGCAGGCAGCGAGCGTTCAGGACGGTGCGATCCAGCTGCTCGTCGACCACGCGCGGACGATCCTCCCAGAGCTACTCGCGAAAGCGACCGAAGCCGGCCTGGCGGTCAGCTCCGTCGAGGTGAGCGAGCCCGACCTCGAGGCGGTCTTCCTCCACCTGACGGGCAAGGCGCTCCGTGACTAGCACGCGGGCGGCTCTCCTCATTCTCGGCAAGGATCTGCGCCAGCGCGTACGCGACCGCTCGGCGCTGCTCGTCGCGATTGTCGTGCCGCTCGTGCTCGCGTCGATCTTCGGCCTCATCTTTCACAACGCGATCGGCGGTCGTGTCACGTTCACATTCGGCCTCGTCGATCAGGACCACGGTGCCGCGGCCGTCGCGTTTCGCCAGCAGGTGCTCGCGCCGCTCGAGCGCAACGGACTGATCACCGTCGTGAGCGAGCCGACGCTCGCCGCCGGGCGCCACGCGGCCGATTCGAGGAAGGTGTCCGCCACGTTCGTGCTGCCGCCGGGCTTCTCGACCGCGATCGGCAACGGGGGCCAGACCGCGGTCACCGTGATCGGCAGCGTCGACTCGTCGATCGGCAGCGCGGTTGCCCACTCGATCGCCCAGTCGTTTGGCGATCGGCTGGACACGATCCGGATCGCCGCGGCCGCAGCCGGCGGCACGCCGGTCGATCGGTCGCAGATTGCGTCGGCGCCACCGCCGATCTCGGTCGCTGACATCTCCGCACGGAGCCGGCAGCTCGACGCCGGCACCTTCTACGCGGCCGGCATGGCGGTGTTCTTCGTGTTCTTCACCGTTCAGTTCGGGATCTCCAGCATCCTCGAGGAGCGCCGCGACGGCACGCTCGCGCGGATGCTGGTGGCGCCCGTTCGCAGCAGCACCGTGCTCGGCGGCAAGCTGCTCACGAGCATCGTGCTCGGGACCGCGAGCATGGCCGTGCTGGCGCTCGCAACCCATCTGCTCCTCGGTGCGCACTGGGGCAACCCGCTCGGCGTCGGCATCCTGATCGTGACCGGCGTGCTCGCGGCAACGTGCGTGATGGCGCTCGTCGCGACGCTCGCGCGCACCCCCGACCAGGCGGGAGCCTGGCAGTCGATGGTCGCGCTCGTGCTCGGGATGCTCGGCGGCACGTTCTTTCCGCTCGCGCAGGCCGGCGGGGTGCTCGCCGCGCTCAGTCTCGCCACCCCGCAAGCCTGGTTCCTGCGAGGGATCGAGAACCTGACGGGCGGCGCCGGTCCGAGCGCGGTGTTCGGTCCGGCTGCGGCCATCGTCGCCTTCGCTGTGGTCACCGGGTCGATCGCGTTCATGCGAGCCGGGAGGCTCCTCGCGCGATGAAGGTGCTCACGATCGCCATCACCGACGTACGGCGCCTGCTGCGATGGCGGGCCAACATCTTCTTCCTGTTCGTGCTGCCGATGATGATCATCCTGCTGCTCGGAGCGGCGTTCGGCGGATCGGACCAGGCACGGATCGGCGTCGTCGGCGGCAATCACGGCGCGCTCGCGCAGCGCTTCGTGGGATCGCTCGCCGCACAGCCGTCGGTGACGATCGTTCGCTACACGAGCCGTCCCGCCCTCGAGCACGCCGTCGCGCGCGGCGATGTCGACGCCGGCCTGCTCGTGCCCGCCCGCTACGACGCCGCGATCAGCGCCGGCACGTCCGTCTCGCTCGGCTACATCGGCCGGCCCGACTCGGTCGCGCAGCAACTGCGGATGACGGTCCAATCCGTCGCGGAGGGCCAGAGCCGCGCGTTCGCCGCCGCGGGGGCGCTGCAACACGCGCTCCGACTCGGCTTCGCCGCGGCGCTCGTCCGCGCCCGGGCGGCCGCCGCGCGGACGCCGGCCGTCCGGACACAACTCGTGCGGCCGGACGGGTCTGCGTACAGTTCGACCCTCGGCCGGTTCGATACGGGTGCCAGCACCCAGCTGCTGCTGTTCATCTTCCTCAACTCGCTACAGGGCGCCGCATGGTTGATCGAGACGCGCCGCCTGGGCATCGCGCGCCGCATGCTCTCGACCCCGACCGCCCCCCGTACGATCGTCGCCGGACAGCTGTTCGGCCGGTTCGCGATCGCGCTATTGCAGGCGTTGATCATCGTGCTCGGCTCGATGCTGTTCTTCGGCGTCAACTGGGGTAATCCGCTCGGCGCGGCGCTCGTGATCGTGGCGTTCTGCCTCGTCGGAACGGGGGCCGCCGTGCTCCTGGGAAGTCTGTTCTCAAACGAGCAGCAGGCCGGGCCGATCGCGCTCTTGCTCGGACTGGGCCTCGCGGCCCTGGGCGGCTCGATGGCACCGCTCGACGTATTCCCGAACACGGCGCGCGCGATCGCCCATGCCGCTCCCCACGCGTGGGCGAACGACGCGTTCTCGAAGCTGCTGGCCCATGGAGGGACCGCTGCCACCGTCCTGCCTCAGGTGGCGGTGCTGCTCGCGTTTGCCGGGGTCACGACGGTGCTCGCGGTCTGGCTGTTTCGGCGTGCGCTGACGGTGACATCCTGACTGCCGGGTGAAGGTGGTCATAATCCCGCGCCTCAGCCGGCCCGCCGGGGAGTGAGGACGGTGATGAGTGAACGTCGCACTAACCGTGCGACCCTCCTCTACACAGGGCACAGCAGCGCGCCGAGGCCGCGCAGAATCAAGCAGACCGAGCACCACACGCGCCCGGCCGGGCGATCCGTTGCGCAACGAGTTGCCTGCTACCACGGGCGCCCCCGATCCGCCATAAAGCGATGTTGGTAACACACCAGTACGATCTTTATTCCCCGAACCACAAGGATGGCCTCTTTCATGATCGATCAGATTCGACGTGACATCCAGACTCGGCTCGACCAGTTGCTGGCCGAGGTCGACAAACTCCGCCATGCGCTCACTGCGCTTGGCTCCAGCGACGGCGCCGCGCCAAGCGAACCGTCTCCCGCCTCCAAGCGGTCGGCCGCAAAGCCTGCGGCTCGCCGCGTTCGCCCGAGCGCTCGGTCCGGCTCAGCCGGCCGCGCCGCGTCGGGAGCGACGAAGAGCGCGGTGCTCGAGGCGCTGTCGAGCGGCAACGCGATGACCGCCGGCGAGGTCGCCTCCGCCACCGGCCTCGGCCGCGCCAGCGTCAGCACCACGCTGTCGAAGCTGGCAAAGAGCGGCGAGGTCGCAAAGGCCGACCGCGGCTATCAGCTGAAGAAGTCATAGTCACGCGCTTCCCTGCCCGGCCGCGGCGGGTGCTCGGGTCGCCATCAGCGAACGAGCGCCCGTCGCGGTGCGTCACCTGCGCAGCGGCGCGACCCTCGCGGCCAGTTCTGCGCTCAGCTGATCGGCGGACGTGAACAGCAGGCCCTCGAGGCCGGCAGCAGCGGCGGCGGCGACGTTGTCGGGACGGTCGTCGATGAACACAACCTCATCGGGTGCACGGTGCAGCAGCCCGAGCGCTGCGCTGAACGCGCCGCGACTCGGCTTGACGACGCCGATGTCCGAGCTGAAGATGAGGTGATCGAAGATGCCGAACCTGGGATCGGCGCGCAGAACCGCCGCCATCTCCCTCGGGGCGTTCGACAGGATCGACATCGCGATGCCCCGGGCGTGGAGGCCGCCCAGCACCTCCATCGTCGCTGTGTTCAGATGGCTCCAGCTCGCCACGTCGATCCGGACGAGCTGCTCGACCACCCGCTCATCGGTCAGCTCGCGCCCCGCCACCGCCGACCAGTACGCACGGGCCTCGACTCCGCGATCGTGCGCCGGCCGATGCATCCAATAGCGTTCGCTGAACGTCTGCTTCGGCAGATCGACGAGCGCCGCCATGGCGTCGACGGAACCGGGGGGTTGGGGCAGGCTGATCACCCCCCCGTAGTCGACCAGCAGCACCGGCGTCGTCATCGGACGGACAATATTGCCCACCCGCCGCGCCCGTCGACGGTCGTCACCGCAGCGAATTCGGCCCGGCTGCGAGCGGCTGACACACGCGACCCGCTACCGACGTGCGCGACCGCCGGCCCCCAGCGCCCCGATCGAGCCGCACAGGCGCTCGATCTCGGCGCCGCGCGTCCACTCGCCGTGGAACCCGATCTGCTCGAGCGGCCAGCGGTCGCGCTGCTCGCTGTCCGACTGCTCATTGAGCCAGTCGATCACCCGCTCGGCGTCGCGTGAGGTGCCGAGCGAGATGACGGTCACGACGTAGCAGTCGAGCACGGCGATCGCCTCCTCGGCGGTGCAGACGTGGACCCAGCCGTCGGGCGCCTGGCCCCTATGGAGGTCCGGATCGACCCACAGCCGGATGACGGCGCTGCGCTCCGCGTCATCCTGCGCCACCAGCCACGCGAGCTCGGCGACCGCGCGCCGCAGGTCTTCGGTCAACGGCCCGGGACGGCGATCGCGGAAGTACCCCAGCAGCCCGCCGTAGTACCACAGCTGCTCGCGCGCGGTCTTCTGCGTGAACCGATCCCACAGGGCATGGCCCTCCTCGCGGTAGTCGCGCACGATCGAGCGGGCGTTGTGGACCTTGTCCGCAAGCGCGACGCGCAGGACCGCGTCGTCGGTGACGTGGGGCAGATGCGCGAGGTAGCGCTGCTTGCGTTGGATCCACGACTCGGCCGGATTGAGGTCGATCGTGTCCGAGCATGCCTCGACGATCGCCGCGACCCGCGCACCGAAGTCGCGCGCGATCTGCTCGAGCAGCGGTCGCCCACCGCCGTCCTCGACGGCGTCGTGGAGCATCGCCGCGATCGCCTGGTCCTCGTCGCCTCCGTCCTCGATCACGAGTCCGGTCACGACGAGCAGGTGAGCGAGGTACGGAATCTCCGTGCCGGTGCGGCGGTCGTGGCCGTGAATCTCCTGCGCGAGACGGACCGCTGCCAGGAAGCGGCTCGTCAGGGCAGGGGGCTCGCAACGCATCTGGCCCACATCGTGCACCCGTCCCCGTTTCACAACATCCGGGCAAACCCCTGAGCGGCGATCCGCAGACCAACCGATTGGGGGTTGGACCCCATTTCCACAAATGTCATTGTGTGATCCAGTAGCGATCAGCGACCGTATAGGCTGCAACCAGTGACATCGGGGGCGGTCTTATGGCGGACGCCTCCACATCCACATTGGGGGTCTTATGACTGATTCGTTGGTGCCGAGCGCGATCGATGAGCGGCTGTCGTCGTTCGGGGGGCAACTGCTTCGCGAGGGCGATGAGGGCTACGAGGACGCACGGAAGGTGTGGAACGGGCACTTCGACCGACGCCCGGCGCTGATCGCACGGTGCTCGAGCGTCGCCGACGTGCAGGCCGCGATCGGCTACGGCCGCGAGCATTCGCTGCCGATTTGCGTGCGCGGCGGCGGCCACTCCGCGCACGGCTACGGCACCGGCGACGGCGTGCTCGTGATCGACCTCTCGCCGATGAAGGCGATCGAGATCGACCCGGCCGCGCGCACCGCCCGTGCGCAGGCCGGGCTCACGTGGGGCGAATTCGACAAGGCGACCCAGGAGCACGGGCTGGCCGTCACGGGCGGGCGATTCTCGACGACCGGCATCGCCGGTCTCACGCTCGGCAGCGGGAGCGGCTGGCTGGAGCGGCGCTGCGGTCTGACGGTCGACAACCTGATCGGCGCCGAGCTCGTCACCGCCGGCGGCGAGGTCGTCACCGCCAGCGCCGATGAGAACCCCGATCTCCTGTGGGCGCTGCGTGGCGGCGGCGGCAACTTCGGCATCGTCACGACGTTCACCTATCAGCTGCACGAGATCGGCCCGATGGTGTACGGCGGGCTGATGGCCTGCCTGCCGGATCGCGCCGGGGACATCCTGCGGTTCATGCGCGACTACATGGCCGATGCCCCGGATGACCTCGGCTGCGGACTCGCGTTCATCAGCGCGCCGCCGGAGCCGTTCGTGCCCGAGGAGATGCATTTCGCTCCGATGTTCGGCATCGTTGTCTGCTGGACGGGGTCGATCGAAGAGGGCGAGCGGGTGCTGGCACCGATCCGCGAGGTCGCACAGCCCGTGATGGACATGGTCCAACCGATCCCGTACGTCGCGCTGCAGAGCATGCTCGACGGCGGCGGCCCGCACGGGACACATGCGTACATGAAGGCGGAGTTCCTTCCCGACCTCGATGACGAGGTGATCGGGAAGCTCGTTCAGCACGGCGGGACACGACCCGGTCCGATGGTGCAGCTGCTGCTCGAGCCGATGGGTGGCGCGATCAGCCGTGCCGCCGCTGACTCGAGCGCCCTCGGCAGCCGTGACATCCCGTGGTGCTACCACGCACTGTCGATGTGGATGGACCCCAGCGAGGACGCGGCGGACGCGCATATCGCGTGGGCACGCGAGCTCTCCGCCGATCTCGCGCCGAACACGAAGGCCGGCGTGTACCTCAACTACACATCCGATGAGGGCGACGAACGCGTGCGCAGCTCGTTCGGCCCCGAGCGCTACGCGCGCCTGGTTGCGCTGAAAGACAGCTACGACCCGTCGAACCTGTTCAGGATGAACCAGAACATCCCCCCGTCCGCGGAGTCGAACGGGCGGTAGCGACCTGGGCTGTCGGGCGGCGGTTGGCGCGGGTCTCCGAGCTCAGCCAGCCGCCGCTCGAGCATCTGGACCTCCCGCGTGGCGCCCGGCGTCGGGTTGGTCACTCGATGACCGCGAGCAGCGTCGCCGCCAGGAGCGCTGCGGCCAGCCCGAGATTGACGGCTCGCGCCCGGCGCGGGTGGGCGGGGTTGCCCAACCACGGTGCGATCGACGCGCCGAGCAGCAGCCACGTCGCGTTGATCAGAACGATCATCACGGCCAGGACGCCGACCTTGGCGACCGCGTCGGCAGCCGCGCGCGCGGCGAGGTGGGCGCCGGCGTACACGGCAGCGATCGCCACCCACGCCTTCGGATTGGCGATGCCGAGCAGGAGTCCGCCGACGAGCGACGGCGGATCGGAGCCGGCGCGGTCGGACGCGTGCGCCTCGGCGTGCAGCGGTGGCGCGTTCGCGATCCGATACGCAAGCCACACCAAATAGGCGGCCGCGGCGGCGATCAGGACGGATCGCAGCGCCGGGAGCGCGAGCAACGCAGCCGTGATCCCGGTCGCGACCGCGAGCAGCACGACGGTCGTTCCCGCAATGATGCCGACCAGGTAGCCGGCCGATCGCCGCACCCCGTACGCGGAGCCGGCGGCGGTCAGGCTGACAGTCGCCGGGCCCGGGCTTCCCATGATCGCCAGCGCACTGAAGACGAGCGGCCACAGTGGCCGTCCGGGTGATGCCGCGGCGTCGGGGAGCGCGGTCACGGCCGCGGATACGCTGTGGTCATGCACGAGACGCTACGAGGCGTCGACCGCGACGGTCTTGAACGATCGTGCGCCGTTTCCCGCAACGCGATCCGGTTCGGGACCGGCACGGAGGGGATCGAGCGGGCTGAGGCGGCGTTCTCGACCTGGGCGTTCGCACGTCACCGCCACGACACGTACGCGATCGGCGTGACGACCGCCGGGATCCAGCGCTTCTGGTACCGCGGCGAGCGCCGCACGTGCCTGCCGGGTCAGCTGCACGTGCTTCATCCCGACGAGACCCACGACGGCGGCCCCGGCACACCGGACGGCTTTGCCTACCGGATCCTGTACATCGCCCCCGAACTGATTCACGGCGCGCTCGACGGCGGCCGGCTGCCGTTCGTGCCCGACCCCGTCCACGACCAATCGCGCGCCACGGCACGCGTCGTCTCGCTGCTTGCGGATATCGACGAGCCGATCAGCGGACTCACGCGCATCGAGATCGCGGCAGCGATCGCCGACGCGTTGCTCGCGCTGAGCGGCCGCGCACCCGGCGAGGCGGGCGTCGACCTCCGTGCGGTCCAGACCGTCCGCGACTATCTCGCCGCGAACCCAACCGAGCAGACGCCTGCGACGACGCTCGAGCGGCTGGCCGGGCTCGACCGGTTCTCAATCGCGCGCCAGTTCCGGCAGGCCTTCGGAACGAGCCCCGACCGCTACCGCACGATGCGCCGGCTCGAGCTCGCTCGTTCGTTCATTGCCGAGGGGACCCCGCTCGCGCGCGTTGCGGCGGAGGCCGGCTTTGCGGACCAGAGCCATATGTCGCGGCAGTTCAAGCGCGCGTTCGGGGTCACACCCGGCCTCTGGGCGACGCTCGTCGCGAGTCCGCGCCCGACATGAGCGAGCGGCGCGGGCTCTCCCCCGCCGCGGTTGCGTTCCGCGCCCTGCATGCCGTGATCGCCGGAGGCTTCCTGCTGGCGATCGGCTACGTCTGGTGGTGCGCACTGACCGGTCGTCGCGACCGGCTTCTGAGGGTCGCGGTCGCGGCGCTCGCCGGGGAAGGGCTCCTGGTCATCGCGAACGGCGGCGATTGCCCGCTCGGATGTGTTCAGGACCAGCTCGGTGATCCAGTGCCGCTGTTCGAACTGGTTCTGTCGCCCGCCGCCGCGCGCCTGGCCGTACCGGTGCTCGGGACCGTGAGCGCAGCCGGTGTCGCGCTGATCGCGCTGCGGGGAACGGGCCGCAGCGGGCAGTCCACTGCCACGGTGCGGGCGGCCGACAGCGCCGGCGGGCCTACGCGACGGTGAGGGCGGCCGACAGCGCCGGCGAGCTCGCCAACGTCTGGTAGACGACGCAGTAGCGCTCGGTCAGCTTCTGCAATGTCGCCAGTTGATCGGAGTCGGCAGTCGTGTCGAGGTCAAACGACAGCCGGATGGCCCGAAAGCCGACCGGCGCGTCGCGATCGACGGCGAGCGTCCCACGAAAGTCGATATCTCCCTCCGCTCTGACGCGCCCGCCCGAGATCTCGATCCCAACCGACGTCGCGACGGCTCGCAGCGTCACGCCCGCACACGCGACAAGCGCCTCGAGCAGCATGTCGCCCGAGCACAGCAGCGATCCGTCGCCGCCAGTCGCCGGATGCAGGCCCGCCTCGGCGATGGCCCGGCCGGTCTGCACCGAGCAGGAGACGCCCTCGCCGAGCGTGCCGGCGGCGGCCAGGGTGATCACCGCGGCGTCTGGATCGTCGCGATAGCGCTCCTTCAACGGGGCCTGGATCGCGCGCAGCTCGGTGCTGTCCACCGGTCAGAGCTTACGGACCGCCGCAGCGGCGCCGGTGATATGGCCGCGTCGGCATGAGAGGACTCTCAACAGAATCTTCTCCATCTCTTCGGCCGGCCTGAGGGACGACGGCAGGGTGGGCGCTGTAGTGGGCCCATGAACAGATACCCGAAACCCGTGTTTGCAGGACCGACACCCTCCTGGCTGCATGAACCCCTGACTGAGCGCGAACGCGCCGCGCGCCGGCCGACGCGCACGCTCGGGCGCCGGCTCGCCGACGCCGTTGGCGGCGATACTCGCCGGGCGACGAGCGATCGCCGCTCGAGCAGCCAGATGTCACGGGACGTCCGCGCCCGATAGTCGCCGCGCGTGCTCAGCACCGGCTGCCGAGACGCGCGGCATCGGCGTCGGGTGCGGCGGCGCTCGGCGTCGCGTGCGGCGGCGCTCGGCGTCGGGTGCGGCGGCGCTACATTCGCGACCATGCCGGATGGACATGCGCCGTTCGCCGTGTGGAACCAAACGGGCAACCGTGCGGTCGCGTTCCTGCTGCGCTCGCCGTTGCACCCGATCGTGAGCCGGCACCTCGCGCTGATCACCGTGACCGGGCGCCGCAGCGGTCGCGAGTACACCTTTCCGGTCGGCTACCGCCGATCCGGCGACCGCGTGACGATCGCGGTCGGATGGCCCGAACGCAAGCGGTGGTGGCGCAATCTGCGTCCCGGCGCCCAGGTGCGGCTGCGGCTCGGCGCAGAGCAGCGCGACGGGTTCGCGACCGCCCGCGGCGACGAGCGCTCCGGTGTCACGGTCGAGGTTCACCTCGACCACTGAGTGTGTTCGGGAACCGGGTTGGACCAGGTCGAGACCGCTGATGATCGTTGCCTTGGGGCGCGGGTTGGTTGCCCGCGACCGCAGCCGGATCGGGCGACGTGTTCGTTCACAGGGCCACAGTCGTCCCATCTGTGGCGGTGAATGCGGTTCCGGTACCCAAATGGGGACGTGAATCCGCATTCGCGGCTGTGGGCGCGCCGAGTGTCGGGTTGTGAACACGACTGAGTGGAGCCATGGGCGACGGGAGCGCCACCGCTTGATCGTGCACCGTTCCGAACATCCTCTTGCGCTCCGGCGGCCTCGAGCCTGCAGCCCGCTCGGCATCCAGCCTCGTCTTACGGGCTGCGCTCGAGTCGTCCGGCTGACGCGCGTGACCGTGCCCCCTGGACCGGCAAGTACGCCCGGTGCGAGCTGGTCAAGGGGGCACGCCCAGCCACTCGCCAGAACATCAAGGGTCTTTTGGAACGCTGCACTAGGCTTGCCGGGCCGATGATCACCGGCGTCCACGCGATCATCTTCAGCCAGGATCCCGAAGGCGTCCGGCGCTTCTTCGCCGACGTGCTCGCGTTTCCCTCAGTCGACGCGGGGGGCGGCTGGCCGATCTTCGCGCTGCCACCCGCCGAGCTCGCCGCCCATCCCTCCGATGGCGAGGCCCGCCACGTTCTCCACTTCATGTGCGACGACATCCACACCACGGTGGAGACGCTCAAGGCAAGGGGCGTGGAGTTCACGAGCGAGATCACCGATGCGGGCTGGGGGCTGATCACCACGCTGCGGCTGCCCGATGGCGGCGAGCTCGCCCTGTACGAGCCCCGACATCCACGCCCGCCACCGCTCGCGCCGTGACCGGCGCCGGCCGGAGGCGCCGACCCGACAGGTCAGCCGAGCTGCACGAACACGGCGCTGCCCTCGACGCTGACGGGGTAGATGCGCAGATCGACGCAGGCAGGCCTGCGCTTCACCTCGCCGGTCTTGTAGTCGAAGCGGCCGTTGTGCTTCGGGCACTCGATGATGTCACCCATGACGAGCCCCTCCGCGAGTTGCGCGCGCTCGTGCGTGCACAGACCGTCGGTGGCGTGGAAGGTGTCGTCGGGGCTGCGGTAGATCGCGAACGTGCGCCCAGCGTGATCGAAGCGGATGACATCCTCCAGCTCGATGTCCTCGACTTCGCATGCACGCACCCAACCCTCGCCGGTCATCCGGATCCTCCGCCGCCCGCGTTCACGGTTGCGGCGAGCCCTCGAACACGACCTGGTGCAGGTCGGGCCGGAACGGCTTTGCCGACGGTGGCAATTCGCGCCTGATGTAGTACTCGGGATCGCGCAGCTGTCGCAGTAGCGCAGGCAGAATCTCCCGATACGCGGCGATCGTGCTGCGGCACGGCACCGGCAGGTCCTCGCGCAGCTCCGCGTGCAGGCCCGGGAGCGCGTGGTAGGGCACCATCGGGAACATGTGATGCTCGATGTGGTAGTTCATGTTCCAGTACAGGAACCGCAGCACGGGGTTCATGTACACGGTGCGGGAGTTGAGCCGGTGGTCGAGGACGTTCTCGGCAAGTCCCGCGTGCTGTGTAAACGCGAAGTAATGCGCGAGCCAGCGGCCGTACAGACTCGGCAGCCCGATGTACATGAGCGGCAGGAACGTCCCCAGCGTGATCGCGAGCGCGATCACCACGAGGTACACCGCGATCCACGCGCGCGCCTCGTTGTACACGCGGTGCTGCTCCGACTCCGGGATGAACGTCACCTCCTCCGCCGTCAGCCGGCCGGCGGCGTGACGGACGACGCTCACGACGACGTCAATCGCGTCTCGGATGCCGAGCACATTGACGACCAGCCGCAGCGCATCGGGTGGGCGCATCGCGAGGATCTCGCGGTCCCGGCCGACGATGATCGTGTCGGTGTGATGGCGGGCATGGCTCCAGCGCCACAGCGTCGGCTCCTTCATGTTCATGAACGACGCGAACTGGTAGAGCGCGTCGTTGAGCCACTGCGTCTTGAACGCCGTCCCGTGGCCGGACTCGTGCCAGCGCGAGTCGGAGACCGACCCGTACAGCACGCCATAGGCGATGAAGAACGGGACGCACGCCCAGGTTCCCCAGAACCAATAGCCGCCGAAGCCGGTCAGCGCGAGCAGCGCGAGCCAGATCACGGTATCCCGGATCGCCGGACCATCCCGGCGTTGCATCAGGGCCTTCATCCGCTTGCGCGGGATCTCCGTGTGGTACCACTCGGCCGCGACGAGACCCTGCTCCTGGGCGCGGTCGCTGTCGCTTCCGATGAGGCTGTAGTCGCGCTCGATCGTCGTCGTCATTGGCTCGTCGATCGTTACTGGGCACGTTCCCAGTCGCGCCAGGCTAGAGGAGGTGCCGCCGGCGGTCAAGCCGGCAACCGATCGCGTGAACCGCGGTAGCGGTCGTGACCCCCACACTGACAACTCGCCGGCTGATCCCCCGCCAGCTGACTACTGTGTCCGCGGTGAGCGGAGCTCTGGACCACCCGCGGGGGCGGCGCAGCGCGCCGGAGAGTGCGACGCACCGTCCAACGATCAGGGACGTCGCCGCCCACGCCGGGGTCTCGAAGTCGCTCGTCTCTCGCGTCCTCCACGACTCGCCCCTGGTGAGCGAGCCGCGGCGCGCGGCAGTCCTGCGCGCGATCGAGGAACTGGGATACCGGCCCAACGCGGCGGCGCGGACGCTCGTTCGCCGCCGGTCGAACGCGGTCGCAGTGCTGGTCTCCGACCTGCACAACCTGTTTCTGCCGGAGGTCGTCGCCGGCCTGGATCCGGTGCTCTCGCGCGGCGGTTATACGACCGTGATCGTCACCGGCAAGCACAGCGAGCAGGCGGAGCTCGAGGGACTGCATCGCGTGCTCGAGCTGCGCGTCGACGGGATCGTCTGCGCGATGGCCCGGCTCGGCCGGGATGCCCTGCTCGATGCCGCCCGGTCCACGGCGCTGGTCAACCTCACGCGGGCACCGGAGCTGCCGCGCGTCGATTCGGTCGTCAACGACGATTACCTGGGCGCGACGCTGGCGGTCGAGCACCTCGTCGGGCTCGGTCACCGGCAGATCGCGATGATCGGCGACACCGAGGAGCGCGCCGGCGCCGACCGCATGCGCGGCTATCGGGACGCAATGATCAGGCTCGGGCTCGCGGACGAGATCGTGCTCGCGCCTGGCGGCTTCACCGAGGCCGGCGGCTATCGGGCCGCGGCGCAGCTGCTGAGCCGCCGGCCTCGCGGCCTCACCGCCGTGTTCGTCGCCAGCGACCTGGCCGCGCTCGGCGTGCTCGACGCTGCGGTCGACGCCGGCGTCGACGTGCCCGGCGAGCTGTCGGTCGTGGGCTACGACAACACGCCGTTCGCGGCGCTGCGCCACATCGCGCTGTCGACCGTCGACCAGACCGCGACGAAGATCGGGGCGCTCGCGGCGGAAGCGCTGCTGGCCCGGATCGCGCAGCCCAGCCGGCGCGCCCGGCGGATCGTCATCCCGCCGACGCTCGTGCCCCGCCGGACGAGCGCGCCGCCGCCTACATCATCCGATCACGTCTAAACGCTAGGCCGAGAGCGCGTGGAGCTCCGCGCTCGAGAGCGCCTGCTTTCCGCGGCCGGCTGGGTCCCACGCGACAAGCATGGTTGTGCCCGACGCCGCGACCGTGCCGTCGGGCAGCTTCACCTCGTGGTCGAGACGCACGCTCGACGTGCCGACGTGCGCGACCCGCACGACGATCTCCACCTCGCCGTGATCCTTGCGCACCTCGCGGTGGTAGTCGAGATCGACATGGGCGAGCACGAAGCTGCCGTGCGCGCGATCGGCGCCCGCCCGCCGGACGATCTCGGTCATCAGCGCCGCGCGTCCCTCCTCGAGCAGCTCGTGGTACACCGATTGATTGAGATGGCCGAGCATGTCCATGTCACGCCATCGCAACTGGACGCAGATGCTGTGCTCAAGTGCGGAGCTCACGAGCCGGGGAGCATAGGCGGGCGGAGCTACCGGCAGTCGTGCGCGAGGAATTCGCCGAACGCGGCGAGTGCCGCGGCAGGGTCGCGGCGGCCGACGCCGATGCGGAAGCGGTCCGCCGGGACCTCGGCGAGCTGGGACTCGTAGATGTCGGCTCCCAGCAGGACCACCCCCGCCTGCTCGACGAGCCGGCGGCAGAAGCTCGCGCTCGGCTCGCCGGTGAGCAGCCGGGGAAAGCAGACGCAGCCGCCCTGGGGATGCTCCCAGGCAAAGACCTCGCGCCAGTCGTCGAAGAACGCGTCGAACGCGGGCAGGTTCTCGGCGATGATCGCCCGGTTGCGCGCGCGGATCCGCTCGCCGACCGACAGCGCGATCGTGGCGAGCTGTTCGCTCGGTCCCGCGTTGCAGATCGACGTGTAGTGCTTGCGGCGCTCGAGCCGCTCCAGCAGGGCGCGGTCGCGACTTGCCAGCCAGCCGATCCGCAGGCCCGGAAGCCCGTACGCCTTCGACATCACGTTGAGCGAGACGGCGCTCGCGGAGACGTCGGCGGCGTGCGGAAGCGTGCGTGACGGGTCGAGCTCCAAGCCGCGGTAGACCTCGTCGCTGAACAGCCTGATGCCGTGCTGCTCGCACAGCTCGACCAGACCGACGAACGTGGCCACGTCCGGTACCGCGCCGGTCGGATTGTTCGGGAAGTTGACGGCGATCAGGCGCGTGTTCGGCCGCAGCAACCGCTCCACGACATCGAGATCGAGCGCCCACCGTTCCTCGGCGCGCAGCGGGAGGCCATCAACGTCCGCCCCGGTCGCGAGCGCGATCGACTCCATCGACTGGTAGTTCGGGACGGTGAGAATCGCGTGGTCCTCGGGCGCGAGCAGCTCCTGGAGCGCCCAGAACATCGCTTCCTCGGCGCCGGCGAACGTCAGGACGTGCTCCGGCCCAAGGATTTCGTAGGTTGAGGCGATCGCGGCGCGCAGCGCGTCTGTCCCCCACGTCGGCGTGTAGCGCAGCGGCATCTGCATGAACTGCTCGCGCTGCTCGTCGGTCGCCAGCTCGAGCAGCTCGGCGATCGTCAGCGTCTCCGCATCGGATGCGGTCAGGTGATGGCGCGCCGCGAACTCCCACCTTCCCAGATACACCTCAAGCCGAAACTCCGGCAAGCTGATGCTCACCGCGCACCTCCTTCAGTGGCTGGAGACCGTCGCCGGCGTGCACAACGTGAAAATCGACGCGCGCCCCACGGACGTTTGCCCCATAAGCACCGTGGCGGTGCTTATGCGGCAAAACGTTGAGCGCGGCGCGGACTTTTTCACCTTATGCAGGCGCCCGCACGTCATTCGGTTCCCGCGCCCGCCCCATGGAGGGGGCGAGGAGAACCCTCCCGACCAGACCACCACCGGGCACTCTCCGACCAGACCACCGGGCACTCTCCGACCAGACCACCACCGGGCACTCTCCGGCCACTAACCGCCGCCGGTCGGCAGGATCCGGCCGACGCTCTCGGCGACGCACGCCGGCTTCTCGGCGCCGTCGACCTCGACGGTGAAGCGGTCGACCACTTCCCACCAGCCGCCGTTCTTCGCCTCGACCGACACGAGCTCGGCGGAGGCCCGGATCTTGGCGCCAGCCGGTACCGGCGAGGGAAAGCGGACCCGGTTCCACCCCATGTTGACGCCGAGCGCGATCCCCTCCGGTTCGATCGCGTCGTCGGCGGAGAGCTGTTCTCGGAGTCCGTCGATGAGGCTCAGCGTGAGGTTGCCGTGCGCAATCGTGGTGCCGAACGGGGATTCGCGCTGCGCGCGGTCGACGTCGACATGGATCCATTGATGATCGCCGGTGATCCGGGCAAACGCGTCGATGTCCTCCTGCGTGACCGTCCGCCACGAACTCGGTCCGCGCCGGACGCCGATCGCGTCATGCAGACGGGCGATGGGGTCGGTCGAGGTAGCCATTTGGCAACGCTATCCGGTTTTCGGGAGGCCGGCGAGCACGGACTCGATCCGCGCGAGTGCCCAGTTGAACTCCTCGGCCGTCGCGATCAGCGGCGGGGCGACGCGCACCGTCTGCCCGTGCGTGTCCTTGCACAGCACGCCCTGCTCGAGCAGGCGCTCGCAGGCCTCACGTCCGCTGACGACGGCGGGCGCGAGATCGATGCCGATCCAGCAACCGAGCTGGCGGATCGCGGTCACGGCGGAGAAGGCGTGCGCCCGCAGGCGGCTCGCGGCCTGCTCGCCGAGCCTCGCTGCGTCTGCGGCCAGCGTTCCATCTTCGAGCAACCGAAGGACCTCGCGACCGACCGCGCACGCAATCGGATTCCCCCCGAAGGTGCTGCCGTGCTCGCCCGGGCGCAGCACCCCGAGCACCTCCTCGTCAGCGACCACCGCCGACAGCGGAACGATCCCGCCTCCGAGCGCTTTGCCGAGGATGTACACGTCGGGCCGCACATCCTCGTGATCGCACGCGAACCGGCGGCCGGTCCGCCCGAGGCCCGTCTGTACCTCGTCGGCGATCAGCAGGATCCCGGCGGCATCGCAGAGGTCTCGCGCGCTCCGGAGGTATCCGGGTGGCGGCGCGATCACGCCGGCCTCGCCCTGCACCGGCTCGAGCAGGAACGCGACCGTGTGGCGGTCGATCGCGGCCCTGAGGGCGTCAGCGTCTCCGAACGGCACGGACACGAAACCGGGGGCGTATGGCCCGAACCGCTCGCGCGCCAGCGGATCGCTCGAGAACGAGACGATCGTGGTCGTGCGTCCGTGGAAGTTCCCGTCGCACACGACGATTCGCGCGTGCCCGTCGGGCACCCCCTTGTGCTCGTAGCCCCATTTGCGCGCCACCTTGATCGCGGTCTCGACCCCCTCGGCACCCGTGTTCATCGGCAGCACGAGGTCCGCGTGACAGAACGCGGCGAGCTCCGCACAGAACGGGCCGAGTTGGTCGTGGTGAAACGCGCGGCTCGTCAGCGTCAGGCGGTCAAGCTGCGCGACCGCCGCAGCCACGAGGCGCGGATGGCGGTGACCGAAGTTGAGCGCGGAGTAGGCCGACAGCGCGTCGAAGTACCGCCGTCCGTCGACGTCTTCGACCCACACCCCCTCGCCGCGCGCGATCACGACCGGAAGTGGGTCGTAGTTGCGAGCACAGTGCGCGGCCTCGAGGGTTCGATACCGGTCGCTGGAGAGCATGCCTCGGTTTGTAGCGCTCGTGAGTCACCCGCGCGCGCTCGCCGGAGGCCCGGAACGACCGTGCGCGTCGCCGGCGCTCACCGTCACGCTCGCCCGCACCGATCCGGCGATCCCGGTCAGCGTCAGCGACCGCGTGCGTGATCCCACGACCCTGACCAGGCGCCGCCCGTTCGACAGCGTGACCCGCACGAGGTAGAACGTCGTCTGTGCGACCGGCTTCCAGCTCGCGCGCAGGACGGCTCCACGCCGCGAGATGCGCAGTCCGGTCACACGGCCGGGCCGCTGCGGCGCCGGCGCCACGTAGGTCGCGACCATCACGCGCGCACGTGGCAGGCCGTCCCGCTCGATCAGCGCCTCGATCTGCCGGCGGCCACCGGGTCCGTAGGACGGCGTGAAACGGATGACCCCGCGTGCGCTCGATGTGGAGCCGATCAGATGCGACCCCTCGCCCCCAACGAGCTCTGAGAAGGTCACGCGCAACCCTGACCCCCCGGCCACCCGGTACGCGAGCGCCCGCCGCGCGCCACGCCCGGACACCCGCGCCGCGACCGTCGGAGCGGGCTGGGCGGTGGCGAGCGCGAGCTGCGCGATCGCGGGCGAGCCCGGGGTCGTCTCGACGGACCACGAGCCGGGAGCCGGATGGCGCAACGCGATGTACGTCGCGCTCTGAGCAGGCACCTGGAGCGCAAACGCGCTCGCGCCGGTTGCGGCCGCCCCAGGCGCCACGGGGACGACGGACTGCCCCGACGGCGGGACGAGCGTGACGGTGGGCGCGCCACCGACACCCGTGAGCTTGACGCTCGCCAGCGCGGTCCCCGGCCGCACGGTGAAGCGCGGGCCCTGCGCCTCGCGCGCGGCACCGGGTGCCGGGATCGTGTACGGCGTCAAGTCGCAGGAGCCGACCATCACCTTCGCGCTCGTCAATGGATCGCCCCAGTGGTAACCGAAGCCGTAGCTGATCACCTCGGTGACGCATGCGCCGATCCCGTTGCTCGACACCACGGCCTCGCCACCGGCAGCGCAGACGCCGCCGATGCACACCTTGCCGGCGATCCGACCGGCGAACTGCTGCTTCTGGCCGTCGACGAACGCGTCGAGGTCGCCGTTCGCGGTCAGCACGTCGAGGTCGATCTCGGCGGAACCGTTGACGTGGATATACCCGTCGGTGTTGGCGAGCACGTGCGCGGTCTCGAGCTTCACGTCGGCGACGTCGCCCTTCCCGTCGAGTTCGAACGTCACCGGGTTACCGAACGTCACGGTCATCGTTCCCGTGACGCCGATCGTGTAACTGTTGGGCGGGGCAAGCGGGAACGTTCCGATGTGGCCGCGGACCACGATCGAGAGCGGATCGACGCCGAAGCCGCCGCCGACATCGGACAGGAACGTCGCCGGCGCGATGCCGATCCCGGGATACGGCGGGCTGAGCACGATGCTGCCCTGTTTGAAGGCGCCCGCCTTGAACGTCACCTGTGCGCCGATGTGCGCGCCCGCACCGGGCGGCGGCAACACGAGCGTCGCACCGCCGGTCCACGTGTCCTCGCTCCCGCCCTTGTAATCGATCAGCAGGTCGTCGATGAAGATCGGACCGATCGGGATCGTCTTGGCCTCGATGTGCAGGGACTTGAGCTTGAGCCCCTCGGCCTCTGACGTCACGAGCTCGGCGTCGCCGGTGACGCCGCCGAATACCTTCGGCAGCTCGAGCGAGATCGGGATCTGCGTGCCGCCCGGGATCAACTCGACGGCGATGTTGCCTTGCACCGGAAAGCCCTTGAGGTTGACCGGGAAGGTCTTCGTGTCGAAGCTTGCGAGAACGGTGCCGTGCGGGCTCGGACCGTCCGCCGCGCTCGCGAGCGCGCCCTCGCGCGGGACCTTCGTGTGCAGCTCGCCGTGGAAGATCTCGACGGCGGTGTCGCCGATCGGCGTGAGCCGGATCGACACGGGGCCGATCGTGTCGATCGTGCGGGCGCGGGCGTTGATCAGGATCCTCGTGCCCGGATCGGGGATCACGTCGACGCCGTTGATGCGGATCGGTCCGTCTGAGACCCGGACGCCGTTCTGCCCGGCCGCCGTCAGGAAGCATCCCTGCTGGGCGAGAATCGACACGACCCCAAACGCGATCCGCTGGCAGCTCTCGACGACGCTCGGGTCGGCTGACCCCCCGGGAAGGCTGCCGAGCCCAAGCCGTCCGGTGGGGCCTTGGTTACCGAATGGGACGGCTTGGATCGTGCCGTTGCCGAACACCCCGGTCCCGTTCCGCACCCACGTCGCGAAGCCACCGCTGTCGAACGTCGCGCCGAGGGCGATCTGATCGAGGCTTTGGCCGCCCGCGGCAAGCACCTGGTCGGCGCTCCACCGGGTGCCCCCGAGCGACGTACGCAGCCGCACGTCAGGCCGGTCGCGATTCACCCAGCTTGCGAACAGCGTTCCGCCCGGATCCTCGATCAGAACGTGCCGCCCGGCGCTGGCGGTGTCGCTGACCCGCGTGGCCGGGCCGAGGCTCGTGCCGATGAGCCGGCGAACCTCGAGCGGCGCGCTCCCGAGGAGCCCGGCGCGTGACATCAGATACGAGCCGCTCGGGCCGCTCGCAAGTCGCGGCTCGCTCCCGGTGAACGGGGGTTGCGATGGCGTCCAGCTGGCCGGATCGTTGGGGTCGCCGGCACCGGCCCACGTCCGCACGTACCCCCTGCCACTTGCGTCGGCGAAGGCTGCCGCGAGTCCGCCGCCGACCGCCGCCAGGGTTCCACCGTAGGCGCGGTTGCCATCGCCTTCATCGAGGTTGGCTTTCGCGCTCGTGAACACGCCCGGCGAGAGCGACTGAAAGAACGTGCCACCCGTCTCCGTGTCCGAGATCAGGCCGATCCGCGGACTGTCCGGGGGTCCGAACACGACGGCATCGCCCGAAGGCTCCTGATCGCCGACGAGCGCGGGCCCGCTGAACGAGTTGCCGCCGTCGGTCGACAGCCACAAGTATGTGCTGCTCGACGACGCGGTCCCGTCGGGCTTCGTCGTGACGTTCGGAAACCGATAGCTGATGATCGCGATGTCGTCGCCGACCTGAAGGATCCGCGGGTAGTACTCGTCGTTGAACTGCGGATCACCGGGTTGCGCCGGCACGAGCCGCTGCGATTCAGGGGGGTTGT
>DATKOY010000094.1:0-4989 GCA_035524415.1 Solirubrobacteraceae bacterium | reverse complement strand
CAATCAAACACACACGGGGCTACCTGATCCACAGCGCTCAGCACGATGCAGGCCGGCGACAAGGACGCGGCCGGGGGTACTCAGACGGCTGTTGCGACGAGTGCAGCCGACGCTCGTTCGCGGCATCGGCTAGGGGCTCGGTCTCCCGTCGTTGGGATTGCGGCCGATGATCCCGGGACGGCGGCTGATGCAAGCGCATCCCGAAGGCGGGCGATCCCATCCGGGAGGTCACTACCGTTGGCCCAGGCGTGGAGCGCCGCACGGGGGCGTAGGCGTTCGGTGAGGTCAAGCACGACCGGCGAACTCGAGCCGGCCGCTTCGAACTTGTCGATGAGCGCGCAGAACCGGTGGTGATCCGAAGCTTCCGGACCAGCCGGTCACGCTCCTCGCCGCTGATCTCGACAAAGCTCGCCCAACCTTTGGCAGGCGTGTTATCACGCCACTCCGACGGCACCGCGTCGGGTGGGGATTCGATGGCCGAAGTGCTCCAGCATGTCGTTGCGAGGCGCTTGACTGACGAAATACCTGCGTGTCGCGCGCGACAACGTCCAGGCGAATGACGGCGGGATCCGCCCATGATCGTCAGGCTGAACCTCGTCGGACACGAAGCACGGCACGGTAGCGACACTTCGCTTCGGGCTGCGACTCGTCGTCAGCAACGGGGAGCCGCCGGCTGTGCCACCATCAGCGGGTGGGCAGGCTTCGCATTGTGTATCCGGATGGCGCCGCCGAGGAGATTGGGCCGACTGACCGGCCGGTAGACCGCGGAGACATGCTCTGGACGCCGAGGGGGGACTTCGAGGTCGCGTACGTCGCGACATCGACTGCGTCGGACGTAGCGATCATCTACCTGGCCGTCCTCACGGCAGAGGCAATCAAGGCGAAGAAGATCTTCTTCAACGTTGACGGCGGGACGTTCCCGCTCCTGCTCTCCGAAGCTGCCGAGCTTGCCGATCGCCTTCGGCGTAAGAGCGGTGGAGACGCTGGCTCGCCGAAAACGGCGATGGCCGCGCGAATCGAGCAGCATCTCGAGAAAGCCCCGAGGGAAGGCCTTCGGATGAGGCTGACCGATGAAGAGATGTCGACGTTGCGCTGGGCGATCGAGGAATGGCTCACAGAAGTGGGCACGATGGCACTTCCGGAGCGCGTCATGGATCTCCGCTTCGGCCTGCACAGAGCACCGCGCGGCCCGCAGCTGCGTTAACTCGCCCTCCACGAGATGGCGCCACCATCACCGGTCGTTCTCGTCGACTGGCTCGAGCTGCTGGCCGACGTGCGTCCGCACACGTTCGCCGGGCCGCGGTCCGACGGCATGGACGGCTTGAGCGTGAAGCGGCGGTGTTGACGATTGCTGAGTCGGAGTTCGCCCTTGCCGCCTTGGGCGCCCGCGGGCTGGTGACAAGGATGCGGCCCGGGTGCTTTGTCGGTTACGACGTCGAGCCGAGCCGGCGTTCGCTCGGGTGGAACAGTAAGGCTGTCTGATAGCGATCCCGCGTGCCTTGCACGCGAGGCACGATCGGTGGTAGAGAGAGACGGTGGGTCTGCTGGCCCGGCGACAACCGATGCCGCGCGCGATCTCCGAGGCGATCGCATATGCGCGCTGCTACGGCGACCGAGGCCCGGATCTGCTCCGTGTCGCACGGCTTGAGCCGCCGCGGCCGCCGAAACACACGACGGCGGTCTCAGGCGAATCGCTGCGCCTCGCCTTCGAGACGAAGCTCGACAACCGAACCCAGCTGTCCAGACGCAGAGTCCAGTAGCCCGCTCAGCGGCGCGGTAGACTTCTTTTCTACGAATAACGAGAGGTAGGTGTCTGATGCGGCGCGAGGTGGTTCATCGCCAGCAGAGGCGCCCGCTCGATCCCGGATGCGAGATTGTTGTCGCGTTCGCTGAGTCGCTCGGTGGAGACGAGGTCGATCTCGTGTTCGGCGAGGGTCGCGAGGCCTGGCTGGACTTCGAGCATCGCCACCGTGCTGACTGCGAGCGGTGCGGGCTGTACGGCGTCCAGTACGAGTCGCCGCTTGGGTTCACCGTCTGGACCGCCCGGCCGGCCGTTGCTGCGTGGCGGCTCAACCGCTCCTCGTCCCGAGACCGCTCGTACAGCAAGCGGTCGCGAGACGCAGGGTCGCTATAGGACGACCCCCAGGGCGGTGTGACGCCCCTCCATGCGGCCCGGGGCACCGCTTCCGCTATCCACACGCCGGCTCCGACCACATCGGCGGACTCAAGGCGCACTCCCGGTCGAGGTAAATACAGACACCCATCGGATGGGTGTTGTCGGGTTGTCGGATTGGGGCCAGGGTGTGGGGGTGCGGCTGCGGCTCTCGGATCCGTCTCGTCTGCCCGAGTTCATCGGCTTCCTCGCTGTACCGGCTGTCACGGTTCACCGGCTTGACGACAACGACATCGAGGTCGAGCCCAGTAACGAGCGGGACAGCGACAAAGTAGCGGTGTTGGTCGAGCTGATGCTGCGAGCGTGGAACTCGGAGCATGGTGACGGCGACGCGGTAGTCGTTGGCCCGGGGGAATGACTCACGGCATCGGCGCGGGCGGGTGGCCTAGAGTTCCGGCGGGGTGGGAGAGTACACCGGCATCGAGGCGTGGCGGCTTCTGAAGACGGCAGTCGTTGCCGAAGGCGATCCGATGGCGGAATGGTGGGTGAAGAAGCTGCGGGCCAAGGTTCGCGAGAAGGGTCTGGAGTTCCGGCTCGTCGTCGATGGCGACGGTGTCGGGCATCTTTCAGCGGGATCGAGGATTGAGGACTCGACACTCCACGGCGGCTACGGAGACGCGGTCGTGCGGTTGATGAGCCTCCTCGACAGGGGTTAGCGGAATGGGAGACCCAGAGCCGATGCGAGGTTGCGGGGCTAGGACTCGAACCTAGATTCGCGGGACCAAGACCTGCCGTCCTAATCGTTAGTCGGACGCCCGCAGCTGGCCTCTCTCCCGTCCTCTCCCCGCCCGGGTACTTCTTGCGGCTGCTCAAGGCAGGTGGGTCGGGGAGAGGTTCCGGGAGAGAGCCGTGAAGCCTATCTCCACTTGCGGTCACAGCACACAGGAAGAGAAGTGCGGCCCGCGAACAATCCTCTGGCCGGGCGTCGGCTGCGGCTCTGAAGTAGTTGACGGCCTTCGGGGGTTCGTTACCGGCGCCCCGCCAACCCATGCCGTCGATCCAGGTCTGCTCTCCGGAATCGAACACGAGGCGTAGGGTCTCTCGGAGCCGCCGCAGGACGGGTGGGGAGCCCAGTACGCCGTCAGCCCCCCTGCCCTGACGGCGGCTCCTCGCACATCTTGGTCACCGCGCGCGACGTCGGAAAGGGTGCAGACGCCCTAGCCTTTACGCGGGGGACCTTCAGAACGAAAAGCCGCACGTTGCGCGTCATCGCCGGCGACTCAAGCTCAAGCCACCCATGCCATCTGACCGCGACCCGGTCGAACTTGTCCGGCCGCACCGTTCAGCCAACAGCTCGAGCTAGTCGACGAGCACGAGCAGCGACGGCGGTGCCATCTCGCAGAGGGCGAGCTCGGCCCTGGGAAAAGGTTGCGCCGATGGATCGTCCGGGTATACCGGCCGTGTGCAATCCCTTGGCTCGTCATCTGCCGAGGAGGCCGGCCGCCGGGATTCTCGGGTGCTTCTCTGCTGCGCGTGGCTGCTGGTCGCCCTCACCGTCCTCGCGTTTCTGGCGGTGCCGATATGGAGCCAGCTCGATCCGGCATCGAAGCCTTTGCCGCCGGTCCCCGAGAACCCGGCCGCGATCATCTTCAACTTCCAGAAGATCGCCTTCGCCGCAGGCGACCTCCGCACAGGTGAGGGCATCGTCTGCGAAAGCCACGGACTACGAATCGGCGTCTGGGTGCCGAAACCCGGCCACCAGACACACACCGGCCTGACCGGATCTGTCGGTACCGCAGCGATGACGGTCAAGACCCGCCGCAACGGCGTCGTAATCGCACGCTGCTCCTAGCAAACCGAGGCGACAGGGCCGTCCCGCGGATCCACCGCTTCCTGCTGACCGTAACCCAGCATCGCCAGCGCGGCGAGCGCGAACTGCGACTCCAACAGCGTCAGCGTCGGCGCCTCAAGTTCGAGCCGGCCATACCACGGGCGGCATTCTCACCGGCGCCCCTTTGCCGCTATAACGCCTTCACGTTCTGGTCAGCGACGCTCGCCTGGGGGAAACAGCGGGGACAAGGCGCGATGCCACCGGGCCGTCTCTAGCAGCCACCGGCTGGGAAACGGACCACAGGCGAGGCGACCGGCAATGCTTGGGTGCATCCGGTGGTATCGGCGCTCGTAGCGGCCGCCGGCAAGAGGCCCGCGCACTCGGGCGAATTCGTCCTCGACGACGCGATCCCGTCAGGTGGCTCAGGGCCGACGCTCGACCAAGAACCACAAGCGGACACGGTCGTACTTCCTCCAGGCGCTGTGATCCTGCCGATCGCGATCTACAAGTAGCGCAGTCCTCCGACATCGGCTGACCGTGCAGCCGAGCGCCTTAACAGGCTGATGCCCAGCGCCATTCCCCCAAGTCGGGCGGCGAGAAGACATCGACCCATATAGCATCGACCTCCCTAGACCAAAGGCGAATCCCCTAATCGCGCCGTTTCTGTTGAGCCGAGCGGAGGCCAGTGACCTGGGCGACGGCCCTCTCACCTGAGCGCGTCAAGTGCCGTCGAATCATCGCATCCCACTTGGGCTCTTTCGCACCGACCCTAGCGGCCTCAGCCGGTGCCACACGGCCGCCTGGGGGCGCTGAACGATCGTCGCGAAGAGTCGGAAGAGTGGACTGTCGCAGAGGCTGTCGCATACCGGACCAACAGCGCATGGTTGAGCGCCAAGTGCGGAGCCTTGAAAACCGTTGAGGGCGCAAGCCCCCGAGGGTTCGAATCCCTCCCCCGCCGCCTCACCGGCACCCGCGACCTCAGCTCGCCGGCGACGGCATCGTCGTCAGCGCGAAGACGGCGTGGATCGGGACGCCGAGCGTCGCC
>DATKOY010000093.1:0-3385 GCA_035524415.1 Solirubrobacteraceae bacterium | reverse complement strand
GCCATGGTAGAAGCCCTTGGCGGCGGGATCGAAGCCGGTGGTGAGCGCTCCACCCTCGAGCCCGCCCCGGTCGTTCGACGGATCGCCGTTCTCGAAGCGGTCGGGCAGCAGGAAATAGACGACCTCGTCCTGCGGCAGCCGGTCGCGGAACTCCCCGGCGCCGGCGAGGCTGCTGAGCGCCACGGCGCAGAGTGCCGCAGACAGCCCGACGCGGACTGCCGCCGCGCGCTTCGCTGATTGCACCATCTTGATTCCCGCGCCGCCGGAGTCTGCCTGAGCCGTCGGGCGGCCGGCCAGCGCAACGCCGCCGGCCGGCCCGCGGATCCACGCTTTAGAACTTGTAGTTCAACCCGAAGAAGAAGTCCCGTCCAAAGGTCTCGTAGTCGCGCGTCTGCGCGACGGTTGAGGCGTAGTCGATGAACGGCGTGTTGCTGAGGTTGTTGACCTGGAACAGGATCATGAGCCCCTTGGCCGGCCCGTTCTGGAACTCATAGCTCGTCTGAAAGTCGGTGATGAGCTCGTGTCTCACGTACTCGAGGGCGCGGTCACCGGCGAAGTCCGTGATCTCGCCGATGTAGTCGGAGCGATAGCGCGAGGCGATGCGTGCGGCGAAGCCGTACTTCTCATAGTAGAGCGTGGCATTCCAGACGGTCTTCGACAGGCCCGGCAACGGGATGTTCATCGAGCTCGCGCCCGCCACCTGCCCCTGGATGGTGATCGAGCTGTCGGTGAACGACGCGCTGGCGCTGGCGCCGAAGCCGCTCAACCAGGAAGCGAGTAGCTCGCCGGGCGCCGAGGCGGTGAGCTCGATGCCATCGAGCCGGCCGCCCTGGCCGTTCAGGGGGACGGTGAGGTAGCCCTCGTTGACGTACGGCGCCTGATTCATTCCCGGCGGCGGCAGCTGCCCGACCAGACCCGACAGATCGGTCAGGACAGTCTGGTCATAGATGTAGCTCAACAGGTCCTTGTAGAAGACTGCCGCCGATACGTACGCCTTGTTCTCGAAGTACTTCTCGTACGAGAGGTCGTAGGCGTTGGCGCGCCAGGGGTCGAGCTCCGGGTTGCCGGCGGTATTGTAGGGAACGCCCGTCGCCTGCGAGACGCTGAAGTCCTGACCGGCCGTCATCTGGTCCATGCGCGGACGGGCCACCTGGCGCGATGCGCTGAAACGCAGCAGCTGCTGCGCGGGGAACTCGAATACCAGATTCATGGACGGCAGCACGTCGTTGTAGGTCTTGCCGCCCCCGATCGGCATGCTCGACTGCGTCGCCTCGTTGTAGGAGAAGGAAGTCGAGCTTTGATCCGTATGGATGACCTGCAGACCGATGTTGCCGCGCAGGGTCACGTCCGGCGACAGCGGGTGATCGAGGTCCCCCTTGATGTACACCGTGGTGAGCTTCTCGAGCACGTTCCAGAACTTGCCGGTGAGATAGCCGTAGCCGGGCTCGTTGGGAGTTCCGGGGATGACCGGATTGAAGTAGGCGGCCAGCACACTCGGCACGTTCCACGAGAGGGACGACGGCGTCCCCGAGAAACTCAGGTTGGTCGGCGCCAGCAGGTACTGGCTGCCGATCTGGTCGAAGGTGCCGCCCACGGTGCCGAGACCAGTCTCCGGTTGCTGCTTGTCCTTGGAGCGATCGTCGTAGTTGGCGCCGAGGATGACGTCGCTGAACCACCAGCCGGCCGGGTGCGTGCCCTCGAGACGGAACGCCTTCAGCTCATCGACCACGTGCGGGAAGCGGCTGTAGCCGCCGCCGTAGATGGTCGGACCCACCAGCACCTTGGTCGGGTCGGCATAGTTGTTCTGCGCAGTGAACGTCGGCTGCGATCCGCCCGGCAGAAAGAAGCCGACCGTGTCCGTGACCCCGCCGATGTACTGCCCCTGGGTCTCGTAGTCGTGCTCGTCACGGGTCGCGCGCGAGTAGGCGAGGTCGGCCATGACGTTCCACTTGTCACCCTGCCACCTGTTGTTCCAGCCCGCCTGGAAGATCTCGGTGCTGGTGAGATACAGGAAGTTGCGCGCCAGCGGAACCGCATTGCTGACCGTGGCCCCCACGAGACTGTTGCCGACGATGTCGAGATTGGAGTAGTTGGTCGTGTTCGGGTAGTTACCGAGATTCACCTCGAGGCTGCGCCGGTTGTTGTTCTCCTGCTCCGACGTCCAGAATATGTCGAGCATGCTGGTGAAGCCACTCGAGGGGCGCCATTCGACCGTGCCCATCGCCCCGTCGCGCACGTTGCTGCCCATGCTGGCGAGCGACTTGACGCCGTCGGTCACGTTGACGTCGGCAGGCACGCCGGCGTGCTCGGTGCCGTTCAGATGCCAGGGGTCATAGAGCCCGAGCTCCCGGCCGACCACCGGTGAGGACAGGCGTGCGTAGCCCAGGGCCACCCCGAGTGTGTTGTCGAGGAACTGATCGATAAAGGAGAAGCTGCCGCGATAGCCGTTGTTTTTCGAGTCGGCGCCCATGTCGGCGTCCGAGTTCTTCTCCAGGCGGAAGTCGAGCACCGCGGCGCGGTGCCCGTACTCGAGCGGGCGGATCGTCTGCAGCGCGATCGTCCCCGAGAGTCCCTGGCCAATGAGGGCGGCGTCCGGTGTCTTGTAGACCACCACGCCGCTGATCAGCTCGGCCGGGTACTGGTCGTACTCGATGTTGCGGTTGTCGCCGGTGCTCACCTGCTCACGCCCGTTCAGCAACCCGGTGGCGAACTGCGGATCGGTGCCGCGGATGCTGATATCGGAGGCGCGGCCGTCGGAGCGCTGCGAGGTGAGTCCCGGGAGGCGCGAGATGGATTCGGCAATGCTGGTATCAGGCAGCTTGCCGATGTCCTCGGCGGACACCACCTCGACGATGTTGTCGGAGCGCTGCTTGACGCTGATGGCCGTCTCGATCGCGGCGCGCACGCCGGTGATCGTGATGGTCTGCAGCGCCTCCTCGGCAGTGGCGGTCGTCGTCGCCGCCTGCGCCGCCTGCTCCTGTGCCAGACCCGGATTGGCCGCCAGCAGCACCGGCAGGCCGCAGCCCGCAGCCAGCCTGATCGTCCAGCGCCGCGTGCCGGACGCTACGCCTCGTACCTGTTGTAAACGATCCACAATGAGTCCCCCTGAGTTGGTGTTACCCGGCCGGGCGGGATCCCGTGAGATCCGCATGCCGCCGCATACCCGAGCGCCCCGCAAGCGAGCTTCGCCTGACTTTAGCGAGCGGACCGCGCCGGCCGGAAGGGCTGGCATACGTATTCACGCGCCGGGGCCGGGCAGCGGGTGCACGCTCCCGCATGCTCAGGTGACCGTGGGTCGCTGCGTGGTTTTTTTGCGCCTATACTTCGGGGCGGGGGGACCTGAAGTGAGCAGCGACAAAGCGCACGGGCGCGTGGCCGGCAAGGC
>DATKOY010000092.1:0-3824 GCA_035524415.1 Solirubrobacteraceae bacterium | reverse complement strand
CGGGTGCGGCTCTAATGGAGTGACGTCGGAACGCTTGAATCTGCAGGGGATTTCGGCCGAGCGGAGCGCCGCCAGAGTCACGTTTTCGCCGATGTCAAGCCCTCTGCGGGGCCGTTGGGATGGCCGTAGGCGCTCGGGCGGCACCAGCTCTGCCTCCCGACTGGTCCATTGATCCAACCGACGACCTCGTAGCGGACCTCGAAACCTGGCAGTTTGCAGCGCATCTAGCACATCTCGCCGTAGGGCCGGCAGGTCACTCCATTGGAGCCGCACCCGACGCGGACGGTGCTTGTGGCTGGCGCTCGCGGGGGTGGCGCTGATCGCGGCCACCCTCGTCTCCGCGCTCGCGTCGGGCGGCGGCATTCGGTCCCTGCCATCGATCGCGGGCGACTCGGTCGGCGCGATCGGCCCCGCGCACGGCGCGATCTTCGCGGACGTCCCGCTCGGTTCGTCACCCTCGGCGATCGCGGCCGGCGACGGCACGCTGTGGGTCGCCAACTACAACAACAGCACCGTTTCCCGGATCGACCCGGCGAGGCACGACGTCCAGACGATCCAGGTCGACTCGACGCCGAGTGGGGTCGCAGTCGGAGCAGGCGCGGTGTGGGTCACCAACAATTTCAGCGGTACTCTGTCGAGGATCAACCCGACCGTCGACCGTGTCGTACGCACCATCGGGGTCGGGAATGGGCCGAGCGGCGTGGTCGTTGGGTACGGCGATGTATGGGTCGCCACCAGCAGCGACGGGGACGCTCAGCCGGATCAACGCCGTCACCGACGCTCCGAGTAAAGCGATCGCGCTCGGCGGCTCGCCCACCGGCGTGGCGATCGGGTTCGGCTCGGTGTGGGTCAGCGACGCGGCCTACGCAGGCGTGCTGCGGCTCGCGCCTCGGACCGGCCAGCTCACCCAGCAGATCAACGTCGGCACGGGGCCGACCGCGATCGCCATCGGCTTTGGCTCGATTTGGGTCGCGAACAGCCTTGATGGGACCGTCATGCGCATCAACCCGGAGACGAACCACGTCACCGCGGCGATCCACGTCGGCAATACCCCCAATGCGCTTGCCGTCGGCGCCGGCGGAATGTGGGTGTCAAACGAGTATGACGACGACGTCGTCGGCGCCGCCGCGTGCCTCGCCCATCCCGCCCACTGTGACCTGGCGCGCGGGATTGTTGTCGACGACGCCGCTGCGACAGTCACCTTCCATCTCACGGCTCCCAACCCCGAGTTCCTGGATCAGCTTGCCGTCTGGGGTGCGGCCGCGGTGCCGGCGTCGGCGCCCAATCACGACGTCGGCAGCCAGGGGTTACCCGGGACAGGCCCGTACAAGGTGGGCGCAGTCACGGCACGTGACGTGACGCTCGTGCGCAATCCGTATTTCCACGAGTGGTCGCACGCCGCACAGCCCGCCGGGTACCCGGATCGGATCATCTGGCGGACGGGCGCGAGCCCGGAGGAGGCCACTGCCGAGGTCGAGCAAAACCTCGCCGACTACACGTACGACCCGCCGCCTCAGAACCGCTTCAACGAGATCGAGACCCGGTACACGAACCAGCTGTACCTGAACCCCAACGACATGACGTACGGGCTCGCGTTCAACGTCCGCAGACCGCCGTTTACCGACCTGCGCGTCCGCCAAGCGATCAATTATGCCGTCGACCGCGAGCGCGTTGCGAACCTGTTCGGCCAGGACTCACAACCGACCTGCGAGCTGATCCCGCCGTTCGTGCTTGGGTACGCCCACTACTGCCCGTACACGCTGAACCCGGGCTCGGGTGTGTGCAGCGCACCCGACCTGGCCACGGCACAGAGGCTGGTCGCGGCGTCGGGAACGCGCGGTGAGCCGATCACCATCTGGACCCAGCCGATCATCGGGATCAACTTCGCGCCCGCCGGGAGGTATCTGGCGGCGCTGCTGCGCCAGCTCGGCTACCGCGCGCGGCTTCGGGTCTTCGCGGCCTCGGACCCGCACATGTTCCCGGACATCATCGACTCGCGCACCGCGCCCGACGCCTTTATGACGCTGGCGGTCGGCGGCTACGCAATGCCATCGCAATACATCGGCGGAGTGAGCTGCCAGAGCTTCGTCCCCGATTCGGCGAGCAACGCCAACCAGATCGAATTCGGCGATCCGCGGTTCGATGCGCTCTACAACAGAGCGTTCGCAGCCGAAGGGTCCAACCCGCCCGCAGCCGCCTCGCTGTGGGCCCAAGCCGACCGCCGCCTCACCGACCAGGCGCCGGCCGTACCGCTCGTCAACCCGGACACCACCGATTTCGTCTCCCGCCGGGTCGGCGACTACCAGTACAACGCCGTGCTCGGGGTGCTGATCGACCAGCCCTGGGTGAGCTGACAGTGCGTCCGCCGAGGCCGCCCGTCGGCGGTGGCCGGAGGGCAGCGTCTCGAGCAGTCAGCCACGACGCGTGCGAAAGGCCCGGCTATCACCGCGTGGTCGACGGATTCAGACCAAAGCCAGGATCGGTGAGCAATCGTAGTGGATACATTATACACCGTAAGTTCTGTGTGATAGACTCGACCCATGGCATCAGGTGAGCGAGGCAAGCCGCTGAAGGGCGAGCCGTTCAGCGTCCGCTTCACGCTGTCGACTGACAGGACGATCGAGGCGGAGGCACGGCGAACACGTCGGTCGAAGAGCGCGATCGTCGAAGCGCTGACCGAGGAAGCAACCCGCACCAGGCGGTTCGCAGGACTCGGATTCCGCGGCGATGACGCGCGCCGGCGGCCGTGGGTGATCGGCTCGGGCCTTGACGTGTGGGAAATCGTGCAGATGGTTGAGGACTACAGCTCGGTCGAACAGCTCATCGCGAATACCCAACTCACGGAACGCCAGGTCACGCTCGCGCTCGCCTACCGCGACAGCTACCCGGGCGAGATCGCCGAAGCGATCGCCGAGAATCGGCGTACCGCCGAGGAGTGGCGCGAGCTCTACCCCTTCGTTCGCTTCGCCTCGTAACCAGGCGTGCGGCTGCTGCTCGACGCCAACCTTTCACCGCGGCGGATCGGCGGACCCCTCCGGGACGCCGGTCATGACGTGCTCTCGCTCGCCGGCGACGCGAACATCGAGGGTCTCGACGACCCGCTCGTGCTCGAACTCGCCGCCGCCGAGCAGCGCATCTTGATCACCCGCAACAGCCGCGACTTCGCGCCGATCGCCCGTGAGTGGGCCGAGGCGCAACGAACACACGCCGGGATCATCCTGATTTGGACACTCGATCACGGCCGGTTCGCAGCGATCGTCGCTGGTGTCGAACGTCTGCTCGAGCAATGGCCCGACCAGGACCGGTGGCGCGATCTCGTGCTGGCGATCTGACCCGGCGGGGATTCGGCAGCAAATGGAGCCGCTGACTCGAGCGGCACGCCAAGCTCGGCGGCTGGCACGACTGCGGCGACACGAGATCCATCCCGCCAACGCAGGTGTTTTGTCGCACATCGGGCACACGGTCGGCATGTCAAACCGGGGACCGCACCGCGGCTGTCGGTGCGGTCTGCCTTTCAAAATCCCTGCTCAGAGCCTGATTTCGGCTTCGCCAGACGCCGGCCTGGCGAGCTGTGTGACCAATGTGTGCCCAATCCAGCCCCACCCCGGACCCAAACACCCTCTGTGTCAGCGTCATCGGTTGAGGGCCGGTGATGTCCGACCCGGCCGGTAGTTCCTCGGGCCGGGGTCGAGCCCGGTTGACTTGCAGCTCCGTACGGTGTCCGTACACTATGGGCATGCGTACCCAGCGACTCGAGCTCCGACTCACCGACGAAGAGCGGACGATCGACCAGGCCGCCGCCGCGGCGGTCGGCGAGTCCCTGA
>DATKOY010000091.1:0-79777 GCA_035524415.1 Solirubrobacteraceae bacterium | reverse complement strand
GGGTCACGATGCCCGCGAGCAGCGCCGCCCTGCTTACGGTAGGCGGCCAGAGAAGCGCGTCGATGCCGCGGCCGCGAGCAGCAGCATCACGAGTCCCGCGATCGCGAACCCCGCTGTGACCTCGTGCTTGCGCGTGACGCTGCCGAGCTCGTTGCCGAGGTGCTTGTAGATCGAGCTGAGCTCGTCGGCGCTCTGGGCGTTGAACGTGCGCCCGCCTGAGACCTTCGCGATCTCCTGCATCAGCTGCGGATCGGGCGGGACCGCCAGCGGCGGCGAGAACGGGTCGGGGCTCGTGAGCGTTCCGGTCGACGTGCCGAGCGCCACGGTGTAGATCGGGATCTTGTCCTTCGCCGCCTGCTGCGCGGCGGTGACGGCGTCGACGCCGGCGTTCGCGGCTCCGTCGGAGAGCAGCACCATCGCCGACGGCGGATGCTTGGGGTCGCCGCCGCGCAGCAGTTGTAGCCCGAGCTCGATCGCGTCGCCGGTCGCGGTCGCGCCGCCGGCCTGCTGCTGGTCGATCACGGCGCGCGCCGCGCTGTGATCGGTCGCGGGCGCCTGCGCCGCATCGGGAGAGCTCGAGAATGCGACGGCGCCGACCTTGACCGAGCTCGGCAGCTTGTCGATGAACGTGTTGGCGGCCTTCTGGGCCGCGACGAGCCGCGTCGGCGCGACGTCGTCCGCGGCCATCGATCCGGAGTGATCGGTGATGAGCATCATCGATGCCTGTCCGACGGAGGCGCGGTACGTCGTGTGCGGGCGGGCGAGGGCGACCGCCAGCGCCGCGATCGCGGCGAGGGCGAGGGCCGCCGGCAGGTGCCGCGGCCAGGTTGGTGCTGCGCCGGCCGCTTCGCGCAGGGCGGCTGCGGCCGGGAAGCGAATCGCGTATCGCCGAGCGCGACGGCGCGCGGCGATGTACGCCGCGAGCGCGAGCGGAACGAGGGCCAGTGCCGCCAGCCACAGTGGGGCCGCGAAGCTCATCGCAGGTAGCGCCCCAATTCCAGCAGCCAATCGGACTCGGTCGAGAGGACGACGTGGCCGGTGCGCAGACGGCGCAGCTCACGGGCGATCGTGTCCCGGCGCTCGCGCTCGAGTTGCGCGAAGCGCTCGCGGACGCGCCGGCGCGACGTGTTGACCTCGATCCGCGCGCCGGTCTCGGGATCGACCACCGCGAGATGGCCGGCCGCCGGCAGCTCGGACTCGCGCGGGTCGACGACCTCGACCGCGAGCATCGAGTGGCGGATCCGGACCGCACCGAGCGCGCGCTCCCATCCGTGCTGCTCGCGGAAGTCCGAGATGACGACGACGAGCCCGGGCTGGCGGGCGAGCCGTCCGACCCGCTGCAGCGCGCCGCTGAGCCCCGCGGGATCGTGCTGCCCGTCGGGCGCGACGCCTTCGGCGAGGATCCGTCGCAGCGCCACGATCCCGGGCTTGGAGCCGCGGGGCGGCAGGATCCGTGGCTCGGACGCTCCGAACGCGACGAGACCGACGCTCCCGGCGCGGCGGATGCCGATCCGGCCGAACACGAGCGCGACGCCCTCCGCCACGTCGGATTTGAGCCTGCGCGCGGTCCCGAACGCCATCGACGGGGACACGTCGAGCACGATCCACGTCGTCAGCGCCCGGTCGGGGACGTGCAGCCGGACGTGCGGCTGCCCGCCGCTGCGGGCGGTCGCGGCCGGGTCGATGTGGCGGACGTCATCGCCAACCTCGTACGGGCGCAGCTGCGCGAGCTCCATCCCCACGCCGATCCCGGCGGCACGGCGGTCGCCCGGCAGCGTGCGCGCGACGAGCCGCGTGACGCCCACGTCGAGCGCCTCGATCAGGCCCTGGGGTACGGGCCCAGGGCCCTGGCGTGCGGCCGGCGGCTGAAGGACCGCGGGGCTCACGCGCGCCCGGCCGCCCGGGTCGGCATCGGTTGCGTCTGCGTCGCCCGACGCGTGAGGCGTCCCTCGCCGGGAGCGGGCACGGCGGCGAGCACCTGCTCGAGCAGATCGTCGCTCGTCACGCCCTCGCTGAGCGCGTCATAGGACAGGACGATCCGGTGGCGCAGCACGTCCGCGGCGAGATCGCGGATCTCGTCGGTCTCGACGTGGCCGCGGCCCCGCAGCAGCGCAAGCACGCGCGCCGCCTGGACGAGCCCGATCGGCCCGCGCGGGCTCGAGCCGAACTCGATCATGCCGGCGATCTCCTGCAGTCCGTACTCACCTGGGCGCCGCGTCGCGTCGGCGAGCGAGACCGCGTAGCCGATCGCGTCCCGATCGACCAGCACCGATTGCGCTGCGATCGCGTAGCGCCGCAGGTCGGCGAGCGCCAGGCATTCGCGAACGGTCGGCTGCTCGGTGAGGCTGCGGCCGACGACGGCCGCCTCCTCGCCGACGCTCGGATAGTCGACGAGCACCTTCATCAGGAACCGGTCGACCTGGGCCTCGGGCAGCGGATACGTGCCCTCGGACTCGATCGGGTTCTGCGTTGCCATCACGATGAACGGCAGCGGCACCTTGTGGGTGCTCCCGCCGATCGTCACCTGCTGCTCCTGCATCACCTCGAGCAGCGCCGACTGGACCTTCGCCGGCGCCCGGTTGATCTCGTCCGCGAGCAGGAAGTTGGCGAACACGGGTCCGAGCTCGGTGTCGAACCCGCCCGTGTCGGGCCGGTAGACGCGCGTGCCGACGAGGTCCGCGGGGACGAGATCGGGCGTGAACTGGATCCGGCTGTAGGTGCCGCCGAGGACCTGGGCGAGCGTCTTGACGGTCAGCGTCTTCGCGAGTCCGGGGACGCCTTCGAGCAGGACGTGGCCGCTGGCCAGCAGGCTCACGAGCAGCCGCTCGAGCATCGCGTCCTGGCCGACGATCACGCGTTTGATCTCGTACAGCGCCTCCTGGAGGGCGTCGCGTGCCTGACGGCGCAGGTCGGTCGCCTGCGCCGTGGGGTCGGCGGCGGGGCTCGGGGTCGGCGGGCCGGGCGTGCCGGGGGTGTCAGTCATTGAGTCTCCTTCAGACTAAGCGGCCGAACCAGAGGAGGGAGAGCACGCTGCCGAACAGCAGCAGCACCAGTCCCCCACCGGCGAAGCTCGCGGTGATCTCGTGTTTCACGTGCTTGTGGCCGAGCTGCGTCGCGAGGTGCGCATAGACCGCCTTCAGCTGGCCCGAGTCGTTGACGGTGAAAGAGCGCGCGCCCGAGACGCTGGCGATCTGCTCGAGCTCCTGCGGATCGAGCGGCACCGGGACCGTCTGGGTGCTCGTCCCGTGCTTGACGGTGATCGTTCCGTGCGACGTGCCGAGCGCGACCGTGTAGACGGGGATGTGCTGGGCGGCGGCCTGCTTGGCCGCGGCGATCGGGTTGGCTCCGTTGGTCGAGGTGCCGTCCGAGAGCAGCACGATCGCGGCCGGTGGCCGCTTGCCGTTCTGGCCGCGCAGGCTCAGCAGCGAGCGCACGGCGGTGTTGATCGCATCGCCGATCGCGGTGTGACCGCCGGCGCGCAGCTGCGTGAGCGCGGACTGGGTGAGCGCGTGATCGGTCGTCGGCGACTGCAGCACGATCGGCTTCTCGTTGAACTCGAGCAGGCCGACGCGGACATGCGCGGGGACCATCGTGAGGAACCGCGACGCCGCGCGCTCGGCGGCGCCGAGCCGCGAGGGCGTGACATCGGTCGAGGCCATCGAGCTGCTGACGTCGTTGACGAGCATCACGGCGGCGTCGGTCACCGGGACCGCGGCGCTGCGCTGCGGGCGCGCCGCGGCGACGATCAGGATCGCCAGCGCCACGGCGATCGCGGCCATCGGGACGTGGCGGCGCCAGCGTGGCCGGTGGGGGGCGACCGACGGGGTCAGCGGTTTGGTGACGAATGCGTTGGCGACGGCCGCGCGCCGGCGCTGTGCCACCGCGTACATGTAGACGAGCACCGGGATCGCGAGCAGGCCCAGCAGGACGAGCGGCGTGGCGAAGCTCATGGCGAGGCGGGCGGTTGCGATCCGAGAGTCACGGTCGTCGCGAATTCGTGGCCCATGCGGACCGCGAGGATCTGCAGCGAGTCGCCGACGTTGAGCGCGCCGACGGCTGAGCTGACGTTGATCGCGGCGCTCACGGGACGGCCCTGGATCTGGATGATCACATCGCCGGGCTTCAGCCCCGCGGATGCGGCAGGGCCACCGGGGGTGACGGAGCTGACGAGCGCCCCACCGGTCGGCAAGCTGCCCAGGCGTGCGCCCAGCCACGGCGTACCCATGGCGGCGGCCGTGCTGCTCGAGCCGCCGAGCGTCGAGACGCCGTATGCGGCGCCCGCGATCAGTAGCAGGGCAATCAGGCTGAGCAGCACCGCGCGCGTGCTGGGGCGACGGACCCGCCGCCGCTCCTGGGGCCGTCGTGGCTCCGCGGGCCGAGCCGGAGGCGGTGGCGTGGCCTTGACCGGCGCCGGAGCCGGCGTGGCCTTGACCGGCGCCGGAGCTGGTCGCTCGGTCTCGGGGTGCTGGGGCCAGGCACGGGGGCTGAGGTTCGCGAGGTCATCCGCTGCGGCCGCCGAGTCCCGCTCCCAATCGCCCGCCCACAAATGCTTCGGTTGTGTCATTGCGTACCCGAAGGTAGGAGCCGATGGTGAGAGCTTCTTAAGAGGTTTGGTAGAGGAAAGCTGTCACGCTTCCCGCGTGGATTCCACGACGGAGCATGTTGATGTGCTGATCGTCGGCGCGGGGCTCTCGGGAATCGGCGCCGCGCACCATCTCCAGTCGAGCTGCCCGCACAAGTCGTACGTCATTCTCGAGGCGCGCTCGCGGATCGGCGGAACCTGGGACCTGTTCCGCTATCCGGGCATCCGCTCCGACTCGGACATGTACACGCTCGGCTACGCATTCCGGCCGAGGAAGGACGCCGAGGCGATCGCCGACGGGCCCGCGATCCTGCAGTACATCCGCCAGACGGCGGCGGACGACGGCATCGACCGGCACCTCCGATTTGGCCATCGGGTCGTGCAGGCGGAGTGGTCGAGCGATGACGCGCGCTGGACGGTCACGGTGGCGCGCGAGGATGGCTCGACGGTCAGTCTGAGCTGCGGCTTTCTGCTCGCCTGCAGCGGCTACTACCGCTACGACGAGGGATACACCCCGGAGTTCGCCGGTATCGAGCGGTTCCGCGGCCAGGTCGTCCATCCGCAGCACTGGACCGAGGACATTGCGTATGCGGGTCGGCGGGTCATCGTCATCGGCAGCGGCGCGACCGCGGTGACGCTGGTGCTCGCGCTCGCGCGTACGGCCGCACACGTGACGATGCTCCAGCGCTCGCCGAGCTACGTGATCTCGCTGCCGGCCCAGGACGCGCTCGCGGGCGCGCTGCGGCGAACGGCTGCCGTCATGGCTCGCGTACGGGATCGTGCGCTGGAAGAACGTCCTGTTGACGATGGCGAGCTACCAGCTCAGCCGCCGCCGGCCGCAGCTGATGAAGGCGCTCATCCGCAAGGGGCTCGAGCGCCACGTGCCGGCGGGGTACGACATCGACACGCACTTCAACCCTCGCTACGACCCGTGGGATCAGCGGCTGTGCCTCGTGCCCAACGGCGACCTGTTCAAGGCGCTCAGCGCCGGGCGCGCGTCGGTCGTGACCGACGAGATCGACACGTTCACCGAGACCGGCATTCGCCCGCGCTCCGGCCGCGACCTCGATGCCGATCTGATCGTCACCGCCACCGGGTTGAACCTGCTCGCGCTCGGCGGCATGCAGCTGTCCGTCGACGGACGCTCGGTTCGGATCCCGGAGACGGTCAGCTACAAGGGCATGATGCTCAGCGACGTGCCGAACATGGCGATGGCGCTCGGCTACGCGAACGCGTCGTGGACGCTGAAGTGCGACCTCACCTGCGCATATGTGTGCCGCCTGCTCGCGTACATGGATGGGCACGGCTACAGCCACTGCACGCCCCGCAACCGCGACCCGCCCCCTGGGACCGAGCCGTTCATCAACCTCTCCTCCGGCTACGTCCTGCGCCCGATCGACACCTTGCCGCGCCAAGGCTCGCGCCGGCCGTGGCGCCTCTACCAGAACTGCGCACTCGACCTCGTCTCGCTCCGGCTGGCATCGCTCGCGGATGACGCGCGCGAGTTCTCCGGGCGGCCGGTGGCGGTGGCGCCCTCCGGGTGACGCCCTCACCATCGTGCCCCCCCGCGAGCGCGACACTCGCCCCCCCCGGCGCAAGCGCGTCCTTTGGCCCACACTCGTGCCCGACAAGCATGTGAATGCGGATTCACGCCCCGTTTGGGGCCTCGGAACCGCACTCACGTCTCACAGACGCGCGAGTGTCGGGTTGTGGACGACGGATGTCCCCTCCTCGTCGCAGACAAGGCGGGGATCGCAGACAAGGCGGGGATCAGCAGCCCGTGAGCATCAGGCCGCGGCCGGCGGCGAGCCCGGCGGCGGCGAGCCCGGCGACGGCGAGCCGGGTGTCGGCGGGCCCGCGCGGCCGAGCCGGCGTTCGCGGCGCTCCTGGCGCTCGCGCCATGCACGAGCAGCCTCCGCGTGCGGGCTCGTAGGCTCGCCGATGCCGCTCCCGTCACGCGTCGGCGCGCCCGCCTCAACGAGCCGGAGCAGCGGCTTGTGTCCGAAGGTCGCCATGCGGTCCGTATCGGGTGTAGCGGCCTCGTGCTTGAGCAACGGCCGACCGCGTTCAGCAGGCAGGCCGGCCCCGTCGGTGCGGAGGTCGGAGATCGGAGATCGGAGGTCGATGTCCAGCCTCGCCTCGCGGCGCCGGCCGCTCAGCCGGAGGCCCCGAGCAACGACGTCAGGTCGGTGACCTGTCCTGCCGGCGGCGCCTGCGGCACGGGCTGAGGCCCGTACTGCGGTATTGACAGCGCCACCGCCGTGCGCACCGACTGACCGCCCGTCGCCGCCGACGTGAACGCCATCTTGAGCTGGCGGACGAGGTGCTGATCGTCGATCCAGACATCAACCGGAAGCTGGTGCAGGTTGGTCGCCTTTTCGAGCGCGGCGGTCGCCTGCTTTCCGGCCGCTCGCGATGCGGCCGGCAAGACGTCCGGCACGCGGTCGAGGTCGATGCTCGCGCGGTAGTGCGTTGCCTGCACGCCGCCGACGGAGTCGGAGCCGACCTTGCTGACACCGCCGGACACCGCGCGGAGATACTGCAGGAACTGGCTCGGGTCGCTGGACGCCGGGTTGTTGGCGAGCGACGACAGGCCTGGGATCCCGGCGGCCGATGAGGCCTTCGACAGGTCGATCTTCATCCACGCCTTGCCGCCCGGGAGCTTGCTCGCGATCGCCGGCGGCATCTTCACGTAGACCACCAGGCCCTTGAGGATCTCCTCCATGTGCAGCGTGCTGCCACCAAGCGCCTGGACGATCTGCGGGCTGTTTCCGAAGTTCATGTCGAATGCCATCGCGCCGGCGCGATCGCGCGTGTCGACCGAGCCGGTTCCGGTCGCGGTGATCACCGTCGAGCTGCCGGGAACGCTGAGCTGAAGCGTGATGTTCATCCGGTAGCCGGGCGACCCGGTCGACGTCGTGGCCGCCTGGGCGACCGGGTCGATCACGCTGCCGCTGCTGCCGCCGCAGCCGGCGATCGCCAGGGCGCACGCGCTGAGGCCCGCGGCGACGGCGACGGCCGTGCTCTTTCGACGACGGCTGAGGGTGGCCGATGGGGTGCGCGTCCTGATCATGGCCACCACCTTAGCGCGTTACGCGGCGCGCGGGGGTTTGGGCGGCCGTGTATTAATCACGAGATTAGCGCTTGCAATGCACGAGGCTCTGAGTTACCCTGCTCGCCGGTAGCAATCTGTCCGAGGTTTTCATGATCCAGACCCACAACACGCAACTCGCCATGTCAGGAGCGGCACAGACCGCGCCGGTTTCGGCACGCGTCGCTGTCGGTGCAGGCAACCGCTTCGGATACGTGCCCGTCCTCGCCGTGAGGTGCATACGCTAGCTGCGCTGGCGTACATACCAATCACGCGAGGGCGATCCGCACGGGTCGCCCTTTTTTGTGCGCTGAAGCACTCAACAACTTCCGGAACAACAGGTGATGCTCAACTTGAACAAGCAATAACGCGATTGAGGCCCCGTTCGAGAGAGAAAGGCCCTCCTGTGCCGTCGCAAACATGACACCTGATATCTCAGGTGAGCGGTTAGCGCTGCGCTCACTCACCACTGCGCGTGCGGTCGAGCGGTCAGCGTCACAGTGAGCACCGGGCTCCAACACTCCCCCACGCAGGACGCCCCCACGGCCAGGCGATCCAGGGTTGAAGAGTGAACGAGTGGCTTGGACAACTTCAGTCAACTGGTGCACACATACATCTGCGCGGTAGAGGAGCGGGCGTCCTCGCGAGCCTCATGAGCTCGAGATCGTGGGTTCGAATCCCACCCGCGCCCTGCGGGAGTAGGTGACGCGCCGCCGCCGTGTTGTTGCGGATCGTGTTGGGCCCCGCAACCCGTCCCGATCCGCTCACCCAGGGCCGGCGGCGGCGCTGACCCCTGGCCGCATACCGGTCCGGGCCCATCACCCGCTCGCGCCACCCCCTCACCACCGACCCAGACAACCCACCGACAACAACCCATCCACCAATCACGAGGAGGACCCTCCGATGAGAGGCGAATCGCAGGCGACGAGCATTCGCTCGTGGCCGCTCGTCAGCCGCCAAAGCTGGTCCTCGTGGATCACCGAGGCCAGGGGTAGGCGACACGCGCTTCGCACCGAGCGGTTGGAAACGATCGCACGGCTCGAGGCGGAGCAGCGGCGTGCACAGCGGTCCGGCGAGTACCTGCCGGCCGTGATACAGGGGCGACCCTGGTGCTGAGCACCACACGCCCCAGCGCGCTGTGCCGAGACTGAGGGGGCCGTCAGCGGGACGGCCCCCTCAGTCTGTGGCCGTCCACGGACGGCCCCTCAGTCAGGTGGCCGTCCTTCCTCCGGGGGGCTGTCGGGATGGAGGGCAATAATGCGCCCGTGATTCCCGAGGCGCCGCTTGTGCCGTCGGAGGGCGGGTTGACCCCATCCAGCGCGGGCTGGTTCGTGCTCAACGCTGAGGACGCCCGGTGGCTGCAAGGGCACTTCGGGGCGTATACGCGCTTCGAGGGCGACGTGCGGTTCCCGAAGCTGGGGCTCAACATCGGGATCCTCGAGCCCGGCCAGCCGGCGTGCTGGTACCACGGCGAAGACGAACAGGAGAACTTCCTCGTCCTGTCTGGAGCGTGCCTGCTGCTGATCGAAGGCGAGGAGCGGCGGCTGAGAGCCTGGGACTTCGTCCACTGCCCGCCCTGGACCGAGCACGTCTTCGTCGGGGCGGGCGATGGGCCGTGCGCAATCCTGGCTGTCGGGACACGCACGGGCGGCGGCGTCATCTATCCCGTGTCAGACCTCGCGCAGCGCCATCGCGCCGGTGTTGAGCGGGAGACGCGCGATCCGCGCGAGGCGTACGCGCAGATTCCGCCGGATGCCTCGGTCGGCTATCGACCCGGCTGGCTGCCGGGCTGACGCCGGAGCTCGCGCCGGGGTCCCAACACCGCCGGTCCCCAGAGACGACACTGGCGGATGAGGTCTCGTTGCCCGGGAACTGAGGGGCCGCAGCGCGCCACCCGCGTCAGCCTGATCGACCACCGGATCCGCGTGCTGGCGTCGAGGTACCCGGAGTGCGTGGGCACAACGCCGCGCCCGATCATGATCTGCTGGCCGTGGCTGCGGTTGAACAGGTCCGCAACGGAGATCGCCGCAACCACTTGCCGCTTGCCGACGGTGCTCACCAGGTTGGGATAGGCCAGCGCGCCACCCGTCCACGGGCAGTTGCGGTACAGCTCGGCGACCGGCGGAAGGTCGCCGTCGCTCCCCCGCCAGGACAGTCAGCTCGCGCGCCCGAGCCCGCTCGCCGAGCTCGTCCGTCCCGGAGTCCGAGCTCGACCATCTCTGGGCATCGCCCAGCAATGGCCTGCGTACCTCGCCTACGTGACGAGCTTCATCACGATCGGAGGTATCTGGCTGGCGCGCCACAGCATCTTCCGGCGCCTGCAGTGCGCGAACACGAGCGTCATCCGCATCAATCTCGCCCTGTTGATGGCAGTCTCGTTCCTGCCGTTCCCGACGCGGCTGATGGCCGAGGCGCTGCGCCACAGTGAAGGCACCGAGCGCGCCGCGGTCGTCTTCTACGGACTGTCCCTTGCTGGCGATCTCGGGGATCTTCAGCGTGCTGTGGAGTGCGGTCGCGCGCGACCGCACCCTGCTCCGACCCGAGGTGAGCGACGCGGAGGTGAGCGCGTTCGGCTACCTCGCCATCGCGATCGTCCTCATCTCGCGCGTGCGTGGCGACACCAGCGTCAGCGCGGAGCCCGCGTAGCACGAGCTGCGTAGATGTTCAGCTGTCCGGGATCAGCGGGTAGTGCGGACCGGTCACGCGGTTGACCGCGTTCTGCACGAGCATCACCGCGTACGCGGGCCAGAACACGGCCGTCGGAGGCGCCCCGGGACGGCACGCGCCGCCGGAGTTCCCGACCGTGCTTGTGCCCCACACGAACGCGTCGGCCCACTTGTAGTGCGTGATCGTCGTGAGCGGCCCCAGCCCTCGGCCCGCCGGGTTGCACAGAACCTCGTTGCCCTGGTGGACCCGGCTGGGGGGCACGAGCGGCCCGCGGCCGCCGCCGTGGGTGTCGACGACGAAATGCACGCCGCCGAGCGCACGTGCGATCTGCTGACCGTAGTAGATCTCCCTGCTCGTCCAGTCGAAATGGGTCGCGTTCAGGAAGAATCCCTGCGCCTGATGGACGCCGGCCATGTTCAACAGTTTGGCGGTTGTCCGGTAGGTGAGGGCGTCGGCGGCGCCGCCGTCGAGGTAGAGCACGAGATGGGGATCTTGCTCGAGGCGGTTGACCGCCCATGCGATCTGGTCGACGAACCGGATCTGGCGCTGCGCGGCTGTGAGGCACGGCGACGTGATCAGCGAGTCGACCTCGAAGAACAGCACGACGTGGAAGTTCCCGATGCCGTTCGCGAGTCTGTTGATCCAGTTGCGATAGCGGCCGGTGAACCCGGGCGTGGCGGTCTCGCCGCAGCGGCCGTGCACGAGCGAATACGTCGAGAGCATCACCGTCGTGCCCGGCTGCTCGATCTGGGTCGCCTCGAGGTAGTTGGCGACTAAGGCCGTCGGATCAGGCTCGTTCCAGAGCCAGAACCGGCGCGTCGTCGGCGCGTTTGCCAGCACCTGCAGAGCGTTCGCCCATGCGGGATTGGAGTGACGATAGTGGCGGGCGGCCTGGCCGGCCGAGGAGGCGGACCCCGCGATGAAGAAGCTCACGCCGGACAGCGGGTTACCGTTCGTTGGCACGGCCGGGAGGGTGAGCGGGTTGGCGACGTCGCGTGCCGCGAGCGGGTCGTCGCGCAGGATCGTGATCTTCGCCTCCTGCGGGTCGACGGTGTGCTGGGGCCAGGCACCGTAGAGGTAGGCGAGTGCGTGGATCGGCGGTGCGATCATCCCGTTGTCGTAGATGTGGACGCTGAACGTGAATGTCTTCTGCCCCGGGGCCATGTGGGCGTAGCGATTCTCGATGGGGTCGAAATCCTTACCGGGGACGGCATCCAAGCGATGCACGCCGTAGCCGACGTTCTCCTCGCCCTGCGCGTCCGAGCGCACGATCGTGATGTTGAGATACCCCTGGTTCTCGTGCGCGACGTAGGCGCCCTGGTCAAGCGAGACCGCGCCGGAGGAGCGCTCCGCACTCGCGACGCCCGGGGCCATCCCCAGCAGGGTCACGGCCGCGACCACTGCCATCAGCATCGTACGAGCGCGCATGGGGCGCCAACCGGACGAGGACCTCATGCGATCTATGTCGTCACAAGACCGAAAACGGTCAAGTCGTGCTTTCCCGCAGGGCTACGTACGTCCAGTCGGGCACCTGCACGCAGACCACCCCGATTGACGGGGCGACGTCTGGGTTGCGGACGCCGATGCCGACGAATGCGCTGATCCATGAGAACACGTGGGCGAAAGCGACTACGAGTACGAACGCGAGTTCGACCTCGTAGATTGGCTGGTTGGGCCTGAAGCGCTCGTGGCCCCCACCGTACTAGTTGAGGCTCGCGTGCAGCGCGCGCAGTTCGGCCTGGAGCGTGTCCCGCATCGATGCGGGGGCGGGCAGCATCAGCCGCATCCGGGCGGCGTCGATCGCTGCACCGAGGTTGCCCCGCCGGCTGTAGGCGCCGACGAGGTTGTTGAGCATCCGCATCGCGATCTCCTGGGCCCGCCACGGCCGGACCGCCTCGGGAGCAGCCGCGCCGGTGATGGCCTGTCCGCCGTTGAACGGATCGAGCAGCAGCGGGGGATCGGTCGCGAAACATCCGACGACGAAATGGCCGGGCAGGCCGACGCCGTCAAGCGGGACCCCGGCCCGGCGCGCGACCTCGACGTACACGACCGACAGCAGGATCGGCAGGCCCCGGCGCCTGGCGAGCACGATGTCGAGCATCGAGTTCTGCGGTTCGTCATAGCTGTCGCGGTCGCCCGCGAAGCCGTGCGCGCCGCCGAGCAGGCGAGCACACGCGTGCGCGAGCTCGTCCGCGGTCCCGCGCGTCCGCGTCCTCACGCGCGAGAGCTCGGCGCCGAAGCCGTCGAGCGTGGCGAGCGCGGCGTCCGCCTCGACGTCATGGAACTGTGCCGCGAGCGCCAGCGCGAGCAGGTCCAGCCGCGGATCGGGCGCTGCGGCGAGCTCGGCGAACGGCGGCAGCTCCACGAACGCCGATCAGTAGCCGACGTCGGACAGGAATCGCAGCAGCGCGTCGCCGACGTCAGCCGGGCGCTCCTGCTGGACCCAGTGACCGGCGCCTTCGATCACGACGCGGCCGCGAAGATCCGTGACCCACCCGTTCATCAGCTGAGCCGGCATGAACCGCCGCACCGGGTCACGCGAACCGGTGATGAACAGGGCCGGCTGCTCGACCCGGGCATCCGCAAGATGGCTCGTGAGCTGCCAGCTGCGATCGATGTTTCGGTAGTAGTTGAGCCCGCCGGTGAAGCCGGTCCGTTCGAACTCCTGTACGTACACGCGCAGGTCATCCTCGCTGAGCCACGGCGGCAACGACGGCTGCGCGTCGTCCTGGGCCCACTGCGCGGTCCACTGCGCGCGGCTGGTGAGCGTGCGGCGGACGTCGCGTGCGAGCGCGGCATCCGCCACCCCGGGTTGCTGAAACCAGACGATGTAGAAGTCCTCGCCCAACGCCTGGCGGAGCAGTCCCACCGGTGGCGCCGGCGAGCGCGGCGTGAACGGCACGCTGATGCCGGCGACGGCCGCAACCCGTTCGGGGTGCGCGACCGCAAGCTGCCACACTGCGCTCGCGCCCCAGTCGTGCCCGACGAACACCGCGCGCTGCGCTCCGATCGCGTCGAGCAACCCCACGAGGTCAGAGCAGATGCTCAGCAGGTCGTAGGCCTCGACGTCGTCCGGGATCGAACTGCGGCCGTACCCGCGCATGTCGGGGGCGAGCGCGCGGTAGCCGCTGCCCGCAAGCAGCGGAAGCTGGTGGCGCCACGAGTACCACAGCTCGGGAAAGCCGTGGCAGAGGACCACCGGCGGCCCCTGTCCCACCTCCGCGACGTGCAACTCGACGTCGGCGAGCGTCAGCTGGTGGTGCTCGACATCGGTCCCCATCGCAACCGGAGAGCCTAGTAGCCGCGTGTCACCGGCAGCGGGGGTCGCGGCTCCAGGCGGTGCTCGCCTGGGTGGGCGACAGCGGACCACCGCTCGGGATCAGCTGGATGTGGTTGACCTCAGGATTGTTCGGGTCGCCGGATGGATCGAACGGGCGGTACAGGCCGAACCGCGCGAGCTCCGCCTCGCTGATCTGCGCCGCGCTCGAGCGCAGGAGGCTGCCGACGCCGATGTCTTCGGCCTGACCGCGCGTGTGAGGATCGTCCGCGTATCCGCCGACGGCGACGCTGTGCGCCGGCGTGCGGTAGCCGCTGATGCCGTAGATCGTCACGCCCAGCGCTTTGCCGAGGGCATCGAGTTGTCTGGTGAGCAGAGGCAACTCGCCCTGGGTTTGCTGGGTGCCCGGATCGGGGACGAAGCCGGCGCCGCTCGAGGCGACGACCGGCTGCGCGAACGCGCTGCTCGTCGCCCCGCCGCACAGGTTCAGGATCTGCAGCTCGCGCTTGATCTGCCCGAGCGAGGGCGCGTGCGCGCTGGGATCGCCGACGATCGTTTGTGGAGCCGTTGCGGGGGCGGCCCCGGCGTGGACGCCCGCGACCGGTTGGATCGCCTGCGGATGGGCGACGGCGGCCGCGGTGGTCGCGTGCGTGTGCGCCGTCACCGCGCCGGCACGCGTCGCGGGCTGGGTCATGCTGATCGCGAGGTAGCCGGCGAGCATCGTCACCGACGCAGCTATCACGACCAACATCATCGACATCAGGCGCATCAGGCTCATCTCCCACGGTCCGCCGCCGGTCGGCCGCGGGCCATGACATTCATGTACGTGATCGACCGTCGCGCCGACCCGCTTGAGCCGGCCAGTCACTCGGTGCTACCCGCGGTGCCGCATCAGGAAGTCGAGCGTGGCGCCGTTGAACGCGTCCGGATCCTCGTGCAGGGCGCCGTGGGAGAGGTGCTCGAACACGACCAGTTCGCTGCCGCCGATCCCGCTCGTCAGCGGGTCGGCAAATCGCGTCGATGTCACCATGTCGTGGGCACCGAACGTGACGAGCGTGGGTGCGGAGATGTGACCAAGCGCGCCGCCGGCGTCATGCGCCAGCACCGCCTCCGTCTGCGCCAGGAACGCGTCCTTTGGCTGTGCCGGACGGCCGCGCACAAAGTCGGCAAGCGCCTGGGCGTAGTCGGGCCGCTCGTCATACATCTCCGGTGTGAAGCACAGCGGGAAGATCCCCTGGATCACCGCGTCGGCGACCGTCGGCAATCCGGCTGCGAGCGAGCGCCACATCTCGAGGATCGTTCGCAAATAGGCATCGGTTCGATCCCAGGCGCTGTGCAGCGACAGCGTCCGCACGCGCTCGGGATGGCGCGCCGCGAGGTGGGTCGCGACGGCTGCGCCGAGCGACACGCCGGCGACATGTGCGCTCTCGATGCCGATCGCCCCGAGGAATCCGGCGACCTGATCGGCGTACGTCTCGGTCGAGTACGGCCCGGGAGGCTTGTCGCTCTCGCCCGACCCCGGCAGATCGAGCGAGACGCAGCTGAACTCGGCTGTGTACGCCGGCAGCTGAAACGCAAAGCAGGCGTGATCGGCAGCGAGGTACGGGATGAGCACGAGCGGCTCGCCCTCGCCCTGAACGTCGTAGTTGATGCGCAGACCATCGACGTCGACTTGCGGCATGGCCCTCTCCTCGGACGCGAACGTGGCTCTCCTCACCCTACCTCCGCCGGCGGTGGCGGTCCAGCGCGCCGAGCTCCGACCGATCTCCCACACTTCCCGAAGATCGGGTGAGCGTGGGAACGTGCGGCCATTGGCACGTCGCGATCGCCCACACCCCGCGAGGCCGAGGGCGACTGAGGGAGATCGCGTCCGTCTCAAGGAGCGAGCCGGACTTCGTGCGATTGGCAGCCGGTCTAGCCGGACCGGCCGGCGGGCGGATCGATCGCGAGCGTGCGCACGGCACTCCGCAGGCCGGGGGCGTCCGTCGCCTGGGCACGGAGGAGGTAGTGCTGTCGGTGGGCCAGCGCCGCGACGAGCGCCGGCGTGAGTGGCAGCGTCGTGGCCCCCGCGCCGACGCGGGACACGAACGCGGTCACCATCCGGTTCAGGCACAGGAGCACGCGCACGGTGACGCCGTGACCGCGCCGCGTGACACGGGCGCACAGCGTCCGCAGCAGCGAGACCCGGACGAGGGCGGGCTTCGAGAGACGAACCCGGATGCCGCGCGGAGCGGCCGTGGCCAGGTCCGCCGAGACCGTGCTGCGGCACGGGCCACCGTCGGCGCGGAGGTCAGGCGGAACTGCGTGATCGTCGGCGCGGCGGCGTCGTAGTACGCGGCCACGATCGTCGAAGCGCCGTTGACCTGATCGGTCCAGCTCGCGATTCCGTCGCCGAAGGAGTCGAACGAGACCGTGCTCAGGCCGTCCAGCGAGTGCCCGAGCGCGACCGGAGCGCCGAACGGTTCCGCCGACAGCGCCGAACGGTTCCGCCGACAGGTCGGACGGCGGCGCCGATCGGGGCGTCATCGGTTGCCAACGCCACCGCGTTGCCGAGCGAGTCGAACGCGATGTTGGTCGCACGGCCCGCCACCTTCGCCGGGATCGTCTCGGTCGGCGCGAACGGACCTCCCGGCGGCCGGTAGCCAACGTCGACATTGCCGCCGAGATCGCCCCAGGACACTCCCAGCTGGCCGCGGATCCCCAGCCGGCGTTGACTGCCGGCGAGGGTCCCATGAACGGAGCGAGGCGGCCCGGCGGGCTTTGCCGGAGCGTCTGCGCCGGCTGCCACACGCCGTGCTGCTCGATCGCGATGCGGATCCGCAGTGGCGCGTTCGTGAACGCGAGGAACGCCCCGGGAGTGCCGTCGGGCGGGCCTCCCACGCGAGCGCCACGCCGCCGCGGTCGTCGATCGCGAGGCCGTCGAGCCCGAGCCAGGCCGGATAGAGATACGACGCCACGTACTCGGTCGGGTCGGAGACCTCGTGCGGCGCCGAGAACGGACCGCGCGGGGCGCGCGTGATCACGGACATGCTCATATCCGATGTGGCGCCCACAAGCGGTTTGCCCGCGACCGCGATGACCGCGTCGCCGCGCGGGTCGAGGGCGGACGTGAACGTGGCGTATCCCGTCGCGGCAAAGACCCGCACCGGCGCTTGGAACGGACCGCCGGCCGGTCGCCACTGCGCCCACACATCGGTTTCGCCAGGCCCGCTTCCCGCGGCGCTCGACAGCTGCCAGGCGAGCATCACGTCAGCCGCCCGATCGACCCCGACAGGAACGGTGGCGTCCTGGTCCGGCTGAGGCGGTCCGGCGGCGCCCGCCACGAGCCCGCCCGCGCAGTTGCGGCGGATGTGCCGACCGCAAGCGCCACGACGGTGATCCCGAGGCTGATCCGCACGCGAGCCTCCGTCCTCACACCGCCCCCTTCAGAGACTGGCCGAACTCCTCCGGCCCGCGACAGTATCTGGAACGAACGAATGGGGTCAAAGGTGCGCTGCCGGCGCGCCCCGCCACGCGATCCGCCCTGCGAGCGGTTAGTGTCGGGCCGCTATGGAGAGTCGCTACGTGCCCGGACGCCGGCCGCCGCGGGTGCGCGAGCGCCGACATCATGTGTGGCTGGCGCGGATCGGGGCCGCCGGGTCGATCATCGCCGCAGGCGCGATTCTGGCCGTGATCGTGTCGGGCTCGACCGGCGGCGGCTCGCACAAGGCGTCGAAGACACCGACGAAGGCCGCGGGCACGTCGACGGGACCGGGCACGGCCAAGCCGGGAACCGCCAGCGTGCCGATCCTCGCGTATCGCGTGATCAACTCGGCGCCGCCAGGAAGCTCGGCACCGGCCAGCCTGTATGTGCCGGGCGCCCAGTTCAGCGCTCAGATGAACGCCCTCAAGAGCAACGGCTGGCACGCCGTGACGCTCGACCAAGTGCGTGCCTACTGGGCGAAGGGGACATCGCTCGGCCCGGGCAAGCCGATCGTGATCTCGTTTGATCGCGGCTACGCCTCGCAGTACACCAACGCACTGCCCGTACTCAAACAGCTCGGGTGGGTCGCCGTCGTGAACCTCCAGGTGAGTGGCCTCTCGCCGACCAACGGCGGCATGACCGAATCGCAGGTCCACGGCCTCCTCGCGGCAGGCTGGGAGCTCGACACCGAAGGCGTCAGCCAGGCCGATCTCACGGTGCTCAGTCCCGCCGCGCTGCACAATGAGCTCACGACCGCGAAGCAGACCGTCCAGAGCACGTACAACGTCCCGGCGAATTGGTTCAGCTACCCGACCGGGAGCTACGACCCGACCGTCGTCGCGGCCGTGCGCGCTGCGGGATTCGTCGGCGCAACGACGCTCGAACCGGGCTGGGCCGACCCGCACGGCGACCGCTACCGGCTCGCGCGGCTGCTCGTCGTCAGCGGCACGACGCCCACCGCGCTGCTGTCGCAGATCGCCGCCGCCCAGCAGGCGAATGCGCCACCGGACTCCTCGAGCGGTACGGGAACGACATGACGCCGGCGGCGCTGCCGCCGGGGCCGCGCGCGCCGGCGATCTGGCAGACGATCGCCTGGATGACCCGGCCGGGGGCGTTCTTGATGCAGGTTCATCGACAGTTCGGCGACCCGGCGACGATCCGGACGTTCTGGACGGAGGAGCCGATGGTCCTCTTCTCCGCACCCGGCGCAGTGCGCGAGGTGTTCGCGCTCGATCCCGCGATCGCTCCCGCCGGCGAGAGCTGGGATTTCTTGCGTCCGTTCGCCGGGCAGCACTCGATCCTGCTGCTCGACGGCGAGGAGCATCTGCGAGAGCGCCGGCTGCTGCAGCGTCCGTTTCACGGAGAGCGGATGCGAGCGTTCCGGCCGATGATCGCGGAGCTCGCCACCCGCGAGCTGGCGACGTGGAAGGGCCGCGTCGTGACGCTCGAGCGGACGCGGCAGCTGACGCTTGAGATCATCCTGCGTGTCGTGTTCGGCGCTCGCGGCGACGACGAGGTCGGGGCGCTGCGCGACGCGATCGAGGACACGCTCGCGGGCGTGCGTTCGCTGCCGCGTGTGCTCTCGATGGTGCTCGTCCGCCGTGACCTCGGGCCGCGTAGCCCGTGGGGCCGGTTCCGGCTCGCCGTCGAGCGGTTCGACGCAGTGCTGCTCGACCTGATCGCCCGCCGCCGGACCGAGCCGGCGGACCAGTCGCTGCTGTCGATCCTGCTCGAGCAGCGCGACGAGGACGGCAACGCGCCGACCGACCGCCACGTTCGCGATCAGCTCGTGGCCCTGCTCGTCGGCGGCCATGACAGCTCGTCGGCGTCGCTCGCGTGGGCGTTCGAGCGCCTCGCTCGGCACCCGGGTGTCCAGGCGCGTCTCGCCGAAGGCGACCCCGCCTACCTCGACGCCGTCGTCAAGGAGGCGATGCGCGCGCGCCCGGCGCTCACGATCGCGCCGCGACGCTTGCACGCACCCGTCCAGATCGCCGGGCATGCGATTCCAGCCGGCGTGCAGGTTGCCGCGTGCCTGTGGCTCGCGATGCGCCGCGAGGACCTGTGGCCCGACGCCGGAGCGTTCCGCCCCGAGCGCTGGCTCGCGGAGCCAAAGCCGGAACCACTCACCTGGATCCCGTTCGGCGGCGGCGTGCGCCGGTGCGCGGGCGCGCCATTTGCCGAGATGGAGATGCGGGAGGTGCTCCGCGCAGCCTCTCGTCTCACGCTTCGCCCGGTGCGCCCGGCCAGCGAGGCGGCGCGGCGCAGCATGCTCGTCGTCGTGCCCGAGCGGGGCGGCGAGGTGCTCGTCGGGTGACTGGGACGACCGCCTACGACTCGCGCGCCGGCGGTCGCGAGGCGGCCCGGCGGGCCTCGGCCTCGTACGGGTTGCGGGCGTAGCCGACGCGGAGATACGACAGCGGCATCCGGATCGGATGGTGCTGCATCTGCCACACGTGGCAGAGCTCGTGGCAGACCAGATCCTCGTCGGAGAGCAACCGCGGCGAGCGGAGCAGGATCAGGTTCCACATCGTGTAGCCGTCGAAGCGGCGAAACCACGGCAGCCGGAACAGCCACCCGGGACAGACGATCCGCACACGCTCGATCCGCACCGGCCACGCGTACAGCGCGAGCGGATCGAGCCGTGCCTTCGCACAGGCGAGCACGGCGTCCGCGGCCTGGCGGTCAGCCGCGGTCACGACGCCTGCCAAGGAGTGTGCGGAGCCGGGGTCTGGTGGCGATCGAGAGCATGAGCTGCGCCGACCGTACCCAACCGTGGAACCGGCCGTACTAAGCGAGACGCGCTGCGGCGAGCGCCGTCGCGGCAGGCACGTCGAGGTCGTCGAGCACGCCATCGAGACGGTCGCCGGCGAGATCCGCGATCTTGTCCGCGAGATCCGCTGCAGACAGCGGGCGCTCGGGCGCCCCCAGGGGACACGGGACGCGCGCCAGCTCCTGGCCGCCGGCGGTGCGCAGGACCGCCCCGAACTCGGCGAGCGACTCGTCGGTCAGAACGCGAACGTCGCGTGACAGGCTGCGGGTCGCGGCGTCGAGCTGCGCGAAATCGCTGCGTCCTGGCGGCCCGCTCACCAGCGTCCGCGCGACGCAGTACGGGATCGAGAACTTCGCCTCGAGTCCGTCGCTGACGTCGTCGAGGTGGGCGGCCTGCCGCGCGACCGGATGCACGAGCACCTGGACGCGCCCGCGTCCGAGCCGATACCCCCGCTCGCGCGCCCGGGCCGCAACCTCGATCGGCGCGTGCGTGCCCAGGCATGAGGGGTACAGCTTGATCCAGTTGCGCTCGATCGCCGTCCGCGGACCGTCGACCGGCCCGGGCCAGCTGCCGCCGAGCACCCCCTCGAACCCGAGCGGCCCCTGAATCGCGCGCCGGTCAACGCGCGCCCCGTGGCGCGCGAGCAGCGCAGCGTTGACGCCGGTGGCCGCTGCCCACCCGACCTGGATTGACTTGCCGTCGGAGCCGAACGCCCCCCGGGTCCCGCCGGTACGCAGCAGCGCGATCGCGAGGGCGCTGGCGCGCTGCGCCGGCGCGAGCTCAAGCAGCTGAGCGGCCGCGACCGCGGCCCCGATCGGCCCGCACACCGCGGTCGGGTGCCAGCCCGCCTCATACAGCGCCGGGTGGCTCGCGGCGGCCACCGCCGCCATCGCCTCGTAGCCCTCGGCGTACGCGTTCAGCGCCGTGCCGAGCGACAGCCCCAGGTGCGCGGCCAGCACCAGCGCAGCCGGCGCGCACGTCGCGCTGACGTGCGTGACGCCCTCGGAGAACGTGTCGTCGAAATCGAGCACGTGCCCCGCCGTGCCGGCGAACGCCACCCGGCCGAGCAGGTCATCGCCGGTTGCCCGGACGGCCATCGCCGCGCGCTCCCCGACGCCCGCGCACGCGCACGCCAGCCAGTCGATCAACGCGACGCCGTACAGAGAGTCGCGATCGACCACGCTGCCCGCATCGGGAAGGATCGCCATCGGGACAGAGGCTAGTGCGGATTCAACGGCGCTGGAGCGATCAGCTAGGCAGCCTGCGACGAGGCGGGATCCGCCCCGGTACTGCCGGCCACCAGCCGCTCGGCCTCGGCCAGCGGCATCGGCTTCGCGAACAGAAAGCCCTGACCGAGCCGGCAGCGTCTCCCGCAGCGTGTCGAGCTGGACGGCCCCCTCGATCCCCTCCGCGACGACCTTCACACCGAGCGCCGTGCCGAGCTCCACGGCGGCCTTCACGACCGCGATGCCCGTGCCGGTGGCGATCGCGGCGATCAGGACTCTCGAGCGCCCGGCGCTCGAGGTCGGCGATCGTCGCCTTCTGGCGTTCCGCACGGCGCTGCTCGGTGTGTCCAGCAACTGCGAGAAGTAATAGGGCTCCGCGCCCAGCGGCTCGACAAGAGCCAAAATCACGGTCACGTCGACGAGCGACCCGTCAGGTCGCACGTAGCGCTTGACCAGCGGGGCGTCCTCACCCCTGCGCATCGACTCCCGCTGATCGAGGCTGCGCTGGACATCCTCCACACGGGTGAACTCGAGGATCGAGTGTCCGAGCAGGGCGTCGGCCGTGCGTCCGAGCAGCGTGCAGAGGGCATCGTTCACGCGCGTGACGATCAGCGCCGGCGTGAGGATCATCATGCCGATCGCCGCGTCCTCGGAGCCGCGCTCGAACCGCCCACTCGTGTCGATCGCCTCGCGCCAGCCCGGCCACTTCACGATCACCAACCCGATCAGGGCCACGTCGGCTGCGCCGATCGCGATCGGCCCGACCAGCGGTCGGCCTGACGAATGACGTCAATCACACGACCCTTTCCAGGCATTCTTTACCCGTGATCGACGCCGCTGCTGCGAACCTGAGAGATGTCGCGCTGCTTCGTGGCCCGCTGGGGCGTGCTCCCGCACTCGAGATCGCAGTTGCCGCCGCGTTGCTCGACGCGGCCGCCCGCGGCGGCGGGCCGGTCGTCCGCGTCTACCGCCCGCCGGCGACGGTCGCGTTCGGGCGCCAGGACCGGTTCGCGGGTGGGTTCGCGGCGGCCGCGGCGGCCGCGCGCGCGCATGGGTTCACGCCGGTGCTGCGCGCGCCCGGCGGCCAGGCGGCGGCGTACGACGGCGGGGCGCTCGTGCTCGACGAGGTGATGTCCGAGACCGACTCGATCGCCGGCATCCATCATCGCTTCGCCGAGCACGCCGAGCGCCAGGCGCGGGCGCTCCGAACGCTCGGCGTCGACGCGCGAGTGGGGCGCGTGCCGGGCGAATACTGCCCCGGGGACTTCACCGTCAGCTCCGCGGGACGGAGAAAGCTGATCGGCACGGCGCAGCGCGTCGTCCGCGGCGCCTGGCTGTTCTCGACCGTCGTGATCGTCGAGGGCACGCAGCGCATACGCCCCGTGCTCGAGGACGTCTACTCTGCGCTCGGTCTCGAGTGGGATCCGCAGACGGTCGGTGCGGTCGCCGACGACGTGCCGGGCGTCAGCATCGACGATCTCCAGCAGGCGCTGCTCGACAGCTATGCCGACCGGTTCCGGTTCGTCGCCGCGACTGCGTCGCCGGAGATCATCGCCGCCGCGGAGCGGTCGATCGACCGTTACGAGGTTTAGTAGTAGTCCTGGACCTGCACCGACCAGTTGGCCGAGTCAGAGCCCGGCGAGATCTTCAGCTGGTACTCGCCTGGACCCGAGTCGAACGTATGCGTCTGGCCGTCGCCCTCGCCGAGATCGAAGCCTCCGGACGTCGTGCCCCGGCGGAGATCGGCGACCTGCGCGCTCGGGCCGGAGCAGAACACGATGAACGTGCACATCCCCGCGTAGGACATGCTGTACACGACCCGCCAGCGACTTCCGCGGATCGTGAACGGCACCGACGCGCGCCCGTTCGTGAACGAGGTGACCGTCCGCCACACCGGCTGTTCGGCGACCGCCAGCGAGACCGTGCTTCCCGGGAGCATGACGGCGCCGGCCGCGGGCGACTGCCGGACGACGACGCCCGGCGTGACTCCCGGAGCCGCGACCTGCTCGGTGCTCACCTTCAGACCGATGCTCTTCAGCGCGGTCCGTGCGGCCGCCGCGCCGATCCCCGCGACGCGCGGGACGGCCACGGGCGGCGGCCCGTTGCTGAGGGTCACGCGGACGGGCGAGCCGCCGGCGATCCGGGCTCCCGCGCCGGGTCGCTGCGCGATCACGGTGCCCTTCGGCGCGCTGCTGAAGCCGAGCGCGAAGCTGGCGGTGAGATGGTCGCGCCGGAGCCTGCCGGTCGCGGCGCTCTTCGACAGTCCACGCACGCTCGGAACGAGCACGCTGTGGGCCGGCCTCAGCACGAACGCCGCGGCGAGCATGCCCGCGATCACGAGCAACACGGCGCCAAACAGCGCGACCGTCCGCCGGCGCGCAGCCGGATTGACGTTGTGCCGCGCCGACATCGGCGGTGCGACGCGGGTGGCCTCGTCCGCACGCCGGGTACGAGGTCTGCTCGCGCCGGCCGCGTCCGGCCGCGCGCTGCGCGAGAGGCCGGGGCCCGCGCTGGAGAGACCGGGGCCAGCGCTCGCGTCCGCGCGCGAGCGCGCGAGCGCCGCCGCCATCTCGCCGGCCGTCGCATACCGGTCCGCGGGCGCCTTCTCGAGCGCCCGCTCGACCACCGCCGCGAGCGCCGGCGGCGTGCCGGCGGGCAACGGCGGGGGTGGATCCTGAAGGTGGCACAGCGCCAGTTCGACGGCCGAGTCGCCGGTGAACGGCGGCCTCCCCGCGAGCATCTCGTACAGGACGATGCCGACGCTGTACACGTCGGTCGCGGGACTGAGGTCACGCCCGCGCGCCTGCTCGGGCGCCATGTACCGAGGAGTGCCGACGATCGTCGCGGCGAACGCATCGCTCGACCCGTTCGCGAGCCGCGCGACGCCGAAGTCCCCGACCTTCACCGCGCCATGCGCCGACAGGAGCACGTTCGCGGGCTTGATGTCGCGATGGATGATTCCCTGCGCGTGCGCGTGGGCGAGCGCGCGGCTGAGCTGCTCGGCGACATCGCACGCCTGCCATGGCCGGAGCGGCCCCCGGCGCAGCCGGCCATCGAGGCTCTCACCCTCGACGAGCTCGGCGACGTAGTACAGCCCCTCCTGCGCGCGGCCGACGTCGAAGATCTGGACGATGCCGGGGTCGCTCACGCGCGCGAGGAACTGCGCCTCGCGCTCGAAGCTCCGGACCCATTCAGGGTCTTCCGCCCACCACGGCTTGATCACCTTGACCGCGACCGGACGCGCGAGCCGGCGGTCTCGCCCCCGGTAGACGCGCCCGAATGCGCCCTCGCCGATCAGGGCCTGGAGCTCGTAGCGGCCATTGAGAGCATGGCCGCAGAGATCGGGTGCGTGCGGTTGGGCGGTGAGCGTCGACATGAGCGGGAGGCCGGTGTGCCCCACTCATATGATGGCAGCGGCGCTTCAGGGCGTGCTCGCGGGCGCACACTCGGGCCGGGCGCCCCGGATCACAACCGGCGCGCGACCCCGCTGGCTGGCGGTCACCGACCAGCCGCTGCAGCGGTCGATCACGGCCGAAAACGTAGCCGTGAAGGCGCCGCGCGCGTTCGTCCTGACCGCGCGCGACTGCGTCACCCGGGCGACGACGAGGAGCCGGACAGCGGCGTGCGCGGTGAAGTGGCTGCCGCTCACGATCACCGGATCGCGGCTCTTCAGCGCGAGCACGGGCGCGGGACGGCTGGCGTTTCCCGACGCGCACGCAGCCGTGACCCCCAGCCCCAGAACGAGCCCGAGCACGACGGCGGCGATCCGGTGGGACGCGGTCGCCCGCGTCCCACCGCTGCGCCTGGCACTACCGGCCGGGCTTCCCACCACCGGACGGCACGTCCAGCGTCGCCGTGAAGACCTCCTCGTCGTTGGCCTTCTGTCCGTTGGGCTCCGTCGCCCCACAGAGCGCGGGCGGCTTGCCCGCCGTCGCGGTTCCCGGACACACGAACAGGTCCGGCGAGCGCGTGTCCGACCACATCGGATGGGCCTTGTCGAGCGCCGCCATCCCGGTGTAGTCGCCGTAGAACAGGCCGCCGAACTGCGTCGGTGCGGGCAGCGAGCTCGACGTGACCCGCGTTGAGCCGAAGTCGGTGAGGTTCTTCGATCCCGACAGCGTGAAGTCAGACGAGCCGTTGCTCTCATCGGCACCGTACTGCCGGTCGTAATAGCTCACCGCCAGCCGGCCGTCACGCGTGAACGCGCTCCACTGCCAGAACTGGTCGGTCGTCGCCTGGGCCCGTCCTTGCGGCACCAGCGTCTCATTGCGCGGATCGGTGCTCATCCCCGTGAACGTCGCTCCACCATCGCTGGAGACGCTCACCAGGATCTTGTTGTTGCACGCGCCAGGGGTCTTGACGCCCGTGTACAGGTTGATTCCGCTGGTCGCCGAGAACCCATCCGGTACGCACCCGTTGCTCTCATTCGAGTCCGCGTTGATATAGGAGCCGAAGGTCACCGTCACCTGACTCGGGTCACGTGGATTGACCTGGCCCGACGGGTAGTTCGTCGCCCGGAACACCGACTTCGTCGAGGATCCCTTCTCCGGCACGCAGGCCCGGAACGGGTCTGCTCCGGCGCCCTGGTACGTATCGCAGTCGGGGAGGTCGTAGTAGTCGCTGACCTTGACCGGTGCCGAGAACGAGACGCCGCCGTCGGTCGACTTCGCCAGCAGCACCTGGTTGCTGTTGTCGTTGCCGCTGACGGTGTTGTTGAAGTTGTTCCAGACGACGTACAGACTCCCGTCCGGACCGGTGAACGGCTGCGAGAACTGGTTCTCGTTGCAGTTACCGTTCGGCGTGCCGGCACCGAAGGTGTTCGTGCACAGCGGACTGTCAGCGCTCACGAGCGCCCGATCGCTGAACGTCTCTCCGTAGTCGTCGGAATGAACCTCGTAGATGTACGCGCTGCCGTCGGCCGCGAATTCGGTCCAGGTCACGTAGATCCGATCGCGGTACGGACTGCGGGTGCCGTCGTCGACGGTCATCAGCGCCTTGTCCTCGAGCACGGTTCCGTTGCCGGCCGGATCGAAGAACACGGTCGAGTAGCGCCCGGGGAAGTTCCAGGAGGCGCCGTTGTTCTGCGTCGAGCGGAAGATGACAAACGAGCTCGATTGATCGGGATTCGGCGACGAGACGGTGCCGCGGTTGAACAGCTGGCAGCTCAGGTACGCGTTGCCGCGCGTGTCCCATGCCACCGATGTGTCACCGCCCGCCTGCCAGTACTGGCGCGCGTACCCCGGGGAGCCGCGAGTGAACGAGTTCGGAACCGTCGAGTCGGACCACGTCTGGCCGCCGTCGAGTGAGAAATGCGCCCCGCACGTTCCATCGCCACGGATGTAGTTGTTGTCGCTCGCGACGATGTGGCTGGTGTTGGAGGGATCCTGTGCGATCGAGGTCTCGTTGTTCGCCTGCGACCGCCCCTGGAGGTCGGGATCGGCGATGTTGAGGCAGTTCTGGTTGACCTTGACGTTGTTGCCGAGCGTCGAGGAGCACTTGCCGCTCCCCGAGGGGATGTAGCTGCCGAGCGCGCCCGACCCGACGCTCGGGCCGATGCTGCTCGGAGGCGTATTCGGCGCGCCGTCGGGCCCACCGCCCTCATCGTCGTTGATCTTCGCAGCGCCGCGGGGAGCGGCCGCCGGCCCGAGCGCGCTTGCGAGCGTTTGCGACACGAGCCGCTTCTGGATCTTGTTGAGGTGCGCGTAGTTGATCGAGTTCGTTGCCTGCGCATGCGACTGCGTGACCAACAGGTAGGCAGCCACAAGGGCGCCGGCACATACGAGTGAGACGCCGAGACGGCGCTTGAGCAGCATTGGACTCCCGTGGAGTTGGGCGTTCGCGCGATCGACTCGGCCGCTGTCACGTCCGCGCCGTGGCGCCGGCCGGGCCTCGCTTCCGGTTCTCGATGGCCACGACCAGACCGAACCTCCTTCCTCCCTCGGCCGCAGCGATCGGCGCACCCTACTGCGGGAGCCCGCCGACAGCAAGGCACAACGGCCTGGGCCACGGCAACCGGCCTGGATTCACGCTACCGTCGTTACCCAGATGCGCCTGGGTCGTCTGTCGCTTTTTTTGAGTGTGCTGAGCACACTCCCGGTGAGCGGATTGTCGCCGTGGCCCGAGATGCGCCATGACGAGCGCAACACGGGCGCCAGCCCGATCGTCGCCCGCTATCACGGCGACCGGCCATGGGCGTTCAAGACCGGCCGCGGGATCTTCTCGACCCCCGTGATCGGCGCCGACGGGACCGCGTACGTCGGGTCGGGCGATACGTGGTTCTACGCGCTGGCGCCGAACGGCACGCTGCGCTGGAAATTGAAGACCGCGGGGATCATCGACGCGGCCGGAGCGCTCTCGCCCTACGACCCCCGGCTCGGCTCAGCGCCGCTGACGTTCGGCTCGGGCGACGAGCGGCTGTATCACGTCACGACCCCGCGCTCGGGCGCGCCCCGGATCCTCTGGCGCTTCCGCCCGACCGTCCCGCCCGTCAAGGGCCAGCGCGTGAACTGGTGGGAGGGGAACGTCGCGGTCGGGCCGGGCGGCAACCTCTACGCGGGCAACACCGGCGGCACGGCGTACGCGATCTCCCCGGCCGGACGTCAGGTGTGGAGGTTCACCGCCGGCAACTCGATCTGGACGACTCCGGCGTTCGCCGCCGACGGAACGAGCTTCTGGGGATCGCTCGACCTCGACGTCTACCACCTCGACCAGCACGGCCACCCGCTGTGGCACGCCTTCACTCCCGGCTACGTCGTGTCCTCGCCGGCGATCGGGTCCGATGGGACGGTGTACGTCGGTTCGTTCGACTCGAAGCTGTACGCGCTCGACCCTCGCACCGGCATGCCGCGCTGGACGTTTGCGACGAGCGACCACATGTACGCCTCGCCGGCGCTGGAGAGCGATGCGCGCGGGCATACGACCGGGATCGACATCGCGTCGACTGACGGGTCGGTGTATGCGCTCACGCCGAGCGGGCGCCTGCGCTGGCGCTATGACACCGGCGACCCCATCCGCTCGTCGCCGGCGCTCGGCGCCGCGCCGCCCGGCGAGCGGGGGAAGATCCTGTACGTCGGCTCCTCGAACGGCAAGCTGTACGCGCTCGACACCGCCACCGGCCGCCGGCGGTGGTCGTTTGACACGACGCCGGCGGACCCGGCGCTGCGCGATCGCAACGACCTCAACGGATCGCCTGCGCTCGGACGCACCGGCGTCTACATCGGCGGCGAGCATGGGTACATCGACTACGTCCCGTACGACTACTGCCTGCACCGCCGCGATCCGCGCTGTGCGACCGACCCCGGCCAGGACCTCGGCAACGCGGTCGCTCGCGTGTTCCCGGTGAGCGCGGGCGGCAGCACGCTCGACACGCGCACGCTGAGCGACGTCTCGCCCGCCGCCATGTTCAACCTGCGCCTCGTCGTCCGCCGCCACGGTGCCACGGTGAACGCGGCGATGCTCGACCCGGCGCGGCTCGTTCGGATCTCGCCGGCGGTCGCGTTCACCGTCCAGGAATCCGGTGACGGGCACTTCCTGTTCGTCGTTCCCCGGGCGCCGCTGCGGGCGGGGACGACGTACCGGATCCGGGTCGCCGGGTCCTACACCGACAACGGCGTCCACATGGGCAACTTCAACGCGGCAGGCCCGCCGGCCGGGCGCTTCGACACGACGATTGTCGCCCGGACCGCCACCGCCGGGCGCAGCGGGCTGCCGCTGCAGGCCGGCCCCGACCGCGTCAGCGCGATCACGATCAGCCGGCTCGCGGTGCCGATGCCCGCGTTCCTGCCGTCGGTCAACCAGATCGGCTTCGACAGCTACGACTGGATCGCCTCGACGATCGCGCGCTCGGGCTCGCACGTGCTGATGTGGGTGATCGGGGCGGTCGCGGATGCGCGCGGCGTCGAGCACGTCGACCCGCACAGCGCGTTTGGCTTCCCGCTGGCCGGACGCGACGCCGGGCACGCGCTGATCCTCTCGAGCGCGAACGTCCCGCTCGAGTTCAGCTTCGGCGTCGTGCCGCTGCGCCGGTTCGAGCTGCGCGGCGATCTCGGTTCCGACCTCAGCTTCCGCCCGGGCGTCTCGCTGTATGCCGAGACGGTCTGCGCGAGCGTCCCCAACTACGGGCGGGAGCTCGCGTTCACCGGCATCTGCAACCCGAGCGGCGTGCTCGCCGCGAGCGGGACGCTCCTGTCGAAGGCATACAGCGGGAGCGCCAACCGTCGCCCCGCCGGCGTGCGGATCGGCTCGGTCACGCTGCGGTCACCGAGCGCCGGCACGGCCGGCAGCGTCACCGCGACCCTCGGCGGTACCGGTCGGCCGTCAGCGGCCGGCCATGTCGCGGCGGTCCTGCTGACCGATGCCGTCGGCGGGGCGCCCGTCGACCTCGATTACCGGGGCCAGACGTCGGTGTCGACCGACGGGCGTGGCCGGATCGCCGGCGTGCGGTTGATCCTGCCCCGCGGAACGCAGCTGCCGGCGCGGCTGCGCGCGTACGTGATCGTCGACGCGTTCCCGCTCGGCTCGCGCGTGCTGCGTTAGCTCCGGCGGTTGAGGCGGGCGAACATCTTGCGCTGCGCTTTGTACAGGCGCGGGAACTCCGCGTACAGCCGGTCGTAGATCGCGCGGTTGCGCGGATCCGGCTCGAACACCCGGTCGACCTCGACCAGCTCGCGGACCTGCTCGCGGCGGATGTCCCCGAGCGCGAGCGCGGCGAACAGCGCGGCGCCGCGGAGGTTTGCGTACATCGGCTCGCGCACCCGCTCGATCGTGCGGTCCATCACGTCGGCGTGGATCTGGCACCACGTGTCCGACAGCGCGCCCCCGCCGAAGATCCTCACTGGATCCAGGCGCGTTCCCGCGAAGCGCTCGACCACCTCGTGCAGCCAGCGGCCGTTGTACGCCACGCCCTCGAGCACGGCCCGGACAAGGTCGGCGTCGGTCGTGTGGACCGAGAGGTTGTGCCAGCCGCCGCGGGCATGGCGGTCGTCGACCGGAGAGCGCTCGCCCGCGATCCACGGCGTGAACAGGATCTCGCCGCAGCCCGGCGGCGCCGAGCCCGCGAGCGCCGTCAGCTCCTCGAACGTGCGCGTGCCGCCCCACGCGTCTCGGAGCCAGCGAAGGCACAGCCCTGCCGCCTCATGGTTGTTGGCGACGAGATAGCTCTCGGCGTCGAACCCCGGCACCGTCGCGATCGAGCGCAGCGCGTCGGTCTTCTTACGGCGCACCGGCAGCGAGATCCATGATGTGGTGCTGATCGTCATGTGCGCCTGGCCACGTTCGGCGGCGCCCGTCCCGAGCGCGGCGGAGTGCAGGTCGGGGGTGCCGGAAACGACGTAGACCTCGCCGCCGAGCCCGAGTTCGCCCGCGACGTCCGCACGCACGGTCCCGACGATCGAGCCCGTCGCCTGCAGCGGCGGGAGTTTGTCGGGGTCGATGCCGGACTTGCGCACGAGCACCTCGTCGTAGCGCAGGTCGGCGAGCCGCCGGTTGTCGGTCAGCCATGCCGCGCTCATCGAGGCGTGCGTCGCAACAGCGCGACCGGTGAAGCGCATGCTCAGGTAGTCGACCGGCTCGAGATACCAGCGGGCGGCGGCGGCGACCGCAGGCATGTCGTGCTTGAGGTGGAGCATGTGACTGACCGGATCCCCGCCGTGCGGCGACGGCACACCGGCCGTGTGGCGGACCCACGTGACGAGCGCCCCCGGCGCGTAGCCGACGAGCGGCCCGCCGACGACGCGCCGTGCGTGCTCGGCGCCGCGGGTATCGAGCCACATGAGGCATGGTCCGACGGGCTCGCCGGCCGCGTCGACGGGAATCGTGCTCGCCCACTGCCCGGTGCACGCGACCGCCACGACCCGCTCGCGGTCCACCTGCGCGAGCACCGACCCCGCGAGCGCGCGCACGGCATCCCACCACCCCGCCGCGTCCTGGATCGCGCCGCCGCCGGCGACGCGCTCGGTGTGCAGTTGCTGCTGGGCGACAGCGACCACTGCGCCGCTCAGCGACACCACGCCGACCTTGAGACCGCTGCTTCCGAGGTCGACCGTCAGCGCGAGGCGCGCGGATCCGGGTGCGCCGTTCACGCCGGTGCGGGGACGCCCTGCTGGGCATCGAGCAGCTGCGTCATCACCGCCCGGATCATTTGATCGGCCTCGAGCGTCAGCCCGCCGGGGACGCCGCCGTAGATCGCGCCCGACGCGGCCGCCTCGTCCCTGTGCTCGGTCGCGTACCTGACCGCGGCCGCGAGATCGGCGGCGAACTTGTCGGTCACGCCCGGCTGGAGCTGCGGGCGCGTCACCGCCATGTGCAGCGCGTTGGGGTACTGCAAGCCGTTGAAGCGCCACCCGCGGCGCTTCATCTCGTCGTTGACGTGGTAGATGTCGAACTCGTCGGAGGCGAAGGCGAACAGGAACGTGGGCTCGCCGAGCAGCCGCAGCTGCGGATGCGATCGGACCGCCGCCTGCATCGTCGCCGACGTGTCGAAGATCCCCTTGGCGTATGCGCGGTAGCCGTCGCGCCCCAGCGAGACGAGCGATGCCCATGTCGCCGCGAGCAGGCCGTCGGACCGCGAACCCTCCATGCCCGGCGAGAAGTACTTGCCGCCGCTCCAGTCGGCCATGAAGAAGTAGCTGCGGTTGCGCAGGGCACGGTCGCGGAACAGCACGGTCGAGGTCCCCTTCAGGCCGTAGCCGTACTTGTGCGTGTCGGCCGAGATGCTGGTCACGCCCGGGACGCGGAAGTCAAACGGCGCGATCGGGTAGCCGAGCTCCTCGCCGAACGGGAGCAGAAAGCCGCCCAGACAGCCGTCGACGTGCAGCCCGATCCCGCGGTCGAGCGCGAGCTCCGCCAGCTCCGCGATCGGGTCGATCGTCCCGTAGCCATAGTTCCCCGCGGAGCCGATGATCGCCACCGTGTGCTCGTCGATCTGTGCCTCGACGTCGCCGGGACGCACGAGCGTCGAATCGGGATCAACCGGCACCCGGCGCAGCTCGATTCCGAACAGGTGGCAGGCTTTGTCGAACGCCGGGTGGGCGGTCTCGGGCTTGATCACGTTGGGGTGCGCGATCCCGCGCGCTTCTCGGCCATGCTCGCGGTAGGTGAGCATCGCGTGCGTGATGCTCGCGGTCCCGCCCGAGGTGACCATCCCCGCCGGCTCACCGTCGGTCACGGCTCCCGCGTGGAACAGGTCGAGCGCCATCGCGATGATCTCGCCCTCGAACCGGGTCGCGCTCGGGCACATGTCGCGCTGGAGCGCGTTCTGGTGCGCGAACAAGCCGAACGCCTCGGCCAGGAACGCGTAGTGCTCGTGGTCGCCGCAGTACATCGTCCCCGAGCAACCGCCGCTCTGCCACACGACATCCTCCTCGCTCGCGATCGTCCGCAGCTCGGCGAGGATCTCCTCGCGGGAGCGACCCCGCATTGGAAGCGTCCGGTTGACGGCGTAGCGCTCGGCATACGGGTAGCTGTCGAATAGGTCGGCCATGGCGAATGCGTGCTCCTTGAAGTCGCTGCGTGCCGTGGCTATACCACGCCGAGCCGCGCCGGCGCCGGCCGGCACGACTGCGCGGCCGGCGCCGCTCGGCTACGCAGCAGCGTCGGCGCAGCGCAGCGGCTGCTCGAACTCGACCCGATTGCGCCCGAGGCGCTTCGCCCGGTAGAGCGCCTCGTCGGCCCTGGCGATGAGCGCCTTGGCATCGCTGTCCCCGACCGCCGTCGCCACGCCGCATGAGCACGTCACTGGCACGCCGAGCGGCCGCGCCGTCAGGACCGCCTGACGCAGGCTCTCAGCGATCTGCGCGGCCGACCGCGCCGACGCGCCGGGGAGCAGCAGCAGGAACTCGTCGCCGCCGACGCGGTAGAGCAGCTCGAACGTTCGCAGGGCGGTCCGCAGCGCGTGGGCGATCACGCGCAGCGCGGCGTCGCCGGCCGGGTGTCCGTGTTCGTCGTTGATCGCCTTGAAGTGATCGAGGTCGAGCGCGACGACGCTGACCGGCAGACCGTTGATCGCCGCCTGCTCGGCGACCTCTGCGATCCGCGCGCTGAGCGAACGCACGTTGAGCAGACCCGTCAGCGGGTCGAGCGTGCTGCTCGCGCGATGGCGCACGTCCGAGGCGACGAGTGGGCTCAGGTACGCCGTCGTCACGATCACCATCATCAACGGGATCACGAGCGCGTCGGGATGGTGCAGCGTGTAGGCGGGATCGACCCCAAGCGTGCACACGATCACGAGCACGGCGCTGATCGGCGCGCCGACGACAAGGCCGCGGTTGCTGAACCGCGCTCCGACCATCAGCACCGGTGCCGCGAGCCCGGCAGCGACGGCGGTGCGCGGGCCGCCCGCGACCACTGCCCCGAGCGTGATCGCGATCTGGATGTTGAGGACGGTCGTCACGAACACCCACAGCTCGGGCCGGCGGCGGCGCTCGAGATGCGAGCCCCCGGCCACCACCACGAGCAGCATCACGGTCCCGTAAGCCGGGATCAGCCACTCCCCACGCGGAGCGAGCGTCACCATCAGGACGACGCTGCAGATCATCGTCACGATCCGGGCGGTCCGAACCCGTTCCTGCATGTCGAAGAACCGATCGCGGTCCTCGGGCGTCGGGCACAGCCAGGACGGGAATCGCAGCATTACGCATGTCATCGGTCTGGCAGATCCGTTCCTGAGAGACGCGCGGACCAGCGGGTCGCCCACGATCTTCCCCACCTCGCGACGATCGTGAGGGTGTGAGCATCTGAGTCCGCCGCCCGTGAGAAATCGCGCACGGTCCGCCAACCCCGCACGACCGTGGCAGGTTGCGTCCGCGCGGACGGCCCGCAGCAGCGCCAAGCGCCCGCCGACGCGGGCACTGTCGCGCTGAGCGCCTGAGCCGGCCGTGTTATCTGGACGACCTCGACCCCGGCCGTGGAATTACTGGACGGCCGACTGCGCGAGCGCGAGCGCCCCGAGCACGCCCGCGCGGTCGCCGAGCGCGGGCGCGACGAGGTAGCTGCCGATCCGCTCGGCGAGCAACGGCGTCTCCAGGTACCCGGCCACCAGCTCGCGCACACGCACGCGGACGTCCTCGAGCAGCCCGGGCCGCTCCATCACGCCGCCACCGGCGATCACGAGCTGCGGCGAGGCCACGGTCACGATGCTGAGAATCCCGAGCGCCACGTACTCGGCCTCGAGCGCCCAGGCGGGGTGGTCGTCGGGCAGGTCGTTCGCGGAGGTGCTCCAGCGGGCCGCGATCGCCGGGCCGGACGCAAGCCCCTCCCAGCAGTCGCCGTGCATCGGGCAGCTCCCGGGGAACGGGTCGCGCGCACGATCGTGCGGGATCCGCATGTGCCCGACCTCGGGGTGCACCAGGCCGTGCAGCGGCCGCCCGTCGATCACGAGCCCGGCGCCGATCCCGGTGCCGATCGTCAGGTAGCAGAGGCTGGCGGCGCCGGCGCCCGCCCCCCAGCGCTGCTCGCCGATCGCGGCGGCGTTGACGTCGGTGTCGAACACTACCGGCAGATCGAGCCGGTCACGGAGCGCCGGACCCACGGACGTGTGCTGCCAGCCGGGCTTCGGCGTCGTGGTCACATGCCCCCATGTCGGCGAGTGGCGATCGAGGTCGACCGGGCCGAACGACCCGACCCCGATCGCGGCCAGCGGCCTGTGCGCGTCGAAGAATGCCGCGATCTGCTCGAGCGTGGACGCGGGAGCCGCCGTCCGGAACTGTTCGAACGCGACGATGTCGTCCGGACCGGTGCCGACGGCGCACACGCACCACGTCCCGCCCGTTTCGACGCCGCCATAGCGATGTGCCATCCCCGCGCATGATGCCGATAACTGCGTTGTGGAACGTCACAGGTTGCGCCGATGGCTGTCGCACGTGCTCGGAACGGGCGAGACGAGCGAGGAGGTGTATCCGCTGCTCGATTGGACGCTCGCCGTGCGGATCGGCGGCGTTCTCGCTACCGGGCCGCTGTCGCTCGTGATGCTCGACGTCGACGACTTCAAGTCGATCAACGACCGGTTCGGACACGATGTTGGCGACGACGCGCTGATTGCCGTCGCGCGGGCGATCGATGGCGAAGTGCGCCGGCCGGACACAGCGTTCCGCCGGGGCGGCGACGAGTTCGCGCTGCTGCCGACGCCCGCCTGCTCGCCGCCAAACACGACGACGGCGGGCCGGACGAGCGCTCCGCGGCGGCGTGAGCTCGCCTGGTTCTTTATCGTCGGGCGCATGAGCGCACGATTCGTCCACACATGCATCCGCGTCCGCGACATCGACGCCTCGCTCGCGTTCTATGAGCGGCTCGGATTCGAAGTTCGCGGCCGGCTCAACTTCGAGTCGGCCTATAACGTCTACCTCGGGCTCCCCGGCAACGGGGACGTCCTCGAGCTGACGGTCAATGTCGGCCGCGATCAGCCGTACGATCTCGGCGAGGGGTACAACCACATGGCGCTCGTCGTCGACGGCCTCGACGCGCTGCTCGCACAGCTCGCCGCCGCCGGGATCGAGCCGGAGCGCCCGCCCTACGCGCCCGGCGGCCGCACGGAATACCGGATCTGTTTCGTCGCGGACCCGGACGGCTACCGGGTCGAGCTGATCGACCAGGCATTCCCGACGCCCCAAGATCCCCCGCACCCGTCGATCGCAGGTTGAGCGGCTGACGCGAAGAAGAGCTGCGTCGAGCGATGGAGCAGCGTCGTCGCGGGGTTAGGAGCATGCCCTACACTCGCTCGACCATGTCCAATCCGTGGCTGGCCATCGACGTGGCCACCGCTCCAACGCAGCGGGCGCGGGAGGTCAGGCGCGCCTGGGAGCGGTTCATCGGAGGCGACTGGGGACCAGGCGACGAGGCACGGGACGAATCGGTGCGGGATCCGATCGCGGCGTCATGGCGCCGGTCGGCGGCCGCCGGTGTCGACCCTTCAGGCGCGCGGATCGCGCCCGTCGTCACTGATGCGGACGAGACGACGGCCCGGTGGGAAGTACATCCACTCGCCGAGATGGCTCCGCTGATCCGCTCGTGCCTCGCCGCGACCGCCGATGACTCCGCGCATCTGCTCGTCGTCAGCGATGCGAACGGGGTGCTCCTGTGGCTGGAGGGCAATCCTCGCGTGCGACTGCGCGCAGCCGACTCGATGAACTTCGCCGAGGGCACGTTGTGGAGCGAAGGCGGGGCCGGCACGAACGCGATCGGGACGGCGCTCGCGGCCGAGCACGCGGTCCAGGTGTTCGCCAGCGAGCACTTCAACGAGGTCGTGCAGCAGTGGACGTGCGCGGCGGCGCCGGTGCGCGATCCCGACAGCGGCCAGATCGTCGGGGTGATCGATCTGACCGGCGAGATGTCAACCGTCCATCCACACAGCATGGCCGTCGCGACCGCGACCGCCCAGGCCGTCGAGGCGCAGCTGCGCTGCCGGATGATCGACCGCGACAGCCGCCTGATCGCGCGGTATGGCGATCGTCTGTCGGCGGCGCCCGATCCAGCTGCGCTTGTCAGCTCGAGCGGACGCGTGATCGCGAGCCAGCCGTTCGGCTGGCTGCCGGTGCGGAGGCTCAGCCTCCCGCGCGGCGGTGGCGAGCTCGCGTTGAACGAGGAGCGCTCCCTCCTGGCCGAGGCGCTCGGACCCGAGGAGGCATACCTGGTCCGTGCCGTTGCGCTCAAGGCGCGCGCGCGGCGGGCGGCGACCGTTCTCAACCTCGCCTTTCTCGGGCGCGCCGGCGCGGAGGCCGAGCTCTCAGGCCGGGGCCTGCGCCTGCGGCTGCGGCACAGCGAGATCCTCACGCTCCTGTGCGGCAACCCGGACGGGCTCACGAGCGAGCAACTGAGCGCCGAGATCTACGGCCACGGAGCCCAGGCGGGGAGCATCCGAGTGGAGATCTCGCGCCTGCGCAAGCTGCTTCCGGACTGCATCGAGCCCGAGCACTACCAGCTGAAATGCACCGTCTCGAGCGACGTCGCTCGGGTCTGCGGCCTGCTTCACCGCGGGGAGGTGCGTGAGGCGGCGGCCCGATATCCGGGGCCGCTGCTGCCGCGGTCGATCGCGCCCGGGGTCGTCCGCGAACGCGAGGCGCTCGAACGCTGGATGCGCCAATCGGTGATGAGCGCCGGCGATCACGAGCCGCTGTGGTCGTGGCTGCAGACGCCGTCGGGAAGCACCGATCTCGCCGCGTGGCAACGCCTGCTCGCGAACCTCCCGTTCGCGGATCCGCGCCGCAGCCTGGCCGCATCTCGCGTCGGCCAGCTCCGCGCAGGTGTAACGGCTGTGTAACGCCTGATCACCGGACCCTCGATTACTGTGCAGTGCGGGTCAGGCCCGGCGGTCTGGCCGACGAGAGGAGAGCTCTAGTTGAACAGCGAGTCTGCGCGCGCGCTGGCGCTTGCGCGTCCCGGCGTTGCCGCACCCAGCCGCAGCCTGAGCACGGCGCGGGCGGTGCTCAGGGTGCTCTCGATGCTGATCGAGCGCCCATCGGGCGTGCGCGCGGACGAGATCTCCCAGGCGCTCGGCAAGAGCCTCTCGACCGCCTACTACCTGCTCACAAGCCTCTGCGAGGAGGGGTTCGCCGTCCACGAGAGCAAGGGCGTGTACCGGCCCGCTCCCGGTCTCGGGAGCCTGACCGACCCCGGCGAGTCCGCGACGCTGCCCGAGGCAGGACTCGCGGGCACGGTGGATCGCCTGTTCCTGCTGACCCGCAGGCGCTCGTACCTCGGCGTCGTGCGCCCGGGCCGGATCGAGATCGTCGCCGTCCAGGGACGCCAGGGCGTCCGCCGGATGCCCGGGCTCGGCAGCGAAATTCGTGACAGCGCGCACGCGTTGGCGATGGGCAAGGTCGTGCTGTCGCTGCTCGAGCCGCCGGCGCTCGCGCGCTATTTCGCGCGCGGGCTGAAGTCGTTCACGCCGCAGACGATCACCACCGGAGCTGCGCTCGCGGCGGAGCTCGACCACGTGCGCCGCCACGGCTACGCCGTCGACCGCGAGGAGTTCGATCAGGACTTCTGCTGCATCGCCGCACCGATCCTCGACCACAACCGGCGGTTCGTCGCAGCGCTCGGGCTATCGACGACGCCCCACGTGTTCGACACCGAGCACGAGCACCTGGCCGCGACCGTGATCGAGGTCGCGCAGAGCGCTCTCGGTGGACCCGCGGCCGCTTCCGACGATGGCTCCGAGTGCGAGGCAGGACGGCTCGCGCATGTCCTCTGATTTGCAAGCAGATGCAGAAAAAGCGAGCTTCTTGTCGCGGTTACAGCAGTGACTTAGCCTCGATGTGAGGCCGTTCAGCGGCCCCGGACGCCCTGCGGTGACAGGGAACCCCAGCGAAGGAGTGGAGCGTGAGTAGAGCGAGCATCACCAAGGCTCACAACAAGATCCAGGAGCTTTCCTGGGAGCCGACGTATGTCACTCCGGTCGAGAAGTATTCGACCGACTACACGTTTGAGAAGGCGCCGAAGAAGGACCCGCTCAAGCAGGTCCTGCGCTCGTACTTCCCGATGGAAGAGGAGAAGGACAATCGCGTGTTCGGCGCGATGGACGGCGCGATCCGCGGCAACATGTTCCGCCAGGTGCAGGAGCGGTGGATGGAATGGCAGAAGCTGTTCCTCTCGATCATTCCGTTCCCGGAGATCTCCGCCGCCCGGGCAATGCCGCTGACGATCGGGACCGTGCCGAACCCCGAGGTACACAACGGGTTGGCGATCCAGATGATCGACGAGGTTCGTCACTCGACGATCCAGATGAACCTCAAGCGCCTGTACATGAACCACTACATCGACCCCGCGGGGTTCGACATCACCGAGAAGGCGTTCCAGAACTGCTATGCCGGCACGATCGGACGCCAGTTCGGCGAGGGGTTCATCACCGGCGATGCGATCACCGCGGCGAACATCTACCTGACGATCGTCGCCGAGACCGCGTTCACGAACGTGCTGTTCGTGGCGATGCCCGGTGAGGCGGCGGCCAACGGGGACTATCTGCTGCCGACCGTGTTCCACTCGGTGCAGTCCGACGAGTCACGCCATATCTCCAACGGCTACTCGATCATCCTGATGGCGCTCGCCGACGAGCGCAATCGCGAACTGCTCGAGCGCGACCTCCGCTACGCGTGGTGGAACAACCATGCCGTCGTCGATGCCGCGATCGGGACGTTCATCGAGTACGGCACGAAGGATCGCCGCAAGGATCGCGAGAGCTACGCCGAGGCGTGGCGACGGTGGATCTACGACGACTACTACCGCAGTTACCTCGTACCGCTCGAGAAGTACGGGCTGACGATCCCGCACGACCTCGTCGAGGAGTCGTGGAACCGGATCTGGAACAAGGGCTACATCCACGAGGTCGCGCAGTTCTTCGCCACCGGCTGGCCGGTCAACTACTGGCGGATCGACGGCATGGACGACAACGACTTCGAGTGGTTCGAGCACAAGTACCCGGGCTGGTACGACAAGTACGGCAAGTGGTGGGAGCGCTACACCGAGCTCTCGAAGAAGAACGGCCACGCGCCGATCACGTTCGACGCCGATACCGACTACGTCTACCCACACCGGTGCTGGAGCTGCATGGTTCCGTGCCTGATCCGTGAGGACACGGTGGTCGACGAGGTCGACGGGCAGGTCCGCACGTACTGCTCGGAGACGTGCCACTGGACCGACGCGGTCGCGTTCCGGCCGGAGTACAAGGGCCGGGCGACCCCGTCGATGGGTAGGCTCACCGGCAAGCGCGAGTGGGAGACCTGCTACCACGGCATGGACCTCGCCGAGATCATCCAGGACCTCGGTTACGTCCGCGACGACGGTGAGACGCTCGTCCCGCAGCCGCATCTCGATCTCGATCCCCAGAAGATGTGGAAGCTCGAGAATGTCCGGGGCTACACGTTGCAGAGTCCGAACGTGTTGCTGGGCGAGATGTCGCCGGCAGAGCGCGAGGCTCACATCGCTGAGTACAAGGCCGGCGGACCCGGCGGTCGCAGACCCACGGGGGCGGCCGCCTGAGCACCCTCGCGGGAGGGGCGATCGGTTTCCAAGCGCCGATCGCCCCTTCTGCGACCCCGCGGCAGCGCTTATGGGACACACCTATCACGTACGACTCGAGCCGGTCGGCGTCGAGTTCGAGGTCGACGAGGACGAGACGATCCTGCGCGGCGCGTTCCGCCAGGGCCTGATGCTGATGCACGGGTGCAAGGAGGGCCAGTGCTCGGCGTGCAAGTCGTTCCTGCTCGACGGCGAGGTCGACCTCGACAAGTACTCGACGTTCGCGCTCAACGACTACGAGAAGGAGGAGGGCTGGACGCTGCTGTGCCGCGCGCACGCGATGTCCGATCTCGAGATCGAGTTGATCAACTACGACGAGGAGGTGCTCCGCAGCGGCGTCGCGCTGCAGACCCAGACGATGCACGTCGTGGCGAACGAGCCGCTCACCCACGACATCCGGCGCCTCGTGCTGAGCGGGCCAGACATGCCGTTCAAGCCGGGCCAGTACGTCGACATCACGATCCCGGGCACCGAAGAGGTGCGGTCGTTCTCGATGGCGAACCTCCCGGGCAGCGAGCTGGAGTTCATGATCAAGGTGTATCCCGAGGGCAAGTTCTCGAGCCTGCTCTCGAACGGCGGCCTCCAGCACGGGCAGGAACTTGAGGTGACCGGGCCCTACGGCGTGTTCACCCTGCGGGAGAAGTCCGACCGGCCGCTGCTGTTCATCGGAGGCGGTGCCGGCATGGCGCCGATCCTCGCCCTGCTGCGCTCGATGGCGCAGGAGGGCTCGAGCCGCCCGGCGGTCTATTACTACGGGGCGCGCGGTCCAGGCGACCTGTTTCACCAGGACGAGATCGCCACGCTCGCGGAACGGCTGCCGAACTTCCGCTTCGTGCCGGCCCTCTCAGAGGCGGCGCACGCGGACGGCTGGAGCGGCGAGTGCGGGCTGATCACGGACGTGGTCGCCCGCTGTGAACCGGAGCTCAGCGAGGTGGACGCATACCTGTGCGGCCCGCCCCCGATGGTCGACGCCGCCATCGGACTGCTGGTGCGAAGCGGCGTCCCCGAGTCCCGGGTCTATTACGACAAGTTCACGACAACCGCGGAATAGGACCGCGGAGAGGAGAGAAGAGCGATGGCAACAGACACTGCTTCGCCGGTGAAGGAACGGAGTGTTCCCAAGCCGCAGTTCACAGACGCCGAGGCGGGCGCCCGCGAGTTCCCCTCCTCGAACAGCCGCAGCTACAACTACTTCACGCCGGCCAAGCGCCGGGCCTCGATCTACGAGGACGTGACGGTCGACGTGCAGCCCGATCCGGCGCGGCACCTGTTGCAGGGCTGGATCTACGGCTTCGCCGACGGCGTCGGCGGCTACCCGGTCGAGTGGACCAAGCTGAAGTCGTCCAACTGGCATGCATTCCTCGACCCCAACGAGGAATGGGAGCAGACGATCTACCGCAACAATGCCAACGTCGTGCGTCAGATCAGCCAGAACCTGTCAAACGCGAAGGCGGCCCGCGCGTTCGACGGCTGGAATCACGGCTGGCTCACCGTGGTCGAGCGCCACGTCGGCGCCTGGGCCCACGCCGAGCACGGGATCGGCATGCACGTATACCTGCCGGCGCAGCGCGACGCGCCGACGAACATGATCAACAACGCACTGTCCGTCGCCTCCGCACACAAGCTCCGCTTCGGCCAGGATCTGATCCTCTACAACCTCGACCTGAGCGAGTCGATCGACGGGTTCGACGGCCAGGCGCACAAGGATGCCTGGATCAACGACCCGATCTGGCAGGGCGTGCGCGAGAACGTCGAGCGGATCACCGGAGTGCGGGACTGGGCTGAGGCGTTCTTTGCCGCCGCGGTCGTCTTCGAACCGCTCGTCGGCGAGCTGTTCCGCAGCGAGTTCGTGATGCAGGTGGCGGCACCGCAAGGTGACTTCGTCACGCCGACGCTGATGGGCGCCGGGGAGGCCGACGTCGCCCGCGACGCGCGGGTCGCGCGAGCCCTGTTCGGGATGCTCTCGGGCGACGAGCAACACGGCGAGGAGAACCGGGCCACGATGCAGTCCTGGCTCGAGGCGTGGACGCCCGTCAGCGTCGCCGCGGCGCGCGCGCTACAGCCGATCTGGTCACAGCCAGGGGAGAAGGTGATCCGCTTCGAGGAGTCGCTCGAGCACGCCCAGCGGCGCTTTGACGAAATCGTCACCGAGCTCAACCTCAACGCGACGGAGGCACGTTCATGAGCATCACAGCAGACCGTTTCAAGGCGGATTCGACGCCGTCGAACCGTGCCGGCGTGACCCTGATGAACAACCAGGTCGGCTACGTCGTCGCACAGGTCATGCGTGGCAAGCCCGGTGTGACCGTCGAGGAACTGCCCTCGATGATCCGCGTCGACGGCGTCGGCAAATTCGAGGTCGACTACGCCGAGTGCGCCGAGGCGCTCGGCTGGGACGACTTCGGCAACGACGACTTCGAGGAGATCATGTCGACCCACTACGGACGGATGGTCGTCCTCGATGACCGGATCATCCTTTTTGCCAACCCCGAGGATGCAGCGGAGTACATTAGCTTCGATCTGCAAGCGCTCAGCTAGGTGAGGGAGAGATATGTTCGAGCGTAACGGCGAGAAGTACTTCATCGTCGACGGCCACTGCCATTTCTGGGACGCGAGCCCCGAGAACTGGGTCAAGGGCCAGGAGCAGTATGCGAAGGGCTGGATCGAGTGCTTCCACGCGTACATGGGACTGGCTCCGGCCGAGACCCATTGGCCGCTCGAGAAGTTCATGAAGTACTCCGAGGAGGACTTCGTCAAGGACGTGTTCGAGGACGCCGGCGCCGACAAGGTCGTCTGCCAGTCGACGTATCTGAAGGAGTGGTACACGACCGGCTTCAACACGGTGGACAAGAACGCCCAGCTAGCCGCGAAGTACCCGGACAAGGTCATCGTCAACGGCCGTTTCGATCCCCGCGAGGGCGAGGCCGGCCTCCAGCAGCTGGAAGCAGACGCCAAGCGCTACAACCTGCAGGGCGTCAAGCTCTATACGGCCGAGTGGTACAACGGCTCCCGTGGCTGGCGGCTCGATGACGAGCAGTGCAAACCGTTCTTCGCGAAGTGCAAGGAACTCGGCATCAAGAACATCCACGTCCACAAGGGCCCGACGATCTGGCCACTGAACAAGGACGCGTTCGACCCGAGGGACGTCGACGAGGCCGCAACCGACAACCCCGAGCTGAACTTCATCGTCGAGCACGTCGGGTTGCCACGGATCGAGGACTTCTGCTTCATGGCGACGCAGGAGCCCAACGTGTACGCCGGCCTGGCGGTCGTCATCGGCGGCCTGATGCACGCCCGTCCGCGGTTCTTCGCCAAGGTCCTGGGTGAGCTGCTGTTCTGGGTCGGCGAGGACAAGATGCTGTTCGGCTCTGACTACGGCATCTGGGAGCCCAAGTGGCAGATCGAGGGCTTCATCGACTGGGACTACCCCGAGTCCGATCGCGACGAGTTCTCCGACTACCCGCGGCTGAACTCCGACGGCAAGCGGAAGATCCTCGGCCTCAACGCCGCGAAGCTGTACGGGATCGACGTCCCGCAGGAATTCCAGTTGACCAACGGAGGCACACCCGCCGCAAAGGAAGACGCCCAGCTGGTCGAAACCGCATGACGACACGAGACGGCGTCCTTGCGGCGCTGGACAGTGTGATCGACCCCGAGCTCGACGAACCGATCACGACGCTTCGGTTCGTCAGCTCGGTGGGGGTCTCGCAGGACGGCGACGTCGAGGTGATGCTGCGGCTTCCGACCCCGCAGTGCGCGCCGAACTTCGCGTTCCTGATGGCAGCCGACGCGCGTGACGCCGTGCGCCGGCTGCCTGGAGTGCGGGGGGTGACGATCGTGCTCGAGGACCACTACACCGGCGCGGAGATCAACGCGGCGATCGCCCGGGGCGAGGGCTTCACCGGCGCCTTCCCGGGCGAGACCGACGACGACGATCTGCGGTCGCTGCGGGAGTTGTTCCAGCGCAAGGCGCTGGTCGCGCGCCAGTCGAAGCTGTGTGAAGCAGTGCTCGCAGGGGGCTCGGATGCGCAGGGCGTCGTCGCGCTGCGCGTCGGCGACCTCGACGACGGGCCGGAGCTGCGGCGGTGCCTCGAGCTGCGCTCGCAGCTCGGGATCCCGTGCGACGCCGACGCCCCCGCGTTCGTGCTGCCGAACGGCACCCCGGTGGCGTCCGGCGAGCTTCAGCGCTGGCTGCGGATGGCGCGGCTGGTACGGACCAGCCTCGAGACAAACGGCGGCATCTGCCGCTCGCTACTGCAATTCCGCCACGACCTGGCGGCCGTTCCAGAGGAGGTTGCGAGATGAAGGCCGCGAGGCTGCACGCCTACCACGAGCCGCTCAAGCTCGACAGCATCGACGAGCCGAAGGCCACAGGCCCGCTCGACGTCGTCGTGCGCATCGGCGCCGCCGGATTGTGCCGGACCGACCTTCACATCCAGGAGGGTCAGTGGGCGGAGAAGTCGGGGGTCGCGCTCCCCTACACACCGGGCCACGAGAACGCCGGCTGGGTGCACGAGATCGGCTCGGCGGTCACGAACGTCGAGGTCGGGGACACCGTGATCGTGCACCCGTTCATCTCCTGCGGGCTGTGCGGACCGTGCCGCACGGGAGATGACATGCACTGCCTGAGCGGCTCGTTCCCCGGCATCAACCGCGACGGGGGCTTCGCCGAGTTTCTCCTCACCTCCGCGCGCTCGGTCGTCAAGCTCGACCCGTCGCTGCACCCGAAGGACATCGCGGCGCTCGCCGACGCCGGCCTGACCGCGATCCACGCGGTCAAGAAGGCGATCCCGGTGCTCGGCGCCGGCACCCACGCGGTCGTGATCGGAGCGGGTGGACTCGGCCACATCGGGATCCAGTGCCTGAAGGCGTACACGCCCACCGAGGTGATCGTGATCGACCCCTCCGAGAAGGCGCTCGCGCTCGCAGGTGAGATGGGCGCGGACCAGACCATCCGCGTCGACGGCTCGCACGTCGACAAGGTCAAGGAGCTGACCGACGGCCTCGGCGCGGAGGCGATCATCGACTTCGTCGGCGAGAAGGGTGCGATCGAGGACGGCATCGCGATGGTCCGCGACGGCGGCTTCTACTACGTGATCGGCTACGGCGAGAACATCAACATCCCGACGATCGACGTCATTTCGCGCGAGATCTCGTTCATCGGGAATCTCGTCGGGACCTACACCGACCTGGTCGAGTTGATGACGCTCACCGCCCAGGGCAAGGTCAGCCTGCATACCTCGACGTACCCCTTGGACGCGATCAACGACGCGATGGCCGACCTCGACGGCGGGCGGCTCCAGGGTCGCGGCATCTTGATCCCGGCCGGCGCCTGAGAAGGAGAACACCTCGTCAATGGGAAAGATCCTCTACTTCAACCACGAGGCCCGTCTGCTGCTGCAGGCAGGAGTCGACGAGCTCGCCAACACGGTCAAGGTGACGCTCGGTCCCAAGGGCCGCAACGTCGTGCTGGAGCGGCTCACGGGCGCGCCGACGATCACTAACGACGGCGTTTCGATCGCGCGGGAGATCGAGCTGAGCAACCAGTTCAAGAACATGGGCGCGCAGCTCGTGCGCGAGGTCGCGAACAAGACGAGCGACGTCACGGGCGACGGCACGACGACCGCGACGCTGCTCGCTCAGGCGATCGTGCGCGAAGGCATGAGGGCACTCGACGAGGGCGCGAACCCGATGCTGCTGCGCCGCGGGATCGAGGAGGCGACCGAGCTGGTCGTAGCGGAGCTCCAGCGCAGCGCGCGGCACGTCGGCGGCGAGGAGGACTTGGTCCGAGTCGCGACGATCGCAGCCAAGGAGGACGAGCGGATCGGTGCGGCGGTCGCCCGCGCCCTGCACCAGGTCGGGCCCGAGGGCGTGGTGACGATCGAGGAAGCCGCGATGCCCGGGATCGAGGTCGAGTTCGTCGAGGGAATGCGCGTCGACAACGGCCACTTCTCCCCGTACCTGATCCACGACACGCAGCGGATGGAGACCGTCTTCGACGACCCCTACATCCTGCTGTCGAGCAAGCCGCTCGTGCACATTCAGGATCTGATGCCGACGCTCGACGCGGTGATGAAGGCGCCCCGGCCACTCGTGATCTTCGCGGAAAAGGTCGAGGGCGCGGCGCTCGGGCTGCTCGTGCAGAACAACCAGCACGGAACGCTGCGCGCCGTCGCCGTTCGCGCGCCCGGCTTCGGGCATCGGCGGATCGCGCACCTGCACGACCTCGCGGCCTTCACCGGCGGCGAGGTGATCGCGGACGAGGCGGGCCTGACCCTGCAGCACGTGAAGCCCTCGACGTTCGGCAGCGCCCGCCGCGTCGTGATCACCGACGACTCGACCGTGCTCGTGTCGGGCGCGGGCACCCCGGAGCAGGTCGAGGCACGGCTCGCACAGATCAGGATCGAGCTCGAGCGCGCGACCGCGGACACTGACATCGAGGTTCTCCGCGAGCGGCTCGCCAAGCTGTCCTCGTCGCTGGCCGTCATCCACGTCGGCGCCGCCACCGGACCCGAGCTGAAGGAGAAGCTGCGCAGGACCGAGGGCGCACTCGCGGCGACCCGGGCCGCCGTGTCCGAGGGCATCGTCGCGGGCGGTGGCACCGCGCTGCTGCGCGCGGCCGTGGCATTGGAGGACACAGGTCTCGAGGGCGATTACCTGCGCGGCGCCGACGTGATCCGCGACGTCCTCTCCGAGCCGCTCTTCTGGGTCGCGACGAATGCGGGCTACGACGGCTCGGCCGTGATCGACCAGGTGCGGGCGATGCCGCCCGGGCACGGGTTAAACGCGCTCACCGGCGACTTCGGCGACCTGTTCGAGGGCGGCGTGATCGACCCGCTGCGCGTGACCCGGCTGACGATCCAGCACGCCGCCTCGGTCGCAGCGCTGATGCTCACCACCGAGGCGCTCGTGGCGGAGGAGCTGGTCGCGCAGCCAGGTGCCGTGATCGCGCCGGGGTTCGGCGACTTGGCGGAGGGGCTGGCGCGGCCGTCCTCACCGGTGTAGCTCCCTCATCGGCCTGCCTCGGCTAACGTCCGGACCCTGAAACGGCTCCCGACGACGCTCGCGACGTGCCTCGCCGTCGCCGCCACGATCGCACTGCTGCCGGCGACGGCCTTCGCGGCGACGGGCCCGGCGGTCCCGATCGAGAACACCGGGCCCGCCCCGACGCTGCCCGCGTTCATCGGGCAGGCCGCCGTCGCCAACCCGGTGCCTGGGATCTCGCCGGCGTGGCAGGACCCGTTCATGGCCACCGATCCCCGCAACAGCGTCCACAACGACGCCTGGGCCAGTGATAACTACACGTCGCTGTCCGGACCGCTCGGGCGTCATCCCCAGACGCTCACCACCGCGATCGGCCGCGACTGCATCACGCTGACTTTCGACCCGCAGGGGCGGTTGATCAGCACGTGCACCGATCTCACGCACGGGCCGGGCCTGTACATGATCGACCCGCACACGCTCGCGACGCGTGCGTTCCTGCAGTTGCCGTTCATCGCTCCGCCCCCGGGCACCGACCCGGCGACGAACACCACCGGCGGGGCGTACTTCTACCTCGACAACCGCGGCCGCGTCGTCGTCGCCGCCTCCAACCGCCACATCCTCGTGATCGCCGTGCGCGGCAACGCCTCGTCGCCGCAGTTCGTGCAGGTCGCCGACTACGACCCGACCTCGTGCCTGACCCCCGGCGACCGGATCCCGTCGGTTCTGCCCGATGCGCAGGGGCGGCTGTGGTTCGTCGGTCGCTACCACGGCGCGGTCGGCGTCCTCGACCCGCGGACCGGGCACTGCCGCTCGGTGATCCTCCGCGCGCAGATCGAGAACTCGTTCGCGGTTGGCAGCGACGGCGCCTACGTCGTCACCGACACCGCGATGTACAAGTTCCGCGCCGGCGCAGATCTCACGCCGAAGATCATCTGGCGCGTGCGGTACCGCAACATCGGCGTCCAGAAGATCGGGCAGTTCAACGCCGGCTCGGGGACGACGCCGACGCTGATCGGCCCGCTCAGCGGCCATCGCAGCTCCACCGCGCCGGCGTACGTCGCGATCACCGACAACGCCGACCCGATGGACGTCGTTGTGTACCGCACCGCCGACCGGGTCCCCCGCGGGACGAACCGCGTCGTGTGCAGCGTCCCGGTGTTCCACAAGGGCTCAAGCGACGACGAGAACTCGCTGATCTCGATGGGCCGCTCGCTGATCGTCGAGAACAACTACGGCTACCAGCTGCAGAAGTGGAACGACATCATCGCCGGCGGCGTCCCGGTCGGTGGCAACCTCGGGCTCGTGAGCGCGCCCGGCATGGACCGGATCGACATCGCCCCGAGCGGCTCCGGCTGCCGGATCGTATGGCGTAACACGACGATCCGCACCCCGTCCGCGATCGCGAAGGGCGACACGGTCAACGGCCTCATCTACACCTATGAGAAGCGCAAGGATCCGGGCCGGCCCGGCGCCGGCGTGTGGTACTGGACCGCCGTCGACTACCGCACCGGCAAGGTCCTCTGGCGCCGCGTCTCGGGTCACGGCGGCCTCTACAACAACCACTACGCCGGGATCGCGCTCGGACGCGATCCGCGCACGGGCACGACCTCGCTGTACCTCGGCGGGATCGGCGGGATCATGGCCCTCCGCGACGGCTGACCGCTCGACCGAGGGCAACCGGGCCGAGAAACGCACCATATTCGTCCATTGCTCGGCCCAGTTGTCCGCTGACGGCAGGAAACGGTCAGCTGATGCCGGCCGGGCTGTATTTCCTGGCCGACTCGACGAGCGCGTGGATGTTCTCGGCCGGGGTGATGGGCGGCAGCGCACACCCCGGTCCGAGGATCAGCCCGTCACCGGGCCGGGTGGTCTCGATCAGCTCGCGGCACGCATCCTCCACCTCGCCCGGAGTTCCGAGCGCGAGCAGGTTCGTATCGATGTTCCCGAGCAGGCATGTCTTGCCCCGGGCCGCGTCGAACAGCTGCCGCGCGTCGGTTTTGTGGTCGACCTCGAGCACCTGCGCGCCGGTCGCGATGAAGTCGTCGGTGATCTTCGCCGTGTCGCCGCAGATGTGCAGATGCAGGACGATCCCGTGCTCCTTCAGTTCATCCACCATCCGCCTCTCGTGGATCCAGGGGTAGCGCCGGTAGTGACGTGGCGAGATCATCGCCGGCCCGGCCACCGGCTCGCCGATCGAGGTCGAGTGGCCCCCGGACTCGATCAGCGCAAACGCGTAGCGGGTCGCGACGCGCCGCGCGAAGTCGAGCAGCGCGTGGATCAGCTCGTCGTCCTCGACCCGCACGAGGTCCATCATGAACTCGGTCATGCCGCGGAGCTGAGCCGCGAGGTCCATCGGTCCCTGGTCGGCCCGCGCGCAGATCCATGCCCGATCGCCGAGCTCGCGCGACAGGATCCTGGTCGCCTTGAGGATCTCGCACATCGGGAAGGCCGTGTACGGATCCGGGACCTCGAGCGAGGCGACGTCCGCGAGCGAGGTCAGTACCGGCGTACCGGCGACCGGCGCCGTGTCGTCGCGGTAGTGCGCCTCCACGCCGCACGCCTGCGCATTGCACGCCGTGCCGTTCTCGAGCAGGATCATGTCGTGGCCGAACTCGCGCCACGCCTGCAGCATCGCCTCCGCGAGCAGCTCGCCGTCGCGGAAGACCTCCGACATCGGGTGCCCGGAGGCGACTGCCGCCGGCATGAAGTTGTGCAGGTCCACCGGAACCCGGTCGACCGGGCGCAAATCGATCGCGGCACGGACACGCTCGATGCTGTCCATGCCCCGGAGGTTGCATCACGGCGTCCGAAGCGACATCCGTAGAACCCACCGCAGCGCTGTCCGCAATCACCGCGTGTGATGGACCTCCTGAAGCGCGTACACCGGCGTGTCAAGACCCTCCATCCGCGCCTTCAGCTGCAGCGCGAGATACAGCGAGTAGTGACGGGACTGGTGCAGGTTGCCGCCGTGGAACCACAGCCCCTCCTGCTGCGTCGGCTTCCACATGTTGCGCTGCTCCCCCTCCCACGGCCCGGGATCCTTCGTCGTCCCGGAGCCGAGGCCCCACACCTTCCCAACCCGGTCGGCCACATCCTGGGAGATCAGATCGGCCACGCTGCCGTTCATCGACTCGTAGCCGGTCGCGTACACGACGAGATCGGCCGGCAGCTCGGTGCCGTCCTCGAGCACGACCGCATCCTCGGTCAACCGCACGACCTGGCCCGGCTGGAGCTTGATGTCTCCGCGAGCCACCAGCTCGGAGGCGCCGACGTCGATGTAGTACCCGGACGCGCGTCGCAGGTACTTCATGAACAGCCCGGATCCGTCCTCCCCCCAGTCGTGCTGGAAGCCGGCCGCCTCGAGCCGCGCGTAGAAGTCGGCGTCACGCTCGCGGATCTCGTCGTAGACGGGAACCTGCAGGCCGGCCATGATCCGGTAGGGCAGCGACGCGAACGTCATGTCCGCCTTCTCCGTCGTCATCCCGTCGGCGACGGCCTGTTCGGAGTAGAGCCCGCCGAGCGCGACCTCCATCAGCGTTTCGGAGCGCACGACATGGGTCGAGGACCGCTGCACCATCGTCACGTCCGCGCCGTGCTCCCACAGTGCGGCGCAGATGTCGTGGGCCGAGTTGTTGGAGCCGATCACGACCGCCCGCTTGCCGCGGTACGCGTCTGGCCCGGGGTGCTGCGAGGAGTGGTGCTGGTCGCCCTTGAACACGTCCATGCCCGGGAACGCCGGCACGTGCGGGCGCCCCGACATCCCGGTCGCGAACACGAGCTGCTTGGGCCGCAGGGTCACGTCGGCGCCCTCGCGCTCGACCTCGACGATCCACTCGCCCGCCGCGTCGTCGTACCGCGCGCTCGTCGCCGTCGTCGAGCCCCAGTAGTCCAACTCCATGACCCGCGTGTACATCTCGAGCCAGTCCGCGATCTTGTCCTTGGGCGAGAACACCGGCCAGTTCGCGGGGAACTTGATGTACGGCAGGTGGTCGTACCAGACCGGATCGTGCAGGCACAGCGACTTGTAGCGCTTGCGCCACGAGTCACCGGGGCGGGCGTTGCGCTCGACGATGATCGTCGGCACGTGCAGCTGGCGCAGGCGCGCGCCGAGCGCGATCCCGCCCTGCCCGCCGCCGATGATCACGACATACGGCTGAACCCCACACCCGAGCTCCTCGGCCTCGGCCTGCCGCTCCTCGAGCCACGACCGCCGCTCAGCCAGCGCGCCGTGCTCCACTCCCTTCGGCCGGTTCACGCCCGCGTTCTCCTCGTAGCCCTTGAGCTCGTCGAGCGCGGTCAGCAGCGTCCATGCCTTGCCGTCGATCAGCCGCAGATGACCGCTCCCCCGCCCCACCGCGGTCTCGAACGCGATCCACGCCTCGGTCACGCCGTCGGCGCTCGTCGGCTCCTCGGTCGCGCGCCAGCCGCTCGGCCGCACGCGCGAGAGCGTGTGCCCGAGCAGGTCGCAGACGCCGTCCCGCCCCTCGATGGTCGCGATGTTCCACGTGAACGCGACGAGGTCGCGCCAGTGGCACTCCTCGCCGAACAGCTCCGCGGCGGCGGCGATGTCGCCCTCCGTCAGCGCCCGGTCAAAGCCGGACAGCCACTGGTCGACGTGGGTTGCGGCGGGCGGGGCGGCGGTGCTGGACATGGTCTCTCCTCCCAGGCCGATTGGACGGTGCGGCGCCCATTCTTTCAGCGCGCCTCGCGTCCCGCCCACTCGCTAGCGTCCGGAGCTGATGAAGCTTCTCGCCGACCCCCCGAACGTCGTGCTGCGCGAGGACCGCGAGGGCAACCGCTTCGTCGTGCTCTCGTTCCCGTACGAGCGCGCGCTCGTCGAGCTCGTCCGCACGATCCCGTTCCGGCGCTTCGACTGGGACCGGCGCGAGTGGTCGGCGCCGGCCGTCGACCTGTCGGGGATCAAGGTCGCGGAGGTGCTCGAGCGCTACCCCGAGCTGAGCGTCGATCCCCAGGTCGAGCGGTGGCTGGCCGGGATCAAGCAGCGCTGGATCGGGCACGTGCGGACCACCCGCCACGACGGCCGCGGCTGGTTCGTGCTCGACACGCTCGCGGGACCGGTGCCGAGCGAGCTGATCGACACCGCGCGCGAGCACGACGGCAGCCTGCTCGTGCCGCTCACCGCCGACGCCGTGCGGGTCCTGCGCGAGCAGCGGTCGGGCCACCTGAGCGCCGCGGCCGAACGCTGCGCCGCGATCATCGAGGCCGGCGAGACGCCCGCTCCCGCGCGGCTGGTCTGGTTCCGGGGCCTGAACGGCGAAGAGCTCCGGCTCGAGGTCGTGTGGGACCCGGACATCGGCTCCGCGTTCGAGCAGCTGCCGGGAGCCGAGGGCACCCGCACGGTCCCGCTCGACCCATGGCTCGTCGAGGAACTCGACGCGTTCGTCGCGCGGCACGATGTCGAGGTCGATCCGGTCGCGGCGCACTTCGTCGCGCGGCTGCTGGACGAGCGCCGCGAGGCGGCTGATGCGATCCGCCGCTCTCGCGCCCAGCACGCGGACCCGCTCTCCGACACCGCCGGCGCCCTCGGCGGCACGCTCGCCCCGTTCCAGTGGGCGGGCGTCCGCTACGTGCTTGATGCGCGCGGCGCGTTCCTCGCCGACGAGCAGGGCCTCGGCAAGACCGTCCAGGCGCTCGCCGCGCTCGAGGCCGACGATGCGTTCCCGGCGATCGTCGTGTGCCCCGCGTCGATGAAGCTCGGGTGGGAGCGCGAGGCGCACAAGTGGCTCCCGCACCGGTCGGTCGCCGTCGTCGAGGGACGCACGGCCGTCCCGCCCCGCGCGGACATCCGGATCCTCAACTACGAGATCGTCGCCCACCACCGCCAGGCGCTCGCCCGCGCGCGCCCGCACGCGCTCGTCGTCGACGAGTCCCACTACTGCAAGAACCCGAGCGCGAAGCGCACGCAGGCCGTCCGCGCGCTCGCGGCGGCCGTGCGCGAGAACGGTCTGAAGCTCGCGCTGACCGGCACCCCGGTGCTCAACCACGCCGAGGAGCTGATCGCCCAGCTACGGGTGATCGGCCGCCTCGAGGAGTTTGGCTCCGGTGCCCGCTTCGCCCAGAAGTTCCGCGGCGGGATGAGCGAGGAGCGCCTGCACTGGCACCTGCGCCGGCATTGCTTCGTCCGGCGGCTGAAGGCCGACGTGCTGCCCCAGCTGCCGCCCAAGCGCCAGGTCGTCGTGCCGGTCGCGCTCACGAACGAGTCCGAGTACCGCGTCGCCGAGCTCGACGTGATCGAGTGGCTGCGCCTGCAGCCACTCGACCTCTCGGAGCTGAACGCGCGGATCGCGGCGACGCTGCGCGCCGAGCGCCTCGCGCAGCTCGGGACGCTGCAGCGCCTTGCCGCCCGCGGCAAGCTCGCGGCGGCGCTCGGCTGGATCGAGGACTTCCTCGTCTCCGGCGAGCCGCTCGTCGTGTTCGCCCGTCACATCGAGGTGCAGGAGGCCGTCCTGACCCGCTTCCCGGACGCGCTGCACCTGCTCGGATCCGATTCGATCACCGACCGCGAGGCCGCGATCGCGGCGTTCCAGGATCCGGCCGGACCCCAGTTGATCGTCGGCGCGACCCGGGTCGCCGCCCAGGGCATCACGCTCACCCGCGCCTCGAACGTCGCGTTCCTCGAGCTCGAGTGGACACCCGCGATGCACGATCAGGCCGAGGATCGCTGCCACCGGATTGGCCAGCGCGACGCCGTCACCGCGTGGTACCTGCTCGCGGCGAATACGATCGACGAGACGATGGCACGGCTGATCCAGAGCAAGCGGGCCCACGTCAGCGCCGTCACCGACGGCCGCACGGTCGGCGGCGAGGGGCTTGTCGAGGCCGTCGTGCGCGAGCTGCGCGACGGCAAGCCGTTCCAGCACCTGCGCCTCGTCGGCCGTCTGTGAGGCGTGGCCGTCGCCCGGATCGCCTGTTCGGATAATCCGAACAGGCAGCCATGACAACGTCGCCGGTATCGTGGCCCAATGGCCGCGTGGCGAACGATTCTGATCGCGTGCGCTGCCTCTGCGGGCGCGGTGCTGTGCGCCCCTGCGAGCGCGCTTGGCGCGCACTACTACCTGGCGCTCGGTGACTCGCTGGCGCAGGGCTGGGAGGCACCGCCGACGCGGCCGACCAGCGGCTACGTCGATGACCTGTTCGCGCGGCGGCGCGCCCGCCGGCACGACCTGCGGCTCGTCAACATCGCCTGCCTCGGCGCGACGAGCGCGACGCTGCAGTCCGGCGATCTGTGCACCGGCCCCGCCGGGCCCCAGCTCAGCCGCGCCGTCCGGTTCCTGCGCGCGCACCGGCGCGCGATCGACCTCGTCACGATCGACATCGGCGGCAATGACATCGGCGCCGCCTGCGGCACCGGTACCACGATCACGCTGCCGTGCGTGCGCTCGGCGCTCGCGCGCACACGCACGAACGTGAGGGCGATCGCCAAGGCGCTGCGCGCGGCCGCCGGCCCGGGCACGCCGATCATCGCGATGAACTACTACGACCCGGGGCTCGCCCTGTGGCTCCAGGGCGGCGCGATGCGCGCGCTCGTCCCCGAGACCCTGCAGGTCGTCGACCTGCTCAATCGGACACTGGCCGCCGCGTACGCGGCCGGTGCGATCCCGGTGGCCGACGTCGCCACGGCATTCGCGACCCATGACCTGACGCATACCACGACGCTTCCCGGCGCCGGCCGGGTGCCGGTCGCCGTCGCGAACATCTGCCGCTACACCGGCAACTGCCAGCAGCCTCAGAATCCCCACGCCACGCCGGCCGGCTATCGCGTGATCGCAGACGCGTTCATGCAGACGCTGCGTCCAGCGCGTTGAGGTACGGGCCGAGTTCCTCGGCCGCGATCTTGTGCTCAGCCGGCCACGGTGCCTGGCCGTACAGCTCGGTGTGCCAGCCGATCCCCTCGATCACGCGCGCGACGAGATACAGGGGCCGCTCGCCGGTCAGCAGCGTCCCGCGGATCACCGGCTCAAACGGCGGCGGGCGCTCGCCGGCGCCGGCGAGGTGGGCGATTCCGGCGGCGGCGGTGTCGGCCTGCTGAGCGCCGATTCCGCCGTGCTTGACCGGGAAATCCGTGACGTCCCCGGCGGCGAACACGCGCCCCTGGGTGTCGAGCACCCGGCAGCGATCGTCGACGGGGACGAACCAGCTCGTCCCCGCGGGCAGCCCCGGCACGGCCGGCCCCGTGACCCGCGGCACGGTGACGATCCGCTGCGCCTCGAGCTCGCGCTCGCCGAAGGTCACGCGCTGGGGTGCCGGCACGCGCGCGACGACGCCGGTGTGCAGGTCGATGCCGGCGTCGATGAGCAGCCGCTCGGTGGCCTCGCCGGCGGCCTGCCCGAACACCTTCAGCGGCCGCGCCTCGGGCGTGATGAACGTGATCCGCACCGCGCGGCCGGACCGCCGCGCGTGCGCCGCGGTCAACAGCGCGAGCTCGTACAGCGGGATCGGCCACACCGGCCAGTCGGGGAGCACGAACGCGACGCTCGTGGTCTCGCCCGTGTCGATCTCGTGCACGATCGTCTCGAAGCGCTCGGCGGCGCCGCGGTCGGAGAACAGCTGCGCGTGCTCGTACGGCGAGGATTCGCGCGCTCCGAGCGCGACGAGCATCGCGTCGAACGGCAGCTCCTCGCCGTGGCTGGTGTGGGCGACGCGCGCCTCGGCGTCCACCCGCACGAGCCGGTCCCTGACCCACGAGGCCTGGGCGCCGACGACGATCCGCTCGAGCGAGTAGCGGCTCGGCCGCGCCGGCGCGAACGGTTCGAGCACGGCGAGCGGGCGGCAGACGAGCTCGTCCTCGGGACTGAGCAGCGTCACCGCGACACGATCGCCCGCCAGGCGGCGCAACCGCAACAGACCTTCCACACCTGCGATCCCCGCACCGCAGATGACCACCTTGAACTCAGCTATCGCCGTCAGCGCTCCTTGATCGCAGCCGGCGGAGCCTACCGGCAACCGGCCGCACGGGTCACCCGATCGCGGCGCGAAGCGATCCGAGTCCGTCGCCGAGCACGAGCGCGGCGTGCTCCGGCAGCACCGCGCCGGTCCTGCTCGCCGTCACGAGGAGGTTTCCATCGCCGCGGCCGCCTTGCTGCCCTCGATCCTGATCCACGGCAGCCGTGCGTCGAGCCAGCGCGGCAGCCACCACGTCCGCTCACCGAGCAGCTCGAGCACAGCGGGGAGCAGCACGCAGCGCACGACGATCGCGTCGAGGAACACGGCGGCCGCCAGGCCGAAGCCGAACTCCTTGACCGCGCGCTCGTTGCCGAGCATGAACGAGAGGAAAACGCACACCATGATCGCGGCGGCGGCGCTGATCACACGGCCCGTGTACGCGATCCCGTCGGCCACCGCCCGCGAGGCATCGCGGGTCCGTACCCATTCCTCGCGGACGCGGGAGATCAGGAAGACCTCGTAGTCCATCGACAGGCCGAAGACGACCGCGAACATCAGCACCGGGATCCACGGCTCGACCGGGCCGGGCGAGACCCCGAGAACGCTCGCGAACCACCCGTCCTGGAAGACGAGCACGGTGACGCCGAGCGCCCCGCCGATGCTGAGCAGGTTCATCAGGCCGGCCTGTATCGGGATCACGAGCGATCGGAAGATGACGCCCAGCAGCAGCATCGAGACCACGACGACGATCCCGATGAACAGCGGCAGCTTGCTCGAGAGGACCGCCGCGAAGTCGATCGAGCCGGCGGTGAAACCGCCGACGAGCGCTTGCACGCCGAGCGCGTGCTTGAGCGGGGGCAGCACGTCGTGGCGCAGGTGGTTGACGAGGTCGGTCGTCGCCTGGGCCTGCGGCGCCGAGCGTGGATACGCCTCGATCACCGCGACCTTTCCCGACGGGCCGAGCCGCGGCGGCGTCACCGCGACGATGTCGGGGGTCCGCGCGACGGCCGCGCGCAGCGCCGGCACGGCGGTCGCGGCCTGGCTCGGGTCCTGCATCACGATCGCGACCAGCAGCGGGCCGTTGAAGCCTTCGCCGAAGCCGCGCGAGAGCAGGTTGAAGGCGCGGTACGTGCTCGTGTTCGCCGGATCGTTGCCGGCGTCGCTCGAATCGAGCCGCAGCGACAGCATCGGCACGAGTGCCAGCAGCATCACCGCGAGCGCCGCCAGCGCCAGGGTCCGGGGACGCGATTGCACCATCAGGCTCCAGCGGCGCCATGCGGACTCGCGGGGCGGGGCTCCGTCCGCATGCCGGCGCCGTGCCCAGACGCCGGGGCGGGCGATCCTGGCTCCGTAGCGCGACAGCATCGCGGGCAGCACCGTGAGCGAGGCGGTCATCGTCAGCAGCACCGCCAGCACCGACGCGACCGACAGCCCATACAGGAAGTTCACGCCGATCGCGAACATGCCCAGCAGCGCGATGATCACCGTCGTGCCCGCGAGCAGGATCGCGCGGCCCGACGTGTCCATCGCCTCGACCACGGACGTGGACACGTCGCCCGTGCGCGTGTAGTTCTCGCGGAAGCGGGTCACGATGAAGAGCGCGTAGTCGACGCCGACGCCGAGCCCGATCATCACCGCGAGCTCGGGGGCGACGTTGGCCATGTCGGTGATGTGGGTCGCGAGACCAACGAGGCCGATCCCGGTGATCAGGCCGAGTCCGGCCGTGACCAGCGGCATCCCGGCCGCGAGCAGCGAACCGAACGTCAGCAGCAGGATCACGAGCGCGGCGATCACGCCGACCGTCGTCGCCGGCCCGATGTTGAAGCCCTCGGCCTGCTCGATCACCTGACCGCCGGCGGCGAGCTGCAGCCCGCGCACCTTGATCGCGTTGATGGCGTTCAGAACCGGCGCGCCGGTGTTGTTGGGCAATAGGTTCGCGCGCCTGTCGTAGTTGATCGTCGCGAACGCGGTGCGCTGATCGCGCGAGACCTGGACCTCCCCGGCGGGGCTGTACGGGCTGATCACGCTGACGACGTGCGGCATCTTCTGCACGCGCGCGAGCAGCGGCTCGATCGCCGCTCGGACCTGGGGCGAGGTGACGGTCCCCGACGGCGTGTGCCAGACGATCGTGTCGACGTCGCCGCTCTGCGCCTTGAACTCCTTGTTCAGGAGGTCGACGACGCGCTGCGCCTCGGTGCCGGGCAGGCCGAAGTTGTTCGCGTACTGGCGTCCGACCGCGCCCGCGACCACGGTCGTGACGACCGCGACCGCGATCCAACCGAGAATCACCCAGCGGCGATGCGCCATGCACCACCGGGTCAGTCCGATCATCGTGCGGCTCCGTGGATGTGTATGGACGTACTTGCACTGTACCGGCCGAGTTTTGACCGCTTTGTGAACTGCGTCCCACTCGTCCGCGACCCGCCCCCACCGGCGGTGCTAGGTTCCACGCGTGGGAGCGATTGGCGTCTGCACCCCCCGACGGGACTCTGAGCCGAAGGTCCGCGGCACGACGAGGTTCGCCGCGGATCCCCCGATGGCGGGGTTGCTGCACGCGCGTCTCGTCCTCGCTCACGAGGCCCACGGGCGGATCGCCGCGATCGACGCCGAGGCGGCGCGCGCGCTGCCCGGCGTGGTCAGCGTGCTCACCGCGCGCGAGTTGCCGATCGTCGCGAGCGGGTCGGGACGGATGTACGAGCCGCTCGCGCGCGAGGAGGTCGTGTACGCCGGCCAGCCGGTCGCGATCGTGGTCGGCGAGAGCGAGGCCGCGGCGCAGGACGGCGCCGAGCGCGTCGAGGTCGCCCTCGACCCGCTCGAGCCGGTGCTCGACCTCGCGGCCGCGGCCCGGCCGGGGTCAGCGCCCGCGCGCACGACGACGCCCGCCGGCGGGGCGGGATCGGACATCGGCGATGCCCACGCCTCGGTCGCCGCGGGCGGTCTCGGCGACGCGGAGGAGCTGTCCGAGAACGTGCGCGGGACGGCTCAGATCGACCACGGCGACGTCGATGCGGCGCTCGCGGCCAGCGACGTCGTCGTGCGCGGCAGGTTCACGACGCCCTGGGTCTACCAGGGGTACCTCGAGCCCCAATCCGGCACCGCGTGGCTTGAACCCGACGGCGAGCTCGTCGTCTCGAGCGCGACGCAGTCGCCGTTCTCGACGCGCGACTCGCTCGCGAAGCTGTTCGGGCTGCCGGTCGAGCGGGTCCGCGTCCGGACGACGACGCTCGGCGGTGCGTTCGGCGGCAAGATGATGATCGTCGAGCCGCTCGTCGCCGCGGCGGCGCTGACCTTGCGCCGGCCGGTCAGGCTCGCGATGACGCGCAGCGAGGACATCGCGGCGACCAACCCCGCCGGCGCCGAGCTGCTCGAGCTCGAGCTCGGCGCGACTGCGGGTGGTGAGCTGACCGGGATTCGCGCGCGGGTACTGGTCGATCGTGGCAGCAACGCCGACTTCGGCATCGAGTCGATCGCGGCGATGCTCACCGCCGGGCCGTACCGCTGGCAGGCGCACCGCCTGACCGCGCTCGGCGTCGCGACCAACCGGGTGACGTTCGGGGCGTATCGCGCGCCCGCGGCAGCGCCGGCGGCGTTCGCGGTCGAGTCGCTGATCGACGAGCTCGCGGCACGGCTGGCGATCGATCCGCTCGAGCTGCGGCTGCGCAACGTCGCCGTCGAGGGGGATCGCGCTCCCTCGGGCCAGCGGTTCCCCGTGTTCGGCGCGCGGGCGTGCCTCGAGCGCGTGGCCGACCATCCGCTGTGGGCGCGGCGCGGCGAGCTGCCCGCCGGCGAGGGCGTTGGCATCTCGCTCGGGTGGTGGCCAGGCGGCTACGAGCCCGCCGCCGCCGTCTGCCGCCTCGACGCCGACGGCAACCTGACGGTCGTCACCGGCGCGGCGGACATGACCGGCGTCGAGAACGCGTTTGCCGTGATCGCGGCGGAGGCGTTCGGGGTCGAGCCCGCGCGCGTGCGCGTCGTCCGGGCCGACACCTCGAGCGCGCCATACGCGGGCACGAGCGGCGGCAGCAAGGTCACCTACACGGTCGGCCGCGCGGTCGAGCGCGCGGCCGTCGAGGCCCGCGAGCGGCTGCTCGCGGTCGCGGCTCAGGAGCTCGAGATCGCGCCCGAGGACCTCGAGATCGTCGACGGCTCGGTCCGGCCCGCGGGCGTGCCGGCGAAGGCGGTGCCGATCGAGCAGCTCGCCGCGAAGATCCTGACCTTCGGCAGCCCACATCCGCCCGTCGAGGGCCATGGCCGCGTCGCGCTGTCGCCGGCCCCGCAGGCCGCCGCCCACCTCTCGCACGTGCGTGTCGATCCCGAGACCGGCGCGGTCACGGTCCTCGGGCACGTGATCGCCCAGGACGTCGGCCGCGCGCTCAACCCGGCCCTCGTGCAGGGCCAGATGCACGGCGGAACCGCCCAGGGACTTGGCTGGGCGCTGTTCGAAGAGCTCGCCTACGACGCGCACGGCCAGCAGGTGGCCGGGACGTTCGTCGACTATGCGCTACCGAGCGCGAGCGTCGTACCGCCGATCGATGCTCTGATCGTCGAGGTGCCCGCGCCCGAGGGACCGTTCGGCGCCAAGGGCGTCGGCGAGGCTCCGGTCGTCGGCGTGCCGGCCGCGGTCGCGAACGCCGTCGCGGCCGCCACCGGTGGCGTGCGGCTGCGCGAGCTGCCGATGACCCCAGAGCGCGTCTGGCGCGCGATGGGTAATTGAGCCACGCAAACTTCTTCCCGCTATCCGGGAATAACTTTGCGTGCTAGCGGATGAGCGCCGACGCGAGCGCCGTCCACTGCGCGCGCGGGATCCCGCGCGCGCCGAGCGGCTGCACGCACACGTGGTCGGCTCCCGCCTCGATGTGTGCGCGGGCGACGGCGGCCACGTCCTCGGCGCTGCCGTGCGGGATGACCGCGTCGATCAGGCGGTCCGATCCACCGTCGGCGATGTCCCGCTCGGTCAGGCCGATCCGCAGCAGGCTGCTCGTGTAGTTGCGCAGCGCGAGGTAGAGCTGGGCGTAGCGGCGGGCGGTCGCGCGGGCGCTGCCCGGGTCGCTGTCGAGCACGCAGGCGAGCTCGGGGGCGAGTAGCGCGTCCTCGCCGAGCCTCCCCCGCGCGTCGCGGGTGTGATCGACGGGCACGAAGTAGGTGTGGGCGCCGGCGGCGCGCTCGGCGCTGAGCGCGAGCATCTTCGGCGCCAGGGCTGCGAGGCAGCGCCGGTCGCGCGGGATCGGCGCCGGCGCTCCGTCGATCCCGTCGAGGAACGCGCGCATCGTGCTCAGCGGCTTGGAGTAGTCGCTCGTCGCCTCCGGATGGCCGATCCCGATGCCGACGAGCAGCCGATCGGGGAACTCCGCGGACAGCTGCGCATATTCGGCGGCGAGCCGGGCGGGCTCGTTCTGCCAGACGTTGACGATCCCCGTCGCGACGACGAGGCGATCGGTCGCTGCGAGCAGCGGGCGCACGTGGGGCAGATGCGGCGAGCCGCCGAGCCAGAACGTGCCGTAGCCGAGGCTCTCCGCGAGCCTCGCCGCCTCGCCCGCGTTCTCCTCGCCGATCTGGCGGTACGAGGTCCACACGCCGTACTGGCCGAGATTCATCCGCAACAGCGTTGCAGATGGTGTGAGGGAAGCAGTGTCAGCAGCGATTGAGAGAGTCGAACTCTCACCGCTCGTGATCTCGAGCGGGGTCGGATGCGTGAGCTAGGGATGGCACCCGCAATGCCGCCACCGGACGGACCAATCGCCTATCAGCATTATCAATCCAGCGGCGCGTTCGGGCACCCGAACTCAGATACGGCAGCGATCCGGGCAAACTACCGATTTTTGGATCCGATGTTTGTGACAGGACGCCGTCGCGGCGCGCCGAATAGCTCGGGATGGCGACCGTGAGCACCATGCCCGCGATCGGCGTGATCCGGGAGGGCCCGCTGCACGCCGCGCTCAAGTCGGTGCTCGCACGACCCGGTGACCGCGTCGAGGTCGCCGTCGGGCGCTATGTGATCGACCTCGTCCGCGCCGATGGCGAGCTCGTCGAGGTGCAGACCGGCGGCTTCGGGCCGCTCGGGCCCAAGCTCGATGCGCTCCTCGACGAGCACCGCGTGCGGATCGTCTACCCGGTGGCGGCCGAGCGCCGGATCGTGCGCGTCGACGAGGACGGGGTCGTCGGCGGTGTGCGGCGCTCGCCGCGCCGGTCGAGCGCGCTCGAGGTGTTCGACAAGCTCGTCGCGTTCCCGGCGCTGCTCACACACCCCCACCTCGTGATCGAGGTGCTGCTGCTGCGCGAGGACCATGTCCGCGGCTCCTCGCCGGTGCGATCGCGCCGGCGCACGCGCGACCCGGGCCAGCGGCGGCTCGTCGAGGTGCTCGATCGGATCGAGCTGCGCGGCCGCGATGACATCGTGGCGCTGCTGCCCGCGCTGCCCGAGCCGGCGTTCAGCACGCGCGAGCTCGCGTCGGCAGCGGGCTGCGGCGTCGTGCTCGCACAGCGGATCGTCTACTGCCTGCGGATACTCGAGATCGTCGCGCCCGCCGGCAGGCGGGGGCGCGCACCGCTGTACGCCTACGCGGCGAGCGTGATCGCCGGATAGGCCCGGCGATACTCGTCGAGCAGCTCCTCGAGCGGCAGGTCGTCGAACGTGCCGTGGTCGGTGAGGTACTCCATGTACCGCGACCCGTCGCCTGAGAATGCGTGCAGCAGCGCGTCGGACTCGCCGTCGAACTCGAGCGGCGGCACGCCGAACCGCGCACACAGCTCGGCGTTGAACGCCGGACTCGCCTTCAGCCAGCGCCCGCCGATGAACAAGACGCTGTAGCCGTGATAGACAAACAGGTCCGTCCCCATCTGCTCGCGCAGCCGGTCGGACTGCAGATGGTTCCTGACGTCGGCGAACCCGAGCCGGGCCGGGATCCCGCGGGCGCGCGCCGCGGCGCTGAGCAGCACCGCCTTCGGCACGCAGAAGGCGCGCCCGGCTTCGAGGACCGCGCTCGCGCGGTACGCTCCCGCGTCCATCGGCATCTGGTAGGGGTCGTATCGGATCTCGTCGCGCACGGCTGCGAACAGGCGCCGGGCGATCTCCGCATCGCGCTCAGCCTCCGCGCACGCGCGCTCGACGAATGCCGTGACCGCGGGGTGCGTCGTATCCATGAACGCGGTCGGGGCGAGATCACGGTCCGTCGGCGGACCGTTCGCGGCGGTGTCGGGGCGTGTCGGCATCGCCGAGATGATGGCATCAAGACACGCCCACACCGAACGCGGTTCTGCCGGATGGGCCACGGTAGTCGCTACGGATGCGGTCCGCGGCGCTGAGTGGTTCATTCGAGCGACGAGGTCTGTCCGGCCACGAGAGCGCCGACGACGGACACTCGAGCTCTGCGCAGCGGTAACAGAGGAGGCACGATGCGCCAGTTTCGTCGTGGCATGAGCCGTGCGTCGTTGGTCGTGATCATGGTCGCGCTCGGGAGCGCCGCCGCAGCGGCCGCGATGATCGGGGTGATCGGCCCCGGCCTTGGGATCGTCAACAACGGCCGCCACCTGACCCCGTACGGCACGCTCGCGAAGGTCGGCAATGTCCCCACCGGGGGCGCCGTCACACCGGACGGGCGGTTCTACTGGACCGTCTCAGCGGGATCCGGGTTCAACGATGTGCGCATTCTGTCCGTCGCGACGTCGAAGGTGATCCAGGTGCTGCCGCTGCCGGGTGCCTCGGGTGGGATCGCCGTCGACCCGCGCGGCGGGCTCATGTACGTCTCCGGACTGGCGAACTCGACGAACGCCGCCACCTCGCGACCGTCGCTGCCGGGCGCCGGCGGCGATGTCATTCACGTGTTCAGTTACACGCGCACGACCGGCAAGGCGCATGAGCTCGCGCCGATCGCCGTCCCACCGCCGTCGTTCGCGAAGCCTCCCCAGGACTTCCCGGTCGCGCGCACGAAGACGCTTGCGTACCCCGAGCACCTCGCGATCTCCTCGAGCGGGCGGACGCTGCTCGTCCCGCTCGGCCTCGCGTCCGCTGCGGCGATCGTCGACGTCGCCAGCCACCGCGTCCGCTACGTCGCGACCGGCGACTACCCGTATGGCGCCGCGATCCTCCCGGACGGCCGGCGCGGCCTCGTGACCAACGAGGCGCCCGGGACCGTCTCGGTGATTGATCTCGCGGCAGCTCGCAAGCTGAAGGACATCGTCACGGGCGGTCATCTGGCGCATCCTGAGGCGGTGCTCGCGCCGCCCGGCGGCCGCGCGTTCGTGACCGTGACCGACCGCGACACGGTCGCGGTGATCGACACCCAGACGCTGCGCGTCGAGCGCTATCTGAACGTCGGCAACCCGGGCGGCATCGGCACCTCGCCTGACGCGCTCGCGATCACGGCCGACGGGCGCCGCCTGCTCGTGGCGCAGGCCGGTACCGACGAGGTGTCGGTCTTCGGCGTCCCGTCGCGTCGCGGCGCCGGCTTCGCGCTGGAGGGGCGGATTCCGCTCGCGCGGTATCCGACCGATGTCCAGGTGACGGCCGGCGCGCATCCGAAGCTCCTGTGGCTGAGCGCGAAAGGGCTCGGCACGGGCCCCAACCCGAACGGGCCGAGTCCGTTCAACTCCGGCGCGCTCGGGCAGAGCACGACCCCGACCCAGTTCCTCCCGTACATCACCGACGGTGACACGGGCGTCGCGCCGATGCCCACGACCCAGCAGCTCGTGGCGCTGACGCGGAAGGCCGATGTCCAGGTGGTGCCCGCCAACCACGTCGCGACGCCGCCGGCCGGGACGCCGCTGCGCGCCGGCGGCCCGATCAAGTATGTCTTCTTCATCGTTCGCGAGAATCGGACGTACGACCAGATCCTCGGCGACGACACCCGCGGGGACGGCGATCCGAAGCTGACGCTGTTCGGCGCGAAGACGACCCCGAACCTCCACGCGCTCGTCAAGCGCTTCCCGTTGATCGACCACTTCTACGCCGATTCCGAGGCGTCGATGCAGGGGCACCAGTGGACCTCAGCGGGCAACATCAACGACTTCACCGAGAAGAACTGGAATCAGATCGGCTCGCCGTTCGGCTCCTACGGCGCCCGCGGCCGCCCGCTCGAGCCAGGGCTGCTCGCGGTCAGCTGGCCGAAGAACGGCTACCTGTTCGACCAGGCGCTGCGCCAGGGGATCTCGTTCTTCAACTACGGCGAGATCTTCGCGGGCGACACCCCGCTGCCGAACGCCAAGGTCGCGCTGATCGCACATCTGCCTGACGTCGACCGCAGCGCTGCCGACCAGGCGGAGGCGCTCGCGAAGTTCAACCACTCCGACCTCGGGCCGGGCGTCAACGGCTGCTTCCCGAACGCGGCCTACGCGGCGACCGACGACGTCCTGACCGGCAAGAGGGTGTTCGACTCAACGCTGCCGCCCGGTGCGCCCGCGGGGGCCGAGTCGCGCGTGGACTGTTTCCGCAGCCATTTCGCCACGCAGCTGGCCGCGGGCCAGGTGCCCGCGTTCAACTACATCACGCTTCCCAACGACCACACTCAAGGCCTCACGGCAGGCTCGCGCACGCCGCAGGCGATGATCGCCGACAACGACCTCGCGAGCGCACAGATCGTCGACACGATCTCGCACTCGTCGATCTGGGCCCACAGCGCGATCTTCATCGTCGAGGACGACTCGCAGGACGGCGCCGACCACGTCGACGCCCACCGGACGGTCGCCGCCGTCGTCAGCCCGTACGCGAAGCCCGGGGCGGTCGTCCACACGCGCTACGACCAGCTGTCGATGCTCCGCTCGATGGAGCTGATCCTCGGCATGCGGCCGCTGTCGCTCAACGATGGGCTCGCGACGCCGATGTACGACGTGTTCCGGTCGACGCCTGCCAGCCTGGCGCCGTACGACGCGCTGCCCGAGACGCAGGATCTGCTCGCGACGAATCCAGCCGGCACCGCCGGTGCGAAGCTGTCGGCCGCGCAGGACTTCCGCGACCTCGACGCCGTCCCGCAACACACGCTCGACAACATTCTGTGGATGTCGGTGCACGGGCCGAAGTCAACGCCGCCCCCGGTCGGCCCCAATGCGACCGCCGGGAGCGACGAGAGCTAAACCTCCGCTCTACTTGACCTCGTCGATCACCTCGTACACGCCCGAGACGTGCTCGTTCTCGACGAACGCCGAGAGACGATCGACCCGCGCGGTCTCGACCGCGTCGGCCTCTTCGCGCCAGCGGCGGTAGTCCTCGATGCTCATGTCGAACAGGCCGAATGAGATGACCTCGTCCTCGTCTCTGATGTTGCGGGCGTGATACGCGCTGCGGAACCCCGGCGGGCGGTCACCGTCGGACTCCCAGGCCCCACGGAACTCCTCCCATGCGCCCGGCTTCAAGCGCCGGGCTGTGAACATGACGATCACCTGCTCACCTCCGTCTCGTCGCGGGCACACTTGACTGCCGCGCCGATCATTGCATGGCGCAGCGACGCGTGCCCGGTATGGCCTGACCGCGGGCTGATGACCTGCTGATCCGGCAGATCGTTGAGCGCGGCGGGCTACGCGCCTGGATCCGACCGCGACCACAGCCGCTCCCGCAGTCCCGAGGCGCGCGCGACCGGGCGCGCGACCGCCGCCCGGATCGTCTCCTCCTCGCCGACGACGACCAGCCGGTGGCGCGCGCGTGTGACCGCGGTGTACAGCAACTCGCGCGTGAGAATGCGCGAGTGCGGCGGCGGGAGCAGGACCGCGGCGGTGTCGAACTGCGAGCCCTGGCTCTTGTGGATCGTCATCGCGTAGACGGTCTCGACCGCGCCCAACCGAAGTGGACTGAAGTGCAACAACTCCCCGCCGCGCTCGAACACGGCGCTGACGTGGTCGCCGCCCTCGCGCACGATCACGCCGGTGTCGCCGTTGTACAGCCCCAGCTCGTAGTCGTTCTCGGTGATCAGCAGCGGGCGCCCGACGAAATCGCGCTGGTCGAGATCGAGCTCGCGCTCCGCATCTGCGAGCCAGCCCTGCAGCCGCGTCGTCCAGGTGCTGACGCCGTGCGGGCCGGCGCGGTGTGCGCACAGCAGCCGGAACGTGCCGAGTGCGCGCAGGGCATCGACGGCGGCACCCGCGCGGGCCGCGGCGAGTACGGCGCGGCCGGCCGACAGCGCCCCCTCCACGACCGGGCGTAGCTCGGCGTGCTCGTCGGCGTGCTCGCCGTCGACGGGCAGCCACAGGATCTCATCCGGCGCGCTCGCCTGGAGCGCCGCGATCGCCGCGTCGGAGTCGCCGCTGCGAATCGCTTCGGCGAGCGTCGCGATCGCGCTGCCATAGCGGTGCACGCGCTCGAGCACGACGATCCCGCTCGCGAGCCGCCCTGCTCCGACCGCGTCGGTCCGCCGGTCGGCGGCCGGCCCGACGATGTCCCCGAGCACGACGCCCGCCTCGATCGACGCGAGCTGGCCCGGATCTCCGACGAGGATCAAGCGGGCACCCACGCGCACCGCCTCGACGAGGCGCGCCATCAGCGACAGCGACACCATCGAGGTCTCATCGACGATCACGAGGTCGTGCGGCAGCCGGTTCTCGCGATCGTGCGCGAAGCGGCTGTGGCTGCCCGGTCGCCACCCGAGCAGCCGGTGCAGCGTCGAGCCGCGCAGGCCGCGTAGCAGCGCCCGCGTGCGCGCGTCGACGTCGAGCCGCGCGGCCTCCTCGTGGACGGCCTCCTGCAGGCGCGCGGCGGCCTTGCCGGTGGGCGCGGCAAGCGCGACGAGCGGCGGCCGGCGCTCGTCCGCCGCCGCCTGCTCGGCGAGCAGCGCGACGATCCGCGCAACGGTCGTCGTCTTGCCGGTTCCGGGCCCACCCGCGATCACCGCGAGGCAGTGCGTGAGCGCCGCCCGTGCGGCGCGGGCCTGGCGGTCGCCCGGCGCGCTCGTGAACAGGCGCTCGATCGCCGCCGCGGCCGTGTCCGAGCCGACACCATCACCCGGCTCGCCCGCGGCGAGGTCCTGGAGGTCCGCGGCGACGCGCCGCTCCTCGCGCAGGTAGCGATCGAGGTAGAGACGCGTCCCGATCAGATGCAGCGGCCGGTCGCGGTCGTCTTCGGACACCGCGACCAGCGGGCTCGCCCGCAGCGCAGCGGTCCACGCGTCCACGGTCGGCCACGGCAGCGCACCGAGGTCGACGGGCTCCTCGGACTCGACCGTCGCCGTCTGCGCGATCGTCGCGAGGTCGACGAACATGTGGCCGAGGCGCGGCCCGCGCACCGCGAGTGCGATCGCCAGCCGGACCGCCTCGCCGTCCTCGCCCGCGAGCCGCGCGAGGCGCTCCGCGACGTGTACGTCCGCGGGCGAGAGCAGCTCGATTGCGTTGAACGCGCGCAGCAGGCCCGTCGCGCCGGCGACCCGGCGGGCATCGAACGGATCAAGGAGCGGTGTCAGGTCGCTCGCGCTCACGCCGCCGCCCCCCGATCGAGCACATCGCTCAGCTCGATCACGAGCGCTCCCGCCGGCCGCCACGCAAACACTCCGCACCGCGACCCGTCGACGGTCGGCGACTCCGCGCCGGTCATCCCGCGCAGGAACAGGTACAGCACGCCCGCCAGATGCTCGTCGGGGTCGTACCCGCGCTGGCGCCAGCGCAGGTAGCGGTGCAGCGCGACCGTGTACAGCAGCGCCTGCAGCGAGTAGTGGGCGCGGCTCATCTCGGCACCCAGCACCGCGGGCCGGTAGTGGCCGACGGTCAGCTCCTCGTCGATCGGGCCGAGCCAGTTCGTCTTGTAGTCGACGATCGCAAAGCGCGGCCCCTCGAGGCGGATCACGAGGTCGATGCTCCCGGTGAGAAAGCCGCGGACGGTCGAGCGCAGCGCCGGATCCTCGAGCCGCTCCGCATAGCCCGCGAGCGGGTCGTCGGGACCGAGGTGGGCCCGCAGCGTCGCGGCGATCGCCGCCAGCGTCAGCCGCCCGCTCGGGTCATCGCCGCCGACGAGCGGGAGCTCGAACTCGAGCTCGTCAAGCCGCTCGGAGCGCCGGACATCGCGCAGGCTGATCCCGTCGACGAGCTCGCCGAGCGGTGTCTCGATCGCGGCCCGCAGACCGGCGACCGCGGCCGCCCCGTCGCCGAGATCGAGCGTGCGCCGCGCACGCACGCGTGCGATCTGCTCCGCCAGCTCCGCGTCGAGGTCCGCAACGGCGAAGTCGCTCGCCTCGAGCACGCGGTGCACGAACGTCCCGAACTGCACGCCGACCGGCAGTGCGGCCATCGGCGAGGCCGCGTCGAGGCCGAGCACCATCCGGCCGGCGCCGTCGGCGGCGGGAGCCCCCGGCGCCGGCGACGGCGACGGTGGTTCGTCGCTGAGGATCGACTCCTCCGGCTCGCTGGCGACGAGCAGCTCATGCGCTGCGGCGGTGATGTCGCTGTAGGACGTCCGCCGCCAGCGCAGGTCGAGCTCGCGGTCAAACCGTGCGGCGGCCAGGTGAGCGGCCGTCTGCGCCGCGGCGCTCAATGATCGGTCATGACCGATCACTGACGGTTCGACGGCGATGCACGACGGAGCCTGTGCGACAAGCTGCTCGAGCCGCGCGAGCACCGCCTTGTCCTGCGGGATCGAGGAGCCGCCCTCGGGTGCGACGTTGCCGCCGACGCCCTTGGCGAGCAGCAGCCGGCCGAGCGGTGAGTGCTGGCTATCCCATGCGCCCGCCCACCAGATCACAGCCTGGAGCTTCGCGCGCGTGAGCGCCACGTACGCGAGCCGCAGCTCCTCCCCACGCTCCTCGACGAGGTTCTGCCGGCGGTGCTTGCGGAAGCCGGGGCCGTCGAGCCCGACGTCGATCGTCCTGCGGTCGCCGAGCGCGGGGTCGTGGAAGAACACCGGCTCGGGATCGGACGGAATCCACCCTGGCGACCACAGGAACGGGCAGTACACGATCGGGAACTCCAGGCCCTTGCTGCGGTGAATCGTGAGGATCTGCACCGCCTGGGCATCGGACTCGAGCCGACGCGTGCGCTCCTCCTCGCCCTCCTCGCGCTCAGCGGCCGCGATCTGCTGCGAGAGCCATCCGCGCAGGGCGGTGACACCGAGCTTCTCGGCGGCCGCCGTCTGGTGCAGCAGCTGCGCGAGATGGCGCAGATCGGTGAGCCGCCGCTCGCCCTCCGGACCCGCGAGCACGCGCGCGGGGAGGTCCTCGCCCAGCATGATCGCCTCGGTCAGCTCGGCGACGCCGTGATCGCGCAGGATCCGCGACCACCGATGCAGCCGGCGGTGCACCTCCTCCCAGTCGCTCTCGCCGGCCGTCGCGATCCGCGTCGCGCTCCAGCCGATGAACGGCGTGAGTGCCGCGACCCGGGCCCGTGTCGTCGCGGCGGGGCGGTCGATCGCCTCGAGCAGCCGCAGCCACTCGCGTGCGGATTCCGTGGCGAACACGCTGCCGGCGCCGTTGATCACGGCCGGGACCTGCGCCACCTCGAGCGCCGCGCGGATCAGGTCGGCGTGGCTGTGGGTGCGTACGAGCACGGCGATGTCACCGGCGCAGATCGACGCTCGCCCGGCCGCTGTCCCGTCGGGGTGTCGACGCTCGATCTGCGCGCTCGAGGACAGCAGCGCGACGACGTCCGCCGCGAGGTCCTCGGCGATCCGTTCGCGGACCGCGGGCGCGCGCAGCAGCCCAGTCGGCGTGCGCTCGATCGTTGGGTCGTCGCGGCCGACGACCCGGATTCGCAGCGGCGTGCAGGCCGGCGCCGCAGTGAGCCGTGGCTGCTTGTGCGCGTCCGCCGCCGTGACCGTGCGGTAGACGATCCCCGCGTGGCCGAGCCGTGCGTTTCCGAACAACGCGTCGTAGGCGGTCAGCAGCGCCTGGTCGCTGCGCCGGTTGGTCTGCAGCGTCGCCTGCGTCGAGGCGGTTTTCGCCGCCGTCAGGTACGCATACACATCCGCACCGCGGAACGCGTAGATCGCCTGCTTGGGGTCGGCGATCAGCACGAGCGTCGCGCCCGCGTGGATGAACGCGCGGTGCAGGATCTGCCACTGCACCGGGTCGGTGTCCTGGAACTCGTCGACGAGCACGACCTGGTAGCGCGAGCGCAGGCGCGCGGCCGCGGCCGGGCCGCTCGGCCCCCCGAGGGTGTCGTTCAGGCGGGTGAGCAGGTCGTCGTAGGTCATGATCGCCATCTGCCGCTTGCGCTGCTCGAGCTCCTCGCGAACTGCGTACGCGAGCCGGTAGCGCATCGCCGCAACGCTGTCGTGCGGGGCGTCGGTCGGCTCGAGGTCGTCGCCCGGGTTGTCCACGGCCGCGCGCGCGATCTTCAACGCCTGCGAGCGGTCGAACGGCGCGCCGCCGTGCTTCTGGAACCGGCGGACGTAGAGGTCGTCGAGCACCTCCTCGATCAGGTCGCTCACATCCTCGACGAACACGGTGTCGGGCTCGAGATCGCCAATCGTCCCGAGCTCCGCGAGCACCTCCTGGCAGAACCCGTGCGTGGTCGCGATCGTCGCGGCGTCGAAGTTGGCGATCGCCCGCACGAGCCGGTCGCGGCGCTGTTGCACCTCCTCCGCGGTGCCGGTCGCCAGCAGCGCGACGACCTCGTCGTCGGCCGGGTCGAGCACGCCGTCGAGCGCCCGGCCGAGGCGCTCTTCGCAGACGACGAGCCGTTCGCGGACGCGGTCGCGCAGCTCGCCGGTGGCCATCCGCGTGAACGTGATCAGCAGCATCCGCTCGAGCGGCATCCCCTCGGCGACGTAGCGCGCGGCGAGCGCGGCGATCGTGTACGTCTTGCCGGTGCCGGCGCTCGCCTCGAGCACCGTCACGCCGGTCGGCAGCGGACCAGTGAGGACGAATTCCTCGGTGCTCATCGGTCGACCAGCCGTTCGTGTGCGAGCAGGTCGTCCCACAAGCGGCGCGCGAAGATGCCGAAGCGGGTCGTCTCCTGCTGCGGGTCCGCGGACGCGCGCTCGTCGGGGCGCGGCGGCCCGGACAGCAGCTCGGCGAACGGCAGCTGGCCGCCGTACACGAGCATGTGCTCGGGCTGGCGGTCTTCCTTGTCGTAGCGGAAGCCGGTCTCCCACTGCTTCTGCGCCGCAAGCTCGGGGTCCTCTCCGGTGTTGGCGGCCTGGGCGTATGCGGCCGAGGAGTCGCAGGCGATCGGCAGCGGCTCGCGCATGCCGCGGTCGTACAGGTCGACCAGGGTCTGCAGATGGGTCAGCGCGATCTCGTGGCGCTGCGTCGCGTCGCCCCCGAGCGCCGGGATCTGTGCGAGCGTCGTCTGCGCGCCGTGCGAGCCCGCCCGGGCCCGCCCGATCACGACCGACTGCAGCGGCCGCTCCGCCCGCGCGGCGCTGAGCGCGAGCAGGCGGACCCAGGCCCCGAGGCGGTCCCGGGGACGCACGCGCGAGTAGGAGACTCTGCGGATCGTGTCCGTATGGACGCCGGCAACCGTGCCTGCGAGCGTTCGCCCGTCGGGGAGGCGCACGTGAACGTCGAGCGAGTCCGACGGTCCGGCGGTGTGCGCCCGCGCGCTCGCCGCGAGCTGCTCGACGACGGGCCGGATGCCGTCGATCACCGGCGTCGCGAGCATCGCCGGCGGCAGCAGGCCGCGTGCGAGCTCGGCCTTGATGCAGTCCTCGAGGTCGGCGCCGGCGAGCACGCCCTCGAGCAGTCGCTGGCCGACGCCCCAGTGCCCGAGTCCGTCGAGCTCGATCGGCAGTCCGTCCTGGACCTCGTCGAGCGACTCCCTGACGCTGATCCCGAGCCGCCCACGCAGGAACGCGCGGACCGGGTGCTCGACGAACCGCACAAGGCTCTCGAGCTCGACCAGCTCGCTGTCGAGCTCCGGCAGCGGTGCGGCGAGGAACGGCGGCCGACCGCGGCGCGGACCGCACAGCGCGCGGGCGCCGTCGAGCGCGACGCGGTCGAAGCTCCACGGCCCGCCGGGCGCGAGCGCGCCGGCGGCGAAGTTGCGCGGATCGAACGGCTGCAGCGGGTGGCGGATCAGGACGTGCTCGCGGGCGTCGGTGCTCTCGCCGTCGACCCGCACGGTCCGGTCGACGACGTCGAGCAATTCGGCGACGGGCACCGCCGGCGGGCGGACGAGGTTCGTGCGTTCGTCGTTGCCGGTATAGGTGATGATCAGCCGTTCGGTCGCGGCGAGCAGCGCGTCGAGCAGCATCTGGCGGTCCTCGGCGCGCGGGTCGCGGTCGCCGAGGTGGGGATCGTCGAGCAGCAGATCGTCGCCGTCGCGTGGCGCCTTGCGCGGGAATTCGCCGTCGTCGAGGCCGAGGATGCATACGACCCTGTGCGGGACCGAGCGCATCGGCACGAGCGTGCAGACCGTGAGGTGCCCGGTGCGGAAGTTGGCGCGGGTCGGGCGCCCACGCAGGCGGTCTGCGAGCAGCGCTCGGATGTCCGCGAGCTCGAGCAGCGCGGCGCTTGGCTGGTCCTCGCCGGTGGCGTCGGTCACGACGTCGTCGAGGATCCGTTGCAGCTGCGCCCGTTGCCACGAGTCGCGGTCGCTCGTCTGGGTGAGGGCGTCCGCGGCGGTCGCGACGTGTGCGGCCCAGGCGCCGATCGTCTGGCACCGACTGAGATCGTCGACGGTCTGGTGCACGCGCCCGACGAACTCGGCCATCCGGCCCGCGAGATCGATCGCGCCACTCTCGACGTCGTCGAGCGGCAGCACGCCCCCGACGAGCCGGCGATCCTCCTCGGTCATCGCGACGCCGAGCAGGATCCGGTCGAGGCCGGCTGCCCATGTGTTTGTCGTGACGACGTCGAGCTTGTACGGCGCGCGATGCTGCTCGTCGAGCCCCCACCGGATCCCGCTCGCGACGACCCACTCCTCCATCCGCGTGATGTCCTCGTCGTCAAAGCGGAACCGGCGCCTGACCGGCTCGCGGTCGGCGAGGTCGAGCAGCTGCGAGGCGGTCACGCGCTCGTCGGCGAGCTCGAGCAGGAGCGAGACGACGCCCAGCACCGGGTTCGTCTGGCGCAGCGACCGGTCCGCGAGCCTCACCCTGAGGTCGGGCAGGCGCCGGTCGCTCGCAGTGTCGGCGTCCGGGTCGCCGTCCCGCTCGTGCGGGAGGACGCGGCCCGCGCCGAACGTCGCCTGGATCAGCGGCGCGATCGTCTCGATGTCCGGACACATCACGATCACGTCGCGCGGCTCGAGCGTCGGGTCGTCCTCGAGCAGGTGGAGGATCGCGTCGCGGATCACCTCGACCTGGCGAGCGCGGCCGTGGCATGCGTGGATCTGAAGGCTGCGGTCGGCGGCGTCGAGCGGCGGACGCCCGTCCGGTCTGCCTGGGAGCGGAGGTCCGGGCGGCGTGCGGTCCGCCCGGACGTCGGCCTGGATCCGCCCGAGCAGCGTCGTCGGTGCCTCACGGATCGGGTGGTGATGACCCTCGTGCTCGCCCTGGGATTGGAGAACGAGTTGCAGCTCGCGCGCGTCCTGCCCCCAGGACGCGAGCAGCCGGTTGCCCGGCGCGGTCGCGGTCGTGTCCTCACGCCTGCGCATCGTGCGTGGCCGTTCGTGTGCGAGCCCGGTCCACAGCTGCGGCGAGGGGTGCAGGACGAACACGTGGACATCGCGCTGCGCCGCGAGCGCGCGAAGGATCTGAAGGTAGCTCGCGGGCAGGCGCGTGATCCCGAACAGCGACAGTCTCTGCGGGAGATCGACGATCGCCGGCGCGCGCTTGATCCGCTCCGCCGCATCGGCCAGGCGCTCGGGGGGACTGGGGAGCGCGAGTCGCGCGCGCAGGCGCCGCCAGAGCTCGGCCTGCCACACGACCGTTGCTGTGAGTGCACGGCCGGAGCCGTCGGTGTCCTCGTGCCGTGTCCATGCGTGCAGCATCTGCGGCCTGCGAACGCCGTAGCGGTCATACAGGTCGGCGATGTGGCGGACCGTGGCGAACCGGCGGTTGTTCTCGAGGTGGGTGGCGAGCGGGGCCAGCCACGGCTCCCCAAGGACCTCGTCGACGGTCTGCAGCAGCGGCCACACGAGACGGTCGGCCGCCCACGGGTCCTGGTCGGGATCGATCCCGGTCGCCGTGGCAGCGGCGGCCGCGATCAGCGTGCCGGGGAACGGGAACTCGACGTTCGCGCAGACTCCGTCACTGCGGCCGGCGCTCGCGCCGAGCACCGTCGAGAACCGCTGCGTCAACCAGCGCTCCATCCCGCGCGTCGCGACGGAGACGATCTCCGGCGCGAACGGATCGTCGAGCGGGTCCGTCAGCGTGGCGGCGAGCGCGTCGGCGAGCGCATCGGCGCGCTCGGCTCTATGGATGTGCAGCACTCACTCAGTATGCGCATGGGGTGCCGGCTCGGGCGCGGGCGCCGCCTCCGGCTCGGGGCCGGCGCCGACGGGCTGTGTCTCCGCCGTCGACGGGAGCAGCTGAGCGATGCCGCGCTCGATCCCGGCGCACAGGATCTCGATGTCGGTCGCGGTGTCGAGATCGCCCGTGGCCCCGAAGTTGACCGCGCCGTCGTAAGAGAAGATCGCGATCCCGACCCGTACGTGGCCGCCGAGCGGCACGAACGGGAACGCCTCGAGCATCCGGCGTCCGGTCAGGTAGAGCGGATATTGCGGCCCGGGGACGTTCGTCGTCACGGTGTTGACGCTGTTCTGCGGCAGCCGGGTCGCGACCCGGCCGCCGAGCGCCAGCAACATCGCCGGCGCAAAGCCGCTCAGCGCCGTGAGCCGCTCAGCGGCGACGGCCTGGCCCGACTGCTTGAGGTGGTCCATCTGGTCGTGGATCGACTGCAGTCGCTCGACCGGGTCCGCCAGCCCGATCGGCAGCTCCGCGAACATCGCCGAGACCTTGTTGTTGTACCTGCCGCGCTCGCTCTCGGCCCGGACCGAGACGGGGACGAGCGTGCGGATCACCCGTTTCTCGGTGTTCTCGCCACGCGCCTGGAGCAGTTCCCTGAAGCCGTTCGTGATCGCGGCGAGCACGACATCGTTGATCGTGCCGCCGTGGGCCTTGCGGATCTGCTTGACATCGCTGAGCCGCGCGCGGGCCCAGTCCCACGTCCGGTGCGGGCCGATCGGACCGTTGAGTGTGCTGGCCGTGTTCGGCGTGAGCAGGTTGCGCATGTTGAGGAAGCCGCGCGTCGTGTCGAGCGTCTGGCGCGCGACCCTGCGCGGTACCCGGACCGCCTCGAGCGCGCTGCGCGCCGTCTCGTAGGGACTGGCGGCTGCGAGCGCGAGCGAATGGGCGACGAGGCGCAGCCCGCCCGGCTCCCCACGCGGATGAAACTCGTCGCAGGGGGCCGGCGGCGATTCGCGCTCCTTGTCGAGGAGCACGCTCATCAGATCGGTCGCCGAAACCCCGTCGACCATGCAGTGGTGGGTCTTCGAGATCAGTGCCCACCCGCCGTCATCGAGGCCTTCGGCGACCCACAGCTCCCACAGCGGCTTGGTGCGGTCGAGCTGCTGCGACATCACCCGCCCCATCAGGTTACGCAGCTCCTGATGGCCACCCGGCGCCGGCAGCGCGGTGCGCCGCACGTGGTAGTCGAGGTTGAAGTGGGGATCGTCGACCCACGCCGGCCGTCCCAGCGCGAGCGGCACGAACCGGACTTTCTGCCGGTAGCGCGGAACGAGCGGCAGCCGCGCCGCGACCGCCTCCTTGACCTCGCCCGGCCCCGGAGGCGGTCCCTCGAACAACCCGACCGAACCGATGTGCATATGGGTGACCGCGTCCTCGATGTGAAGGAACGACGCGTCGAGCGGGCTCATCGTCTGCATGTGGTCTCTCCTCCGGGCGGGGGCGGCGCAGGCGTTCCATCGGAAACGTACTCTTTGACGGCCGACGGCACCACGTGCGGTCCCGCGCCCTTCTCCGACGACCCCGGTTCGGCGAGACCGAATCCGACACAATGTCTCGCCGGAGGCCTTATGACGCGTCGGACCGCTGCCCGCTCGATTGTCGCGCTCGTCCTCGCCGTGGCGTCGGGCTGGACCGCGGCGCCGGCGTTGGCGGGATGGCAGCTGAGCGGCACGACGTTCACGAGCATCCTCTACAACCAAGGCATCGCGTATGACCGCGCGCGCGGCAACGTGTTCTTTGACGGCGTCACGTCGACGACGAACTCCGGGCTGTATCGCACGAACGCGCAGTTGTCGCTGACGGGGGCGAACTTCGGGGTCCTTCCCGCGACGACGGAGGGCTTCAACCACACCGGCGACCTCACCTTTGACCCGCTGCGCAGGCGGATCCTGCTGCCGCTCGAGTGCTACTACCCCGCGAGGGGCGGCAACACGTGTGGCGTCGGCGCCATCGGGGTCGCCGATCCGGTCACGTTGCGGTTCCTCTATTACGTCGACCTCGCGCCGTCGCAGATCGCGAAGGCGATGTGGGCAGAGATCGATCCGAGCGGCCGGTGGATCTGGACCTCGAGCGGCACGCACCTGCTCGTCTACCGAGTGGCGGATGTCAACCCGTCCGTGGCGGCTCGACAGCGTGCAGGAGCGACCGGCGGGATCGTCGGTCAGGATCTCGGGCCGGTGTTACCGGCCAGTGGCGTCACCGGCGCCGCGTTTGTGAGCGAGCCGTTCACGCACGCCCGTGAGCTGCTGCTGGCGCTCAACCTCGGGACCTCGTTCGAGGTGATCTCCTACGACGTCACCGGCGAACCCGGCCCGCCCGCACTTGTGAGCACGACGCCGCAGCGCCTGATCACGGTGCCCCAGTCGTTCCTCAACAACGAGCCCGAGGGTCTGGCAGCGACCCGCGTATTCGATGTCTCTGATCCACTCGGCGGCGTGCTCCATTGGCAGCTGCTTCCGAAGATCACGCTGCTGAGCCTGTTCAGCCGGATTCTCAATTACGTGCGGTCCGATCCGGCCGGAGCGCAGCTGAGCGTGACCGCCTCGCCGCCGCGCCGGCGCCGGATCGAGGGCCCTGCTCTCGGACGAGCCGCACAGCGTGCGATCGTCGCCGCGCTGCGATGAACGTGATCGTCGTCGGGGCGGGAGCGCGCGCCGCATCTCGCGCGCTAGTAGAAGCGGTGGCTGGGGTTGGCGCGTGGCGGTGGCGCGGTTCGTCCTGCTGTCGGCTGGCGCCGAGTAGGGGCCTTCGGCCCGGCCGAGGTGTGAGGTCTGCTCGGAAACGGCGCCTTTGAAGGGGTGGGTGCGCGACCGGCCCGGGGCCGGAAAAGCGTGAAGATGTCCGCGCCGCGTTCGACGTTTTGCCAGATAAGCACCGCCACGGTGCACTTCTGCAGAAACCTTGCGGGTGCCGACGACCTTCTCACGTTGTGCATGCGGTGCGCGGATGATCGCTCCGGCCGGCCATCCGGTCCGCGACCGGCGGTCCAGATCGCACCCTTCGATGCGCCGTTTTTCGGCTAACCGCCCGCTGTGGGGTGAATGCGAGCGGGCTGACGTCCGCGGCGCATGTCCGCTGGTGACGGATGGCACCGGAGTGCGGTATGTCAGGCGTGAAATGGCATTCACCGCACCTGAACTGCCCTGTTCGGCGGAGAGTTGGTTGTGTGGGTTCCTTGTGTCTGTTTGTTGTTCTAGCTGGCGAGGGTTCTCGAAACTGCAGAGCGGCGAGACCAGCAGGGGCGTTCGTTCCTTCGATCAGACCCGTCGCGGTAAGTGATCTTCCTCAGCTCGCGACGATCGTGGGGGTGTGGTCGCTTGTGTTCGCTGGCGGTGAGCGATCGCGCACGGTGCGGCGACCCGGCGTGACTGTGGCTGATTGTGTGCGCGCGAACGCTCGCGGCAGCGCCGAGCGCCTGCCGCCTCGTGCCCGTGCGTGGCGATCGATTGGCATCGCCGGCACGGCTCGTGGGCGGAGCTGTGGCTGGCGCAGTCCCGGGCAGCGCGAGCGACGAGAAACACCAACGGGCTGCCACGCCACGACCTGCCGCGAAGACTCGCGCTGGCTGCTCGCAGCCAAACCGAGCGTGGCCAGATCGCCGCCGAACGGGCGCGGGTCAAGCCGGGCGCCGGGGCGGCCCGAGGCCGGGTCAAGCCCGGCTTCGGGGACTGGTCCCGGTCAGGCGTGTCCAAATCACCCCATACGGACGATGCGCAGGACCGATGTGCGAGTACTGTGGCGACAGGGATCCGACCAAGGAGAGCGAGCGAGCATGAGCAGCGCCGGCCGACAACTTCTCGTCTACACATTCCCGCCGGGATCGAGCTTCGAGGGCCAGCTCGTCGGCGCGCTCGAGCGGATCGAAAGCGGCGGGACGGTCCGGATCCTCGATGCGCTGTTCGTCGGCCGGGACGGGTCGTCCGGCGACGTGGTCGCCGTCTCGATGAGCAGCGACGGCGCAGCCGGCATGGTCGGACGCCTGCTCAGCTTCCGGCTCGAGCCAGACGCGCGCCGCAAGGCGACCGCTCGCACGCTCGAAGGCCCGTCCGGTGACCTCGCCCGCTCGCTGGCCGAGCGGCTCGAGACCGGCAGCGCCGTTGTGGCACTCGTCGTCGAGCACACATGGGAGCGTGTGCTCGGGGATGCGATCTCACGGCTCGGCGGCAGCGAAGCGGTGAGCGAGTTCGTCGATGCTGCCGAGATCAGCGCCGCCGCGGACCGTCTCGTCGGCGCGATCGGGAGCTGACGGACCGCAGCATCACCCCAAAGAGGTGATGGCACCGGCACACCACGAAGCGATCCTGATCGCATGCCGAGGCGCACGTCGACGTCTTCGAGCGCTGAGCGGTGAGCACCCGGCGTCTCTGGTCCGCCGGCTCGTTGCTGCTCGCTGCCGCGGCGGTCGTGCTCGCGATCGTGTTCGCGATCGCGCACTTCCCGAACGGCCTCTCGGTGCTCGTGTGCCTCGTGCTGGCGGTGTGCGCCGCGTGGTACGGAGTGCGTCGCAGGGACCCGGTGCGGACGGTGGGACTCGTGGTGGCGGCACTGCTCGT
>DATKOY010000090.1:0-53219 GCA_035524415.1 Solirubrobacteraceae bacterium | reverse complement strand
AGCGCCTCGGCTTTCGCGTAGAACGGCCACAGCTCCGGGTCGTTTATGTATGTGTCCTCGGGCGGGTAGAACTTGAAGATCCGTGCCCCCTTCTCCTTGACCCAGTACTCGAGCTCCCAGATCGCGTTGCCGACACCGCGTTGCTTGATGGGCGACAGGTTGGGCTGATACAGAAACCGGTCGGGATGGCGCTCCACCGCTTCGGCCATCTCGCCGTTTGAGACCCAGCGGCTCGAGCCCCCGGTCGTGTCCATCATCGACTCCGGCAGCAGGCACCCCGCGTCCACGCCGTAGCGGTCCATGATCTCGAGCAATGCGTCGGGATCGGTGGTCGGCGCGAGCGTTTGAAGCTGCGCGAGATCCTGCGGCGCGACCTGCGCGATCAGCTCCTCCGGCATGCCGCTCAGCAGCGGACGGGCGATGTTCGCGATCGCCTTCCACCACATCTGGACGCCCGGGAAGTGGTGGTAGGGCTGCATGTCGCCGACCAGGTGGAACTCGGGGTCGATCTTGAAGTAGTCGTCCTGTTGAATTGTCTGGTTACTCATAACAACCTCGCTTGGTTCTGGTGAGAGTCTCGTCGTCAGTCCTCACCGGCTCACGGGCCTCCACTGGGGCAGCGTCCACTCGTCCGAGACGTCGTCGAACACCACTTCGAGCTCCATCCCGGTGGCCAGTGAGTCGTGAACGGTTGCGACCACGGTGTGGGCTTGGGCAGCGGCTTGGCCACGTCCGCATCGGAGAGGCCGAGCTGCTGCTGTATGTCTTTGACGGTGTGGCTCATCTTCGCTCGTCTCCTCATGCCGCGCTACGCCGGAACCTCGTTGCCGAGAACGGTGAAGTGGCAGTCCATGAAACGCGCCACCGCCACAGTTCTCGATCACGAAGCCCATCCCCAGCGCCTCGCCGTTGGTCGTGATCGGGTAGGGGCCGCCCGGATCGCACTTGCCGGATGCGACGAGCTGCCCGGCCGTCCCGGGCTCGGTAACCCCGAGGTGTCCGGCCCGAGCCCGGCGCGCTCGTACGCCCGGTCGACCACCGGGCCGAACGACATGATCTCCGAGAAGTCCCTGACGTTGGCGCTGGTGATGCTGCGATGGGAGTACACCGAAGCATCGGACAGCACGTACACAGGCCTCGGAGACACCCGGCGTGCCTTCTCGGCGGTGGTCATGACGTAGGCCGACCCGCCGTCAGCCAGGACGTTGCACATCAGGCTGGTCAGCAGGTCGGCGACCATCCTCGAGCTCAGCACCTGCTCCACGCTGAGCTCCTTGGAGTTGAACATCGCGTTCGGCTGGAGCATGGCCCACTTACGCAACGTCACGCACGCCGCCGCGACCTCCTCGATCGTGGTCGGCGTGGCGGCGAGGTACGCTTGGGTGACCATCGCCGCCAGCGCGTTGTACGTCATCCCGTAGGGAACATCCCACTCCGGGTCCGCCCCCGCTGTCGCGAAGAACCTCGCCAGCTCGTTCGCGCTGAACTGGGAGCCGATTGCCTCCGGCAGCCGGCCGAAGAACGTCTCGGTGTTGTAGTCGCTGCCCATGATGTGGATCACCGCGAACTCACCTTTTGGCATGGCTGTCCCCGTACGGTGGTGGTATGGCTTCATCCGCTTACGCCGTGGCCTGATGGGCCGGGGGCTCGGGGAGGCCTGGGCAGGGAATCGGCGGCATCGGTGGCAGGACGTCGGTCTTGACGCCGAACTCTCTGCCGGCTGGGCGCCAGTATTCGGGCATGTACCGCTCGCGTCCGAGGTTGGGGTTCTTGCGGCAGCGGACGGTCATGCCGGCCGCGGTGCGCTCCAGGCAGGAGCAGCAACGGTCACAGCGCAGGAACTCCTCCCCGGCCGCGACCTTGTTGGCGTAGTCGGGCTCGCACAGCAGCTGCCGCCCGAGCGAGACCATGTCGATCTTGCCCTCGCGAATCGCCTTGGAGCTCTTGCGCGGATCGTGGATCGAGACGCAGATCACCGGCACCGACGGCGGCAGCACCGACTTGTAGCTGGCCGCCTCCTCGAGGATCGTCCCATCCTTGGCCGGGAACATGTGACTGAGGGCCTCGTAGGACCCGTCCGACATGTCCAGGAAGTCGATCCCGAGCTCGCCCATGCGCTTGACCACGACCTTCAGCTCGTCGTGGTGGATCCCGTCCTCGATGTGCTCATCCCCGGACACCCGCATGCCGAGCGGGACCGCGTTGCCGATCGCGCCACGCGCCGCCTCGTAGCACTCGACCACGAAGCGCATCCGGTTCTCCAGCGATCCGCCGTACTCGTCGGTCCGCTTGTTGGTCCGGGGCGAGAGGAACTGGTGCTCCAGGTACCCGTGCGGTGCGTGCATCTCGATCCCGTCAAAGCCCGCCAGCACCGCCAGCCGGCACGAGTTGGCGTATTCCTCGATCTCGGAGTGGATCTCTTCCCTGGTCATCTCCCGCGGGGTGTCGGACCGCGTCGCCAGGGGGCTGTCGGGATGCAGGGCCCAGCTGGGGTGCTCGGTGATCCACGTCACCAGCCGCTTGGGCATCCGCGCCAGGTCGATCTCATAGGGGATCGCCGACGGCGCCGGCGGCGAGACATGGTCGGGGTTGTGACCCTGCCGCCCGAACCCGACTGAGAGCTGGATGAAGACCTTGGCGCCGAACGCGTGCACGGTCTCCACGAGCTCGGCCAGGCCCTCAATATGCGACCCGTTGAACAGGTGCAGGTTGCTCCAGTACGGGAACAGCGAGGACAGCTTGGTGCCCATCACGCACTCTGTCATGATCAGGCCCGTGCCCCCCTTGGCGCGCGCGGCGTAGTACGCCAGCTGCTGGTCGGTGACATACCCGGTGTTCCCCCTTGACATCAGCACGTTCATCGGCGACATCATGATCCGGTTCTTGATCTCGCAATTGCCGATCGTGATCGGCTGGAACAGCTCCGGATAGGCCGCCTCGTCCGACCGCTGGTTGTCCGCTCCCCCGAGTTGCTGTGGGCTGTGCATCGCATCCTCCTTTGGGTGTATCGGGACTCGAGCCGCAGCCTGTCAGGGCTCGCTGCCACGCCGCTGCCATATCTCGGGCGCTGGATGCCAAGGCCGCCGCTCGCGCGCAACGGCAGCGAATGCCGAGCCGGTGGCAGCGACCTGGCAGCGGCCATTGAGATGCTCGCTCCATACAGGGACCCGAGAGGAGGAGCAATGCTTCGCGAACTTGACGAGCGCACGGCTGACAACCTGCGTGTCACGCTCTACTGGCAGGACGAGGACAACACCCTCGTGGTGGGCGTGGAGGACTTCAACAACCCGACGGGCGGCCACGCGCTGACGGGTATCCCGCCCACGGACGCCAAGCTTGCGTTCGAGCATCCGTTCGGGTACCGCCCGGGGATCGCGCTGAGCACCGCGTTCTGACTTCGCCGAATGCCCGCGGGAAGGCGTCGTTCACACGCGCGGCGGCGCGCGTGAGAGAATCGCCGTGGAACGGCCTGCTCGCATGACCGACCCGCTGCAGATCCGGCTTCTCGGCCCGTTTGAGGTCCTGGTCGGCGGACGTCCGGTGAACGTCACGGGAGGTAAGCGCCCTAGCCTGCTGGCCTTGCTTGCGTTGCGCTGCGGGCGGGTGGTGGGGGTGGACGCGCTGATCGACGCCCTGTGGGGAGAGGATCTGCCGGCCGCGCCGCGCAACGCGGTCCAGCACCACGTGGCGCGGCTTCGCGCCGCGCTCGGACCGGACTCGATCGTCGCCTCCCCCGACGGCTATGGGCTGACGGGCGCTTCGGTCGACGCACTGCGGTTTGAGGAGTTGCTCGCGGAGGCGCGGGTGGCGTTGCGGGAGGGCGATGCCCGCGCCGGCGCGGAGTCGATCCAGCTCGCGCTGGGCTTGTGGCGCGGTCAGGCGTTGCACGGTCTCACCGATAGCGCGTGGTTCAGCGCGGAGGCGCGGCGGCTGGAGGGGCTCCGTGTGGACGCGCTCGAGGAGCAGTTCGAGGCGGCGCTTGCGCTCGGAGAGCATCGCGAGATCGGCTCGGCGCTGCGGGCGGCGCTGGAGGAGTATCCGTTGCGCGAGCGGCTGTGGGGACAGCTGATGCTGGCGCTGTATCGGAGCGGCCGCCAGGCGGAAGCGCTCGAGACCTTCCAGGAGGTGCGGCGGGTGCTCGCCGAGCAGCTGGGGCTCGAGCCGGTGCCGGAGCTGCGCCGCCTCCAGGCGGCGATTCTCGAGCACGACCCGGCGATCGGCGCCGTGCCGGTCGCGCCGCGCCGCGGCAACCTGCCCGCTCCGTCGACCTCGTTCGTCGGCCGCGAGCACGAGCTCGCCGAGATTGTCGATCTCCTGCGCGAACATCGGCTCGTGACGCTCACGGGCCCGCCCGGGGTGGGCAAGAGCCGGCTCGCGCTCGAGGTGGTGCGCTCGCTCGACGGCGAGATCCGCGACGGCGGGTGGCTGGTCGACCTGGCGCGGGTCGGTGGCGCGGCCGATGTCGTGCGCCTGGTCGCCCAAGCCCTTGACGCACGCGGCGCCGACCCGCTGGCCCAGGTTATCGCGCGCCTTCGTGATACCGAGGCGATCCTGGTGTTCGACGCGTGCGAGCATGTCGCCAAGGAGGCGGCGCGGGTTGCCTCGGCGGTGCTTAGCGAGTGTGTGGGCGTGCGGGTGCTGGCCACCAGCCGCGAGGTCCTCCGCGTCGTCGGCGAGACCCGGGTCAGCGTGGCCCCGCTCGCCGTGCCCGATCCGGACTCGGCGGGCGGCGCCGGCTGCCCCGCCGTACAGCTGTTCGTCGCCCGCGCGCGCGCGGCCCGGCGCGGATTCGAGCTGACCGCCGAGTCCGTTCCGCTCGTCACCGAGATCAGCCGCCAGGTCGATGGGCTGCCGCTCGCGATCGAGCTCGCCGCTGCGCGCGTCAACCATCTGGGGCTCAGGGAGCTCCTGTCCCTGGTCGCGCGCCGGCCGGCCAAGCTGGACGATCGGCCGTCGTCCGAGGTTGGCCGCGCCGGCCTGAGGACGCTCGTCGAGTGGAGCTACGACCTCGTGCATGGCGACGAGAAGACGCTGCTGCACCAGCTTGCGGTGCAGCGCGGCGGCGCTTCTTTGCCGTCGCTGATCGCGCTCGCCGCGCGCCATGGACTCGACGAGACCACGGTGACCTACCTGCTCGGCATGTTGGTCGACAAGTCGATCGTGTCGGTCTCCTTCCCAGACGACCAGGCGCGCTATGACCTGCTCGACTCGGTCCGCGACTACGTCCTCGAGCAGCTCGCCGCCACCGGCGCCCTCGCTGCTGCCCGGCAGGGGCACGCGGAGTACTTCGCGTCACTGGCCGACGCTGCGCGCCGCGAGCTGCGTGGACGCGATTGGCAGGCCTGGGTCAGGCGGCTCGCGGTGGAGAACGACAACCTCTGGGCTGCGCTCACGCATGCTCGCAACGCCCCCGACCCCGGGATCGCGATCCGGCTTGGGGCCGGGGCGGGCTGGTACTTCGCGCTTGCGGAGCGTGTCTCCGAGGGACGCCGCTTCGTCGGGCTTGCGCTTGCTGGCGCGACCGAGGACGCGCCGGTCAACCTGCTCATTGAGCTGTGCGGGATGCTCTGCTTCTTCGCCACCGAAGAGCTCGATCTCGACGCCGCGGTCGCCGCGGGCGAACGAGGTCTCGCGCTAGCCGAGTCCGCTCCCGCATCGTCGGAATCCGTCTTGCCGCGGGCGATGCTCTCCCTCGCGCTGGCGTCTGCGGGTGACCACCGGCGCGCGGCCATGCTCGCCGAGGGTGCGCGCGCCGGCGCCGAGGCGGCCGGAGGCGACTGGGATGTCGCCCTGACCAGCCTCCTGCACGCCATGGATGCCGCGCGCGCGGGGGACCTCTCCACGGTCGCGGCCATGGCGGCCCAGACCTACCGTCACTCCGAGGCAATCGGGTTCGACGCGTTTCAGGTCCCAGCACGACTACTCGAGGCCTGGGTCGCCGAGCGGCGGGGCGATGGGACGGCCGCCGTCGACGCGTACCGCGACGCGCTCGAGCTCGCCGGCCGGGCCGGCTTTGCCGACCACGCGGCCTTGGCCCTGACCGGACTCGGTTCGAACGCGCTCGCAAGCAAAGACCTGCGCCACGCCGAGGAGCTGTTCCGGCGGGCGCTCGCCACCGCCGACGCGGCGCGGGCGCCGTGGGTCGCCGCCCACGTGCGCGTCAACCTCGCCCGCGTGCTCGCCGTGGCCGGCGACACCGAGACGGCCGAGCGGCTGTACCAAAACGTCCTCGAGTGGTCGCGGGCGCCGCGGCCCCACCAAGCTCGTGAGAGCCTCAACATTGCGCTCGCCGGAAACCCTGAGGCCGCCGCGCGGCTCGGCCTCGCCGAGCTCGCCGAGGCACGCGGAGACACCGCCGACGAGCTGCGCGCGCATGCCGGGCTCTCTGTCGCCTGAACCACATCGTCCTCCGGGGCGTGTTGGACCCTGGCGTGCCGTGGTGCCGGCGGCGTCGGCTCATGAGAGCTGCTGGCAGATGAGGAAGATGTTCATTGCGATGATCGCGATCGCGCAGGCCCAAGCGACGACAGCAGTCGTCGGGCGGTTGACGTGGATGCCCATGACGTCGCGGTTGCAGGTCATCATGGCCAGCGGGATGAGCGCGAGCGGGATGCCGAAGGACAGCACGACCTGGCTGAGCACGAGCACGTGGGTGGGATCCATTCCGAGTGCCAGCACGGTGAGCGCAGGGAGCATCGTGAGCACACGGCGCAGGATCAGCGGGATGCGGACGTTGATGAACCCCGCCATCACGACCTGTCCGGCGTAGGTGCCGACGCTCGAGGAGGAAGCACCCGATGCCAGCAGCGCCACCGCGAAGGCCAGCGCGGCCAGGCCACCGACGATGTGCCCGAACTGGGCGTGGGCCTGCTGGATCGTGCTCAGCCCGTGCAGCGCGGGGGTGTGGAGCAGCTTGGCGGCGACGGCAAGCATCGCCAGGTTGACCAGGCAGGCAAAGCCGAGCGCGATGATCACGTCGAGCCGCTCGAAGCGGATCACTCGGGCGCGCTCTTGGTCGTTGCGGCACGGCATGCGGCCCTGCGTGAGCGCGGAGTGCAGATAGATCGCGTGGGGCATCACCGTGGCGCCGACGATTCCGACGGCGATGTAGAGCGAGCTGGTGCCGTTCAGGCCGGGGATCAGGCCGTGCAGCGAGTCCCGGGTCGACGGTCCGATCCGCAGCGTCTCGTACAGGAAGCCGAGGAAGATGATTCCTAGCAGGGCGGTGATCGCCAGCTCGAAGCGGCGAAACCCGCGGCTCTGCAGCTCGAGGATCGCCAACGCGATCGCGCCGGTGATGATCCCGGCCGGCAGCAGCGGAACGTGGAAGAGCAGGTTCAGCCCGAGCGCGGCGCCGAGGAACTCGGCGAGGTCGGTCGACATCACCATTACCTCGGCCTGAACCCACATCCCCCAGGTGAGCCTGCGAGGCCAGCGCGCACGGATCGTCTCGGGCAGGTTGCGGTCGGTGACGATCCCGAGCTTGGCGGACAGATACTGGATTAACATCGCGATCAGGTTCCCCGCGACAACAACCCACAACAGCACGTAGCCGCACCGCGCGCCGCCCTGCACATTGGTGGCCAGGTTCCCCGGATCGACAAACGCGATCGAGGCGACGAACGCCGGCCCGAGCATGTACAGCGTTGCGCGCAGGCGTCCCTTGGCTAGCAGCCGCTCGAGCGCGCTCGGAATCCCGGCGTCGGCATCGGGCAGCGCGAAAGAAGCCCCGTCGGCTCCGGCACCTTCGATCGCAGGGATCGACTTCCAATCGCTCATTCTCGCTCCTCGTCGAGCTTGACCCGCATCGAGCACGCGGTCCCACGACGCTCGAGCACCGCGGGCGCGTCGACGCTAACGCGACCCCAACCGCGCCGCGGTAGCGGAGTACGTGAGTGGCGTGGGCGCAGAGCGCTGTCCACTCTCGGGCCTGCGTGCGAGCGTGGTCGCATCGGCGAGTTGCCGGCGCCAGCGCGCGAGCTGCTCGCACTGGCACCCGCTACAGGTGCCGTGAAAGTGGGTGTGATGGTTGCACATCGCTGACTCCAATCGATCGGTAAAGCCTCGCGATTCGCGCTCGCGCTGTTCCCCGGCAGAGCGAGCACCAAGCGCGCGAGCGGTCACGCCTTTCCTCCTCGCTCGAGTCTCGCCCCCAACTCTGCCGCCGTTCGCGCGAGTTCGTCCCGCGCCGCTTCTACGGCTTTCCCAGCTTCACTCCCCGCATCTGCGGGCGCCGAGGTCGCCTCGTGCAGGCGCTCGCCCAGCGCGTTCCGGTGGCGCCGAAACTCGGTGATCGCGGCCTCGGCCTGCTCCCGCGCGCTTCCCGCGGTTGTCGCGGCCTTCACCTGAAGGCGGTCCAGGTACGCGTCCCACGGGTACAACTCCGCCGGCCGCGCTTCGATCCTCGTGGGGCTAGGCATCGCGCCCTCCTTCGCGTGTATCGAGACTCGGCTCGCAGCCTCGCAGGCGTCGCTGCCACCCCGCTGCCATGCGCGGAGCGGCCGCTGCCACCTCGTGCGCGGGCGATCGACGGTGCGCGCCAGCGCCGCCCCCGGCTCGGCGGCGGATCGCTACGGCAACCCCGCAGCGGCGCGGGTCTGGCTCAGCTCGAGCACATGACCCATCCGGGCTTGCTTGGTCGAGAGGTAGTGCGCGTTCTCGGGCGTGGGCGGGGCCAGGAGCGGCACACGCTCGAGCACCGACAGCCCGTAGCCCTCGAGCCCGGCGCGCTTGGCCGGGTTGTTGGTCATCAGCCGCATTCTGCTTACGCCGAGGTCGCGCAGGATCTGCATGCCGATCCCGTAGTCGCGCCGGTCGCTCGGATAGCCGAGGGCGACGTTTGCCTCAACGGTGTCGAGGCCCTCATCCTGGAGCCGGTAGGCGTGGATCTTCGCTGACAGGCCGATCCCGCGCCCCTCCTGGCCGCGGAGGTACACGACCACCCCGCGCCCCTCCGCGGCGATCTTGTCGATGGCAAGCTTCAGCTGCAGCCCGCAGTCGCACCGCCGTGAGCCGAACACGTCACCGGTGAGGCACTCCGAGTGGACGCGGACGAGTACGCCGTCGACGCCGCGGACGTCGCCCAGCACCAGCGCGATGTGCTCGCGCCGCTCGAGCACTTCGTCGTAGGCGATCGCTGTGAACTGCGCGCCGTCGACCGGGAGCTGCGCCTCGCTCACCCGCACGACCAGCCGCTCGTGCCGGCGGCGGTAGGCGATCAGGTCGCTGATCGCGATCAGCGGCAGGCCGTGACGGCGCGCGAAGCGCCGCAGGCTGGGCAGGCGGGCCATCTCCCCGTCCTCGCCGGCGATCTCGCAGAGCACGCCCGCGCGCCGGAGCCCGGCCATCTGCGCCAAATCGACAGATGCCTCGGTGTGGCCCGCGCGCTTGAGCACGCCGCCCTCGCAGTAGGCGAGTGGGAACACGTGCCCCGGGCGGGTGAAGTCGTCCGAACGGCTGCGAGGATCGACGAGCGCGGCGATGGTGCTCGCGCGGTCCCGGGCCGAGATCCCGGTCGTCGCGCGCGTCCGGTGATCGACGCTCACCCGGAACGCGGTCCGCCGAGGGTCAGTGTTCTCGAGCACCATCGGACCGATCGCGAGCTGATCCAGGCGCTCCGCCGTCAGCGCTACGCAGATCAGGCCCCGGCCATGCGTCGCCATGAAGTTGATCGCCTGCGGAGTGACCTTCTCGGCGGCCATCATCAGATCGCCCTCGTTCTCGCGCGCGGGCGAGTCGACGACCACGACCATCGCACCGCGGGCGATCTCGGCTGCTGCCTGCTCGACCGTCGCGAAACCAGAGCCGATCTCCGCCGGGCGCTTTTCCATTCTCGTCGGGGTTCGCATCGCGCGCCGTCCTCTTGTGTCTGTCCGCAATCGAGTCGCACTCTGGTAGGCGTCGCTGCCACGCCGCTGCCATGTCAGGGGCGGCCGCTGCCACGTGCTGCGCAGGTAACCGACGGCGCTCGCCGGATTCTGCCGTCTCACCCGCGGCGACCCACGCGACCCGGCCGCGCGAGCGGCGGCAGCGAGCGCTCATTCCGTGGCAGCGGGCTGGCAGCCGCCGCTGCGACGCTGGCTCGCGGATATCGGATCGGAACCAGAGAGGAGATAGTGATGCTGCGCGAACTTGACGAGCGGACGGCTGACAACCTGCGCGTCACGCTGTATTGGGATGACCGCACCGACACGCTGACCGTCGAGGTCGAGGATTTCAAGGACCCGGAGCGCGGCCATGCGCTCACCGGCATCCCGCCGGCGGACGCGAAGCTTGCGTTCGAGCATCCGTTCGGCTACCAGCCAAGAATCGCGGTAAGCACTCCGGTCCGGGCGGCATCCCCTGCACGATGGACCGCCTGACCGCGCTCGACAGCTCGTTCCTGTACCTGGGGAACGACTCGGCGCACATGCACGTCGCGGGCTGCCTGCGGGCAAAACACCGCTCTCGGGGGCGGGATCTGGAGCTACAGCGGCCAGACTGCTCTTCGGCGGCTTGCCGGCGGAGTACGACGCGCTCGCGGACGTGGAGACGTTCGCCGAGGAGCTTCGCTCATCGACGAGGACCTCGTCGATGAGCGCCGCCTACCTGTGAGCAGGGATTTTGAACCGTAGCCCGCAGCGGCGGTTGCGGTGGGGTGTGCGGGTCGGCTCCCAGCTGTTGTGCCCCATGTGTGCCCGACCGAGCGTCTCGCGGTCCTGGGCGAGCGCAGACGACCCGCGGCACGCGAGCCCGACACCGGATACAGGGTCGGGAGCCGCGAGGGTTTCGGAGAGCGGGTGCAGTCGGCGGTAGCCTTGAGGAGATGCCGACGCTTGTGCGCGATCCTCAGCCGGCCGACTTCGAGGCCTTGCTCGAGCGGCGCCGTCGGCTTGGGCAGGACCTGTTCGACGAGGTGTGGGAGGGTGTTCTGCACATGAATCCTGCCCCGCACAGCCGTCACGGGGACGTCGAGAGCCAGCTGCACGCGCTGCTCGGGCCGCTTGCGCGCGCCGCGGGGCTGCGGATGGTCGGCCTCGTCAACATCGGCGACGCCCAGGACTACCGCGTGCCGGACGGGGCGCTCCTGCGGCCTGTGCCCGATGCCGTGTACCTGGCCACCGCAGCGCTGGTCATCGAGATCGTCTCGCCGAGCGACGAGAGCTGGGAGAAGCTCGGCTTCTACGCCGCCCGGGGGGTCGAGGAGCTGTTGATCGTCGACCCGGAGAAGAAGACGGTTAGTTGGATGCGGCTGGAGGGCAGCGAGTACCGGCACGTGAAGCGCAGCCGCCTGATCGAGCTCGGCACCGCCGAGCTGGTCGAGCGGATCGACTGGCCGTAACCGTCCATGTCGGCGACCGCACAGCGGGTGGGTTGCCTTCGCGCGCCGGTGGCTGGCAGGCGCTCCGCGAGCAGCTTGGCTGACGGCATCCAGCGGCGATTCCCCGCTGCGAGACCGACAGAGTCAACGGGGAGCTCGACGCGCTCGCCGCACGCGCAGGCCGCGGTCCGCCAGATCCGAATCACCTCCGAGATCCGCGACCGCGCCCGCACGGCCGCTACGCCTTCGCGCACGACCGCGGGCCGGATTTCGCCGTCAGCATCTGGGTCATCGACCCCGCGTTCATGATCGACCTCGTCCACCAGCACCTCCATGACGACGAGCGCGCCCGCGCGCGAGGAGGCGTACTTCGCCGGGGCACGCCTGGACGATGCCGAGCTCCGCGACGCAGTCGGCGCCGATGAACAGCGCCGCGTCAGGCGCGCGCCCGCCACGCCGAGGCGACCCGCAGCAACCTCGGACTCGGGCACGACATCCGCGCCGGCCTGATCCGGCCCACCCAGGCCCAGCTCGATGCGCTCCGCCAGATCATCTGCCGACTGCTCGTCCGCCACTACGGCGAGCTGATCGCCTACGGCGCCGGCTGGACTGACCCAGCGCGCCAGCGACCCGTCGGCGACACCGGGCGCCATGAGCCCCAACATCCCGACGCGATCATCGACGCCGAGCCCCAGCGCGCGCTCGACGACCCCGACCCGCTGCGCGGGATCGTGCCGGGCGGCGACGGCGCGCTGCGAGCAAGCGTCTGGGAGCTGATGCGGCCGATGCTCTCACCCGCGCTCGTCGACCTCAACCGCGACGCGTTCGTCACCCAACGGCACCGTCAGCTCAGGCCACCGGATGTCTGGCCTGCGCAGTGGACGCCAATCGGCAGGTGCTCCTGGCGTCGTCGGCACCGAGCAGGCGGGCTCCGCCGGCGGTGGTCGGCTACGTGTTATTGCAGTGCGCTTGGCGGCATCGCGTCGAGGAGTCCGGTCGGTCGCGGGTCTTCGTCGTCGTCGAGGATCACCGCGCCGCCGGGCCAGTACGGGTGTGGCGGGGTTACGTCATGCACGAGCAGCGGCTCGTAGATCCATGATCCGGTGTTGACGACCCGCGGCCTGCCGCTCGGACTCTCCCAATCGGCCTCGTCATCGTCTGCAAGTGGCCCCAGCCGATGTACGTGTCCGAAGACGACGTAGTCGGCGTCAACGCCGAGTCGCTGAGTCACGTGGATGAGCGACGGGATGCTCGCGATATGTGTCTGGAGGCCCATGAGCGACGAGTTGAGTCGCGCCAGCTCAGGCCGAAGCAGCTTGCGGGTCGCCTTCGCCATCGTCGCGGCGCGTGCCAGCACGCCGAGTCGGTCGGCCGCTCCGGCGAGCGGCTCGGGCAGGGCGCCGGTGATGGCCTCGTGCGCGCTTCTCGGGGCGCGACCGCCCGCCGGCTCGTAATCGATCGGTCGTGCGCCTTGCCGGGGCAAGTTGCCGATATGCCCGTTTGTGAAGCGGAGCGACGACGCCGGCAGCAGGTGCCGGTTGAGGTAATGGCCGTGCGTGGCCCAGACCCTTTCGGAGAGCCAGACACCCGGATAGCGCACGCTCACCTCGGCCGGCGCCAGCCACGAGCTCACAGCGGCGAGCTCGGCAGTGGCGTCGAGCGGCGCCGAGCTGTCGAGCGAGAGCCGCTCGCCCAGCTGCTGTATCCAGGGTGCGACGAATGCCCGATCGTGGTTTCCAGGGACGAGGACCACCTCCCGGTCTGGCCCCAGCTGCCGTCCGAGCGAGCGCAGGACCGGCTTGGCCATCATCAGGGCGCGCTCCGTGTTGCGATCCGAGAGCTCGACCACATCCCCGAGCAGGACGAGCCGCTCGACATCGGCGAGCACATCGAGCAGGGCGGCGAACGGCTGACGCCGCGTCAGGACGTCACGCTGTCGGCGTTCGCCGAGGTGCAAGTCGGAGATCACCAGCGTGCGCATTACGCCTGGCCGGGCGGATAGACGCCAACGGTCGAGCCGAAGGTCGAACGTCTCACCTCGCGCCCCCCGACGTCTGCAGACATGTCAAATGCTTGCGCCGGGAGCTGCCGCTCTGGCGCTTCAGCGTCGGCTGAGTTCGGCTCACAGCACTGACGGCGAGCACCGGCTCCGCCACAGCCATGTCGGGCACATCGCACTGGTCCAGGGGAGGGTTCTTCATGGCACCACAGATTGCGGTCTCCTTCGCACCGGTAAGTGGGAATTCGAGCTTCCTCCTGCCGCTCGTCGGGGAACCGATGCGGACGCTGAAATTGGCGTGTTCCTGCACTGAACGGACTCACGGGACGCGTTCGATGACACAGCAGCCGAAGCGATGCACGTCCAGGTTGGTCACCGTGCGCTACGCGCCTGGATGCCGGCACTCGCGGCGACAGGTCAGCCCGGGGAGACTGTCTCAGATCGCCCGTGCGTGAGCCGTCGTCATCCGGGTTGGCGTGACCCCGCGGCACTCCTGGCGCCGACTCACGAGTCCGCCGCCGTCGCCTTCGGAGCATGAAGCTTCGTCTTCAGTTCCTCGATCTTCGCATGGACTTCGTATTTGTGCATCTCGAGGCGGGCCTTGAGCAGTTGCTCGCGCGCCTCCTTTTCGGCCTTGCGTTGCGCCTGCTCGGCCACAGCGACCTCGACTTCCACCGCATCGAGCGGTCGTCTCAGGACGCGGCCCCCGAGCTCTGCCATTGCCGAATCGGTCACCGCTGGGTTGCGCTCGACCAGTTCTGCGACGAGCGCGGCTTGGCCCACCCGGAGTGATTTCGAGAAGCTGGCCAGGACCGAATCGCCCTTATCGGCTTCGCGGTCATCGACCAGCGCCCCGACAAGCACTCCGGCCGATCCGGCCAGCAGCATTCCGAGCGGTCCCCCGAGGATCCCGATCAAGACTCCAACCACTCCTCCACCTGCTCTTCCGGCCCAGGGCTCCCCGCTGAGATGGCTCTCGACGATCCGTCCGTCCTCGTCTCGCCTCACAAGCGCGAGCCCTTCGATGGCGAGCTGGCCTCCCGACTCGAGGTCCCTGAGGCGCTCAAGACCCTCGCGGGCCTTATCGCGATCGGCAAATTGAACTGCGACGATCGTCTGGCCGGGGCCGGTATCGGCATCCGTGAAGGACGTGTCGGCCTTCTGAGCGAAGGCCTCGAGGTGATCTTCGGCCTGCTCAAGATGCGCCTCAGCTCCTGCGGTGTGCTCTCTGAAGGACGTCTCGGCTTTCTCAGCCGAGGCCGCGAGGCGATCCTCGGCCTGCTGAAGATGCGCCTCATGCTTGGTTGCGGCTTTCTTGTCCTGCACGGTCGCATCTCCCAAGCTGTCTGGCGTAGCCATTGGCTTTTTCCTTTCGTTAGTGGCCAGAGCTGCACTTCACCTCCCAGGTTGATGACCCGTCGTCACGCGTTTTGCGTGATCTAGTACCACCTCAGGCAACCTTTGCCCGGTCGACGAGCCTGCATAGCGCGCGGTCGTGAGGGTTGCGGTTGCGCCAAGCGATGTAGCGACGGATCGCCGGGCCTTGTTCCCGGTGGCTGGCGCGGTCGGTGCCGTCGGTGCGAAGTGGCGCAGGCAGGTGAACTGCGGCTCGATCCGGTACAGCCAGCTCGCGTTGAACGGGACATAGGCGAGCTCGATGTTGGGCGGCGGCGTAGTCACCAACGCGCGTGTCGGTCTTGGTGGTCAGGTGCGGGCTGAAGTTGTCAAGGATGATCGCCAGCCGCTTGTCCTGTGGGTGCATCGAGCGGACGTAGCGCAGGAACGCGAGGAACTCGCCGCGGCGTTTGCGCGGCTTGATGTGCCCGTAGAGCTTGTCGGTCCGCATGTCGTCGGCGGCGAACATGTGCCTGACGCCGTGCGGGCGCTTGAAGGTGGCTCGTCGCACTCGCGGCGCTGGCGCTTTCCGTCAGCCAGCGCGTAGAGGTCGAGGACCCGCTCCGTCTCTTGCTCGTAGTCGGGGTCGGTCGACTCCTTCCAGGTCTTTATCCTCATCCACCAGATAGATAGTCCGCGAGCGTGGACAGGCTCCAGGTCGAGAACGGCAGATCGTGAGCCTCCGGGCGAGACAGCGCGATCCGCTTGATCTGATCGCGATCGGCGGGTCCGCGAGGCCGCGCCCAAGATCGAGCGCGGCGTGCTGCCGGCGCGACCCTCCGCCGCCGAGGTGGGCGAGCAGGAGGACCAAGGGGCAGCCAGCGGGTACACCTCATGCGTGTCAGCGAACGACGCGGACGCCAAGAGGAACCCGACACAAGGCGCAATCAAGCGCGCCCGGGCAGGAGCCGATCGCGCGCAGAGGCAAAGCGCAGCAGCGCGCGGTCGAGCTCAACGAGGCACACATCGATCCCATCAAGCGATGCAGCACCCACGTGAACAATCCGAGCGACGCCAGGGACTCGTAGACGCAGGCGAACGACCTGCGCGGTCACTCCTCGACGATGTCTGCGCTCGCCGCGTGCTCCTTGACGTGCTCGGCAGCACGTCGCGCGTCAAAGTGCGAGGCAAAGTGCTGTCCCGAACTCGCGGTGATCTGGCCGTTCGATGAGACCAAGCGCCACCGAAATCTGCCCGACTCGTCCTTGTAGATCACGAACCTCGCTTCTGCCACAGCAGCTCCTTTCCGCGGATCAATTGTGCCGCCTGTCTACCCGTTCTGTAGCTCGACCGTCGCGCGCGGTCCTCGAGCCTGGCGGCCTGGGGCATCTTAATCAGCCAAGGACCAGCGACAGCCGCCGACGTGCGGGTGCGCAATTGGCGATCTGCCGGGCCGCTCCGATCTCAGCCGAGAGATGGCTCGCCGCATGAAAGGGGGTACGTGGATCCGTCGCGCCACACGCGGCTGCTCCTACGCGCCGCCGAACGAAAGCGGGTGTTTCGGAGAGATCGCCATGCGGCGCTACGCGATCAGCGAGAGCGCGAGGAAGGTGCTAGAAGCCCGAGTGCGCGCGCGTCGCGGGCTGCGGCGTCGAGCGCGTGCGCCTCGGTCAGGACCAACAATGGGCGGACTGACGGGACGGGACCTTCGATTACCGGAGCGAGAACGTCGATTGCCTGCTCGAAGGCACCGTTGGCGACCTGAAGCACGGCCGGTGACGATGATCGGATCCTCGTCCCAGCCCTGTGCCTCGGCGATCCTCACCGCCTCCTCACTCTGCTCGAGTCCAGCGGAGAGCGAGACTCCGATCCACGGGGCTGCGATTCCCAGGTGCCCAAGACGGGTGATCTCGAGCCACGGCAATCCGACCTTGCGGGCCAGCGCTAGCGCCTCCTCGAGGTGGCGATCGGCGTCATCCAGCCGCGAGGACCACAGCTCGGCGATCCCGAGATCTTGCACGGCGACGGGCCTGAGCTGGTCGCTGAGCGCCGGCTTCCTGGAGTTGCTGCACGAGCGGACCGAAGGGTGGGCGGCGGGGGACCACCGTCGTGATGGCTCGCCGATGTCGCCTTTCAGAACGATGGCGCTCGATGATGGCGAGCGATGAGCACCAGCGGGGCCCGATTGGCTCCGGCCCGGGCCAACTGCGTCGTCACCTGGACGGAATCGCGTGATGTACGCGATGACCCGAGGCGAGAACCGGACCGCACAGGCCCGACGGAACGCCGACCACCTATGCGCTGGCGTCGGCTCGCGGACCACCCGCGATGACCGAACGCCTGCCGTCAGCGGCTGTGGGCCGGTTCCTCGAGAGCGGCCGCGAAGCTCCCCGAGATGTCATCTCGGGCACCGCTGGCCTGGAGATAGCCGCGCCTGGCGACCTTGGTCATTTCCTGGAAAGCGCTTTCGGTCAACCCTGGCACGCGGCCTCGCACGGACAGGTCGATGGCGACGAGTGCGCGCGAAGCGAGCGGACCATCGAACGAGCATGCAGCGTCCACCACCAGTTCGTCCGCCGGCGTACCGTTTTCGACTAGGAGTTCGGCGAGTGCCGACGCCATTAACGTCGCATGCGCGACGGCGAGGAGTTCTCCCGGCGTCGCCTCGTAGGGGAACGGATCGCCGTCGGGCATCGAAACGGGGGTGGCGCGAAGAGCGTGGCTACTTACCTCGATTCGACCGACGCCATGGGGGGGATGCGTGAGCCAGGAAACCGTTCCGCGCCGAATCGTTCGTTCACGCGCTTGCTCGGAAGACTGATCATTGGACATGATCCTGAGGTTCGAGCATTGGAGGGTGAGACGTCGTCACGCGATTCGGATGATTCGACGCGACCGGCCGCGTCGACGCGTTCTGGACGATGTGCGCTGGGTCGACAGGTTCGGCTGGCCAGGGCGATCGCTGCCGCTGCGGCAGCGAGCACGCCTCGCGAGTGGGCGTCGTACTCACCTGGGCGGCCACGCCTTCATCGACGTCGTGGCACGAGCGGCCATCTTGAGGCTTGTCCGCAGGCGAGGTCTCCCGTCGATGCGGCTGAATCACCCATACGATGTGATGACCGGTCACCCGCTAGGACTCGAGACTTGGCAGAGAGATGATCACGACGCCCGCCCCGGGGCGTCGCCCGCGATGGAGGAAGTCGATGAACCGAGCGCCGCGGGGTGATCGTGCCATGAACGACGAGATCGGCGCAGGCCGAGAGCGGGGGAGGCGAGGCATTGATGACCGCATGGACCACTCAGACGGACCCAATGATCGGCGAGCTGCTCAACCTAGCTGACGAAGTCGGCGTGCTGTCGGTCTACGTCGGCGTGGATCCGTCCGCGGAAGCCCACCCTCGGCCGGCGTGGCAGATCCAGCTTGACAATGACCTGCGGGCGATCGCGAGGCGGTTGCGCGCGGAGGGAGATCATGCTCGCCGGATGGCGTTCGAGGAGCGGCTGGCGGCGCTTGCGCCGGCGCTCGCCGAGCTGAGCGACGCAGCGGAGCCGGGGCGAGGACGGGCCTTGTTTGCTGGAGTGCAATCGGGTGTCGTTCACAGGTTTGCCGTTCAGACCGGCTTTCCGACCGAGGTGACGCTCGGTGAGATCGCTCATGTGATGCCTCTGCTCCGGGCCGACGATGGTCATCCACGCGCGATGATCCTGGTCGGCCGCGACAGGGTGCGGGTTTTGGACGCCCGTCTCGGCCGCGCGGAGGAGCTGTACGTGTTCGACGTCGAAGCGAGCGTCTACGACGGTGCACAGCGACAGGGCCCGACGGCATCGAATCCACTGCGCGGGCAGAAGGTCTCGACGCAGCGCGAGCGCTGGGAACGTCACGTTGAGGCAGATCATCGCCGTCGCCTGTCGCGCGCTGCTGACGGAGTCTCGCTTCTCGCGGCTCGGCGGAGCTGGGAGCTTGGCGTCGTCGCGGGCGATCCACGCGCCGCGGAAGCCCTGGTCGAGGTCCTCGCCGAAGCCGGCGTCGAGTCCGGGCTGGTCGAACTCGACATCGTCGAGCTTTCCCCGCCGCGGGCGCTGGAACAACTGGCTCCTGCTCTTGGTGCCGCCGCGAACCGGCGCGATCTCGCGCTCGTAACGCGTGCGTGCAACGCCGCTGCGGCCGGCGGACGGGGCGCTGTGGGCCTCGAAGCGGTGCTCGGAGCGCTCGAAAAAGGACTCGTGGAGCGGCTGATGCTGGACGGAGAACGCCCGCTTCGTGGCGCCGCCACGGCTGACGGCCGCCTCGTCCCAGCTGACGGCGAGCACCCAGTCGACCCCCAGTTCGGGGACCGACTCGTCCGGCGCGCGTACGACACCGGCGCGCGCACATCCGTCGTCACCGGTCCGGCCGCGGCAGCCCTCGTGGATGTCGACGGTGTGGCCGCTGTCCTTCGAAGCCGACCGCCGTCGTAGCGGCCACATGTGGCTCACCGAAGCACGAGACTCGTGAATCGTTCGACCGCGTGACCGTCGGCTCGCCCGACAAGGTCGGCGGGCGGCTGCTCACGGGCCGGCGAGGCGAGGTGCTTGCGGCCAGGAATACGTGTTGTTCGCACAGCGGCTGCCGGGTCGTCAGACCAACGTCGTGCGGCAGATCACGCAGGTGGAGGACCGCCACCGCCAGAGGCTCGAGGGCCGGATGCCCTGGCGCGCGTGTGGCGTGGTTGCTCCCGTGCGCCAGGCTCGTCGCGGGCGCCGCTCGAGGCCTCGGGCCACGGGGTCGCGCCAATCGTCCCGGACTTGACCGGATCACGCAGGACTGCGTGATGACCTTCACCCAGGGGAGGGTGCCGCAGTGCGTTGCTGCAATCCGGCTCGACTCCTGGTGTCATTCGTTCAGCACTGTGTGGCGAACCGCCTGGATGGAACAAGTGTTCGAAACCAACACCGCTCGCGCATCGGTATCAGTCGACAGGGCGCGCGTGGAGAACCACGGTTGCCCCAGCCGGGCAGCACGCTCAGGTCCGGCTGCGTCGAGGCTGCGTCCGCGCGTATCAGCCGGCCGGGGCCGCTTCGGCGAGCTGGGCAGCGATCAGCAGCTCGATGACGTCGCCGACGTGACGCAGGTCGACGGCGGTGCGTTCCTCGATCTTCGCCAGGCGGTAGCGCGCGGTGTTCACGTGGATGTGCAACTGCTCGGCGGCCTTCGTCACGTTCAAATCGGCGGCGGCGTAGGCGCGCAGTGTCTCCACCAGGACGCCGCCCTGGGCGGCGTCGTCGGCGACGAACTGCGCGACGGCGTCTGGGATCAGCCTGCGCACGGTCGGGTTGCTGCGGCGGACCAGGTAGTCGAAGGACGTCATCGTCGGGAGCGCCAGCATGCCGGGCTGGCCGCCGAGCAGCTCACGGGCATCCACGGCCTCGCGGTAGGCGGCGGGCACGGCGGCCAGACCGGAGTGCAGCGTGCTCATGCCGACGGCAAGCAGTACGCCCCGGTCCGCCAGCCGTCGCTGACTCGTGTCCAGGTGCTCGACGACGCCCCGCACCTCGGTCCGTCGCGCGGGGCTCACGATCACGATCTCTCCGTGGGCGATGACCGTCAGCGGCGTCGTCGCGCGCTGCGGGATGCGGGCGAGCGTGCTGGCGGCGCTGCGCAGCTCGTGCTCATCCTCCACGGGCGCGATCGGCTGCACGGTGATGACGAGGCACTCGCCGCGCGCGTCGAGCCCTGCCTCCCGGAGCGTCTGCTCGCGCGGCCCGGGCGCGATCGGCGCGCCGGCGAGCAGATCCTCCAAGGTGTCGCGGCGCAGGCGTTCGCCGGCCGCCCCGAGCAGCTGCTCTGCCTCGAGGTAGACCTCGGCGGCATGGGTGACGACGACTTCGAAGTAGCAGGTGATGTGCGCGACCAGGCTGAGGACGGCGCGCCGGCTGGCGTCATCCTCGGCCAACGCGAGCGTGGCGCTCCAGAGGATGCGCTGGCCGACCTGGAAGGCGTGGATGAAATCCGCGACCGACAGCTGGCCTGCCCGTGCGGCGGCGTGCCGGCGAATGAACACCAGGTCCTCGGGCGTGATCTGACCGCGCTCGCGGAAGGTGGCGAGCGTGGCGCTGATGTGCTGCCGCACGTGCTGGCGGACATCGCGCGGCAGTCGCGATCCGGCGCGGATCCGGTAGGCGGGGATCTCGGCGAAGATCGCCGCGGACGCCGCCTCCACCAGGTCGTCGAGCTGCGAATCGAGCCGCCCCAGGATGTCGACCAGGGCCCGCTCGTCGGCGGAGGTCTCCAAGGCCTGGTCCGCCGTGGCTCCGGTCACGTCTCCTCCGACGCTGGATTGTACGGAGCCCACCAAGGGCCGCGGTCCGTGCGATTGGAGTCGGCACACAACGGCGAGGGCCGCATTTCAGTGACCGCGCCCATCGCCGCACGGCCGTGCCGGCGCGAAGCTGTCACTCACCGCCAACAGAAGTGGAGACAACGAGATGAACGACAACCTCGCGCTGAACCTGACCCGCTCGGCCGGTGCAAGCCCGAACAGCATCGCGCTGATCTGCGGTGAGACCCGGCTGACCTACGGCGAGCTCGACGCCGCCAGCGCGCACGTGGCCGCGTGGCTGCGTGAGCATGGCATCGCTGAAGGCGACGCGGTCGGGATCATGCTTCCTAACCTCACCGAGTTCGCGATCGCCTATTACGCCGTGCTGCGCGCCGGAGGGATCGTGGTGCCGATGAATGTGCTTCTCAAGCAGCGCGAGGTCGCCTTCTACCTGAGCGACCCCGCGGCGGCGCTCGTGTTCGCCTGGCACGAGTGCGCCGAGGCCGCGCTTGCGGGCGCACAGGACGCCGGCGCCGAGTGCGTGCTCGTCGAGGCGGGCTCACTCGCGTCGCTGCCAGTGGCGCGCGGCCCGATGGCAGCAGTCACACCCAGAGCGCAGGACGAGACCGCCGTGATCCTCTACACCTCGGGGACGACCGGTACGCCGAAGGGCGCCGAGCTGACCCACGGGAACCTCGGTCGCAACGTCGAGGTGTGCGGGCGGACGCTGCTGGGAATCGGCCCCGACGATGTCGTGCTCGGCGCGTTGCCCCTGTTTCACTCCTTCGGTCAGACGTGCGCCATGAACGCGGCCGTGGGCGCCGGCGCGACGCTCGCGCTCGTCCCGCGCTTCAGCCCGAGGACGGTGCTGGAGACGATCGAGCATCACCGTGTGACCGTGTTCGCGGGGGTGCCGACGATGTACGCAGCGCTTCTCAACTACCCGTACCGTCACGCCCACGACGTGTCCAGCCTGCGCTGCTGCGTCTCGGGTGGGGCCGCGCTTCCGGTCGAGGTGCTACGCGGCTTCGAGCAGGAATTTGCCTGCGTGATCCTGGAGGGTTATGGTCTCTCCGAGACGTCACCCGTGGCGTGTTTCAACCATCCCGACCGCGAGCGCCTGCCCGGATCGATCGGCACCCCGATCGAAGGAGTCGAGATGCGTGTCGTCGATGGCGAGCGCCGCGAGGTGCCGCCGGGCGAGGTGGGCGAGATCGCCATCCGCGGCCACAACGTGATGAAGGGCTATCTCAACCGGCCGGAGGCGACAAACGAGGCGATCGATCGGGACGGCTGGTTCTACACCGGCGACCTGGCACGCGTCGACGCTGAGGGCCGCTACTTCATCGTCGACCGCAAGAAGGAGCTGATCATCCGCGGCGGTTACAACGTCTACCCTCGCGAGATCGAGGAGGTGCTGTACGAGCATCCCGCGGTCGCCGAGGTCGCGGTCATCGGCCTGGCGCATCCGGAGCTGGGCGAGGAGGTCGGCGCCGCCGTGACGCTGAAGCTCGGCCGTGGGGCCAGCGCCAACGATTTGCGAGCCTATGTCAAGGCAAACGTCGCCGCGTACAAGTACCCGCGGCACATCTGGTTCGTCGACCGGCTGCCCAAGGGACCGACGGGCAAGATCCTCAAGCGCGAAATCACCGCGCCGGCGGAGCGCCCCGGCGCGGCGGGAGAGGGGGTCCAATGATGAGCACGATCACCGAGACGAACGGGCACGCGGCCAGCGGGCCGCGCGCCGCCACCCGGGCCGCGCTCGACGTGATGCTGACTGACGCGGCGATCGAGCCCACCGCGGCCGCACGGCTCGTGCGTCCGACCGTCGCGGCACGGCTGGCCGGCGGCTTGGCGCGGCACCCGCGCCGAACGGCCGGGCGCGTCCGCGGCCTCGGCAGCGAACTCATCCGCGTCGCTGCCGGGGGGTCGGAGTTGGCCCCGCCGAAGGGTGATCGGCGCTTCGTCGACCGGGCCTGGCAGGAGAGCTGGATGTTTCATCGGCTGATGCAGGCCTATCTCGCCCTCGAGGGAACGGTGGACGGGCTCGTCGACGCTGCCAGCCTCGACTGGCGCAACGATGCGCGGGTCCGGTTCATGCTGGACAACCTGCTCGACGCGGTTGCGCCGACGAACTTCCCGCTCACCAACCCGCAGGTGCTCAAGGAAACGATCGACCGCGGCGGCGCCAACCTCGTCCGGGGCGGGCGGCGGCTGATCCGCGACGTCAGCAAGGGGCGGCTGCCGGCGATGGTCGACACCACCAAGTTCCAGGTCGGCGGCAACCTCGCCGTCAGCGAGGGTTCGGTGGTGCTGCACACGGAGGTGTTCGAGCTGATCCAGTACCGGCCGACGACGGCGGAGGTGTACGAGACGCCGCTGTTGGTCGTCCCGCCCACGATCAACAAGTACTACATCCTGGACCTCGCCCCCGGGCGGAGCATGGTCGAGTACCTCGTCGGCCAGGGCCATCAGGTGTTCGTGATGTCGTGGCGCAACCCTGATAAGGAGCACAGCCACTTCGACTTCGACACCTACGCGCAGGCGGTGGTGGAGGCGCGGACGGCGGTCGGTGAGATCGCAGGCCAGGGGAGCGTCAACATGATGGCGGCCTGCTCGGGCGGGATCATCACCGCAGGTGCGCTCGGCCACCTGGCCGACGAGGGCCACCTCGGCGAGGTGGCCAGCCTCACGCTGCTCGTCTGCGCACTGGACAACTCCAGCAGCGGCACGACCGAGGCGCTGACGTCGAAGCCGATCGCCGCCGCGGCCGTGGCCGAGTCGGCGCGCCGCGGCTACCTCGACGGGGAGGCGCTGGCCAGTGTGTTCGCATGGCTGCGCCCCAACGACCTGGTCTGGAACTACGTGATCAACAACTACCTGATGGGCAAGGAGCCGCCGGCGTTCGACATCCTCTACTGGAACCAGGACACCGTCCGGCTGGCGGCGGGCCTGCACCGGGATTTCGTGATGATGGGGCTCGAGAACGCGCTGGCCACCCCAGGGGGAATGCGCGTGCTCGGCACCGATGTCGACCTCGGCAAGGTCGAGGTCGACGCCTACATCGTCGCCGGGTCGGCTGACCATATCGTCCAGTGGACGAACGCCTACCGATCGACGCAACTGCTGGGGGGCGACTCCCGGTTCGTGCTCTCGACGAGCGGTCACATCCAGGCGTTGATCAACCCCCCGAGCGGGTGGGCGGGGACCGAGTCACGCTCGAGCTACAGGATCGCCGCGTCCAACCCCCCGGACATCCAGGACTGGGAGGAGCAGGCGGTGATGCATCGCGGGAGCTGGTGGCCCGATTACATCGAGTGGCTCGAGCTCCGCTCCGGCCAGAAGGTGCCCGCGCCCAAGAAGCTCGGCAGCCGCCTGCACAAGGCGATGGCCAAGGCGCCGGGCACGTACGTGATGGCCTCATGAGCGCCGTCGAGACAACAGCCATCCCCACCGGTCGCTGGTGGGGCAACCCGCTCGGGGAGACCCGCTGGATCCTTGAGGCGGCGCGGCTCACGGTTGACCCGGTGTGGCACGGCCACGGCGGGATCCCCCGCGGGGACGGGCGCGGCGTGGTGCTCGTCCCCGGCTTCGGCGGCGGCGACCAGACGCTCGCGGTGCTGGCGACCTGGCTGCGCCGGATCGGCTACCGCCCGGCCCTCTGCGGATTCGTGGCCAACGTCGACTGCTCGGAGCGCGGCTTCGAGCGGGTGGAGCGGCGCGTCGCCGCGCTGCACGCACGCACGGGCCGGCGAGTGGCGGTGATCGGGCACAGCCGCGGCGGGCATTACGCGCGGGCGCTCGGCGCGCACCGCCCCGAGCTGGTCTCGCACGCGGTTTCGATGGGCGCCGACCTGCAGGCGATGTTCCACTGCAGCGCACCCACGCTCGCCGCCGTTGATGGCGCACGCCGGGTGTTGCAGCGCACGGGGCGGGCGCGGCATGACGAGTGCCTCACCTACCGGTGCCGCTGCACGTTCACCGCCGGCTTCTGGGCGCCGTTCCCGGACGATTGGGTGCGGCTTACGAGCATCTATTCCAAGGGGGACGGCGTCGTGCGCTGGCAGGCGCAGCTCGTCCCGTACGCCGACTGCGTCGAGGTGACGGGAAGTCACGTCGGCCTGGTGTTCAACCGCAAGAGCTACCGGGTCATCGCCCGGGCGCTGGCGGCTCCCGAGCTGCCGGCCTGAGCAACCAATCGAGGGAACGGGACAACGATGACAATCACCACCACCGACGCCACCAGCTCGCTGTCCGACGGGCTGGCGCTGAGCCTCTCCACCGACTACTTCTTCCTGCGCGAGCAGCTCACCGAGCACCAGCTGGCCGTGTTGCGGCGGGTGCGGGCGTTCGTCGAGGACGAGGTGCTGCCGGTGATCAACGATCACTGGGAGCGCGCTGAGCTGCCGGTGCCGCTGCTGCGACGGATGGGCGAGCTCGGCATCGTCGGCGAGGAGATCGTCGGCTACGGCTGCCCCGGACTGGACCCGATCTCGTGCGGGCTGGCGATGATGGAGCTCAGCCGCGGCGACGGCAGCATCGCCACCGCGCTCGGTGTCCAGTCGGGGCTGGCAATGAAGTCGATCGCCCTGCTCGGGTCAGAGGAGCAGAAGCAGCGTTGGCTGCCGGAGATGGCGCGGATGGAGAAGTTCGGCGCCTTCGCGCTCACCGAACCCGACCACGGATCCGATTCCGTGCTGTTGGAGACGAGCGTGCGCCTCGACGGCGACGAGTACGTGATCAACGGCGCCAAGCGCTGGATCGGCAACGGAAGCGTCGGCGATGTGGTCGTCGTGTGGGCGCGCGGCGAGGATGGTCAGGTCGGCGGCTACCTGGTGGAGAAGGGAACGCCGGGCTATGACGCGCGGGTGATCGAGGGCAAGGGGTCGCTGCGCGCGATCTGGCAGGCGCACATCACGCTCCACGGCGTCCGCGTCCCGGCCGAGAACCGGCTCCCTGGCGCCCGCAGCTTCAAGGACGCCGGGCGGGTGCTCGCCGCCACCCGCTCCAGCTGCGCGTGGTCGGCCCTCGGCCACGCCGTGTCCGCGTACGAGACGGCGTTGACCTACGCCAAGCGCCGCCAACAGTTCGGCAAGCCCCTGATCAGCTTCCAGATCGTGCAGCAGCGGCTGGTGCGGATGCTGGCCGAGGTGACGGGGATGCAGCTCTACTGCCTGCAGATCGGGCGGCTCGCCGAGCGCGGCCAGCTCAGCGACACGATCGCCGGCCTGGCCAAGCTGAACAACACCACCAAGGCACGCGTGATCTGCGCCGACGCGCGCGACCTGCTGGGCGGCAACGGCATCCTGCTGGAGAACCACGTCATCCGCCACATGGCCGACATCGAGGCGATCCACACCTACGAGGGGACGGAGACGATGCAGACCTTGATCGTCGGGCGGGACATCACCGGGGTCGGCGCGTTCGCCTGATGCGCGAAGATCCCTGATGCGCGAGCTCTAGCGCCACTGCGTCCACCACCACATCACACTGGCGGGCGCCATCTCAACTTCGACCCCGGGGCTGCGGCTGATCACCGTCGTCCCAACGAGGAGCGGACGGCGGACGCCAAGCAGACCGCGCCCGCCAGTCCTCGGAGACGTCGCCAACGGCCCCACACGATGAGCCCACGAGAGGAAGGTGTTGATATGTCGACCCAGTCGCAAGAATCGGTGATGATTGACAGCAACTCGCGAAGCTCGGACCGGGTGAGCGGTCCGCCCGCCGAGTGTGTGATCGCTGTCCGCGGAACCGGTCAGGTGACGACTCGTCTCGGCCGGCGCCGGGGCGCGCGGCGAGAGCTCGGCTCGCTCCGGCACCCATCAAGGTCGGTGACCGAGCCCTGCATGAGGACGCGGATGCCCGGCAGCTCGTGTCCCTCCAGGAACTCGAGCGTGGCGTCACCGCCGGTGGAGACATGGCTCACGTAGTTCTGGAGACCCGAGGCTCGCAGCGCCTCGACCGCGTGCGCTCCGGAGACAACGGTCGTGGCCGGCGTGTGCGCAACTGCCCCCGCGATCCGACGAGTGCCGGTCGCGAACCGGGCGGACTCACTGCGCCCCATCGGCCCGTTCCAGAAGACCGTCGCGCCGGCAGCAACCTCGGCGGCGTACCGGCTGGCGGTGCGCGGACCGATGTCGTTCGCGATCCACCCGTCCGGCACGTCAACGCCGTCGAGCGCTCGTGCACGGGAGCCGTCCTCTCTGCCACTGGCCACCGCAAGCAGCAGATCCTGTGGAAGCTCGACCCGGGCGGTCACACCCGCGGCTGTGAGCGCGGCCCGAGCGAGCGCGAGGTCGTCGGTGGGACAACCGCAAGCGCCGACTCGGTGGCCTTGCGCCGCAAGGAACGGCACGGCGACGGCGCCGCCGATGCAGATGACATCCGCGATCTCGAGAAAGCGTCGGACGAGGGCGATCTTGGCACGCAGTCTCGCGCCGCCGAGGATGACCGTCAGCGGACGATTGGGCCGGTCGAGGATTGCGTTCAGCGCGCCCACTTCATGCTCGACAAGCCGTCCCGCGGCGCTCGGCAGCAGGTGGGAGACGCCCTCGGTGCTCGCGTACGCGCAGTGCGAACTCGCGAAGTCGTCATTGACGTAGATGTCCGCGAGCTCGGCCAGGGCCGCCGCGAGCATCGGATCGTTCCGTCGTTCGCCGGGCTCGAGGCGGACGTTCTCGAGCATCAGCATGGCGCCGGGGAGAAGCCGCTCGGTAAGGAGGCGAACATCCCGTCCGACGACTGCGGAGGCGAGCGGCACCGACATGCCTGTGAGCTGCTCGAGGCGCTCCGCAACTGGCCGCATCGAGCCGCCGTCGTTGCGCTGCTCCGGATTTGCGAGATGCGAGGCCAGCACGAGCCGCGCACCGCGGAGACGGAGCTCCTCGATCGTGGGCAACGCCGACCGGATGCGTGCGTCGTCGGCGACATGGAGCCGTGCACTAGCCGCAGCGCTAACCGGCACGTTGAGGTCCGCTCGCAGCAGCACCCGCTGGCCTTCCACGTCCAGATCGTCGAGTGTCCGAAGCTCGTCCATGATTGGCACCTTGTGTCCACAGAGTCGGGTGTGCCGGGGTGAGTCGTCGTCACCCGCTTTTGGTGATTGCAGGCGGGACCGGAGCGTGGAGCGGATGTCAGCGCAGCCGGTGAGACGGGGCGAGCACTCGAAGCTCGCGCGCGCGCATGACCGCATCCGCTCGGCTGTGGGCATCGAGCTTTGCGTAGACGTGGCGCAGATGCGTCCTGACCGTGTTGTTCGATACGAACAACTCGGCGGCGATCTCAGGCACGGTCAGGTTGCTTGGGAGATACCGGACGACGCGGAGCTCCGCGTCGCTGAGATCCGCCACGTTCGGATCCAGGTCGCCGCGCTGCTGTGGAGCAGATCCGGCACGGACATCGCGGATTTCGGACAACAGCGTCGCGTGGGAGGTGCGATGCCGCGGGTGGCGCTCGAGCAGACCGCCGATCGGCGCAAGCGCAAAGGGCAGGATCACGCCCTCGGGCTCGGCGAGCTCGAGAGCCCGCTCAAGCGATGATTGGGCGGCGCGCGCATCGCCAAGTCGGTCGTGCGCGACGGCGAAGAACAGCAGCGCCTCGATCCTCGTCCATTCTGGATGGAGGCAGCGGACGGCACCATCGACAACGGCGGCGAGCAGAGCGAGCGCGGTTTCGGGATCGTCCTCAGCGAGCGCAAGCGCCGCCGCGGCCATCCGAACCTCAGGCCGGTCCCGATCGTCCGGGACCATGCCATCCAGCGCGACGCGCGCGGCAGCGGTCTCGCCCATCCCAATCTGCGCTTGCAGCACCCGGCCGCGCAGCTCGCTCAGCAACGCGTGCTCGCCCGCCAGCAATGCTTGTATCCCCTCCGCGGCACGGAATGCTGCGAGTCCTACGTCGAAGCGATGCTGGACGAGGGACAGGAGGCCCTCGGCGTGGTGGACGAGGAACTCGGTCCCGGGTTGACCGGCGGGCTGCAACACCCGCCGCGCCCGCTCGAGCCACTGTGCGGCCTCGGCGAACCGACCCAGCCACAGCAGCGCCATCGCTCCGGTCGCCAGCGCGGAGACGATCGTCGTTTGCTCCGCCCACCCATGCGCTTCGGCGATCCGCAGCGCCTCCTCGCTGCGCTGGAGCCCCACCGCGAGAGGAACCCCTGTCCACGGGCCGGCGATCCCCAGGTGACCGAGACAGGTGATCTCAAGCCAGGGCAAACCGGCGCGGCGAGCGAGACCCAGCGCCTGCTCGAGATCACGCTGGGCGTCGCCCACGCGCGCGGACCAGAGCTCGGCGACGCCCAGGTTCAGCAGGCCGACAGCCCTGACCCCCTCACTGCTCGCTCGCTCCTCCGGCGGCAGCGCCGCGAGGGCGGCCTCCAGAGAGCCAATCGCCGCCAGCACCGTGTCGAGGTCACCGCGCCACCGTGCGACCAGCAGCGTCAGGAGGGCCAGAAGGACGTCAAAGCGCGGCCGCCGCTCCTCGGGAACCGAGCCGCCCAGCCGCCGGGCGAGATCGGCGTACGTCGCGCTCTCATCGAGCATCCCATCGAGCAGGCGCACGGTGCCGACGGCGAGCGCCAGTTCCGCATCGTCAGCCGCGGCGTCGGCAGGAAACGCCTGAAGCAGATTCCGAACGGCGGCGACCTGGCCGCCGAGCGTCAGATCGACGTAGCTGTCCGCCAGTGCCCGGGCGGCATGAGACCAGTCGCGCGCCGCCTGCGCGTGCCGCACCGCGTCGACCGGATACCCGTTCTCCTCGAACCAGTGGGCCGCCGCCCGATGCAACGTCCCCACAGTCGCTGGTGAGACGCGGCGCAGTTCCAGCTGCAACAGGTCGGCAAACAGCTGGTGATAGCGAAACCACGACCGCCCAACGTCCAGCGACGTCACGAACGCGTTGGCGTCCTCCAGCTCCTGGAGGGTGCGCTCCGCGCCCGAGCCGCCCATGAGGTAGTCTGCCAGCGCGCCGCTGACCCGGTCGAGCACCGAGGTCCGCAGGAGAAGCTCGCGCACCTCGCCCGGCTGGCGCTCGAGCACCTCCGCCAGCAGATAGCCCGCGACGGTGCGCTCGCTCCCGGAAAACTCCGTGACGAACCGTTCCGGATCGGGATGCCCCGCCAGCGAGATCGCGGCGAGCCTCAGCCCTGCTGCCCAGCCTTCGGTCCGCTCGTGCAGGTCCCCGACGCTCGCATCGGCAAGCTTGACCCCGCTTCTCACCAGCAGCTCGCGCGTCTCCTTCACCGTGAAGCGCAGATCAGGCGCGCGGATCTCTGTCAGCTCCCCCGTCAACCGCAGGCGGTGCAGCCTCAGCTGCGGATCGGTGCGCGTGCAGAGCACCACCCGCAACATCGGGGGCACCGGGGCCAGGAAACGCTCCAGCCAGACGGTTGCATCGGCAGAGTCCAGCTCGTGCAGATCATCGATCACGAGCAGCAGGGACTCCTCGAGCGACGCGAGATTCGAGCGCAGTCGCGCGACCACCGCCTCGCCGCTGAACGCCGGTGATGGGCTGACCCGTGCGACCAGCTCATCGCGGCCGACGACGTCGGCGAGCGCCGCGACCACAGCCAGCCAGAACCGTTGCGGGTCGCGCTCGCCGCGCTCGACCGACACCCATGCCGTCCGAGGACCCAACCCCTCCGCGTGCACCCAGGAGCGCACCAGCACCGACTTGCCGCTCCCGGCCGGCCCGCACACCAAAATCACCCCGCGCGCGGCCGAGAGCCGCTTCAGCAGAGTGTCTCGGTGAACGAGCCCGATCTTCTGCTGGGGTGGCTCACGCCGTTGCAGCTGCGAGATCCTCGGCGGGCTCGTCCCGGCCATCCTGCGATCCAACCATGTCCGCCCGCGCGCGGCAACCGTACTGTTTACGGATCGCTTCGCACGACTCCCACCACCCGAGGCCACTCGGGCTACGCGGTGGGCTGAGCCAGCGAATCACCCGCCGTGTGAGATGCCCAGTCACGCACGTCGCCACCACCGTTCATTGCCGTAGCACGCCGACTTCGGCAGGGAAAGGCGGGAACCATCGTCATCCGCACACGGATTCACAGCGAGCACATCGACGTGAGCGTCTCGCGCCGTCGCGTCACTCTGAACGGTCGGATCACCAACGGGGTCGCGCTCACGTGAGCCGGGCCGGCGCACCGCGACGGCGTCTCGTTCGAGCGAAACGAGGGCCCGAACGAGACGCCGGCAGGTCGCTGCCGTGGTGGGCACGGCTCACCGGTACGGCGGAACGGATTGTGGCTCTCTCATCTTGTTGCGCTGAGCCCGGTACACGGGGATTCCGAGCAGGAACGCCCCGATCGTCATGAAGAACGGCGCCCAGTAGACCCAGAAGCTGTGCCCGGTGTCACGGGAGTACCAGATGAAGAGGACCGAGAACACCAGGGACAGGACCGCGACGATCATGTCGCGGATGAAGCGCGGCGTCTCCAGCTTCCGCTGGTCGGCCACGCGCCACTTGAGCTGCGCCAGCGCGGAGAACGCGTACGGGATCGCTGCCGTGATCCCCGTCATCAACACGAGCGTCGTGAACACGGTCTCGCCGTCGGAGCCCAGGTAGTTGATGACCATCGCGATCGAGGCGAGCGCGGTCGACACGACGATGCCGAAGCCGGCGCTCCCGTGCCTGTTTAGGCGCTTGAACTGCTCGGGGAACACGCCGTCCTCCGCAGCGGCTCGCGGCATCTCGGCGGTGATCATCGTCCAGCCGTTGAGCGCGCCGATTCCGGAGATGATCACGACGGCGGCCATCACGTTGCCCCAGAAGGTCCCGCCGAACATCGCGTTGACGGCGGTCGAGAAGGGGGCGCTCGAATCGGCGAGCTTGCTCGATGGGACGATCCCGAAGACGGCGACGAGCGAGAGCATGTAGACGACGGCGGTCGCGAGCGTCCCGAGCATCGTCGCCCGGGGGACGTTTCGGTCCGGATCCCGGACCTTCGCCGCGGCGACGGCTGCCGTCTCCACCCCCAGATAGCTGAACAGCGCGATCGCCATGCCACCGCCGATCGCGCTCATCGCGCTGCCGCCGCTGGCGTTCCACGGGCTAAAGTTGGCGCTCTTTATGTAGAACAGCCCGACGACCGCCATGAACGCGAGCGCGGCGAACTTGAGGATCGTCGTGACGCGCTGGAACGAGTCCATGTTCCTGAGGCCGCTGAGGTTGATCAGCGCCGGGACCCAGAGCCCGACGAGTACCAACAGGATCGACCAGAGCTTTGCCTGGCCCTTGTTGATGAAGACCTCGACGTAGAGCACCCAGCCGACGGCGATCGCCGCGTTACCGGCCCAGGCGGTGATCCAGTACGACCACGCGTTGGCGAAGCCCACGCGGTTGCCGAACGCCACCCGGGCGTAAGCGTACGGCCCGCCATGAGCCGGCAGCCGGCGTGAGAGCGCCGCGAACAGCGCGGCCAGGGCCACGGCGCCGATCGTCGTCAAGCCCATCGAGATGAGCGTGATCGGGCCGTATCCAGCGAGTGAGGTCGGCAGGTTGAAGATGCCGACACCGACGATGCTTCCGACCACGAGCGCGGTGGCGCCCGCGAGGCCGAGACCATTGGCGGTCGGAGCCTCGACAGGCGCCGCCGGCGCGCCAGCGGGCGGCCCCGAGGGCCGCGTGCGTGTCTGCCCTCGGGCGCGCGTGGATTGTGTATGTGTGTGGTTCAGGAGTGACATAAATGGAGGATCCGCTCGGACCAGGTGAGCCGTCGTCACTCGATTTGCGGTATTCCTTCGCGTGCGTCTGATCGATCGGCCAGGCGCTCGCTCGAGCAGCGTGATCACTGCATCACGTCAGACCGACCAGCAGGACGGCGACGATCCCGCTGAGGAAGACGCCGTCGAACGTCCCGGCGCCGCCGATCGATGCCACGCCGCCGCCGAGCGAGCCGAGCTTTCGCAGGTTGAGCAGGTCCGCTCCGATCAGGGTGCCGAGCGTGCCGGAGATGTACGCGACGGGCGCGGCCATATGCGGAGCGACCGCGAGCGAGATCCCCGCCGCGAGCAGTGGGGGAATGAGCCCTGGAACGGCGATGCCGAGGCCTTCGACCGGCCGGGCGATCAGGTGCACGACCAGCGTGATCAAGGCGACGCAGACCGCCGCCTGCCACCAGACCGAGTTCCTGACCAGCAGGAAGACGCAGACGGCCGTCGGGATCACGGCCCCACCGAGGTTGACCGCGAGGGTCGTGCTCGTGATATTCGATCCCGCCGAGCAGGAACACCGCGTGATTTGCGCCCCCATCATCGACGGGGTCGCCGCGCCGCGAAGATCCGTGGTTTGGACGGACGTCGGCCGCGGCAACCTCTGGAATAATCGGTACAACACGTCGCACCGAACTCGGATGCTCCGGCCATGCAAGCTTCGATCGGGGGAAGACTGTGTACGCGCCGAGAAAACCCTGATTCGCCTACCACGATCGGCGGTCTTGTATGGCGCGACGGGCTCGTGCGGCGGTTGTCGGCGGCGCGCCCGGGCGAGGTCCTGTTGGTGTGCGCGCCGGCCGGAAGCGGGAAGTCGATCCTCGTGCATTCCTGGGCTGAGCATGAGCAGCTCGCCGGGCGCGTGGCATGGGCGACGGTCGATCGCGGCGAACGCGATGCCCAGCGTTTCTGGCTGTCGGTGATCGACGCAATTGCACACGCGGTGGAAACCGTCGAACCGGTCGCTCCTGCGCCAAGCTTTCGCGGTGAGCTGGTGATCGCGCGGCTGCGGGCCCAGCTTGGTTCGCTCGAAGAGCCGCTCACCCTGGTAGTCGATGACCTGCACGAGCTGCACTCCGCCGAAGCGCTCACGTCGCTCGAATCGTTTGTGGCGCCGCCGCCGCCGACCCTGCGCGTCGTCCTCGTGACGCGTGAGGACCCGCAGCTGGCGCTGCACCGGCTCCGGCTGACGGGGCAACTGACCGAGGTCCGCGGACCTGATCTGCGCTTTTGCCCTGAGGAGACGCAGGAGCTGCTGGCGGCGGCCGGGATTGAGCTTTCCGACGCCGGGCTCGCGCTCTTGCAGGAGCGAACCGAGGGCTGGGCCGCGGGCCTGCGCTTGGCGGTGATGTCGCTCGTGCAGCATCCCGATCGGGAGCAGTTCGTGAAGGAGTTCTCCGGGAGCGAGCGCACCGTGGCAGGCTATCTGCTGGCGGAGGTGCTGGACCGACAGCCTGCCGAGGTGCGCGAGCTGTTGCTGCGCACCTCAGTGCTGGAGCGGGTGAGCGGGCCGCTGGCGGACTTCCTCACGGGGAACGCCGGCTCGGAGCGGATCCTGCAGGACCTGGAGGATGCCAACGCGTTCGTGTCCTCGCTGGACGTGAGCCGCTCGTGGTTTCGGTATCACCAGCTGTTCGCCGACCTGCTGCAACTGGAGCTGCGGCGCGTCTCACCAACGATGGTTGGGCCGCTGCACCGGGCGGCCGCCCAGTGGTTCGAGGAGCATGGGGAGGTCGTCGGGGCGATCCGGCACGCGCAGGCGGCGCACGACTGGCCGTTCGCTGCGCGGCTGCTGGCGGACAACTACGCGGCTCTGACCTTTGATGGCCGCGTCGGGACGCTCTACCACCTGCTGAGCAAGTTTCCGGACGATGTGCTCGACACCGATGCCGAGCTCGCGCTCGCGTTCGCCACCGCTTGCCTCCTGCAGCAGCGCGCGCCCACCGAGAGCATCGGGTTCCTCGATCTCGCTCGGCGGCTGGCCGATACGGTTCCCGGGGAGCGACGCCGATCCTTTGACCTCCACCTCGGGGTGCAGAGACTCGTACTCGCGCGCTGGGCCGGTGATCTGGAGACGGTACTGGAGACGATCCCGTCGGTAGAGGCGGCGCTCGCCGCCCAGACGGTTGGCGAGCGCGTGCTGGGTGACGAGAATCGAGCTGTCATGCTGCAGAACCTCGGGATCGCGGAGCTGTGGTGCTCGCGCTTCGATGAGGCTCGGCTCCACCTCGAGCAGGCGCTCGCGCTCGAACGCCGCGCGGGACGGCCCTGGCTCCAGGTAGCCTGTCTCGGTCACCTCGCACTCGTCAGCACCTTTACCGGGCTGCCGCTGTCCGACGGGCTCGAGCTCAGCGAGCAGGCGTTGAGGATCGCGGACGCTCACGGCTGGGGCGAGCGTCCGATCACCGTTCCTGCCTTGGTCTCCGGCACATCGGCGTTGATGTTGCTCGGGCGGCTCGATGAGGGCGAGCGGTGGCTCGAGCGCGTACTGCGCACGTTGCGCCCGAACACTGAGCCCGGCATTGAGGTGATCGTGCACCACGCACGAGGTGCCCTGCGGCTCGCGCAGGGCCGCTTCGAGGAGGCGCTGGTCGCATTACGCGCCGCGGAGCGCATGCAAGCGCAGCTCGCGAGTACGCACTTCTCGATCGTCGCCGTGCGAGCTCGCCTGATCCAGACACAGGCGCGGATGGGTGAGCTGGCCGCCGCGCGCGCCGCGCTCGCAGGCGTCGGCGGGGAGGAGCGTGCCACAGCCCATATGCGAGTTGCCGCGACTGTGACCCATCTCGCAGAGGGCGAGCCCGAGAAGGCGCTCGACGTCGTCGCCGCGGTGATCGAGGGTATCGCCCCAGCGATTCACCGGCCAGCCATTGCCACGGAGGCTCTGCTCCTCGACGCCGCCGCGCGCGAGCAGCTCGGCGATAAGCGCGGCGCGGAGGCGTCGCTCGAGCGGGCGCTCGAGCTTGCGGAGCCGGACGGAATCGTCTTGCCGTTCGTTCACGTTCCGCTCCCGGGCATCCTCGAACGCGTCCAGCGCCATCGCACCGCGCACGCCGCCCTGGTGAGAACGGTCCTCGCGATACTCGCCGGTTCCTCGGCGCCGCGCTGCTGCAGGGCAGCACCGCTGAGCGAAGAGCTCAGCGAGGCGGAGCTACGCATCGTCCGATACCTGCCGAGCAACCTGCGAGCCCCCGAGCTGGCTGCCGAGCTGTGTCTCTCGCCACACACCGTCCGCACGCATCTGCGTCACATTTATGCCAAGCTCGACGTCCACAACCGCAACGACGCGGTGGCGCGTGCCCGCGAGTTGGGGCTGCTCGCGCACTCCGCACGCGCACGGCCCCGGGACGGGCCGGTCAATCACCCAGATCGCGTGAGGACAGCTCACCCAATCGGGTCGCATGCTTAAGCGGTGCGATTCGATTCACATCAACACGAGAACTGCATCGTCCGTGAGGCGATCGCGCTCCCTCTGAGGATCGGCGCATCCGCCACCCGGTTGGGACTGGGCCTCACTGAACACGTGCTCCGTGCCACATGGCGGCTCATCGCCGCGGCGATGCCGCGGGAAGGGGAACGCGTTGCCACGGATTCCGGCGGGCCGCGGACTGACGTCGAGATCGACACCGTCGAACGCGAGCCCCGCACGTCGGCGGCCGCGAGAGCCTCGACTGAAGCACAGCCCGGCGCCACAGCTCCATCGGAGTCGTTGCCGGACCTCGGGCGCACGCACGTCTCAGAAGACGTGGAGTTCGTCGAGGCGTTCGCCGAACCCGGCGCCGAGGAAGGGGCTGGCGCAGAGGTGCACATCGATGAACCGTGGACCGGGTACGCGGGGCTGACGGCGAACGAGATCATCGCCCGGCTGCGCGACGCGAGCGCCGAGGAGCTTGCCGCAGTCGAGCTCTACGAGGCTCGTCACCGCGCCCGCCCGACGGTGCTGGCGGCAAGCGAAGGCCAGCTGCGGCGCGTCAGCGCTGCTGCGCGCACGCGCAGCTGAGCGACACGCGCGATCGCCGGACCGTGCCTCGTTCGCATCCGATTCGGCTGCAGAAGGACGTGATGGCTGTGACCGCGCTTCCGAGCGCGCGCCGGGCACCGTCAGCCACCGCCCGGGCACGGCCGACGCCGTCTCGGACGTCGCGACGTCCGATGGCAGCACACTCGCACTAACAGTTACGAAGCGAGCGCCCCCGCGCCTGATGGATCAGGCGCGGGAACGCTGGCACGGTTAGGGCCGGCGAGGTTTGGGCGCGTCAGTCTGACCCGATCGTCGCCACGAGAATCGCCTTGATCGTGTGCAGTCGGTTCTCGGCCTGGTCGAACACGAGGCTCGCGGGAGACTCGAATACCCCATCGGTCACCTCGAGCCCGTCATTCATGCCGGTGTGCCGCATCACCTCGCCGCCGACCGCGGTGTTCAGGTCGTGGAACGCCGGGAGACAGTGCAGGAACTTCACCCGGCGGTTGCCGGTGCGCTTCAGTGCGTCGGCGTTGACCTGGTAGGGCCCCAGCAGGCGCACGCGCTCGGTCCAGGCGTCTTTGGGTTCCCCCATCGACACCCATACGTCGGTGTAGATGAAGTCCGCGTCGCGCAGCGCCTCGTCCAGATCGTCCGTCAGCGTGATCCGGGCCCCCGATCGCTCGGCGCGCTCGGTCGCCAGCGATTGCACGTCGGACGGCGGCCACAGCTCGCGCGGTCCGCAGATGCGAACGTCGGAGCCCATGATCGCGCCCATCACGAGTAGCGAGCGGCCGACGTTGTTGTGCGCGTCTCCCATGAACGTGTAGCTGATCGCGTCGTAGGGCCGATGGCTCGACTCGTGCATCGTCAGGAAGTCGGCGAGCATCTGCGTCGGGTGCCATTCGTTCGTCAATCCGTTGTACACCGGGACGCCCGCGTACGCGGCCAATTCCTCCACGTCGCTGTGGGCTGAGCCGCGGAACTCGATTGCGTCATACATGCGGCCGAGCACGCGGGCCGTGTCGGCGATCGACTCCTTGTGACCGAGTTGCGAGCCCGTCGGGTCCAGGTACGTGACGTGGGCGCCCTGATCGTAGGCTGCGACCTCGAACGCCGAACGCGTGCGCGTCGAGGTCTTCTCGAAGATCAGGGCGATCTCCTTGCCGGTCAGGCGTGGCACTTCGGTGCCGGCGTATTTCACGGTCTTCAACGCCGCGGCGAGCGTCAGCAGATGCTCGAGCTCGCGTGCCGTGAAGTCGCTTTCCTTGAGGAAGCTGCGGTTTCGAAGGTTGTACATGTTCGACCTCCTCAGAACGCGGGATCGCGTTCGATCGGGCAGCTCATGCAGTGCGAGCCGCCGCGTCCGCGACCGAGCTCGGATCCGGAGATGGTGATCACCTCGATGCCGGCCTTTCGAAGCCGCGTGTTCGTATCGACGTTGCGGTCATAGGCGATCACGACCCCTGGCTCGAGGCACAGCAGGTTGTTGCCGTCGTCCCACTGCTCACGTTCGCTCTCGAACGGGTCACCGCCCGTCGGCACGACATGCATGTGGTCGACCTTCAGTGCGTCGGCGAGCGCGGCGATCACCCCACCGGCGAAGCGCTCGACGATCGGCAGCTCCGGTGTCTCGCCGGGCCGGATCGACCAGACGCGGGCCCCGTCGACGACCCCCGGGAAGACGGTCACCGTGTCGCGATCGACCATCGTCATCACCGTGTCGAGATGCATGTAGTGGCGCGACTGTGGCAGCAGCACCGCGAGCACGAGCTGCGCGGACCCGGCCTTGAACAGCTCGCGCGCGATCATCGTCACCGCCTGCGGGGCGGTGCGCTCGCCGATCCCGATCATGACCGCTCCGTTACCGATCGGCATCACATCACCGCCCTCGACGGTCGCTCGTCCCCAGTCTTGCTCAGTCCCGCCGTGCCACACACGGACCCCGCCGGCTTGCAGGAACATCGGATGCCACCGATAGATCGCCTCCATCAGCACCGTCTCCGGGCGTCGAGCGGGCTTGGTCATCGGGTTGAGCGTGACGCCGTCATAGATCCAGCACGACGGGTCACGCTGGAACAGGAAGTTCGGCAACGGCGGCATCAGCATGTCCGTCAGCCCGCTCGCCTCGTAGGTCAGTCCCTCGCCCTCTGCGACTTCAGCCTTCGTCGCGCCGCCGATCAAGAAATTAGCCAGCTGCGACGGAGTCGCAGCTTGACCCCACTCGTGACCCAAGGCGGCGAGATACACGCCGACATGGCGCTCGTCGAGCACTCGATCAAGCACCCAGCCGCGCGCCTCGCGCACGTCAAGGACGTCCATCAGGAGCTCCTCGGCGTGCAGGACCTCCACGCCGCGGTCGCGGATCACGCCGCAAAAGGCATCGTGCTCTTCTTTCGCGCGCTTGACCCAGATCACGTCGTCGAACAGCAGCTCCTGCGCGTTCGACGGCGTCAACCTCGTGTGTGCGAGGCCCGGCCGGTGCACGATGACCTTGCGCAGCCTTCCGACCTCGGAGTCAACGTGGCACGACAGTGCGCGCTCAAGCTGCTCACTCATCGCTTCTCCTCCTGTGTCGATCTTCGAACTCGATCCCGTCCGGCAGCACGTGCGTGCCGGTGCGGCCGTCGAGCAGCCGGTCGATCTCGTCGAGGCTGCCGATCGCGCCGTGGCCTCCAGTGCGCTCGACGAAGCGGCACACGGCTTCGATCTTCGGCCCCATCGAGCCGGCCGCGAAGTCGCGGGCGCGTAACGCCGCGGGCGTGGCGCGCGCGATCGGGTGCGCGGCTGGGGTGCCGTAGTCGTCGTACACGGCGTCGACGTCGGTGGCGAGCACCAACGACTCCACTCCCAGCTCGCTCGCCAGCAATGCCGAGGCCAAGTCCTTGTCGATGACCGCCTCCACGCCGTGCTGTCGCCCGGCGCCGTTCTCGACGACCGGGATTCCGCCGCCACCGGTACATACGACGATAAAGCCCAACTCGACCAGGCGTCTGATTGCGTCGAGCTGCACGATCCGGCGCGGTTCGGGCGACGGGACCACGCGCCGCCAAGCGTCACCGTCAGGCTTCACGGTCCATCCGTGCTGCTCGGCGATCGAGCGCGCCTGGGACTCGGAGTAGACCGGCCCGACGAACTTCGACGGCTCGGAAAACGCAGGATCGTTCGCCTCCACGACGACGCGCGTGAGCACGACAACGGTCTGCTGCCCGGGGATAGCGTTGTCCAGCGCGAGCTCGAGCACATAGCCGATCTGCCCCTCGGTCTCCGAGCCGAGCACATCGAGCGGGTACGGCGCGGTTTCGGTGTAGGCGTCGCTCATCAAGGCCAGGAGGCCGACCTGAGGGCCGTTGCCGTGCGTGACGACGAGCTGATATCCGGGGGCGACGCGTGCCAGCGCTCGCGCCGCGGTGCGTGCCGCCCGCGCTTGGTGGGTGGCGTCAAGCGGCTCACCGCGGCGCAGCAGCGCGTTACCGCCGAGCGCCACCACGGCCCACGGGCGGCGCTTCGGTGAACCGGCGGTCGCGCTCATTGCACGTCAACTTGCGCTCGTGGCGGGCACCGGCTGCTCGGTGTCGGACGGACGGGGAATTCCGGCGGCCGCGTAGGCGTCGGCCTCGTCGAGCGTCTCATGCTTGAGCAGCTCTTCAGCGAGGTGATCGAGCTGCCCGCGGTGCTCGGCGAGCGTCTGCTTGGCCTGCTCGGAACATTCCAAGATGATCCGCTTGACCTCGTCGTCGACGAGCTCGAGCGTGTGCTGAGAGGTCGTGCCCGCCGATATATAGCTTTCGTCTCCCGAGCGCGGCAGCGCCGATACCGGTCCCACCTCCTCCGACATGCCCCAGCGGCCGACCATCTGCCGGGCGAGCGAGGTCGCCTGCTCGAGGTCGGACTCAGGGCCGGTCGTGGTCTCCCCGTAGATGAGGATCTCCGCGGCGCGTCCGCCGAGCATCCCGATCAGCCGGCCGCGCAGGTACGTCTCGCCGTATCCGTAGCGGTCGCTCACCGGGCTCTGGAACGTCACCCCGAGCGCATGCCCGCGCGGGATGATCGAGATCTTGCGAACGGGATCCGCGCCGGGCTGGAGCATCCCGAGCAGCGCGTGGCCGGACTCGTGGTAGGCCGTCCGTCGCCGCTCCTCCTCGGAGATCACGATCCGCCGTGCCGCACCGAGCGTGATCCGCTCGAGCGCATCCGTGAAGTCCCGGCGCGACACAGTCGATTCTCCGCGCCGTGCGGCGCCCAGTGCCGCTTCGTTGACCAGGTTCGCCAGATCTGCCCCAACCATGCCCGGTGTCGTCGCGGCGATTGCCTCCAGATCGGAGGGGTCCTTCAGCGGAACGCTGCGGGTATGCACCTGGAGGATCTTCAGTCTGCCTTCCTGGTCAGGTGGGTTGACCGCGACACGGCGATCGAACCGTCCGGCGCGCAGGAGCGCTGGATCTAGGATCTCCGGTCGGTTGGTCGCCGCCAGCACGATCACACCCTCGTTGCCGGTGAATCCGTCCATCTCGGTGAGGATCTGGTTGAGCGTCTGCTCCCGCTCGTCGTTGGCGCCGCTCATCGCGCCTCCGCCCCGAGAGCGCCCGATCGCGTCGAGCTCATCGATGAAGATGATCGACGGAGCGTCCTTCTTCGCTTGGTCGAAGAGGTCGCGCACGCGGCTCGCGCCGACGCCGACGATCATCTCGACGAATTCGGAGGCGGAGATCGAGTAGAACGGCACGTTCGCCTCCCCCGCGACCGCCCTCGCCAGCAGCGTCTTCCCGCAGCCGGGTTGTCCGCTCAGCAGCACCCCGCGCGGGATCTTCCCGCCAAGGCGCAGGTAGCGGTCCGGATGCTTAAGGAAATCGACGACTTCGGCCAGCTCGTCCTTCGCCTCGTCGATCCCTGCGACGTCGGCGAAGGTCGTCCGCTGCGTGGCGGCGGATTCGTACTTGCGGGCCTTCGAGCGCCCCAGGCCGAACATGCCGGCCATCCCGCCGCCCTCGCCCATCGTCTGGGCGTAGCGATAGATGATCCATCCCCAGAATCCGATGAGCAGAACGGTCGGGAGGATCCCGCCGAGGATCGTCACCCACGGAGACTCTCCTGAGGCGATCGGCTTCGCGTTCACCACAGCGCCCTCGCGCTCCAGCGCGCCGAGCAAGTCATCGTTGGCAAACGCCGGCCTGTTGGTCCGGAAGTAGGCCGAGTTCGTCCCACTCTGTGCGGGGTACGTCACCGAGCGGCGGAACGTCCCCTGAATTGCCGATCCCTGGGCTGTCACTGATGCGACATTGCCGCCCTGCACCTGTTGGGTGAAGTAGCTGTACGGCACCGTGACACGGGGTGGGGAGCTCGGCTGGTATGAGAAGACGAGCAGCCAGTCGAGCGTCAGCAGCAGGGCGAGCAACAGCCACAGGCTTGGCCGCTTGTGAGGCGGACGTCGCGGCTTCGCATCCTCCCGCTGCCGTGCTCCCTCCACCCGCCACGGAGGCCGGGTTGTGCTCGATGTCGCCTGCTTCGTGGCGCTTGAGTCGCTGCGTTCGGGTTGCTCGTCTGATCGAGTTGTGTCGGGCACGGTCAGCCTTTGAGGTCGACGTTGGCGTTATGCCAAAGCCTGCTCGCCGCAGGGGTGACCCGTCGTCACGCAATTCGAGTGATTGCGCCTGCGGGCCGACGCCGCCAGCTGCCGCGGCCGGCTCAGATGGCAGCTTGATCACCGTCTCCGCCGGCTGGCTGTGGCGATGCCTTGCCTTTGAAGCGCGCGGCGTGCGCGCGCCAGCCGGCGACTTCTGCCAGCATGGGCTCACCACGAGCACGGTCTCTGAGCAGGGCAGCGGCGTCCTCAACCGGTCCTCAGCCTCGGCTTTCTCGATCCCGAGACGTCGGTCGATCCCGAGCCGTCGCGCAGCTGCTCGCGCGGCCATGCCGAACGTGGCGCCGCTGATGCGTCGGCCACAAGCGGCGAGCTCGTCGATCGTTCGAGTCGACCTGTTCGGCAAAGGCGCCGCGGCGGCCGCGGCGCCCTCGTCAGGGAAGTCCCTCAGCAAGCCACAGTCACGAGGCGACCCCCGGCGTGCGCGAGCGCGCGACGGTGCTTGCCTCCATCCCATGGCCGTTGCCGTGCGCGGTCATCTCCATCTTCTCGACCTTGTGCGGCAGTCGCTTGACCTCGAAGGCCACGACGACGTACATGACGCCGACGACAACGCCCCAGATGCCGGCGACCGTCACCAGCGCGGCCAGCGTGGCTCCCGGGTCGGCGAGCGCGAGCACGCCGAGCGGTACCTCGAGCAGGCCGATGATCAACCACAGCCACCAGTCCGGGATGATGTCCCGGCCGGCGAACGCGCCGGCGATCGTGAGCGTACCCATCACGATGAGCCACGCGCCAAGGAAGATCGCCACAGCCGTCAGCCCTGGGTGAGGCCACACGATGATTGCGACACCGACGGCGATCGAGAGCAGGCCGGTGACGAGGTTTGTCGTCTGCACCGTACGGTCAAGTCCACGGACGAACGCAGTCGAGACACCCTGCACGATGAACAGCGCGCCGATGAAGATCGACAGGCTTCGCACCGACCAGTCGATACTGAAGATGAGCACGCCGGCAACGATCAGCAGCAATCCATCGAGGAGCAGTACCCACCAGTTGCGAGCGACGCGTTCGGCGAGCTCCCGGGTCAGCTGCCGCCCGTACGACTCGGGAGTGCCAGGAGCAATGAACATGAGAACCTCCAATCAAGACGTGCGGACCTAATCGAACGACCTTCGTGCCTCTGAGTCCTGGCGTGAGCTTCAGCCGTGGGGGGGTGACGGGTCATCACACAGTCTGCGTGATTGCTGCTCGGCTGCGACGGCGGGGGCGGAGCGCGTACATCGCGGACGCCCAAACGCGAGCCAGCGCCGTCAACTGGCCGCGAGCCAGCGCCGTCAACTGGCGAGCCGTTGCCGCTCGGCCTCCATTGCCGCCTCCTGGCGTGCGCGCCGGTACTGCTCGACGACGATGTCGGTCAGCTCTTCGATTGACGTCTCGGACGTCGGCTTGTCGAGCGCGATGACGCCGTCCTGGATGAGATTTACGCGATCGCAGGCGGCGAACACGTGGACGTAGTTGTGAAGGATCATGACGATCGAGACGTCGCCGCTCTTCTTCAGCCGCTGGATCAGGTCGAGGATTTGCCCGCCTTCCTTGGCGCCCATCGCGGCAAGCGGCTCGTCGAGCAGCAGGATGTCGGCGTCGCTCGAGACGGTGCGCGCCACCGCGATCGCCTGGCGCTGGCCGCCGGACAAGCGCGCGACTGGTACGTCGATTCGGGGGATGCTGATGCCGATGTCATCGAGCGCGTCGCGCGCCTCGCGTTGCATGCGCCCGTTGTCGAACAGCGGAATCGGGCGGTGCAGCGGTTCGCGGTGCAAGAACAGGTTGCGGTACACCGAGAGCTGATCGATCAACGCCAGGTCTTGGTAGACGGTGTCGACGCCGTGGCGGCGCGCCTCGTCCACGCTGCGGGGCGCGTACGGCTCACCCTTGAGCCACATCTCGCCGCCGTCGGGACGGTGGAACCCGCAGATGATCTTCACCACGGTCGACTTGCCGGCGCCGTTGTCGCCGAGCAGTCCGAGCACTTCGCCCTTGCGCAGGTGCAGGTTGATGTCGCGCACAGCGGTGATCGGTCCGAAGCTCTTGGAGATGTGCTCGAGGCGGAGCACATCGTCCGGTGCGGAGGTCGGCTCGACGACGGTCTCATAGGAATGCGCGCTCTCAGCCATGACCCGCCGTCCTCCGTACGCGGCTGACATAGACGTTCGCGACCATCGCGATGATGATCGCGATGCCGAGGTACAGGTCGAGGTAGTTCGCGCTGACGCCCTTGATGATCAGGCCGTCATGAAGAACGCCCAGGAACAAGGCGCCGAACAGAGCTCCGACGACGGTTCCGGCGCCCCCGGTCATCAGGGTGCCGCCGATGATCGCCGCGGCGCACGCCTGGAAGAGGATGTCCCCGGAGCCCGACGGGTCCGGCGTCATCGTCGTGACGCGGACCGACTCGAGGATCCCGGTGAAGCCGGCAAGGCACGCAGCCAGGATGAAGTTGCGCACGATGATGTGACGCGTCCTGATTCCCGCCTCTGCGGCGGCATTGCGGTTGCCGCCGGTCGCGATGGTGTATCCGCCCCAGCGAGTGAGCGTCAGGACGATCTGCAGAATGATCACGATGCCCAGCGCCCAGAAGAACTCCGAGTATGTCCCTCCACCGAAGACCTGCGCGAACCCGTTGATAGTTGCCTGCGACGTGCCCGGAGTCAGTACGGGCGTCGCGTGCGAGATCACGAGCGTAAGGCCATAGAGGAAGAACTGCATGCCGAGGGTGGCCACGAACGAGGCGATCCCGATGTAGGCAACGGCCAAGCCGTTGAGCGCGCCGAACGCCATCGACGTCATCAGCGCCAGGATGATGCTCGGGTACAGCGGGACGCCAGCGTGGTGGATGATGTGCCACCAGAACGGGGTAAACAGATACATCGCCCCGATCGAGAGGTCGATCTCGCCAAGGATCATGACGAACACCTCGGCCGCCGCCATGATCGCGTACGGCGCGAAGTACGGCAGCAGGGTCTTGAAGTTGCCCGCCGTGAAGAACCCGCTGACGCTGACCGAGAAGTAGATCATCGTGATCAGGGTGATCACGATGATGCTGCCCTCACGGAGCGTGAGGAAGTGCTTGAGCGGCGCGATGGCTTGACTGGCGAGGTCGCCGCGCCGCTCCCGGCCGGTACCGACGGGGCCCGCCGGCTTGGGTGGCCTTCCGTCAACCCGATGACCATTGCGGCGATCCCGGCGGCGCTCCTTCACTCGCTGTGGATTGGCCGTGCTCATGCACACAGGTTCGACAATGCCTGGGTGAGCGGTCGTCACCCGATTTGTGTGATTTTGCGCCGCCGCCTCGGCGCGAATCACGCGAATCGCGTGACGACCGCTCACCGACGATGGCGTCACTGTGCACCCGATGGACGAAACCTCTTCCGCGACCGGACAGGCCGAGTCCCCAAGACATGGCCGTCGCCCACCGGACTCCGATCGACGAGGCGACGGTCAGAGTCAACGCTCAGATCGGCCGCGCTCGTTCTGGAGGCAACATATGAGGGCATTGTCGATAGGCCTTGCGGCCATCGCCGGCGTCGCGTTCGTGTACTACGTTGTCCCGCGGATCGTCGGACTCGGGCCCACACTGAGACGACTACGCACCGGGAACGTCTGGTGGCTGGTCCTTGGCCTCCCCCTGGAAGCGATTTCGTACTTCGGGAGCATTGCGCTGTTCCGGGGCGTGTTCGCGACGCCGGAGAACCAACTCGGCTGGAGGGCCAGTTACTGGATCAATCTGGCCGGCACCGCCGCGACGAAGCTGTTCGCCGCAGCCGGGGCCGGTGGGATCGCGCTCACGGTGTGGGCACTGAACGGCTACGGCTTGTCCGGCGCGGAGGTCGGGACCGGCATGGTGTGCTTCGAGATCCTCACGTATGCGGTCTACATGTCAGCGATGGCAATCGCCGGCTTCGGGCTGTGGCTCGGGCTCTTCGACGGCCGGGCTCCGATCGGCGTGACGCTGATTCCGGCGGTGTTCGCGACGGCGGTGATCCTGATCGTGATCGCGATGCTCTTCGTCGATCAACCGGTCGAGGGGTTCCTACGACGCAGAGCGGAGCGATCACAGGGGCGAGCGAGCCGCTGGTGGCGGCGCGCTGCCGCGGTGCCGCGGTCGCTGCACGCCGGCCTGTCGGCCGCAATCGCCATGGTCAAGCGGCGGGATCGCTCGCTGCTCGGCGTGCTTGCCTACTGGGGCTTCGACATCGGCGTGCTGTGGGCCTGCTTCCGCGCCTTCGGGCACTCGCCGCCGGGCGCCGTGCTCGTGATGGGCTACTACGTCGGCACGCTGGGGAATGCGCTGCCGCTCCCTGGGGGAGTCGGCGGCGTCGAGGGCGGCATGATCGGAGCCTTCCTGGCCTTCGGAGTTCCCGGCCAGCTGGCGGTGTCCGCGGTTCTCGGCTACCGCACCATCTCCTATTGGCTGCCGACCGTCCCGGGCGCCATCGCCTACGCGCGACTGCGCCACCACTTCGGCAGCTCCTTTGACCCGGGCGACGTCGAGCGACAAAGCCGTTGAAGCGCTACCCGAGCGGCTGTGTCGCGCTGCCCTGCGGGAGCGGTACGGCGATGTCGTGTCGAGCCGCGACTTTCGAGGAGCTTCTTGGTGCGGGGCTGAGTCCGACGGCGGCGATCGGCACCTCGATCACAACCGTGCCGAGCCCCCGTGTGCACTGCTCGTCGACTGCGAGCACCGCCTCGTGGTCGTGATGGTCGACGTCGGTGAGGTAGCGGACGATGCGCTTGTTCAGCGGGGTTGTCAGCCGGCAAGCGCGGCCGCAACCTTCAGCAGCGCCTCCGGAACCGTTCTGATGGACGCGGTTGCTTCCGCCAGCGAGATCAGCCGAATGTCATAGCCGTTGATGGCCGTGACCATGCCCGAGGCGTCATCGTGCACCGCGTCGACCGCCGCCACGCCGAGCTGCGTTCCCAACAGCCGATCCGCGGGCGTGGGCGGCCCGCCACGCTGTACGTGACCGAGGACGACAAGCCGCGTCTCGAAATCGGTGCGCGCCGCGAGCTCCGATCGCACGCGTTCTCCGATCGCGCCGGCGACGATGCTGCCCATCGGCCCTTCGACGGGGGTGTAGTCCAGCGTTCCCGGAATCGGCACCGCACCTTCGGCCACGACGACGATCGAGAAGCTCTCTCGCTGATGGCGGTGACGAAGCGCCGCCGCAATCTCCTCGATATCGAACGGTTTCTCCGGCGCCAGGATCACGTGGGCCCCTCCCGCGATGCCCGCCCCGACAGCGAGCCAACCGGTGCGGTGTCCCATCACCTCAACCACCATGACGCGGTCATGGCTCTCCGCCGTCGTATGGACCCGGTCGACTGCCTCGGTCGCGATCCACAACGCGGTATCAAAGCCGACACTCCGATCGGTGCCCTGAACATCGTTATCGATCGTCTTCGGGATACCGACGACGCGCACGCCGCGTTCCGCAAGCACGCGCGCCTGCGCCAGGGTGCCGTCGCCCCCCACGACGAGCAGTGCGGCGATGCGGTCGCGTTTCAGCGTATCCAGGACATGCTCGGTGGCGCCGTCATGCTCGCTCGGGTGATAGCGCGACGTTCCCAGCATCGTGCCGCCGGCCACGAGAATCGCGTGCGTTGATGCCCCCGTCAACTCCATGCTGAGGCCGTTGGTAACGCCGTGCCACCCGTGGCGGTAGCCGATCACGGTGTCTCCGTACACACCCTCCGCGGTACGCACAACCGCCCGGATCACCGCATTCAATCCGGGGCAATCGCCACCCCCCGTCAGGATCCCGAGCCGCATGTCTCACGCTCCGGTTCTGGCCACAGCTGTCCGTGATCAGCCTGTCAGGTTCAAGTCGATGGCATCGATCGTCGCTTGGCTCGGCAGCTTCGCAAAGATGGCTTTCACCACGTTCTCGATGTCGCTCTCCTCGTGGCCGAGATCGTCGTAGTAGGTCTTGAGCGCCGTGTAGAGGATCTTCAGCTGAGGACGGGTGAGGGACAGCGTGAACGCAGTCTCGTCTGGGTTGATCAAATCATCCGCCATGGCTGCAGCATGACGCCGCGCAGGATGAGCCCGCGTCACACGTTCTGCGTGATTTGCGACGGCGTGATCACAGTCTCAGTGAGAGGCTGAAACGGGGACTGAGGCGCCGTTCATTCGCCGCCGGATCCGTTACTAGATACGGCTCGACTCCGCGGTCGTGAGAGGTTGGCGATTCGCCGTCGGGCGGATAGCGTGCCGTCATCAGCGCCGGCCACCCGTGCGGCAGCACGATCCGGCGAGCGAGCGCCGGTACGAACATGTACCCGCTGGTCGAGAACGGATGGGCGGCGAAGCCGATCCTGCCGGCCGCCGGCACCGCGTCGGCAGTCTGGACCGCGGATCGCCCGCGGCGCGGGACCTCGTCCTCGACGCGGAACGCCAGGCAATGGCCCTGCTTGGAGGTGCGGGCGAGCGCAAAGGCCGCCAGCCCGCCGGCGATGGCGCCGCCAAGCGCCGGCGGCGACCGCCGCGACCACGGCTACGACGACTCCGGCCAGGCGAAGCCTCGAGACACGAGGCCGATGATCACGAGCTTCCCCGGCCTGCGACCGATGCCAAGACGGCGTCCGGCGCCGTTGCGTACGGCGGTGCCGGACGAGACGTCGTGGCCTTGTCCGCGATCGGGCCGGGCTGAGCGGTCATGCCGTCATCTTTGCGCTACGACTTGACGGCGTTGATCAGCTCCTTCGCCAGCTCGTCCGTCGTGACGTCCAGATCCTTCTTGACGACCTTGGCAGCCCTCGTGACCGCCTTTTCGAATCCCTGTTCGAGCGTCGGCTCCCCGACCACGATGAGCGCGGACTCGGTCGGGCCGAGCGCCTGCGCCGCGTCATGTAGCTCGTGGCGAGGCAACGCGCCCCGTCCCAGCCACTCCGGAATGACACGGAACCCCGGGTGGTCGACGCGCTTGACGATGTGGGGTGTGCCGTCCTGCTTGTTGATGACCGCCGCGTCGCACTTGCCGATCATCTCCGCCTTGTGCAGCTGGTCGAAGGCATCGAGGTCGGCAAGCGCCGAATCGAGATCGGTGTAGACCGCGGTGTAGAGCACGGACTTGTCAGCCATTGGTCCTCCTCGGGCCGTGGATTGCGGATACGCGGGACGGTCCGCGCACCGCACGAGGATCAATCTGCGCCTGGTTAGGCGTCATCACACGATCTGCGTGATCGCGGCACGTGCCCGCCGACTGCGCCAATGCGACACGATCACGCAGAACGGGTGATGACGGCTCACCTGCTCGAGCTCGAGACTGCCGGGTATGGCAGTCGCAGCAGAACAGGATCGCCGGGCGACGTCCGGATCGTGGCGTGCGCTGGAGCTGCGGTCGGCCGCGACGATGGACAGCGACACGGTGCTCGGGAGTCTCGGGTCGAGCTCTCGCGGGTTGTCGAGCGCCGAGGCGGCTCGCCGCCTGGAGCAGGTGGGACCAAACGCGCTCCGCAGCCACGGCGCACGCCCGCTGACGATCTTGCTGCGCCAGTTCCATAACCCGCTGCTGATCCTGCTGATCACGACGGCGGTCGTCTCTGCGTTCGTGGGAGAAACCACCGACGCAATCATCATCTTGGCAATCATCAGCCTGAGCGTCGGTCTTGGCTTCGTGAACGAATACCGCTCCGCCCAGGCCGTCGAGGAACTCCACTCACAGATTCGGCACAGCGCGCTGGCGCTGCGAGACGGCAAGCCCACGTCGGTCGATGTGACGGTGCTGGTTCCGGGGGATGTGGTGCAGCTGGCGGTCGGGGACGTCGTGCCGGCCGACCTGAGGCTGCTCGACGTCGATGGATTGGAGTGCGACGAATCGGTCCTGACGGGAGAGTCGGTGCCGATGGAAAAGACCGTCGACGCGGTCCAGTCGCCGGAGTCGGCGCTGGCGCTCCCCTCGTGTGCCTTCATGGGCACGGTCGTCCGAAACGGGAGCGGTCTCGGCGTCGTCGCGCAGACGGGCACTGGGACCGAATTCGGAAAGATCGCCGCGCGGCTGGGTGAGAGCCAGCCGGAGACGGCGTTCCAGCGGGGGCTGCGCGGCTTCTCGGTCATGCTCGTGCAGGTGACGGCTGTGATGACCGTCACCATCCTGGTCGTCAACCTGCTGCTCGGACGGAGTCTCCTGACCTCGGTGCTGTTCGCGCTGTCGATCGCGGTGGGGCTGACGCCGCAGCTGCTGCCGGCGATCGTGACCGTCAGCCTGTCGACGGGCGCCCGTCGCCTGGCGGCGCGAAAAGTGGTCGTCAAGCGGCTGGTCGCGATCGAGGACCTGGGCGACATCGACGTGTTCTTCACCGACAAGACAGGCACACTCACCGAAGGCCGGATCACATTCGCCGCCGCGCTGGATACCGCCGGTCAGCAGTCGGACGAGCTGCTGCGCGACGGCCTTCTGTGCAACGAGGCCGTGCTCAGCGATGGCCACGTCGCAGGCGGCAATCAACTCGATCGTGCCCTGTGGGAGTCGCCGGACGCAAGCAGATGGACCGACCTCGACGCGAAGCGGCTCGCCACGCTGCCGTTCGACTACGACCGCCGGCTGTCCTCGGTGCTGGTCGAAGAGCATGGAGGTGCGCGCCGGCTGATCGTCAAGGGAGCGCCGGAGGCGATCCTCGCCCGGAGCACGAGCGTTCCACCCGAGGCGAAGGCTGTGCTCGACGACTTGTTCGCGCAGGGCAGCCGTGTTGTCGCCCTCGCGACGCGGAGTGTCGGTCACCAGAGCAAGCTCACGGCGGAGGACGAGCGCGAGCTTCAACTCGCGGGCTTCCTCACGTTCCTTGACCCACCAAAGCCGGATGCCGCGGACGCGCTGGCGCATCTCGAGCGTCTCGGTGTCGAGGTGAAAGTGATCACCGGCGACAACGCGATCGTGGCCCAGAAAGTCTGCAAGGACATCGGCCTGAACGTGCTCGGAACCGTCACCGGACCCGAGCTGGACGCGTTCGACGACGCACAACTGGCTCAACGCCTTCCGCAGACGACGATCTTCGCGCGCGTCAGCCCCGAGCAGAAGTCGCGTGTCATCAAAGCCCAGCAGAAGCTCGGCGCGGACGTGGGGTTCATGGGCGACGGGGTCAACGATGCGGTCGCGCTGCACGATGCGGACGCGGGCATCTCGGTCCAGACCGCAACCGACGTGGCGAAGGACGCGGCCGACATCGTGCTGCTCGACAAGGACCTCGGGATCCTCGCCGGTGGCATCGCCGAAGGCCGGCGCATCTTCGCGAACACCATCAAATACGTGCTGATGGGCACCTCGTCGAACTTCGGAAATATGTTCAGTGCGGGTGTCGCGTCGTTCATCCTCAGCTTCCTGCCGATGCTGCCGACGCAGATCCTGCTCAACAACCTCCTCTACGACATCGGAGAGATGACGATCCCGACCGACAACGTCGACGAGGAGCAGCTACAACGTCCGGCGCACTGGGACATCCGGATGATCAGGCGTTTCATGATCTATTTCGGACCGATCAGCTCGATCTTCGACTTCGCCACGTTCGGAATCATGATCTGGGTCTTCAACGCACACGCGCCGCTGTTCCGCTCGGGCTGGTTCGTCGAGTCGCTGGCGACGCAGAGCCTGGTCGTCTTTGCGATCCGCACACACCGCGTCCCGTTCTTCCGCAGCCGGGCCAGCAAGCCACTGACGATCACCACGCTCACGGTCGTGGCAGTCGGCGCGATCATCCCGTTCACGCCGTTTGGGCATCTCATCGGCTTCAGGAACCTGCCCGCTGCGTTCTTCGGCTTCCTCGTAGCGATGGTGATCCTCTACCTCCTCCTGATCGAACTCGGCAAGCGCCGCTTCTACCGCGATGTCCCGAAAGGACAACCGCTGGCTCAACCTCACCCGCAGCGACTGGTTCACCATCGAGCCTCCCGCTGGAGCGTGATCGGGCGCGTCCGGCGCGCACGCCCAGCTCGCCGGGCGCCGGAGCGGACCCCACGCGCAGGCGAAACCGCAGCGTAAGTGGGCGATGAGCGGCAGGATGCACGACCCGCTTCGCTGGCGCCAGGCGCGACGGGCGCAACGCGAGCTGCGGCGCGCGCCGTCGCAGCCGCCGGGCTCAGCGAGGTGGAGGCACGAAGGCGGCTGGCCGAGCGCGGCGAGCTGCCGCAGCCTGCGAGCAGCCGCTCGTACGCAAGCATCATCCGCGCCAACACGCTGACGATCTTCAACCTCATTCTCGTCGCCTTCGGCGTCGTCACGCTTGCCTTCGGCGACTGGCGGGATGCGCTGTTTCTGGCGATGCTCAGCTCGTGAAGGGCAACCTCGTCCGGCTGAAGGCGGGCGACACGGTCGTGGCGGACGGCCGACTGGCAGACGCCCAGGACCTCAGCATCGATGCGTCCGTGCTGACGGGGGAGACAGACCCGGTCGCGCTCCACGCCGGCGATGAGCTGCGGTCCGGATCAATCGCCGTCGAAGGCGGCGGTGCCTACGTCGTGGAGGCTGTCGGACCCGACAGCTACGCGGAGCGCGTCGCCGACGAGGCCCGCGAGTTTCGCCATCCGCGCTCGCCGCTCGAGCGCGCGATCAACTGCCTGCGCTACTGGCTCGTGGGGATCATGCTCGTGCTCGGGGCGATCCTCGGCTACGCGCTCTACCGGCGCGATGCGGGAGTCTCGGATGCCGTCTCCGCGGCGACTGCCGCGGTGCTGAGCCTGGTCGACGTGATCTGCACCGACAAGACCGGCAGCCTGACAGAGGCGGCGTTGACCGTCGTCGACGTGCTATCGGCCGCCGACGACGGCCGCGATGCGCTGGTTGGGGCGCTGGCGCGATACGCGGCGAGCGCCGGAGCGCAACAGCACCCTGGCAGCGATCGCGGAGGCGTTCCCGGGTGGCCCGGCACCGGTCGAGCGGCGCGTCCCGTTCTCCTCGCAGCGCCGCTGGAGCGCGCTGGAGCTCCGCGGCGAAACGCTCGTGCTCGGGGCCCCGGAGCGCTTTGAGCTGGGAGCGCTGC
>DATKOY010000089.1:0-77929 GCA_035524415.1 Solirubrobacteraceae bacterium | reverse complement strand
TTGCGCTGCTCGCCGGCGACCTGACCGGCAAGGCGATCGTCCCAATCGTCCAGCGCGACGGGCACTACGAGACCGAGCTCTTCGGCGTCAAACGCTCAGCGCGAGACGACGAGGAGCTCGTGGTGCTGCAGCGGGATATCGCCGACGTCGGCTACTACTCGTTCGTCACGGCGGCCGAGGAAGCCGAGCCGCTGTCGACCGACGAGGCCGGCCGCGACGCGCTGCTGCATCGGCTGATGGACGAGCGCGTCCAGGAATGGCTCGCGCTCGCGACCGAGCGTCTCGCGGACAGTCCCGTGCCGCTGTACCTGATCCCCGGCAACGACGACGACTTCGGGATCGACGCGATCCTCAACCAGCCCGGGTACCGGCCCGTCAACGCCGACGGCAAGGTGCTCGACATGCCCGGCGGCCTCTAGCTGCTCGCGTCGGGCTGGTCGAACCACACACCGTGGCAGACACCGCGTGAGGAGTCCGAGGACGAGCTGTACGCGCGGCTTGACGCGCTCGCGCAGCTGGTTCGCGATCCCCGCCGAGCCGTGTTCATGATCGACGTGCCGCCGCACGACTCGGGGCTCGACACCGCGCCGCTGCTCGACGCGAACCTGCGGCCGACGGTCTCGGCCGGCGATGTGCTGCGCGGACCGGTCGGCTCGATCGCCGTGCGCAAGCTGATCGAGACCTATCAGCCGCTGCTGGCGATCCACGGGCACATCCACGAGTCCGGCGGCGAGCGCAAGATCGGCACGACGCTCTGCATCAACCCCGGCAGCGAAGCGAACCACGGGATCCTCCGGGGCTACCTCGTCGACGTCGGCAAGAAGGGGATCGAGCTCTCGCAGCGGGTCGAGGGCTAACCGGACGCGAAGTTCCCTTCGCTATGCGAAGGAAACTTTGCGCTCAGGTGCCGCAGAAGCGCATCGCGGCGACGGCGAGCGCGTGGGCGCAGGCGACGAGGCCGTCGACCGGGACGAACTCGTCGACGATGTGCGCGACGCTCAGCCCCTCGGGGTCGAAGCCCGGCGGACCGAAGCCGATCGACGGGATGCCCGCGAGCTTGGTGAGCGTGGCGCCGTCATACCAGGAGTCGAGCCCGGCGAGCTTCCCTGGCCGTCCGATGTCGGCGGTCGCCGCGAGGGTCGTCTGCACGACCGGCTCGGAGGGCGGGATCTCGAGCGGCATCACCGAGTTCGACCACCACTCGAACACGGGCGGGTGCGCAGCGAGCCAGTCGTCGTTGGCCGCCGCCTCGCGCACGATCCACTCCTCGACCTCGCGCTTGACGCGCGTGCCCCAGCCATGTTCGTCCGCCTGCTGCGGGAGGAACACGACGACGATCGTCAGCGCGCACGTCGCCGGGTACGTCACCGGCCACTCGCCGCTGCGCGCCATCGTCGGCAGCAGGGTGGGCGGCGACAGGTACGGGTGGCGGAAGCGCTCCTGCGCGGCCCAGTGCGCGCGCAGCGATTGGATCGCCGCGAGCACCACCGGCGCCTTTTCGATCGCGTTGACGGCGCCGCCGGAGCGCCAGTCGGGCTGGTGAACCTCGGCGTGGCCAGGGCGTCCGGGGATCGTGATGACCGCGTAGTCCGATCCGCGGCACGCGACCCACACGTTGAAGCCCGTCGGCTCGGTCACGATCCCGGCGTCGGCGGTGAGGCCGCGCTCCACCAGCGCGGTGCCGCCGGCGCCGCACGATTCCTCGTCCGTGTTCGTGGCGACGATCACGTCGCCGCGCAGATCGACCCCGCTCGCGGCAAGCGCCTCGACCGCGAACACCATCGCTGCGATCCCGCCCTTCATGTCGCACGTACCGCGGCCGTACAGGTTGCCGTCCCGTACCTCCGGGACGAACGGATCGCTCGTCCACGCGTCGCGCGGCTCGACCGAGACGACGTCGATGTGGCCGTTGAACACGAGCGAGCGTCCGCCGCCGGCGCCGGGCTTGGTCGCGATCAGTTGGGGGCGCCCGGCAAAGTCGAGTCCGGGCGGCACGAGCGGCTTGCCCTGCATCGCAGCGGCATCGGGTTCGAACAGGTCGATGCTCGCGCCGACGCGACCCAGCCGCTCGGCGAGGTATTCCTGGAGCGCCGCCTCGGCGCGCGGCGGGTCGCCGACATCGCGAGCAGTCGTATCGAATCGGACGAGCGCGCTCGCAAGTGCGACGAGTTCATCGCGCTGAGCCTCGATCGCCTCGCACACCGATCGCTCGGCGTCGCTCAGTCCCATGCGGGCACCCTAACAGTCGTTACCGTTTGCGCCGATGAGCGACACCGCCGCCGGCTCGACGTCCCTGCTCAATGAAGCGCGGCGGCTTGTCGACGAGGCCACCGAGCGCGGACTCGTGCTGCGGATGCTCGGCGGACTCGCGATCGGCGTGCTCACACCCGCGCTGCCGCCGCGCACGCGCACCGGCCAGGACCTCGACTTCGGCTCGATGAGCTCGAGCCGCAGGGGTCTCTCAGACCTGCTCACCGAGCAGGGGTACGAGCCGGACAAGACGTTCAATGCGCTGTACGGAAGCAAGCAGCTGTCCTTCGCCAACCCGCAGACCGGGCTTGCGGTCGACGTGCTGATCGGGTCGGCGACTGCCTGACCCGGCTGCCGTACACGCTCGATCCGATGGATCTGCTGCTGTCGAAGCTGCAGATCGTCCAGCTCAACGAGAAGGACGTCGACGACTGCCTGCGGCTGCTCGTCACGTTCCCGCTCGCCGATTCCGAGGACTCGGACGCGATGGACCTGCGCCTGTTCCGCGCGACCGTCGCCGATGACTGGGGCTGGTGGAAGACCGTCACGCTCAACCTCGCGCGCATCCGGGGAGTGCTCGCCGAGGGCGAGCGCGCCGCGATCGCGGGCGGACGGCTGGATCCGCGAGCCCAGCTCGACGTTCTCGACGCCGCCGCGCAAGACGTTCCCAAAAGCCGGCGCTGGAAGCTCCGCGCGCGCATCGGCGAGCGCGTGCGCTGGTATGAGGAGCCCGAGGAGACGCCGCATGACCAGTCCCGAGACGGTTGGGCTCCTCGTCCGAGACCTGATGAGCAACAACGTCATCAGCTGCCGCGCCGACGCCGACCTCGCGTCCAGTCGCAGCGACGCTCGCGCAGCGCCGGGTCCACGCCGTGTTCGTCCTCGACGACGGCGGCCGGCCCGTCGGCGTCCTCAGCGACTTCGACCTGCTCGCAGGCGAATGGCTCGGCGGCGACGCGGAGGGGCTGCGTGCAATGCAGGGCGTCACCGCCGGCGAGCTGATGTCCTCGCCGGTCGAGACGATTGGCGCCGGCGAGTCCGCGAGCGCTGCCGCGGCTCGGATGCGCGAGCTGCACCTCAGCCGGCTGCTCGTGACCGACGGCGACGGCGCCGCGGTCGGCGTGATCTCGGTCTCAGACCTGGTCGCGCCTCTCGGTCGCCCATCGGGCGGGCGGGGCACCGTCAGTGACGTGATGAGCCACGCGATCGTCACCTGTCCCCTCGACACATCGTTGCGGGCCGCCGCACGAGCGATGACCGAACGGCGCTCGCGGGCGCTCGTCGTCGTCGACCGGGATGGACGCGCCGCGGGCGTCGTCACCGGCAACGATCTCCTGCCGCTCTACGACCAGGGTGATCCGGATGCGACCGTGGCCGATCTGATGAACCCGCCGATCACGTGCGGGGCCGACCTCGCCCTCTCGGACGCGGCCGACGTGATCATCCGCAACGAGGTCCACCGGCTCGTGGTCACCGACGGCGCGGGCGCGCCCGTCGGCGTCATCTCGACGACCGACATCGTCGCCGAGATGCCGAGATGGCATCCGAGCGGTCGGTCTGGCAGCAGGGTTCGGCGACGCCGAACCCTCAGTTCGAGCTGCCGAGTGCCTCTGAGATCTCGTTGATCGCTGCTTGCTCGGCGTCGCTGACAGCCGTGTCCCCCTCGCGATGGGCATTGGCCACCTTCTCGGCAAGCGCCACGACGAAGCGCCGGTAGCCGTCGACCTCCGCCGGCGTCGCCTTGGCCTCGAGCAGCGCCACCGCGTCCCGCAAGCGCTGCAGGCCGTGCTCTTTGAGCTCCTCGAACGAGTGGTAGCGGGTGTGGTCCATCTCCGGCTTCGCGCTGACGATCTCGTCGAGCAGCTCGCTTTCCCCGTGCTGTTGGCGCGCCTCCGTGTAGGCCTTGGCGATCGCGAACGTCTCACGGAACGTGCCGCCGCGCTGGGCGGTGACGACGATCATGCCCGCGCTCGGCGGCCCCTCCAGAATCAGCTCCCATTCCTGCTCTGTGAACTGCGTCTTTGCAGTCATCGGGTTTCTCCTTTTCGTTGAAGCCTCATCAAGCAGCTAGCTTAGGAGTATGGAGAAGCTCAGCCTGGGAGTCGTGGGGACCTCGCGCAAGCCCGACGAACATCGGCTGCCGATCCACCCGGCGCACCTCGGCCAGATCGACCCGGAACTGCGACGGCGGATGTTCCTCGAACAGAATTACGGCCAGCGCTTCGGCGTCTCCGATGACGAGCTTGGACGGCTCGTCGGAGGCATCTGGTCGCGCGAGCAGCTCCTGGAGGAATGTGACGTCGTGGTCCTCCCCAAGCCGCTCGCGGAGGACCTCGCGGCGCTTCGCCCGGGCCGGGTGCTGTGGGGCTGGCCGCATTGCGTCCAGGACGAGGCGTTGACGCAGATCGCGATCGACCGTCACCTGACGCTGATCGCCTGGGAGGCGATGAACCACTGGACCCACGACGGCAACTTCAGCCTGCACGTCTTCCACAAGAACAACGAGCTTGCGGGCTACTGCTCGGTCCTGCACGCGCTGCAGCTGATCGGCACGACCGGCGCGTACGGGCGCCGGCTGACGGCGGCCGTGATCAGCTTCGGTGCGACGGCCCGCGGCGCCGTCACGGCCCTGTTTGCGCTCGGCGTCCATGAGGTGAACGTCCTCACTCACCGCAGCGTTCCCGCGGTCGCGGCGCCGATGGCGCCGGCGCGGCTCGTCCATTACGAGCGCGATCCGGAGCATCCCCACCGCACACTCGCCCTGCACAGCTACGGCGACCGGTCGATGGCCGAGTTTCTCGCCGAGCACGACATCGTCGTCAACTGCGTCCTGCAGGACACCGATAACCCGTTGATGTTCGTCACCCGCGACGAGCTCGAGCTGTTCACGCCCGGCAGCGTGTTCATCGACGTGTCCTGCGATCAGGGCATGGGCTTCGAGTGGGCGCGCTCGACCTCGTTCGCCGATCCGCTGTTCAGTGTCGCGCCGGGCGTGCGCTACTACGCCGTGGACCACAGCCCCGCGTACCTGTGGAGCTCCGCGACGTGGGAGATCAGCGAGGCGTTGCTCCCGTTTCTCGAGACGGTCATGTCCGGCCGCGATGCCTGGGAGGCCAACCAGACGATCCGGCGCGCGATCGAGATCCGCGCCGGCGCGGTCCAGAATCCGAAGATCCTGTCGTTCCAGTCGCGCTCGCCGGAGTTCCCCCACCTCAAGCTCTGACGGCTCCTGGGCGGGGCGGGCTGTAGCCCGGGAGCTCGATCCGGAAGGTCGCGCCGTGTCCGGGTGCTGACTGCGCCCGAATCGAGCCGCCGTGGGCCTCGACGATCGCGCGGGCGATCGCAAGCCCAAGGCCGCTGCCGCCGCGATCCCGCGAGCGGCTCTGGTCGACTCGGTGGAAGCGTTCGAAGATCTGCTCGAGGTGATCGGCCGGGATCCCGGGCCCGCTGTCGCTCACGGCGATCTGCAGGCGGTCGGCGTCGGCACGGGCGCTCATGGCGATCCAGTCCCCTGGCTCCGTGTGCGCGACCGCATTGCGAACAAGGTTGCGCAGCACCTGGGTCAGCCGGTCGGCATCGGCGATCAGCGTTCCGTCGATCGCTTCGAGGCGGAAGTCGCGCTCGCCGAACAGCGGCAGGTCGCGCCGGAGATCCTCGAAGAACCCGCCGAGATCGATCGGCCGTGGCTCGACGAGCTGGCCTCCCTCCGCGCTCGCGAGTGTCAGCATGTCGCCGACGAGCCGGTCGAGCGCGTCGAGGCGACGCAGCAGCGTCACCGTCCCCTCGTGACGCCGGGCCTCATCGGTCTCTCGATCGAGCAATTCGACCTGAGCCCGGGCGACCGACAGCGGCGTGCGCAGTTCGTGCGATGCATCCGAGACGAAGTCGCGCTGGCGGGTGAACGCGCGCTCGAGGCGCTCGAGCATGTGGTCGAACGCGAGCGCCAGGACCCGCACCTCGTCGCGTGCGCCGACCGTGCCGGCGCGAACCGACAGATCGCCGCCCTCGGCGGCGGCCGCGACGCGGGCCATCCGCCGCAGCGGCGCCGCGATCACGGTGGCGATCCCGATCCCGACAGCGACCGCGAGCACGAGCGCGAGCACGCCGACCACCGCGAACGTCCGGCGCAGGCTCGACTGCGCCTGATCGACCGGGGCGAGCGGGTCGGCCAGGCGCAGCGTTCCCACGGCCCTGCCTGCGGAGGCGATCGGCAGCGAGAGGACGCGCATGTGCCCTGCTTCAGCGAGGGTGGTGTTCGACAACCCGGCCGGTGCATGCAGAAGGCCGGACCCTTCGCCCTGGCGCTCCTCGCGCGCGAGGACATCCGAGCTGTTGGTGATCGTGCGGCCACCGTTGATCTGCGCCGCGATGATCAGCGCCTCGGCGTGGTAACGCTGCGCCGCGATGAACCGCCGCGCGGCCGCCTCGAGTGCCTGGGGGGTCGACAGGTCTGCGCCGGCCGTCGCCTGACGCCACTCGGCGGCCTGGGTGCGCAGCTGAGCATCGACCTGGGCGCGCAGCCGCGAGCTGGTGCCGCTGTAGAGCGCGAGGAAGCTCGCGCCGACGGCGATCGCGGTCACGAGCGCGATCGCGAGCGCCAGCTCGGCGCGCAGGCCCCCGGCGAACCGAACGCGCCTAGCCACGGGGCACGCGCAGCCGGTATCCGACGTTGCGTACGGTCTCGATCGGATCGTCGTCGCCTGTGCCGCCGAGCTTGCGCCGCAGATAGCCGATGTAGACCTCCAGCACCTTCGTGCCCGGATCGAAGTCGAATCCCCAGACCGCGTTGAGGATCTGCTCGCGGGAGAGCACCTGGTCGGGATGGCGCATGAGGTACGCGAGCACCTCGAACTCGCGCGCCGTCAGACTGACCTCATCGCCGTCGCGTGCGACGCGCCTGGTGCGCAGGTCCATGCGGATGCCGGCGGCCTCGAGCACGGACGATTCTCGCTGCCCGGGCGCGCGCAGCTGCGCGCGGACGCGTGCCTGGAGCTCCTCGAACGAGAACGGCTTCGTCACGTAATCGTTGGCGCCCCGGTCGAGTCCTTCGACCTTCTGCTCGATCGCCGCGCGCGCGGTGAGGACGATCACCGGAAGCTCGGGCAGTCGCGCGCGGATCGCGCCGAGTACCTCGAGCCCGTTCTTACCCGGCAGCATCAGGTCGAGCAGCACTAGCGCGTAGTCCCCCGTCAGCGCGGCCGCCTCGCCACTCGGGCCATCATGCGCGACCGTCACGGCGTAGCCCTCAGCACGAAGGCTCTGCTCGATGAATGCGGCGAGCGTGCGCTCGTCCTCGACAACCAGAATCCGCATCTCAGCCTTGATCCTAGGCGCCGGTGACGCGGTCCACCGGTCGGTAAAGCGCTTCTGACCAGCTCCTTACCGCGCTCTTGACGGCCACGCTCAGGCTGCTGGATCAGTGCCAACCCAACCCATGCAGATGACTGACAAAGCCCGACTCACGATCGCAGCCGTCATCACCGCGCTGTTCCTGGCGGCGATCTCGGCTGCGGGGCTGCTCGCGCACAGCCACCTTCGCACACAGGCCGCGGTCGTTCCGTCCTCGGCCCAACCTACCCCGGCTACGCCGGTGCCCACGACGACCTTTCACCAAGAACATGACTGACGACGCTCCCCTCACCTCGACGCCGCCGCGGGCCCGCCGGCGTTCCTCGCTGTTGCGGACCGTGCTCGGCGTCGCGATCGCAGCGGTCCTCGCCGCCTGGCTCCCGTTCACCGTGATGTACGTGACCGCGCTCGAGCGGCGCACGGCGGCCGTTGCCGTCACGTGGAAGTCGGGCCACGCGGTCCTGACGACAAAGACGAGCGGAGGTCAGACCATCCAGACGGCCGCGCCGGCCTCTCAGCCGACTCAGACGCCGGTCTCGGTGACGACCCGCTCGTCATGACACCCGCCGACCCCACCCACCAATTGTTCTGGTTCGCGAGCCGAGCGTTCGGGACGGTTGCGATCGTATTGCTCGCAGTCTCGGTCGCGCTCGGGTTGGCGATGTCGGGGCGGCTGATCAAGCGGCCGGGCCTTCCGGCGAAGCTGAGGCGCTTCCACGAAGCCTCGACGCTTGTCACGCTGGCGCTGATCGTCGTCCACGGCGGGCTGCTGCTGTTCGATGCGTTTCTGCGCCCCGGCCTTGCCGGGATCGCGCTGCCCTTCGCGATGAGTTACCGACCCCTGTTCACCGGGATCGGAATCATCGGCGGCTGGCTCGCGGCGATCCTCGGGTTGAGCTTCTACGTCCGTCGGTGGATCGGTGCGAAGACGTGGCGCAAGCTGCACCGCTTCACGATCGTCGCGTACCTGCTCGCCGTCGGCCATGTCGTCGGGGCGGGCACCGACGGCCGTAGCCCGTGGATGCTCGCCTTGCTGGCCGGTCTCACCGCGCCGATCGTGTTCGCCTTCACCTACCGGGTCCTTCCCGCCGCCGCTCGCAACCGGCCACGTGCCGGGCGCGGCGGGGCCCCCGCGAGGCACCCCGCCCCATCGGCTCGGCTCGTCACGCAGCGATCGTGACGGGCCGGGCCGGCCGGGCCCACGCCAACATCCGGGACAACCACGGCCCGCGTGTACGGCGATCAACCGATGGCGAGACGGGAGAATCGACGGATGATCCTGGGGTGCCGTGATGTCCTCGGGCTCCCACCATGGTCCCCGGCTGTCGTGGACCGCGCTGACGGCGCGAGTCCGTCGGGGCACGCAGGGTGACTCGCTGGGATTGCGTTGCGGCTGCGCCGTCCGCGCCCGCGTCACGGAGTCCCTCGCAACTGCGCTCAGCCATCCCTAGAACAGGTGAATCCATGACTCCAGCAGCCGCAACCCGGGAGAAACGCAACCTCGCGGCGACGGCCGGCCGCTGGAGCGCCGCCCACCGCCGCAAGGCGATCCTCGGGTGGCTCGCGTTCGTCGTCGGCGCGTTCCTGATCGGAGGTGCGATCAGTCAACGGCACCTGACGAACGCCGAAATGGGAAACGGGCAGTCCCGGCAGGGATTGGAGGTCTATACGGCTGCGTTCCCCAAGCAGGCGAGTGAGCAGGTGCTCGTGCAGGGTCGTGACGGGGTGAGGGCCGGCAGCCCGGCGTTCGTCTTCGCCGTCGAGGATCTCGTCGCGCAGCTGCGCAACCTCCGATACGTCAGTGATGTCAGCTCGCCGCTGGCACGCGGAAACCATGCCCTGCTGTCCCGCGACGGACGGTCCGGGCTCGTCAGCTTCAAGCTCGCCGGGGATGAGGCACAGGTCCAGAAGCGCGTGGCCGCGCCGCTCGCGATCACCGCCGATGTGCAGGCGACGCATCAGCAGGTAAGAGTGGAGGAGTTCGGCGAAGCCAGCTCCGCCAGAGCGCTGAACGCGTCGTTCAGCCACGACTTCCGCAAGGCGGAGTACACGTCCCTGCCGATCACGCTGCTGATCCTGCTGCTCGCATTCGGAGCGCTCGTGGCCGCCGGGGTGCCGCTGCTCCTCGGACTGACCGCGACACTCGGTGCGCTCGGCCTGTTGGGTCCGATCAGTCACCTGATCCCGGTCCCCGAAGGCATGGTCGACTCGATCGTGCTGCTGATCGGACTGGCGGTCGGCGTCGACTACTCGATGTTCTACCTGCGGCGCAAGCTCGAGGAGCGCCGTGCAGGCCACGACGGCGACACGGCGCTGGCGCGCGCGGGAGCGACATCCGGACGAGCCGTGCTCATCTCAGGGCTGACCGTGATGACGGCCATGGCCGGGATGTTCCTCGCCGGCAATGCGGTCTTCACCTCGTTTGCTCTCGGCACCGTGCTCGTCGTCGCCGTCGCTGTCGTCGGCTCGATGACGGTTCTGCCCGCGGTCATGTCCAAGCTTGGCGACAAGGTCGAAATGGGCCGGGCTCCGGTTGTCGCCCGGCGCCGTGCGAGCGGCGAGTCGCGGACATGGGCGTTCATCATCGATCGGGTCCTGCGCCGTCCGGTGATATCGCTGGTGCTCTCGGCCGGGCTACTGGTTGCGCTCGCGCTGCCCGCGCTGGGCATGCACACGGTCGACCCTGGGACCGTTGGGCTTCCGCGAAGCCTCCCGATCATGCACACCTACGACCGCATCCAGGCGGCCTTCCCGGGCGGACCGACGCCGGCGATCGTCGTCGTCAAATCGCGCGACGTGACCAGCCGGGGTGTGCAGAACGGCATCGCGAAGATGACCGAGGCCGTCGTCAGGACCGGGCAGATGGGCATCCCGATGTCGCTCGTCGTCAGCCCGGACCGGACCGCCGCCGCGATCAGCGTCCCGCTTGCCGGCACCGGCACGGACTCGCGCTCGGACGCCGCGCTGAGCACGCTCCGGACACGTGTCATCCCTTCGACCGTCGGCGCGGTGCCGGGAACGACCGTCTACGTGATGGGACTGACGGCGAACTCGCAGGACTTCAACAACACGATGAAGTCGCACCTGCCGATCGTGTTCGTGTTCGTCCTCGGCCTGGCGTTCCTGCTGTTGCTGCTGACGTTCCGCTCAGTCGTGATCCCGATCACCGCGATCATCCTGAACCTGCTGTCGGTCGGCGCAGCGTACGGAGTGCTGAAGCTCATCTTCCAGGACGGCTACCTGCGCTCGCTGCTCGGCGCGACGAACATCGGCGGCGTGATCGACTGGCTGCCGCTGTTCCTGTTCGTGATCCTGTTCGGGCTGTCGATGGACTACCACGTGCTGATCCTCAGCCGAATCCGTGAGGATCATGACCGCGGCATGTCGACCGCGGACTCGATCGCGCACGGGATCAAGTCCACCGCCGGAGTCGTGACGAGCGCCGCAATCGTGATGGTGGCGGTGTTCTCGATCTTCGCCACACTGAGCGCGGTCGCGTTCAAACAGGTCGGAGTCGGCCTCGCGATCGCCGTCCTGATCGACGCGACGATCGTGCGCGCGGTCCTGCTTCCCTCGACGATGAAGCTGCTCGGCGAGTGGAACTGGTACATGCCGACGTGGGCGCCGAATCGGCTGCAGCCGGTGCGGCCACCGCGCGGGCGGCACCTTCCGGCTCACTGACGCACGGCGGCCACGAGCTAGGCCGCCTTGCTCGCGGCGAGCACGGGGTGTGCGTCGGCCGCCGCCAGGTTCGGTCGCGGAACGGCGAGGCTCGCGACCGTGGCCAGTCCGCACGCGACGGCCGCCGCGACAAACGCGAGCACGAAGCCCTGCTCGGTCGGCGGGGCGTTGCCGACGACGGTGCCCGCGATGATCGTCGCGCCGATCTGCGCGCCGACGGTGCCGCCGAGCGTCCGCATGACGGTGTTCATCCCAGTCGCAACCCCGGTCTGCTCGGGTTTGACGGCTTCGACGATGAGGTTCGCGAGCGATGCGAACGCGAGCGCGATGCCCACACCGAGGATCGCGGAGCCGACGTACATATTCCACGCCTCGGTGTGGAGCAGGGCCAGGAAGGTGAACGCCGCACAGGTCGTTGCCGACCCGATGATCAACGGTATGCGCGCACCGACGCGGGCCGTCAAGCGTCCCGCGAGCGGGCTCACGAGCAGCATCATCAGCGTCGACGGCGCGAGGAACAGACCGGCCTGAGTGACGCTCGCGTGAAACCCGTATCCGGCGTTCGCGGGGGTCTCCGCGAACTGCGGGATCAGGATGAACGAGCTGTACATGCCGGCTCCGACGAGAAACGCGGCGGTGTTCACGGTCCAGACGCCGCGGATCCGCATCATCCCCATATCGACGAGCGGTTCGCGGGCGTGGAGTTCGTTCACGATCCACGCGACCAGCAGGACGAGCCCGGCGAGGATCAGCCCGATTGTGCGGGGGTCGCTCCAGCCCCAGCTCGGTCCCTCGCTGATCGCCACGAGCACACAGACCAGCCACGCGGACAGCAGCGCGGCTCCGGCCCAGTTGACGTGACCCGGCGACTTGATCGGCGATTCCGGGATGAACAGCATCGTCGCGATCGTCGCGATCACGACGAGCACCAACGGCAGCCAGAACAGCCAGTGGTACGAGAACGCCGAGACGATCGGTCCCGCAAGCACGATCCCGAGGCCACCACCGATGCCGAGGATCGCCGAGATCAGGGCGATGCCGTGCGCGACGCGGTCGCGCGGAAACTCATCGCGAATGATTCCGAACGCGAGCGGGAACACCGCGCCTCCGGCGCCCTGGATCACGCGGCCGAGGATCATCACCGGCATCGTCGTCGCGAGCGCGCTGACGAGCGTGCCCGCGGCGAGCGTCGCGAGCGCGGCGACCAGCATGTGTTCCTTGCCGAACATGTCGCCGAGGCGGCCGAGGACGGGGGTCAGAACCGAGGCGCTGAGCAGATACGCGGTGAGGATCCAGGCGGCCGATGTCGCGGACGCGTGGAGGTCGTGCTGGATCGCGGGCAGTGCCGGCGCCACGAGCGACTGGAGCAGCGCGAACGTCAGACCGCCGAGCGCGAGCACGGCAAACGTCAGCCAGTAATGCTGGCGCTCGACCTCGCCGTGGAGCGTCACCTTCCGCGCTCCTCGAGGTTGTCGATCAGATCGTCGAGGATCTCGATCGCGCGCGCGAGCGCCTCGACGTCGTTGCCCTCGAGGGTCGCCATCTCCTCGTGCAGCAGCGCCCGATACTCACTGCGCAGCTCGCCGAGCACATGCCGGCCGGCGTGCGTGAGGCTGACGAGCACGACGCGGCCGTCGCTCGGGTCCGCCCCACGGTGCAGCCAATCCCGCTGCTCGAGGCGGTTGACGAGCAGCGTGATCGCCGGCTGCGTGACCCCTTCATGCGCGGCGAGCTCCGTGATCCGCCGCGGCCGGTCGCGCAGGGCGTAGAGGACGCCGGCCTCGGTCCGCGTGATCGCAACCGTCGTTCGCTGCAGGAACAGGCGCGACAACGTGGCGGCGCGTTGGGGCAGCGCCTCTGCGATCTCGTCGAGTTGGCGCCTGCGGTCAGTCCGCACAGAGGACGGCTCCATGACCGGCTTATATTAGGCCCTAATGCAACTCGATTGCGGCGGACGGGATGCCGGCCCTACGGCGATGCCGCCACCGCGGGTGTCTGCACATGCGGGGGGCTCTCCTCGCTGTAGTACCGGCCGCCGCGCATCAGCGACGCGGCCGCGGCGATGAGGCAGGCGACGATCGCAAACGCGAACGCCTCTTGCAGGCCCGTGCGGAACGGGCCGGCAATGAGCTGGGGGAAGAACGACTGACCGGTGAGCACCGCCTGGTTGTGCGCGCTGAGCGCGGCGAGCGCATGTGCGCCGAGCAGGTGCTGGATCGGGTTGTAGCCCAGGAACGCCGCAAACAGGATCGAGACGGGGGGCAGGTGCGCAACGCGCTCAGCGGTCGCGGCGGCGACGCCGTGCGCCTCGAGGCCACTGGACATCGTCATCGGCAGCGTCGCCGACAGGCCCGCGACCATCAGCGTGAAGAAGATGCCGATCGAGATGACCTGGGCGGAGTTCTGGAAGGTCTGGTTCATGCCGCCGCCCGCGCCGCGATCGCCGCGCGGCAGGCTGTTCATCACGGCGGCGCGGTTCGGCGAGGCGAACAACCCCATCGAGATCCCGTTGAGGGCGAGGATCAGCGCGAGCACCGGATAGGAGAAGTTGATCGGCAACAGCAGCAGCAGCGCGAAGCTGATCGCGGCGCCGATCATGCCGCCGGTCGCGAACGGCCGCGCCCCGAATCGGTCCGACAGGTAGCCGGACGTGGGCCCGGCGATCAGCATCCCGACCGTCAGCGGCAGCATGTAGATCCCCGCCCACAGAGGCGTGTTGGTGTAGTTGTAGCCGTGCTGGGGCAGCCAGATGCCCTGCAGCCAGATGATCAGGATGAACATCAGGCCGCCGCGGGCCACGGCGGAGAGGAACGTCGAGAGCGTGCCAAACGTGAACGCGCGGATCCGGAACAGCGGAAGCCGGAACATCGGGTCCGTGACGCGGCTCTCGACGACCACGAACGCGACCAGGCATGCGAGCGCGCTCGCGAGCAGCCCGATCACCCGCGGGCTCTGCCAGCCCGTATTCGCATCTCCGTACGGCCGAATCCCGTATGTGATCGCGACCATCAGGCAGACGAGCCCGCCGGCGAACAGCACGTTGCCCCACCAGTCGACCGGCCGCCGCCGCGGCTCGGACCGCTCCTCGAGCTTCAAATACGCCCACACGGTGCCGAACAGCCCGACCGGCACCGAGATCAGGAACACGAGTCGCCAGTTGATCGGGGCGAACAGCCCGCCGAGCAGCAACCCGACGAACATCCCGCTGACGCCCACGATGTTGTTGATCCCGAGCGCCATGCCGCGCTGGTTGGCCGGGAACGCGTCGGTGATGATCGCGGCGGAGTTCGCGAGCAGGCACGCGCCGCCGATCCCCTGGACGATGCGGAACACGATCAGGTAGTCGGCGCCGGCACGACCGGTCATCCAGTCGATCGTCAGCAGCAGCGAGGCCACCGTGTAGATGACAAAGCCGAGGTTGTAGATCCGCACGCGGCCGTACATGTCGCCCAGCCGGCCCAGGCTGACGATCAAGACGCTCGTCACGACGAGGTAGCCGAGGATCATCCACAGCAGGTAGGAGCTGTTCGACGCCACGAGCGGATCGAGGTGGATGCCGCGGAAGATGTCCGGCATCGCGATCAGCGTGATCGATGCGTCGAGCGTCGCGAGCAACACCGCGAGCGTGCAGTTGGACAGCGCCAGCCACTTGTAGCGGTCGTCGGGAACGCGGTGCGTCACGAATCGAAATTATACAGGTAACCTGCGCAGTTTGCCTGTATATGCCGATATAGTCTCGCCATGGCAACGAAGACGGATCCCGCGCTGCTCTCGAGCGAGCTCCGGGTCGTGCTCGGCCAGCTGATACGCAGGCTGCGCGCTGAACACGGATTCCCGCTCTCGCACGGTGCCGTGCTCGGTCGGCTCGACCGCGAGGGGCCGCAGAGCGTCAGCGATCTCGCCGTCGCCGAGCGCGTGCGGCCGCAGTCGATGGCGCAGACGGTCGGCGACCTCGAGGCCGACGGCCTCGTCGTGCGCACGCCCGACCCCGACGACAGGCGCAGGGCGCTCGTCCAGCTCACCGACGAGGGGCTCGCCGCGCTGCACGCCGACCGCCGCCGGCGCGAGGGCTGGCTAGCACGAGCGATCGCAGAAGACCTCACGCCCGAGCAGCGGTCACTGCTCTGCGAGGCTGTCGAGCTTCTGCGTCAGCTCGCCGAGGCGTAGCCGGCGTGCTGGTCAGATGCCCTCCTACCTACGAAAGCGGGCGTGTGTCACGGAAGCGATCTTCCGCACCTCGCGATGATGGTGAGGGTGTGGTGGTCTGCGTACGCCGTGTCAGCGCGCCGGCAACGAGAACACCAACGAGCTGCCACGCCACTACCTGCCGCACACGCTCGCCTTGGCTGCTGCAGCCCGCCCGAGCGTGACCAGATCGGCGCCGAACTCAGGCGGTCGACCCGTCAGACACTCGACTGGTCACCCCCGGCTGAGAAGATGGAGACGCCCGATCCCCGTCGCGGACCGATCCCGATCCCCGGCCCCATCCTCGCCAGCGTCACCCACTCAGCTGCGCCGACCGGACGGCGTCCGCCTGCCGGCGGTCCATCCACATCTCCCAGCGGCGCGAGGCCGTGTGCCGTGCGTCGTGGAAGTGGTATGGCCGCCGGCCGCCGAATTCGGCGTGCCGCAGTTGCGAGACACCGCCGAGCACTGAGGCGATCCGCCGGCGCGGCCAGCCGATCTGATCCTCGATCTGCGGGAACGGGCGCGGCGTGTCCGGGGCCAGGGCGAGTCCGTCCAGCAGCGCGCGCATCAGGTCGCTGCAGCGGTCATAGAACCGTTCGATCTCACCGGGATCGTCCATCGCGTTGTGCGGGGAGTGTTCGGGACGCTCAGGCACGCGCGAGGAACTCGTGGACGAGTGCGTTGTACGGCGCCCCGACGCTCGGGATCGTGTGGCCCCTGCCGGCGAGGATCGCGCGCTCGGCCTCGATCCTCTCCGCGAGCACGTCGCAGACGGTCTCGAACGCAGGCGAGTGGCCGCCCGAGATCACGAGCTTGGGAAACGCGGCGGTCCGGAGCGTCTCGAACGGGATCTCCGCCTCCCACGGCGGACGCTCGCGGGCCGCAAGTCGCGCTCCGTGCTCGAGCCAGTCGGGGAGCTGCGCCGGTGTGAGATGGCTCGAGTGGACGCCGGCGCGGAACATGCGCAGGAACGCCGAAGGTTCGAGTGCCGGCCCCTGGCGGTACAGCTCCTCGCCGCCCTCGAGCAAGGCGGCGACGGTCGGATCGTCAGCGGCGATCCGCAGCGCGCCGGGCTCCGAGACGATCAGCGAGCGGACCGCACCAGGGGCCCGCGCGGCCGCGAGCAGCGCGATCACGGCACCGTAGGAGTGCCCGACGAGATGCGAGCCCTCGCCGAGCAACTCCGCGATCAGCGGCGCCTCGAGCTCGAAGTCGCCGCGCGCGAGCGGCGGGCTCCCGGCGAAACCCGGCCGGTTCGGAATGCACAGGCTCCAGGAGTCCGCCAGCTCGCGCTGATGCCGCCACGTCCGTCGCGCATCGACGATGCTCCCGTGGACGAGCACGACCGATGGCCCCGAGCCGACGAATTCGACATCGAGATCGGCCGCCGATCGCGGCGCGCGCAGGGAATCGGCTCCGGGCAAGGCTCTCAGCGGCGATTCTAAGATCCCGGCGCGATCACGCCGCGTCCGCTGCGTCAGTCCGAGAGCAGCCGCGCGAGCAGCTCGTCAAAGCGGATGTAGGTCTCGTTCATGCCGCCCTCCATGCCCGACCCGAGCATCCCGTCCCGTTCCTCGGTCGTGTGGAACAGCGACGTCATCGTGAGCCTCGTGCGCTCGCCGAGGTCGTCGAACGTCGCCGTTTCGACCGAGACGTGCCCCGGCATGCCTTCCCACTCAAACGTCTGCACGAGCCGCTCCGGCGGGGTGACCTCGCGATAGGTTCCGCGGAACGCCGTCTCAGCGCCCTCGCGGTCGCGGACGAGGAACCGCCAGCTCCCGCCCGGCCGGACGTCCATCTGATCGACGATCGTCGTGGTCCCGCGAGGACCCCACCATTCAGGGATCAGCTTCGGGTCGCTCATCGCGGCGAACACCCGGTCCCGTGGCCCTTCGAAGATCCGCTCGATGCGGATCTCGCGGTCGGTCGGCGTGGTCAGGATGGCCGCCTGTGCCTGTTGCTGACCGTGTGTCATGAGGGGTCTCCTTTCGAGAGCATCTCGCCGAAGCGGTCGAGTCGTTCATCCAGCATCCGCCCGTACATCTCGATCCAGTCCTGAACGTCCTCGAGCCGGCGCGGGCCGAGGCGGCAGTATCGGGTCCGGCCGATCTTCTCGGTGCTCACGAGCTGGGCGTCTTCGAGGACGCGCACGTGCTTCTTCATCCCGGTCAGCGAGATCCCGACCGGATCCGCGAGCTCGGTGATCGTCGCGCGACCGCTGCCGAGCCGCTCGAGGACGCCCCGGCGCGTCGGATCGGCGAGCGCGGCGAAGGTCCTGTCGACGGGCAGATACTGAACCATTGGGTTCAGTATTACACCTGTTGCCGGCGAATGCAAACCTGCCGGCTTCACCGAATCGTCACTGCGTTCGCTCACGCCGGCCCAATCATCCGCAGCGATGAGCCAGGTCGAGCTGCATTTCCATCTCCTGCCGGCGATCGACGATGGTCCCGCATCACTCGCCGACAGCGTCGCACTCGCCCGCGCGGCGGTTGCCGACGGCACCCGGACAGTCACGACGACGCCGCACGTGCATGCCAATCACGTGCTCGACCCGCGTGAGATCCCGACCCGGGTGCAGGAGTTGGTCGCCCGACTGCGCGTGGAGCGCGTGCCGCTCGAGGTGCTCCCGGGCGGAGAGCTCGCGCACGACATGGTCGCGACGCTCTCGGGCGCGGAGCTCGAGCTGATCGCTCATGGCCCGCCGGGGCGGCGGTGGGTCCTGCTCGAGGCGCCGTTCGATGGCCTCGACGCCTCGTTCACCGAGGCGGCCGACGAACTGCGCTCGCGCGGGTTCGCGATCCTGCTCGCCCATCCCGAACGCGCCGCGCCGACCGAATCCGGTGACGCGCGGCTCGCGCACGAGCTCGCGCTCGGGAGTGCCGTCCAGCTCACGGCGGCGTCGCTGCTCGGTGAGTCGGGCGAGCGGGCGCGCACGGTTGCGCTGCGGCTGCTGCGGACGGCGCCGCTCGCGGTGATCGCGTCCGATGCGCATGGAGCGGCGCGGCCGCCGGCTCTGCGCCGGACGGTTGCCGCGCTCGAGGCCGCCGGCGAGCGGAGCCCACAAAGGCACTGCGGAGCGAGCGCGCGCGGGCTTCTCGACGGGGGGCTCGCGCGCGGGCGCTCGGTGCTAGCCGCGTGAGGCGTCCGGCGCGCCGGCGCACTCGCGGTCCGCGTCCGCCGGGTGCTCGCCGTTGCCCGCCTGCGCCGACAGCTCCGCCCGACCGGCCCCGGATTCGCCGCCGTTGCGGATATTGCTCTTCCTCGGCCACGAGTTGCTGCTGGCGCAGCGAGGCCTGCCGCTGCGCGAGCTCGGTCTGCGCAGCGATCACGTCGCGCTGGGCATTGGCCTCGGCCAGCGGCCCGGCCTGCGCGGCCTCCGCCTGCGCCTTGTCGACCTCTGCCTTCGGGGTCGTTGCCGACCTTGAACGCGATCACCGCGCGGGCCTGGAGCGCGATTCCCTGCTTGGTGACGCACTGCTCAGCGACCTCCGCCTCGCATCGCCAGCGTGAGAAAGTTGGCCTGGCGGAAGAAAGGCATCACGAACGCGCCGTGGCCGGTCACCACCCGGAACCGGGGTCCCGTCCTTGCTGCCCTTCGCCCCTGAGATCAGCATCGCCTCGTCGGGGTCGGATACCCGATAGCCAAGCACCTCACCGTCTCCTCTCAGTGCACGATTGTCTCGATCTGAATCGTGACTCTACGTCGGATCGTCCCACTCCATCACGTCGACGGTGCGGCCGCCACGGGAGTTGAAGACACGCACGTTCGTCCCCTTCGCAAGCGGTTGCTCTGACCACGGGAGATAGGCCTCGGTGCCGCCGCGCATCTTCACGAGCACCTCCCCGGGCCCGTCCGGACCGCGCGTCGCGACCGTGAGCGTGCCGGCCCAGCCGACGGCTGAGTTGTCCGGTGTCATGTTCGTGTTCTACACGAACATGACCCTTGACTTCGAGCGCGCTCCAAGTCGTATCGTCAAACGGGGCGGGCAGCACGCCCCCGACCACTGCCCACGAATTGGAGAGAACTGATGAAGATGCGCATGCTGGGAGCGCTCGAGGTCTCCGCCCTCGGGCTCGGATGCATGGGAATGTCGGCGTTCTACGGCTCGACTGACGAAGACGAGGCGATCGCGACGATCCATCGCGCGCTCGAGCTGGGGATCACCTTCCTCGACACCGCGCAGCTGTATGGGCCGCTCACCAACGAGGAGCTCGTGGGCCGCGCGATCAAGGGGCGTCGCGACGAGTGCGTGATCGCAACGAAGTTCGCCCGCCGGATGCACGACGCGGTGCCCGGCGACATGTCGACGGTCGGTCCACTCGACGGGTCCGCCGAGCATGTCCGCAGCTCGATCGACGGCTCGCTCGCGCGCCTGGGCACCGACCACGTCGATCTCTTCTACCAGCACCGCGTCGATCCGACCGTCCCGATCGAGGAGACGGTCGGCGCGATGGCTGAGCTCGTGCAGCAGGGCAAGGTCCGCCACATCGGCCTCAGCGAGGCCGCTCCCGAGACGATCCGGCGCGCGCACGCGGTCCATCCGATCACGGCGGTGCAGACCGAGTACTCGCTGTGGACGCGCGACCCCGAGCGCGGTGTCCTGCAGGCATGTCGCGAGCTTGGGATCGGATTCGTCGCCTACTCGCCGCTTGGCCGCGGCTTTCTGTCCGGTCGGTTCACCTCGCCTGAGCAGCTCGACGCGAACGATTTCCGCCGTTACGGGCCGCGCTTCACGGGCGAGAATCTCGAGTCGAATCTCCGGCTCGCGGCCAAGGTGGCCGAGATCGCGCGCGAGAAAGGGATCACGCCGGCGCAACTTGCGCTCGCATGGGTGCTCGCTCGCGGTGACGACATCGTCCCGATTCCGGGGACGAAGCGGCGCACGTACCTCGAGGAGAACGCCGCCGCCGCCGACGTCGAATTGACTGACGACGATCTCGCGCGGATCGAGTCCGAGCTGCCGTCCGTGGCCGGCGCGCGCTACGACGAGGCGGGAATGGCGGCGGTCAACCTGTAGCCGTTTGATCCGGGAAGCTCCCTCTGGTAGAACCGCACCGGGCCACGACGACTGCCGGTGCGCAGGCGCCGGAGGGAGCGGCCCGCCATCCATCGGTGTGCCGTCCAAGGGAGGTAGGGAATGCAGCGCCGTGTCATCACCGTCGTGGTCGCCGCCGGCGCGCTGCTGGCTGTGCTAGCGCCGTCCGGCCGCGCATCGGTCGCGCCGGGCGCGCCGGGGAGCTCCAGCTACTTCGATCTCGCGCGCAAGGACTGCGTCGGCACCGCGCGCAACACGACCTCGAAGGTGTGGTTCACGATCGCCGGCGGCGTGCTCTCAGACGTGTACTGGCCGACCGTCGACGCGACGAACGTCCACACGCTCCAGTACATCGTCACCGACGGCACGACGTTCACGGACCTTCAGACCCGGGACATGTCGTACACGACGACCCCGGATGACACGGGGATGGCGTGCAAGGTGATCGCCTCGAGCGCGGCACACCACTACCGCATCATCACGACCTACCTCGCCGATCCGAGCCGTGATGCTGTGCTGATGCGGACCCGCTTCGACGGCCCAGACGGTGACCACCTGTTCGTGCGGCTCGATCCGCTCGCCGGCGGGACGGGCGGTGGGGGCGCGGACAACGCAGGGCCGAACACGGCGACGCTCGACGACAGCCTCGGGACGCCGGTCCCGGTCGCGTTCAACACGAACACGGTCACGACTGCGGCAAACCGGGGCTACGCGGTGCCGACGTTCGAGGCGCTCGTCGGATCGAAGCCGTTCGCGGACGCGAGCGTCGGCTATGCCGGAACGACGAGCGACGGCCTGGCGATGCTCGACCAGACGCATGCCCTGACGAGCTACGACTCGGCGCCCGGCGGCCACGTCGCGCTGACGGCCGAGATTCCGGTCGGCCGGCATCACGGCACCGAGCTCGCGCTCGGATTCGGGCAGAGCCAGTCGCAGGCGGTCGGCGTCGCGAGCGCGGCGGTCGCGGGCCCGCTGCACCGCGCGTTGACGACCTACGTGCGGCAGTGGCGGCGCTACGACGATCGGCTCCGACGGCCGTCACCGCGGCTGGGTGACGCGGCGATCCGCCAGTACTACCGCTCCGTCAACGTCGTCAAGGCCAGCGAGGACAAGACGTTCGCCGGAGCGATCGCGGCCGGCCTCGCGTCGCCGTGGGGTCAGTCCGTGGAGGCAGGTGCGCTGTCGGGTGGCAAGGCCCCATACTTCGGGTCATACCGCGAAGTGTTCGCGCGGGACCTGTACGAGGCGTTCACCGGGCTGCTCGTGGCCGGGGACCTCTCGACCGCACGGGACGCTGCGCTGTTCCTGTTCGATCGCCAGCAGCAGGCCGACGGGTCGATGCCGCGCAACTCGCTGCTCAACGGCAAGGTCGCCCCCGATACTGGAGGCCTGCAGCTCGACGAGACCTCGTATCCGATCCTGATGGCGTGGCAGTCCGGCCTCGCCGGCGATGCGGGCCTGTACCAGAACCACGTGATCCCGGCGGCTGACTTCCTCGTCGCGCACGGCCCCTCGGACGGCGTCGAGCGCTGGGAGGAGCAGGGCGGCTACTCGCCCTCGACGATCGCCGCCGAGATCGCCGGGCTCACGGCAGCTTCGCGGATCGCCGCGGTCAACCACGACCCCGGGCACGCCGCGCTGTATCAGGCGACTGCCGACCAGTTCGCGCGGAGCGTCAAGTCGTGGACCGTGACGACGAGCGGGCCGTACGCGCCCGGTTACTTCATCCGCGTCTCGAAGACGGGCGACCCGAATGCGGCGATCTCGTACGGCCTGGGCAACGGCAGCATCATGGCCGATCAGCGCTCCGTCGTCGACGGCGGCTTCCAGGAGCTCGTCCGGCTCGGGATCCTGCCCGCGAGCGATCCCGACGTGCAGGCCTCGCTCGCGGTCGTCGATCAGGTGATCCGGCGAGATCTCCCCGATGGCACCGGCTTTTACCGCTATGGCACGAGTGCGACAGGCTCGGAGGACGGCTACGGCGACTGCTACGTGCCCGATCCGACGAGCTGCTCGCCGACGGGAGCGCCGTGGGCGCCGAGCGGCACCGGCTCTGGCCACCTGTGGCCGGTCCTCGCCGGGGAGCGCGGCGAGTACGACGTCGCGTCCGGGAACGGCTCGGCGGCCCGCTCGCTGCTGAGTGCGATGGCGAACATGACCTCGGGGAGCTACCTCGAGCCTGAGCAGGCCTGGGAGGACCCGCCGGTGCCGGCGTCGCCGTTCGGATCGGATCCGGCGACCGCCTCGATCGGGTTCGCAACCGGGCAGCCCGCCGGCTCCGCGAGCCCGCTGACGTGGGCGCAGGCCGAGTACGCGCGACTGGCGCTCGCCGTCAGCGCCGGGCATAACCTCGAGACGCCTGACGCGGTTCGCGACCGCTATGTCGCGCACGGCATGCCGGGTTGGTTGCCGCTGACAATCAGCTCGCCGGCCGACGGGACGGTCATCGACACCTCGTCGGTCACGGTCACGGGCACGACGACCGGTGGATCCCGGGTCGATGCGGAGGCCCAGGGAGCGAGCGGGGGGACCGTGCCGCTCAAGTCGACGACCGCGGACGGGGCGGGTAACTGGTCGCTGACGCTGCCCGTCGGCTTCGGCACGACGAAGATCACCGTGACCTCGACGCTTCACCGGAGCACCGGCTATGCGCAGGTGTCGGTCACGAACGTCGGGCTGCCGGGGACGAACGTGCTCGACGTCAGCGATCCGAGCGGCGATGACAACGGGCCCGGCACCTACCAGTACCCGACGTCGGGCGACTTTGTCGCCGGAGCGTTCGACCTCACGAGGCTGAGGGTCAACGAGACGACCACCGACGTCTGGGTCCAGGTCACGATTCGCCATCTCGCGCCGACGTTCGGGAGCGCGTTCGGCGCCCAGCTGCTCGACCTCTACGTCCGTGACCCGGCCGCGCCGGCGACCTCGACATCGGCTCCCGGGGCGTTCAACTACACGATCGCGCCGGCCGATGCGTGGAGCCAGCGGATCGAGGTCCAAGGGTTCGCCTCGCCGATCTGGGTGGACGCCAACGGCAATCCGCGGGGAACGCTCCAGTTCATCGTGGACGACCCGAGCGGGACGGCGACGATCGTCCTGCCGCGCACCGCGTTCGGATCGGTCGTCTCCGGCTGGACGTTCACCGTGGCCCTGACCGGCCAGGACGGCTTCTCCGCCGATCAGGCGCGCACGTTTGCGCCGACGGCGCAGTCGTACCAATTCGGCGTTTGCGCACCCGGTGGCTCGAGTCCGATCTGCTCGGTCGACCCGAACACGGTGCCGAAGGTAATGGACACGATCCCGCCGTCCGGCGTCTCCCAGTCGGACGAGCTCGATCCGACGAAGGGCCCGGTGGTGCTGCAGGGCGTCACCGTCGGGCCGTAGCCCGCAACGGTCCGAGGCGGGTGCGAACATACGTTCGTGCCCGCCACGGCCACAATCCTGCACGCGGACCTCGACTCGTTCTACGCGTCGGTCGAGCAGCGGGACGACCCCCGGCTGCGCGGACGCCCGGTGATCGTCGGGGCCGGCGTCGTGCTCGCCGCCAGCTACGAAGCCAAGGCGTGCGGGGTACGGACCGCAATGGGGGGCAGGGAGGCGCGTCGGCTGTGTCCGCGCGCAGTTATCGTCTCGCCGCGGATGTCCGCGTACAGCGAGGCGAGCAAAGCGGTGTTCGCCGTGTTCGAGGACACGGCGCCGCTCGTCGAGGGGCTGTCGATCGACGAAGCGTTCCTCGACGTGCGCGGCCTGCAGGCGATCTCCGGCACGCCCGTCGAGATCGCGAAGCGGTTACGGGCGCGGGTCCGCGAGGAGGTCGGCCTGCCGATCACCGTCGGCGTCGCCCGCACGAAGTTTCTGGCCAAGGTGGCCAGCGCGCTGGCGAAGCCCGACGGGCTTCTGCTGGTGGCCCCGGACAGAGAGCTCGAGTTCCTGCATCCGCTCGAGGTGGAGCGGCTGTGGGGCGTCGGCCGAGTGACGGCCGGCAAGTTGCGCGAGCGCGGGATCACGACCGTCGGGGAGGTCGCGGCGCTCGGCGAGGCGACGCTCGTATCGATGCTCGGGCGGGCCTCGGGGCGCCACCTGCACGCGCTCGCGCACAACTACGACCCGCGTCCCGTCGAGCGCCGGCGCCGGCGGCGATCGATCGGCGCGCAGCGCGCGCTTGGCCGCCGTCCGCGGCCGCCGGAGGAAGTTGCGACCGCGCTGATCGCGCTCGTCGACCGAGTGACGCGGCGGCTGCGGACCGCGCGGCGGGTCTGCCGGACCATCGTGTTGCGGCTGCGCTTCGCCGACTACTCGCGCGCGACGCGCTCGCATACGCTGGGGGAGCCGACGGCCCAGACGCAGACGATCCTCCGGGCCGCGCACGACCTGCTGACGGCGGCATCGCCGATGATCGAGCGGCGTGGCCTGACGCTGATCGGAATCGCGCTGACCAACCTCGCCGACGAGGGCGCTGTCCAGCTCGTCCTGCCGTTCGATCGCACGCGTGAGCTCGATCGCACGATCGACTCGCTGCGCGACCGGTTCGGATCGGGGGCGATCACCCGCGGGGTGCTCGTCGGGCGCGACACGGGCGTCTCGGTGCCGCTGCTCCCCGATTAGCGTAGGTTGCGGACTTCAGCCGCAGCGTGAGCGGCGGCGCGCAAGATCGGCCAGCAGGCGGTGGATCACTCCTGGGTCATCGGTCAGGGCGAGGTGAGACACGCCGGGGTTGTCGGTCAGCCGGAAGCGGTGGCAACGCATGCGGCGCCAGACGCGGACCGCGTCGTTCGTGATGTCTTCCTGGTTGCTGTCGCCCGGCAGGTCGATGAACCTGGCGGTCGCCGGGGCGACGAGTTGCCCGATCGCGAGATCGGGCAGGATGATCCCGACCTGCGTCGGCAGTCCGGATCCCTTCTCGACTGACACGTCGACGTTTGGGAAGTCCCCCGGATCGGCGAACCTGACGAACCCGAGATAGTGCGCAGCGAGCGGCCGGATGCCATCCAGCCCGGCGTCGCGCAGCAACCGATAGGTGTCGGCCCGGGTGTAGCTGCGACCGGTCGCCTGATTCCTGACGATGATCTCGCGCCGGCCGAACACGGCCGGATCGGAGGCGCTCATCCAGGTCGATGGTGAGAGCGCGATCAGTCGCGCGCTGCTGCGTGCCTCGGCCACCGTGGTCGGGAGCGAGAACCCCGACGGGATCTCGACGCCGGTGAAGACCCATGACCACGTCGCCCCCTGGCCGGGCAAGTTACCGGCAATGTCGGTGAACCCCTGGATGTACGTGCGCTTCCATCGCGCTGCGACGTGCGTGAGGAGGTACTGGGCGTAGAGCGGTCCGTTGGAGTGTCCAACCAGTCGCACCGGCCGACGGCCGTTATGTCGCCAGGTCAGCTCGATCAATCGCTTGGTCTGTCCCAGAAATCCCCCCAGGTCAGGGGTCAGGCGAAAGTCGTAGCCCGCCACGACGAGGTCGCGATCGGCCGTGTAGCCGGCCGCCTCGAGCGCCTTGTAAAACCCGTCGTAGACAGGCGCGCTCGCCGTCTGCCCGTAGTGCGGAATCGAAACGCTCACGCCTGGCGCGAGCGAGAACCGCTGCGGGAACGACAGACGCGAGTCGCGCCGCCACCGCGGCGTCAGCAGCTCGTCCCGGCAGACCTGGCTGAACCTCACGCCGACATCCGCCGGAATTCCATCCTCGAACGACCCCGACCGGGGGCAGCCCTTGACCGCCGTCTGATCGCGCACGGTCACGCGCACGACCGTCGTGCCGTAGCCGGGGAAGAACACGACCGGCGTGCGCGGCCCGGCCGCAGCAGCGGAGGCAGCGGCGAGGACGACCGCCAGCACGGCCGCCACGGCACCGCGACGCACGGCCCTGATCACCCCGCAATCCTCGTGCGCAATCACGCCGCCGTCAACCGCACGCGGTCCGCCGTTCGCCGTCATACGATCTAGGTGATGCACCGGCGGCCCGGAGCGCGCATGCTGGTGAGCATGGACGGAGAAGACGCTTCGACACCAATGAACAACCATCGGAGGCGAACCCAATGCTGATCAGTGCCTCGTCGTACCCGTTCCTGGACATTCTCTGGACGACACTCATCTTCTTCGCGTGGGTGATCTTCATCTGGATCGCGATCACCGTTCTGATCGACGTCTTTCGGCGCGACGACATCTCGGGCTGGGGCAAGGCCGCCTGGGTGATCTTGGTGGTGATCCTTCCGTGGCTCGGCGTCCTGGTCTACCTGATCGCCAACCACACCGGGATGGCCGAGCGACGGATGAAGGAAGTGCAGACGTCCCAGGCGCAGTTCGACGACTACGTGCGCAAGACCGCCGGCACCGGTGGGGCAGCGAGCGAGATCGAGAAGGCCAAGGAACTCCTCGACAAGGGGGCGATCACCCAGGCCGAGTTCGACGCGATCAAGGCCAAGGCGCTCACGTAACCGATCGTCAGCCGCACGAAAAGCCCACGGCTTTTCGTGCGGCCGCCGCTCCGCGTGCGCCGGTCAACCGGCGCCGCTGGGCCTCGCGCTACTGCCGTGCCATCGCCAGGCGGAGGCGTTCTTCGGGGCTGATCAGGTGGTCCTCGTCGGCGGCTGCCCCGTCGATGTCGATCTCGACCCACTCGATCGTGCCCGTGAACCGGCTGCCCTCGGAGGTGTAGCGGTCGGACACCGTGGTGCCTGTGTCCTGGCCGACGTCCGCGGTCTCATCGACCGAGAAGATCATCGGGACGGTCGCGTCGACGCGCCCCTGGCCGACCTGCTCGCCGTCGAGATACAGGGTTGCGGTCCCGCCCTTGCCGAAGCCGCAACCGTCGTAGGCGAACTCCACGCGCAGCTGATGGTCTCCCGCGGGAACCACGTCTGCTCCCTCGACGTGGAAGCGGGTCATCCCAAACAGGTTGTAACAGTACGCCGGCCTGCCGTGGCGCAGATATAGCGTCCAGCCACCGAACGCGCCGCCCTGCGCGACCAGCACCCCGTCGCCCCGGCTGCGGGAGCCGTGAACCGCGCGGTGACCGCATGCGACTTGTTCTTGACGTTCAACAGCGAGCTCTCGGTCAGGCGTCCCATTCGGGCAAACAGCAGCTGGCGGTTGCCGCGGATCAGCGTCGGGCGGCCCGCGAGGTCGGGGTTGAATCGCTCGACCCGCCGATCATCGAGCGGCAGCTTGTAAGTCGACAGTAGGTAGTAGATGCCTCCGGCGGCGACCTGGCTGCGCAGTCGGTCAGGTGCCGACGGAGTCAGTCCTCGGCGGCGGACTCGTCTGGCTGGGCGGGCGCGTGCTCGGCAGCCCAACGGATCGAGCGCACGATCGTCGCGTAGCCCGTGCACCGGCAGATCTGCCCCGAGATGGCCTGGCGGATCTCGTCGTCGGTGGGGTTGGGGTTGCCGTCGAGCAACGCCCGCGCGGTCATCATCATGCCGGGCGTGCAGAAGCCGCACTGGAGCCCGTGTCGCTCGTGGAAGCCTTGCTGCACCGGGTCGAGAACCCCGCCGACCTCGAGCCCTTCCACCGTCCTGATCTCGTAGGCCGTGGCGGTGGCCGCGAGTACCGTGCACGATTTGACGGGCTCGCCGTTCATGAGCACGACGCACGTCCCGCAGTTCGAGGTGTCGCATCCCCAGTGCGTGCCGGTGAGGCCGAGTTCGTCGCGCAGGAAGTGCACGAGCAGCATCCGCGGCTCCACCTCACGCGTGTGCTCCTGCCCGTTGACCGTGACTGTGACCTGCACGGGTCCTCCTCCCGCGGCGCGACCCGGTCCATCCGGCCCGGTCGCGCGAGTTAAGCGATAGCTTAGGTCAGGTCATGACGCTCGCGCAGCTCCAGTCGTTCGTCCTGGTCGCGCGCCTCGGCTCCGTGAAAGCGGCGGCGGCGGAGCTGGAGGTGACGGAGCCGGCCGTCTCCGTCGCGGTCGCCGCGCTGCGCAAGGAACTGGGCGACGAGCTATTCGTCCGGGAAGGTCGTGGGATCGCCCTGACGCCAGGCGGGCGCCGGCTCGCGGCGCTCGCCAGCGAAATCCTGGGGCTCGCGGAGCAAGCGAGGCGCTCGGTGCAGGACACGCCCGGTCAGTCGCGTCACATCCGGGTCGCTGCCACGAGCATCGTTGCCGAACACATCGGACCTTTGATCGACGCGTTCACGGCACGCGATCCTGAGCTTGAGATCTCGGTGGAGCCGGCGCTCGGCGCCTCGTTCGCCGAGCTGCTCGAGCACCGCCAGGCCGACATCGCGCTCGGGCCGCATCCCGGCCCGGAGCGATCCGCGACGATCGCCTCGGTCCCGTTTTTGCGCTGCCAGCTGATCATCGCGGTCGCACCCCGGCATCCGCTGGCCGGTCGGCGCGATCTCGCAGCCGCCGAGTTGGCGTCGGAGCGCTGGCTCGTCGGCCCTCCGGATGTCGACCCGACGACGATGACGGGCTCGTTCTTCGCGCGCAACGCGATCGAGCCCGACGACGTCGCGGCGTACACCAGCCATGCCGGCGCGATCGCGGCGGCGGCCGCCGGCGAGGGCATCATCCTGACGCTCGCCCACTCGGTGATCGACGAAGTGCGGCGGCGCACGCTCACGCGACTCGACGTCCGCGGGACGCCGGTTCCGGAGCTGTGGCACGCGAGTACGCTCGGGCTTGGCCGCGCGCTTCCGGCTGCGCTCGCGTTCCAGCGCTTCACAACGACGCCGGAGGCAACGCAGGCGATGTCGTCTGGACGAGCGGGCACAATTTCGACGCGTGCCCGCCCGTCGGTGCACGTCACGCTCTGGCGCTCGGTGGCCGCCGACGTGCGCGCGGGGGCCCGGCGATAGGAGCACGCCGCTGGTGAACGCGGCCTCAGGCTGCACCCGTCGGTGTGCACGTTCACACGAACAGACCCGCCCAAACGTCACTAAACCTCACGCTTCTCCGTAGTTTCTGGCCTTGAGGCGCTGATCCGCTCGATCGACCGCTACGACCCGGACAAGGCGGCCACGCTGGAACAGTTCGCGTGGACGCGGATCCACGGCGCGGTGCTCGATGAACTGCGCCGCAACGACTGGGCGCCGCGTTCGCTGCGACGGTGGGAGCGTGACATCAACCAGGCCCGGGACAAGTTCACGGGGCTGTACGGTCGCACGCCGACCACCGCCGAGCTCAGCGATGCCCTCGGGATCAGCTCCGACAAGCTGCTGACGCTGTTCTCCGACATCGTGAAGGCAGACATCGGCTCGCTCAACACGCTTGTCCAGAGCGACGACGACACGACGATCGAGCAAATCGACACGCTGCCAAGCCGCGATCGCGCGGCCGATCCGGAGTTCTCGGCGATGCGCGAGAAGGCGATCGAGCGGTTCCGCGCCGCCTTCGAGCGCCTGCCCGCCCGCGAGCAGAAGGTGGCGATCCTCCTGCACGTCAACGGGCTGACGCTGCGCGAGATCGGCGAGATCCTCGGCATCTCGGAGAGCCGCGTCTGCCAGATCAACATGGAGATCAAGCGGCACCTGCGCGCGCAGCTCGAGCCCGAGCGGCAACTGATCGGCGAGGTCGCGGCCTAACACGCGTCGCGTGGCGTGGGGGTGCGGGGAGCCAAGATGACTGACGGCAGGATCCCCGTTGCGCTGCTGCGACACGCGAGCCCGAGCGCGCCCGCTGTGTCCCACGGTGAACCGGTTCCGGAGAGAGCACGCTCGCGACCCGGCTCGGGGCACGCCTGGACGGCCGTCGAACAGGAGCGCCGCCGGTGGGCGCGCGAGCTGCACGACGAGACCCTGCAGAACCTCGCCGGCATGCTGCTGCGGCTCAACTCGGGCCGGCGCCGCGGAGGCGAGCTGCTCGAGGCCGCGGTCGACGACACGATCGGCGCACTCCAGCAGGAGATCGCGAACCTCCGCAGCCTGATCACCGATCTGCGTCCCGCCGCCCTCGACGAACTCGGCATCGAGGCCGCGATCAGCGCTCGCCCAGCGCGCCGCGCGCAACGGCGTCGACGTCTCCCTCAGCGTCCACCTCGCCGACCGCTCCGCCCACCGCTTCGAGCTCGACACCGCCGTCTACCGGATCGTGCAGGAAGCCCTCACGAACGCCCAGAAGCACGGACATGCCCACCGGGTTCGCGTCGATGTCCACGAGAGCGACGAGCTGATCGACGTCGGCGTCCGCGATGACGGCGTCGGCTTCGACCCGCGGGCTCGCACGAACGGGCTCGGTCTCCTCGGAATCCGCGAGCGCGTCGAGCTGTTCGGCCGCACGCTCTGCATCCACTCGAGTCCGGGCCGCGGCGCCACCGTCAGCGCGACCCTGCCGGTCGGTGACCACGCGACCGCGACCCTGCCGCTGAGCGACCACGCGGGCCCGACCGGGGTCGCGCGAGCCGGTCGAGCGGCGTAGCGGTCAGGGTCCGGCGTCGGCCGGCCGGCCGATGCGCCAGTGGCAGGTGGCGGAGGCCGGCCACGGCTGGCGGGGGCGGGCGGCCGTTGGCGGAGGCGGGCCAGCGCCGGCTCGCCTGCCGACGCACCGGTTTTCAGGGCCCTTTCGGCCACACTCGCACCTCCGAGCTCCGCGAGTGCGGATTGGAGGTCCCCGTACGCGCTTGGATCCCCACTCGCTGCCTCGCCGGCGACGACTGTGGGGTTGGGTACTCGTGCCTCCCATCGCCCGGGAGACCAGCACCGAGTCCGGGCCGACCCCGCCCCGGCTGGCCGACGGCGGACCCCGACCCGCCGCCGGACCCCCCGCCGGCGCACCCCGACCCGCCGCCGGACCCCCGCCGGCACAACGTGAAAAGACTCGGCTCCGGGGCGACGTTTGTGCACGTAAGCACCGTGGCGGTGCTTACGTGGCAACTCGTCGAGCGCCGCGCGGACTTTTTCACGTTGTGCCGGCCGGTGGGCGCCCGCACCACCCACCAGCGGCCGAATCGACCGCTCAGCCCGTCAGCGAGCCGTCGACACGAGCGCGGGTCGCGGTCGCCGTGGGCTCAGGACCCGAGGCGCCCAGAAAGACGTTGTTCCCGACATTACCCCAGAAAACTGCACTGAAACCTGCACCAATGCTCCGAAAATGCGGGCAAGATTCCAGGCCGGCTGAGCCCAGGCCTTAAGTCCTGGGCTCGTAACGCCGATAACGGTCTGTCGGTATCGCAACGCTACCCCGCGAAAGGAGCGCCACATGGGCTTCCACGGGGGTTGATGCCTTCCCAGAGGGGTCCGTGCACGCAGACCCCTTCGGTGCTCTTTCGACACTTGTTGCCCGGTTCATCGACCGTTCGACGCTCTCCTTGAACATGCAATGGGCGTCTCATACATCCGTTGGAGCTTTGGGCCGCGCGAGCCGATTATTGGGTGCATGGAGGCCCAACCGAAATCGGGAGAATCGCGTGTCGCGCGCAAGCCCGGGCATGCGGTTGTGCTCGTTCATGTTGTGGCGATGGGGGGCGCTGCGGCGGCGATCGCGCTCACCAATCACTGGAACACGTGGGACCCTCGGCCGCTCGCGGTCATCGCGACGTTCACCGTCGTGAGCGGGTTGACATACGTTGAAAGCGGCTCGGCCAGAGTGAAGGTGTCGGGAACGCCGCTCGGGCTGATGCTCGCAGCGGTGCTGCTCGGCGGTGGACCGGCGGCGATCGTCGGCATGCTCACGATCGCCCTCGTGTGGCTGCGCTCGCGTGAGGCCGGCCACTACTTTCGCAACAACCTCGTCACCTTCACGTGGTACGCGCTCGCGGGCGCTCTGTTCTTCCACCTGACGATCAGCGCCTTCCACATCGGGCCCCAAAGCCTCGGCTACTACCTCCTCGTGTTCCCTGCGTTTGTGATCGCGCTCGGGCTGAACTTCCTCGGCGTCGTCGGCTACCAGTGCTACCTCGACGGCTCATCGCTGTGGCAGAAAGTGCGCGACGTGCTCGTGCCCGTCCTGAGCGCCGAGCTCTTCTCCGCCCTGCTGACGATGGCGTCCGTGTACCTCGCCGTCCACCTCGGAATGACCGGGATCGCGCTACTGGGCCTGACGTTCGTGATCTTCCAGTACCTCGTCGGTGAGCTGCTGAAGTCCAAGCACCGAAGCCAGGAGCTGCACCGGCTCGCCACGACGGACGAGCTGACCGGATTGCCCAACCGCGAGCGCTTCCGCGCCCAGCTCGAACAGGAGATCGCTGCGGCGGCGCAAACCGGCAAGCCGTTCGCGGTGATGCTGATGGACCTCGATCACTTCAAGGAGATCAACGACACCCTCGGTCACCACTACGGCGACATTCTCCTGCGCGAGCTCGGCCCCCGCCTCGCGCGCAGCGTCGGCCCGGCAGGGCTGGTGGCGCGGCTCGGGGGTGACGAGTTCGGCGTGCTGGCCGGCCGCCGCACCGATGATCCCGAGCAGCTCGACGAGCTGGCGGGCAAGTTCCTGGCATGCATTGAGCAGCCGTTCGTCGTCGACGAGTTAGCGCTCGAGGTCGGCGCGAGCGTCGGGATCGCGCGGTTCCCGATCGACGGAACCGACGCGCACACGCTGTTGCGCCGGGCCGACGTCGCGATGTACACCGCCAAGGAGACGCAGAGCGGCTGCAAGCTCTACTCGGCCGAGCAGGACACTCACTCGATGCGCCGGCTGAGCGTGCTCAGCGATTTCCGCCGCGCGCTCGCCGCCGAGGAGATCGTCGTTCACTACCAGCCGATCGTCGACCTCGCGGCGCTCCGCGTGCGGGGGGCCGAAGGCTTGGTCCGCTGGCAGCATCCCGAACTGGGGTTGCTCGCGCCGGGGTCGTTCATCCAGACGGTGGAGCAGACGGGGCTGATCGGACCGCTCACGCGCTACGTCCTCGACCGCTCGATCGCCCAATGTGCGCAATGGCGGCGCAGCGGCCGGGACCTGTCGGTCGCGGTCAACCTGTCCGTGCGCAACCTCCTCGACCGCGAGCTGCCCAAGGAGATCGAGCGCATGCTGGACAGCTGCTCGCTGCCTCCCGAGGCGCTCCAGCTCGAGATCACCGAGAGCATGATCATGTCCGACCCCGATCGCGCCCTCGCGATTGTCACGCGCCTGAGCGATCTTGGGGTGCGCCTGTCGGTCGATGACTTCGGCACGGGCTACTCGTCGCTCGCCAACCTCCGGCGTCTGCCGATCGACGAGCTGAAGATCGATCGCTCGTTCGTCACGCCGATGCTCAGCGATGAGAGCGATCTGATCATCGTGCGCTCGACGATCAACCTCGCGCACGACCTCGGCCTGCGGATCGTCGCCGAGGGCGTCGAGGACGAGCCGACGCTGGCGCACCTCGCGCTGCTCGGGTGCGACCTCGCGCAGGGATATCACGTGAGCCGTCCGATGCCCTCCGACGCGTTTGCCGACTGGATGGGCCGAGCAAACGCGCTGCTTGCCGCCGCCCTGGCGGCGTGACGCCGCGCCCGGGCGTCTGCCTGAGCGCCCGGGCGCAGGCGTGCACGGACATTTGTCACGTTCGAGTGTGCCGCTGCGGCGGGAAACTCCCCGGCGGTAGCCAACGCACAGGAGTGAGACGATGCCCAATCCGGGCCAGCCGACGATTCACGAAGGGGACACGGGCGATGCCGTCAAGCGCGCGCAACGTGCACTGCGCCGCGCACCAGGGCCGTCCCTGACCGTCGACGGGATCTTCGGCCCAGCGACGAAGACCGCAGTGGTGGAGTTCCAGCAGGCGAACGGCCTCGCGGCCGACGGGGTCGTCGGGCCAGCGACCTGGGCAGCGCTTCCCGACGGGGGGCCGATGCCGACACTCGAGCGCGGCTCGCGCGGCGAAGTGGTCCGCGATCTGCAGACGGTGCTGACGAACGGAGCGTCCGGGCAGTGGGGCACGGGACCGGGAGCGATCGACGGCGACTTCGGGCCGAACACCCAGGCGTCGGTCGAGGCCTTCCAGCGCTGGGGTCAGGTCGGCGTTGACGGGATCGTCGGCGATCAGACCTGGGCTGTGTCGCTCCACGCGATGAGCGCGACGCTCGAAACCCAGGTCGGTCTCGACCACGTCATCGGCTGAGGCCGTCGCAATCGTCGGGCCGCGGGCGCGTGTCCGTCCGCCCGCGGCCCGCACGGCCCTGCCCGCACGGCCCGGCCCGCCCCGCACGGCCTAACCCGCACGGTCCGCCTACGCCGTCAGCTCGCGCGCCATCTCGTCGAACACCTTCACGTAGGCGTCCACCGCCTCGTGGGTGTGCATCACCGAGAGCGTCCACTCCTCCTCGCGGCCGGGCGTCATGAAGATCCCTCGGTTCATGTTGTAGAGCCACGCGAGCTCGGTCACCTCGACGTCCTGGTTGGCCTTGAACGTCTCGTAGTCCACGATCTTGGTCGGCGAGAAGGTGACGCACCCCTTCGCACCGACGCCGACCGCGTAGCCGGGGAGGTTGTAGCGGTCGATCACGGCCTGGCACTCAGACACGATCCGGTCGTTCAGTTCGTCGAGCAACCGGTATGCATCCGGAGTCAGCACCTCGAACAGGCTTGCCCGGGCCGCGGCCATCCCGAGCGGATTGCCGTTGTAGGTCCCGACCTGGTAGACGGTCCCGTCCTCGACGACGCGCATCACTTCCTCGGTGCCGCCGATCGCGCCCGCCGGGAGGCCACCGCCCAGCGTCTTCGCCAGCGTGACCATGTCAGGCTTGACGCCGAACCGCTCGACGGCGCCGCCGGCCGCGATCGCGAGGCCGGTCTTGACTTCGTCGAAGATCAGCACGATGCCGTGGCGGCGCGTGATCTCGCGAACCTCCTCGAGGTAGCCCGGCTCGGGCAGCACGACCCCGAGGTTCATCATTGCCGCCTCCATGATCACGCAGGCAGGCTTGCGCCCCTCGTCCTCGAGGTGCTTGATCCGGCGCTCCATCGCGCCCGCGTCGTTGAACGGGACCGCGATCGTGAGCGCGGTCACCTCCGGCGGGATGCCGGCGCCGTACGGCAACGACGCGTAGTTCTCGCGGTCGCCGATCTTGCTGTACTCGACGCCGATCGAGACCATCACGGCGTCGTGGTGGCCGTGGTAGGAGCCGAAGATCTTCATGATCGTGTTGCGGCCCGTCAGGCCGCGAGCGATCCGGATCGCGTCCATCGTCGCCTCCGAGCCGGAGTTGACGAAGCGCCAGCGCTCGAGCCCCCAGCGCCGTTTGAGCTCCTCGGCGACGACCACGCCGTCCTCAGTCGTGGCGGCGAAGTGCGAACCCTCTCTGACGCGCTGGCTGACGGCGCGCACGATCGCCGGATTCGCGTGGCCCTGAACCATCGATCCGAAGCCGTTGTGGAAGTCATACATGCGGTTGCCGTCGACGTCGTAGACGACCGCACCGTCGCCCGTCGTCAGGTAGATGGGCCACGGCTCGCGCGCCTGGTACGTCGAGGCGACGCCGCCGCTGAGCGACTCGCGCGCCCGGCGATACATCTCGCCCGATGCGGGCGTGCGCTCATCGAGGCGGGCGATCTCGCGCTCGGTCAGCTCGAGAATGCGCCGGCGGTCAAGTTGTACGGGCGTATCAGTTGCCATGTCGGCCTCCAGTCGGTCGCGCGCAGCCGCTCCTGGCTTTCGCGAGTGGCAGGAGCTAGGTTACCCCCGGACCGACCGTCACAAGGAGGAGGCTCGCGCCATGGGAAACATCACGGGGAGCTCGACCGCCGAAATCAATGCCCCACTCGACCAGGTGTGGGCCTTGGTCGAGGACGTCGAGAAGGCGCCCGAATGGCAGGGGGGCCTCAAGGGGCTCGAGGCGATCGAGCGGGACGCAGAAGGCCGCGCGGTACTGTGCGAGTCGCAGTCTGACGCCAAGGTCCGCACGATCAAGTCGGTTGTGCGCTTCCAATATGCGGGCCCGACACAGCTGACCTGGACGCAGGAGAAAGGCGAGCTGAAGTCGGTCGACGGAAGCTGGGAGCTCGAGGATCTCGGCGGTGGGCGCACGCGCGCCACGTACGCACTCGACGTCGACCTGGGGCGGATGCTCGGACTGGTCATCCGCGGCCCGCTCGTCGACGCGCTCCGCTCGATGCTCGTCAGCGCCCGCGCCGGCGAGCTGAAGAAGGCGATCGAGGGCAGCTGAGGTGCCCGCCTCAATCCACACTCGTGGCTCCCGCGGGTGCGAGTGTGGCCGTACGAACCTCCTTGGGGGCCCGACGCAGCGGGTGAGCGAGCGTGCGGTTTGCGCTGTATCCGTCGGCGCCGGCGCGGAATCCGGGGTTAGGCACTGCGCCGCTCCGCGGCGGCCGCTCCGACGGCAACGATCGCTTCGGCCAGCCGCGGCGCCTGACGCAACGGCAACAGGTGCCCCGCCCGGTCGACGATGACGAGCGAGGATGAGCCGATCTGGCCCGCGAGCCGTCGCGCCGAGGCCGGCGGCACGACCCGGTCCCGGCGTCCGATCACGATCATCGTCGGCGCAGTGATCGCGCCCAGCTGCGGCTCGAGCACGGGGAGGCCGTCGAGCATGGCGCGCTGCTCGACCACGAACGACCGCCATGCGCGCGGGCTCCGCAGCGTCCGTCCGGCCTCGCGCAGGTAGGTCTCGTCGAGGGCCAGCCGGCTCGCGATCTCGCGCCGCATGGGTCCCACCCCGAACGCGACCGCCGGCCCGGCGAGCGTCGCGGCCCCGAGCAGGTTTCCGAGCACGGGGGTGGCGAGGACGCGGTCGAGCTTGTACAGCGAGGCGAGATTCGCCGCGGGCGCCGCGAGCACGAGCGCCGTGACCCGGTCGGGATGCCACGCGGCGAGCCACGCCGCGACCGCCCCGCCGAAGCTGTGGCCGACGACGATCGCTCGCTCCACGTCCGCGAGATCGAGCGCCGTGAGGGCAAAGCTGGCGTTGCCCGGGAGGTCCGTCGCGCTGGTGCGGCCGTCCCATCCCGGCCGGTCGAGCACGATCGTGCGCGCCCGCTCATGCAGGGCAGCGACGACCCGATCCCAGTCGCGTCCGGTGCCCGGCTGACCATGCAGAAAGATGACCGGATCGAGCGTGTCGGACCGGAGCGACGCGCTCAAGGAGCCCCGGGCGGCGCGTGCGCCGAGGCCGCGTCGACGGCGTTGCCGTCGCGGCCGACGTAGCCGCCCTTGCCGCCCGCGATTACGACGATGGCCTCGCCCTTGCCGGCGTTGCGCATCCCGCGATGAGTCTGGGCGTCGACGCGGACCAGGCCTCCGGGACCGAGCAGGTGCCGGGTGCCGTCACCGAAGCGAAACTCGACCTGCCCCTTGTGCACGAAGTAGGTCTCCTCCTGCTCGTCGTGGTAATGGATGCCGGTCTCATAGTCGGGCGGCAGCACGATCGCGTTGATGCCGAACGCGGTCACACCCAATTCGTGGCGGATCTTCCTGAATCCGTAGCCCTCGCCCATCTCCGCGAGGCTCGACACCGCATACCCTTCATGCTCAGTCATACGACGCAAATCGTATTCGCACGCGGGCGGGCGCGCCCGCCACGTTGCCACTTAGACTCTAGGGCGTGACGTCTGCGCTTTTGTCTGAAGCGCTCGCGCCGCTGCGCGCGAGACCGGATCGCGCGGCGATCCTGTTCGACATCGACGGTACGCTGGCGCCGATCGTCGAGCACGCAGCCGACGCGCGCGTGCCCGAGGGCACGCGGCAGTTGCTGATCGCGATCGCCCGCCGGTACGGGACGGTGGCCTGCGTCAGCGGTCGCCAGGCCTCGCAGGCCCGCGCGATGGTGTCGATCGGTTCGATCTCCTATATCGGGTCGCACGGCGCCGAGTTGTTGCGCGCCGGATGGACAAAGACCAAGCTCGACCCCAGCGTCGAAGACTGGGCGCGTCGCGTCCAGGAGTTCGGACGCGATGCGTACAGCGCCGACCTTCGGCGGCTGCGCGTCCGGCCTGAAGAGAAGGGCGCGATCGTCGCGTTCCACTGGCGTGGCGCGCCGGACGAGGAGGCGGCGCGCTCGGCGATCGACACGATCGCCGCACGCGCGGAGGCGGCGGGACTACGGACCCACTGGGGACGCAAGGTGCTCGAGGTCCGGCCGCCGGTTCGGATCGACAAGGGGGCGGGCATCGAGTCGTTCCTCGCCGACTTCGACATCGATACGGCCCTGTACGTCGGCGATGATGCGACCGATCTCGATGCGTTCCGGACGCTTGCGCGGCTTGCAAGCGAGGGCACCATCAAGCGCGCGATCCGCGTCGGCGTACGCTCCGAGGAGGGGCCTTCGGAGATCACCGAGGAGGCCGACATCGTCGTCGACGGACCCGACGGCGTGCAGGAGTTGCTGAGGATGCTCGCCGCGGAGCCGGAGTGAGCGACCGGATCACGGCAGAACGGCAGCGCGGTGCGGTTCGCTGACTTCCTGCGCACGACGGTTCTGATCAGCGCGGCGGCCGCCACCGCCCTCGCCGCGGTCACGCTCGCGGGCGCCAACGGCACCGGCGATGAACTTGTGATCCCGGTTGCCGCCGGCTGGTGGCTGATCGCCGCAGTCATCGGCGTGCGCCTCGGACGGCGTGGCCAGACCTCGCAGCCGATCGCGACGCTGCTCGCAAACGCGCGGATGCAGCCGACGCTGCCCGAGCTGAATCCGGGACGGACCGTGCTCAACCGGCTGTGGCCGCTGCTGCTCTCGACGATTGGGGCCGGGGCGCTCGCGTTCGTGCTCCCGCAGGTGCCGGCAGTCGCAACCGGATTCGCGATCATTTGGTCGCTCGCGTGGCGCCGCCAGGCGTCCGCCGTGACGGCGATCGAGGAGCGGGACGGCGCGCGCTTCTACATCGAGCGAACCTCCCCGTTCAAGCCGATCAGGCTGGTCCGCACGCCTGGCTTTCGCTCGAACCTGTTCGAGCTCAATGGAGCGTCCGGGGGTTCCCGCCGGGCGCGACCCAGGGCCTAAGGCCGCGTGCCACATCCCACCGTCCTCGTCGTCTCGGTCGGCAGCACAACCGGCTGGCGCGCCTCCGCGCACGAGTTAACCGCGTCGCTCGAGCGCGCCGGCGCGCAGGTGACCCTCGCGCGCACGGGACCTCTGCGGCGGGTGCGAACGTTCGCGCTCACCGACTACCTCGAAGCCCGCGCAGCGCGCACTGCGGCCCTCCGAGCGATCAGCGGGCGTGAGCCCGACGCGATCATCTACTGCTCGATGACGGCCGCGCTGCTGTGGCCCCGCCCCGGCGCGATCTGGCTCGACTCGATCGCTGCCGAGAACCGACCGGGGCGGCACGGCCTCTGGCAGCGGGCAGTCGAGCGCCGCCGCCTGCATCAGGCGCCGCTGATCCTCGCGATGAGCGAGCGGGCGCTGGCGGCCGCGCCGACCCTCGCCGCCGAGAACGTCGTCGTCGTGCCGACGCCGGTCGACCCGTCAGGACCGCCGCCCGCGGCGCGCGATGTGCTCGCGATGACCTACGCGGGCAATCCCGAGAAGAAACGCCTCGACTACATCCTCGATGCCTGGTCGCGCGCGCGGCGCGACGGGGAGCGGCTGCTCGTCGCCGGCATCGACGGCATCGACGGCGGCGACGGCGTCGAGGTCACCGGCCGGCTCTCGCCGGAGGACTACCGCAGCCTGCTGCGACGTACGCGCCTGTTCATCGCCGCACCGCGCCGCGAGGATTACGGGATCGCGCCGCTCGAGGCGCTCGCCGACGGGTGCATGCTCGTCACGGCGCCGGCTCCCGGCGCGTATCCGGCGCTCGACCTCGGCCGTCGTCTCGACCCGCGGCTCGTCACCGACGATCTGGCGCACGCGATCCGCGCCGCGCTCGATGAACCGAGCCCTGATTACGCCGCGCGCGCGGCGGCGATGCTCGTTCCGTTCAGCCGCAGCGCCGTCGACGCAACCGTCCGAGAGCGCGTCCTGCCACGATTAACGCGGACATGAGCTTCGCGTACATCCCCAGCCCCTCCTCGAACGGCATTCACGTCGGCCCGTTCTTCTTCCACGCCTACGGGATCGCATACGTGTTCGCGGTGCTCGCCGCGATCCTCGTGACCCGCGTTCGGTGGGAACGCATCGGCGGCCGCCGCGAGCTCGTCTATGAGGTCGCGATGTGGGGCTTCCCAGCCGGTCTGATCGGCGGCCGGATCTACTTCCTGATCACGACCCCGAGCCAGGTGCCGCCGCACTGGTGGGGGCCGTTCGCGATCTGGAAGGGCGGACTCGGGATTTGGGGTGGCATCGCCGCGGGCGCTGCCGCCGGGGTCGCGGTGCTCTTTCGCCGGCTCGAGCGCCCCGACGTCTACCGCTTCATGGACGCTGCGGCGCCGGGATTGCTTGTCGCGCAATCGATCGGCCGCATCGGCAACTACTTCAACCAGGAGCTGTTCGGCGGCCCGACGACGCTTCCGTGGGGTCTGAAGATCGACCCGGCGAACCGTCCGCCCGGCTACGAGCAGTATGCGACGTTCCATCCGACGTTCCTGTACGAGATCATCTGGAACCTCTCGCTCGCGGGCTTCCTCGTCTGGCTCGGGCACCATCGCAAGATCAAAGCGCCGGGCCTGTTCGCGCTGTACGTGGCGGGCTATTCGGCCTTTCGCATGTTCGAGGAGACGCTGCGGATCGACTACTCGCACCACATCTTCGGCATGCGCCTGAACTTCTTCGTCGCGATGTTGCTGTGCATCGCCGGACTGCTGTGGTTCGTCGGGATCCAGCGCGGCTGGCGCGTGCGCCCCTTTCGGCGTCGCCCGCCGGTGACGAACGTTCCCGAGCAGGCTCAGCGCCGGGCGTAGGTCGCGGTCAGCGTCGCGATCCCGAGCGCCTGGCTCTGGATCTCGTCGGCGCTGAACCCCGGCCGCAGGCCGGACGCGGACGCCAGCGCGCTGAGCGTGAACACGTAGTGGTGGGGTGTGCCACCGGTCGGCGGACACGGGCCGCGATAGCCGAGGCTCCCGAAGCTGTTGCGTCCGGGGATGACCTGACCGCCGACGCCGCCGGCGGGGAAGCCGGTCGCGCTCGGCGCGATGCCCGCGACGGCCCAGTGGACGAAGTCAGCCGTGGACGCATCGGGGTCGCGGATGACGAGCACAAGCTCCTTCGTCCCGGCGGGGACGCCCGACCATTGCAGCGGCGGCGAGATGTCCTGTCCGTCGCACGTGTACTGCGACGGGATCGCGCCGCCGGAGCTGAAGGCGGGACTCGAGAGACCGAAGCCCGCCGCGAGGCCGGCGCCACCGGAGGGGGCGGACGTTGAGGCGGGCGTCGCGCTCGTCGAGGTCGTGCGCGCCGGCGCGCTCGAGGACGTCGATGTGTCGCTCGGCGCCGTCAGCTGGATCGTGCTCGTCGAGGATGTCGAGGCAGTCCTCACCGCTGCGGTGCCGGTCCCGGCGCCGGTGCCGGTGGCCCTCGCGCTGCTCGCGGCCGCCGTCGTGGCGGCGCCGCCGCCGCCGCACCCAGCGACGACGAGCGCTGCGAGCGCCGCAGCGACCGCTGACCCCGCGCGCCTCACGCCGCCGACCGGCTCCGCTTCCGAAGCTGGGCGAGGTCCGCCCACGGCCGCGTGTTGGCGACGTCGCCCGCGGTCAGCCACGCGCGGCGCGCGGTCGCGATCCCGTAGCGCGCGACCTCGAAGCCGCCGACCCGGTGCGCATCGCAGTTGATCACGATCGGCACGCCCGCCGCGGCGGCCGCACGCGCGTTCACCTCGTTGAGGTCCCGCCGATCGGGGCTGGCGTTGATCTCGAGCATCGTGCCCGCGCGGGCCGCCGCCTCGATCACCGCCTCGGCATCGAACGCGTATGGGGCCCGCTTCTCGATCTTGCGACCCGACGGATGCCCGAGCACGTCGACGAGTGGATGCTCGACGGCGCGGATGATCCGCTCGGTCATCGCATCCGAGCCCATCCGGAACGACGAGTGGACGCTCGCCACGACCCAGTCGAGGTCCGCCAGGACCTCATCCTCGTAGTCGAGCGAACCGTCCGGGAGGACGTTGACCTCGCTGCCGGCGAGCAGCTCGATGCCGTCGAGCTCGGTCGCGCGGATCCGCTCGGCGTGCTCGCGCAGGCGGTCAGGGGAGAGATCGTCGCCGAAGCCGAAGCTGGCCGAGTGGTCTGTGATCGCGAGGTATTCGTAGCCGGCGTCGCGCGCCGCGATCGCCATCTCCTCGATCGAGGCGGTGCCGTCGGACGCCGTCGTGTGGCAATGCAGGTCGCCGCGAAGATCGGAGACCTCGATCAGGTCGGGCAGGGTTCCGTTTGCGGCGGCTTCGAGCTCGCCGCGGTTCTCGCGCAGCTCCGGCTCGATGTACTCGAGGCCGAGCAGCGCGTACACCTCGGCCTCGGTCGCGCAGCGATGCGTCATGCCGGTCGCGTCGTCGAGCACACCGTATTCGGACACGTGCAGGCCCTTGCGGACGGCGGCGTCGCGCAAGGCCATGTTGTGCTGCTTGGAGCCGGTGAAGTGCTGGAGCAGGTTGCCGAACTGGTCCGGAGCGACGATCTTGAGATCGACCTGCAGACCGGTGTGGGTGCGCATGCGCACGCCCGCGTCGCCGGGTGTCCCGGACGACTCGACAAGCTCGAGTTGCGCGGCGGCCTGCGCGAGCGCGAGCGGATCGGTGGCGGTCGCGATCACGTCGAGGTCCTTCACGCTGTCGGCCATGCGGCGCGCGGAGCCTGCCAGCTCGACCCGATCGGCCGCGGGATGGGCGCGCAGCGACGCGACGAGCTGCTCGCCGGCCGCGAGCGCCCGGTCGAGCACGACCCGGACGCGCGGCGCGCCGGCTCCGGCCGCGTCGAGACTGGCGAGAATGCTCTCCTCTGCCTTCGGGCCGAAGCCTTTGAGCCCGCGAATTGTGTGCTGCTCCGCAGCACTCCTGAGGGCCTCGAGCGAGTCGATGCCGAGCTCGTCGAACAGCCGCCGAGCGCGCTTAGGCCCGAGACCGGGCAGTCGCGTGATCTCGATCAGTCCCGGCGGGAACTTGGCGCGCAGCTTGACCGCCGCCGGGATCACACCATCATCTGCGAGCGCGAGAACCTTCTCTTGAATGATCGCGCCGATCCCGGGAAGTTCGTTGGCGCGGCCGAGCCGCGCCAACGCCGCGACCGACACCGGCGCATCTCGGACGGCCTTTGCCGCGTTGCGATAGGCGACGATCCGGTGGATGATCGCGCCGTCGAGCTCGTACAGGTCGCCGAGCTCGTCGAGCGCGGCCGCGATCTCGGTGTTCGTCGGATCCGCCATCCGATCCCGTAGGCTAGAGGTCCACTCGTCGGTGCTTGTCCCTGGGTACCGAACGCGTCGCCGGTCACGACCCGCTATACTTTCTGAAGTACCGCCCGATACCCGTCAAGGAGCCCTCATGGCAGGCACCGTCGCCGAAGTCACCGACAACAATTTCCAGGCCGAAGTGATCGAGTCCGAGGTCCCCGTGCTCGTCGACTTCTGGGCGCCGTGGTGCGGACCCTGCCGGATGGTCGCCCCCGTTGTCGAGGAGATCGCGAAGGAGCGCGCGGACGAGCTGAAGGTCGTCAAACTGAACATCGACGAGAACCAGCACACGGCGATGCAGTTCAACGTGATGTCGATCCCGACGCTGATCCTGTTCCGTCACGGCCATCCGGCGAAGACCGTGATCGGCGCGTACCCGAAGCGCCGCCTCGAGGCCGAGCTCGAGCCCGCGCTCGCGTAGTTACGCGAGCGCAACCCCGATGCGCAGCGGGAGCCCGTCGATCGTGACGGGCTCCGCGCCGTCGAGGCTCTCGTACGCGACCCGCACCGCGAGGGTCTCGTTCGCGATGTAGTGCTCGTGGGTGCGCGCGGCGCCGATCAGCGCCTCGTCGCCGTCGAACGTCAGCAGGATGCGATCCGTGACCTCGAGACCGGCGCTCTGGCGGGCGTTCTGAACGGCGCGCACGATGTCGCGCGCCCAGCCTTCGACGCGTAGCTGCTCGTCGATCTCGAGTTCGAGCGCCACCGCATGGGAGCCCTCGCGTTCGACCTGGTACCCCTCGAGCGGCTTCATCGAGACGAGCAGGTCCGCGGCGGTCAGCTCGTGGTCCTGGCCGCCGACGTTGATCGCGACCGTCCGGCCGTCGCGCAGCGCCTGCGCGACGTGCGCCGTGTCGAGCCCGGCGACGGCGGCGGCCACCGTCGGCATCTGCTTGCCGAACCGGGGCCCGAGTGCGCGGTAGTTCGGCTTGACGTCGATCTGGCCGAGCTCGTCGGCCTCGGACACGAAGCGCAGCGCGTGGACGTTGAGCTCCTCGCGGACGATCTCTGCCAGCCGCTCGATCGCCTCGCGCTCGCGTCCCGTTGCGACGATCACTGCCGCTCGCAGCGGTTGGCGGACCTTGAGCTTCGCTTGCCCGCGGGCCGCCAGCCCGAGTCTGACGGTCTCGCGCGCGACCGCCATCGCCTGCTCGAGCTGCTCGTCGCGCACCTCGGCGTGCGGTTGCGGGAAATCGGTGAGGTGGACGCTCGGCTCGGTCCCGTCGAGGTTGTCGTAGATCTCGTCGGCCAGAAACGGCGTGAACGGCGCGAGCAGCTGGGCGGTCGTCACGAGGCAGGTGCGGAGCGTCTGGAACGCAGCCGGGTCGCCGTCCCAGAAGCGCCGGCGCGAACGGCGCACGTACCAGTTCGAGATCTCGTCGACGAACGCCGCGATTGCGCGGCCAGCGCCCGTCGCGTCGAACGCGTCCATCCGCTCGCGGACGACTGCGACGGTGGCGTTCAGGCGGCTGAGCGCCCAGCGGTCGAGCTCGGTCGGCTCACCAGCGCCGATCGTGCCTGGGTCGATGCCGTTGGCATTCGCGTACAGAACGTAGAAGCCGTACGTGTTCCATAGCTGCAGCAGGAACTGGCGCACCGCCTCGCCGATCGTCTCGAGGCTGAAGCGGTAGCCGTCCCATGGGTACTTCGAGGTGAAGAAGTACCAGCGGAAGGCGTCGGCGCCATACGTGTCGATCACGTCCCACGGCGCGACGACGTTGCCGAGCGACTTGGACATCTTGCGGCCGTCCTCGTCGAGGATCAGCCCCAGGCAGACGACGTTCCGGTAGCTCGAGCGATCGAACAGGAGGGTGGAGACGGCCAGCAGCGAGTAGAACCAGCCGCGCGTCTGGTCGAGGGCCTCGCAGATGAAGTCCGCGGGGAACCGCTCCGCGAAGTGCGCCTCGTGCTCGTGCGGCGCGTGGAACTGTGCGAACGGCATCGAGCCCGAGTCGAACCACACGTCGATCACCTCGGGGACGCGCGTCATCGTCTCGCCGCAGTCGGGGCACGGGAACGTGACCGCGTCGACGAACGGGCGGTGCGGGTCGGTGAGGAGCGTGCCGGATAGGTCTTTGAGCTCTGCGAATGAGCCGATCGCCCGCACGTGCTCGTTCTCGCAGCGCCATACCGGCAGCGGCGTACCCCAGTAGCGCTCCCGCGAGAGCGCCCAGTCGACGTTGCCCTCGAGCCACTTGCCGAACCGGCCGTGCTTGACGTGCTCCGGATGCCAGTTGACGTCCTCGTTGGCCGCGAGCAGGCGATCCTTGATCTGGCTCGTACCGATGTACCACGACGGCTTCGCGTAGTAGAGCAGCGGCGTCCCGCACCGCCAGCAGTGGGGATAGGAGTGTTCGTAGGACTCCGCCCGCAGCAGCCGGCCGCGTCGTCTCAGATCCTCGACGAGATCCGGATCGGCGTCCTTGACCCAGCGCCCCTCGTACGGGCCGATGCGATCGTCATAGCTGCCGTCGAGCCTGACGGGGTTCACGACGGTGAGGCCGTACTGCTCGCCGAGTCGGAAGTCGTCCTCGCCGAACGCGATCGCCGTGTGGACGAGCCCGGTGCCGTCCTGGGCGGTCACGAAATCGCCGATCAGGACGGTGTGGCCGAGAGGCCCGTACTCGCTGCCCGCGATGAAGTCGAACGGTGGCTCGTAGCGGACGCCCTCGAGCTCGCGGCCCGGGAAGCGGTCGAGGATCTCGACGGTCGCGCCGAGCACGCGCTCGATCAGCGCCTCGGCGAGGATGAACACGTCCTGGGCGTCCGTCCTCGCTCGGACATAGGGGAGCTCCGGGTCGACCGCGACCGCTGCGTTCGAGACGAGCGTCCACGGCGTCGTCGTCCAGACGAGCAGCTCGTCGCCCGCGCGCGCCTTGCCGTGGTCCTCGATGACCGGCAGGCGCACGTACACACTCAGGTCGTGGACATCCCGGTAGACGTCCGGCTGCCCCAGCTCGTGGCTCGACAGCGTGACCTCGTCGCGCGGGCAGTACGGCACGACCTTCAGCTTGTCGTACAGCAGCCCCCTGTCGTGGATCGTCTTCAGCGCCCACCACACCGATTCGATGTAGTCGGTGTCGAGCGTCCGGTAGGCGTCGTCGAGGTCGATCCAGAACCCGATCCGCTCGGTCAGGCGGTTCCAGTCCTCGACGTGACTGAGGACGCTCTCGCGGCAGCGCGCGTTGAACTCGGCGATGCCGTACCGCTCGATGTCCGACTTCGTCGTGAAGCCGAGCTCGGCCTCGACCGCCAGCTCCACCGGCAGTCCGTGGCAGTCCCAGCCGCCCTTGCGCTCGACGTAGAAACCGCACATCGTCTTGTAGCGGGGGAAGATGTCCTTGAACACCCGGGCGAGGACGTGATGCGAGCCGGGCGGGCCGTTGGCCGTCGGCGGCCCTTCGTAGAAGCCCCACTCCGGCGCTCCGCGCCGGCGCCGCACGGACTCGTGGAAGACGTCGCGCTCGCGCCAGCGCTCGAGCACGCGCTGCTCGAGTTGGGGAAACGAGGCCTTCGGATCAACAGGGCGGTGCACGGAGGGCATGGGCGGTCGATTGTAGGTCGGCGCGGCGCGCCGACCGCTCGCGGCCGCGCTGCGCTACCAGGCGGCGCTCGGCGGGCTCAGGGACACCGGCCGGCTTGGGTGACCGGAGTCCGGTGCGCGGGCGGCGCGCCGCTCGTCGAGCTTGCGCAGCAGCAGATCGCGCGCCGCGACCGGGGTTTCGCCGAGCCGGCAGACCGTGCTCGCGCCCGTGTCGGGAACGGCCCCGCGGAAGTCGAACACCGCGACCTCCCCGACGATGCCGCGCACGCCGTAAACGAGGCGGCCGATCGAGTCGAGCGCGACTCGGCGGCCGGTGAGCACGACCGCGCTCGGGTCGAGTGCGCGCAGCGCGTGCCCGAGCCGGGCGGTCTCGATCGACGGGGTCAGCAACAGCGTCCGCAGGCCCTCCCGGCGGAGAATCAGCTCGAGCGCCTGCGCAAACACGGCGTCGATGTCGCACGGCACCGACGCGTCGAAGATCATGATGCCGTCGCCCCTGCTCGCCGGCGGCGAGAGTCGCTTGAGCGCGGACAGCCAGCCCGTCGCGTGGCGCCACGCAAACTCGTACTCGGCCGTCCTGTGGTGCGTGTCGTCGTGCGCCGCGACGCCCTCGAGCAGGACCTCCTCGACCGTGCGCTCGAACGAGCGCAGCGCCAGGCTCTCCTCGAGCACGCGGTTGGAGAGCTCCTCGTCGAACGCGGCGAACGCAGCGGCGAGGCGGCTCGCGGAGGGAGGACCCTCGCCGCGCTCGCGCGCGAGCGAGATCGCGGAGGAGACGTTGTGCGTTTCCGCGAGGGTTAGCTTCAGCGCTTCGATTTCCGCGAGCGCGTACTGCCGGTGCCCGCCCTGCGAGCGGTGCGGCTGGGGGAAGCCGTAGCGCCGCTCCCAACTGCGCAGCGTGTTGGGGCTGATGCCGAGCATCACCGCCGCGGCGTTGGTCCGGATTCCACTCATTTGTGGGGATTTATCGAGGTCCGCGGAGGGCGTTGCAACAGGCGCAAGTGGCCGTGCAAGTCGGCCGATTTCGTGCGGCTGAAGGAGTTCGGGCCTACGTGAAGACGACGAGCGCGGCGCTCGGGGGGCCGCAGCTCGTGATCCGCGCGGACATCCGCACGCCGAACGTGTTCGCCGGGCGCACGACGACCGTGCGCGTCGCGTCATCGCCCCGCGCCGCCCAGGTGATCGCGACTGCAAGGTTCGAAGGGCCCTGGGCCTCGGCGTCAGCGGGCACGATCAGCTGCGTGACGTGCCGGTTGACGGCGTCGGTCTCGACCGTCGCGAGCAATCGCTCGGCCGTATCGGAGACCGCGCATACCGACAGCGAGCTGTCGAGCACGAGGAAGGCATCGCCGGGGCCGGGCGCGGCGTCGGCGCGGGCCTCGAGCAGCAGCCCGAGACTGCAGCTTGGGCACACGCGTGAGGAGTGATCGGGCGTCGCGGGCCGGCGACCGCAGTGGCCGCAGAACTGGACCCGTGGCTCGGATCGCGCCGGTGCCGGCGGTAGGTTTGGCACCAACGCCAATCGGGCCCGTCGCTTCAATCCTCCGTCCATCGTCCGAAATCGGCTTCCAACGATCGCTCGTCAGGGCGCCAAGCGCATCCTCAAGCGCTCGCGCTCCGGGCACCGCCGGGCGGCTCGTTGGAACGCCGAGTGGCCGGGGTGACCGGGACAGGTGTTGCACCATGCTCCGCTTCGACCAGCTCGAGGATCCGCCGCTGAGCATCGCCGGGGCCCGGCGGCAGCACGTTCGTGCCGGTCGTGCGCATGCGCACGCGTTGATCTCCGCGCCGGTAGACCGCGACGGGCATGGCCCCCGCTGCCAGCCTGATCGCATAGGCCCACCGCGCGACCGTGTCATCCGCCAGGTGCCCTCCAGCAAGCACCACGAGGTTCGGGCGGTGCACGGCGAGCGCGTCGCCGATTCCAGCCACCCCTCGGGCGGACAAGCTCAAGACCTTGATGCCGGCTCGGACGCACAGCAGCTCGAGCGCGCGGATGTACGGCGAGTTGCGGTCGAGCTCGTCTCGCGAGGCATCGCCGATCACGATCGACACGGGTCTGACCGGCGGGGGCGCCAGCCGCTGCGCTCGTCGCAGCCAGTCGTTGCCCCAGTGCGCGGCGAACGCCCAGGCGGCCGACTCGGTGCCGTAGCGGCGCGCGATCTCGTCGAGCGTGGGCAGCAGGACCTCCTGGACCGAACGCTCCACGGATCGCAACGCGAGTGCCGCTTCGATCGCGACGTCCGCTCGCTCACGTTCGTAGGACACGAGCGCGCCGACGAGCGAGTTGCTGTCCGCCGCGAGACCTTCGCGCGCGCGGGATACGGCGGAGGAAATCGACAGGCCCTCCTGAAGCGCATCGCGAAGTGAGGCGACCTCGCCGTGCGTAAACAGGCGGTGCTTGCCCGGCGAACGCTGGGGCTTCGGGAAGCCAAAACGGCGCTCCCAGGCCCTCAGCGTGTTCGGACTGACATTAAGGAGCGCCGCTGCCTCGCTCGTTTTTAGGTAACGCATGCACGGGAAAGGTCGGGGTAGACGACATAGTTTGTGCCATCTACGTCAAGAATTGCACAAATTTCCGCTATAAAAGTTGTGCATTATCTCCCCTGCCCCGGGGAGTTTTCGACACCAGCGGGATCCCACGGGTCTGAACGGACCGCTCGGGACCGCACGCCAGGAGGGTAAGCATGTCGTACCGCAACGGCTGATTCCAGCCAAAACTAGGATTAGTGCTGCTTTCGCGCTAGTGTGGTGACATGGTCGGCCATGGGGCCCGCCAAGCGGGTGCTGGGCGCTGGTCGGACCGGACGGCGTCTGCAATCGTTCTTGCGCTGACCGCAGCCTGCGTGGCCGCAGTCATCGTCACCGCGCCCGCCGACCACGTCAACGGTCTTACCGTTATTCTGGGGATCGGTGCCGTTGCGGCTGGCCTGCTCGTCGCAGGAGCACCGGACGGCCTGTCCGTGTCCGCGTCGTTCCTTGTCTACGTGCTCGCCGGCGTGTTCCTCGGTGTGCGGTCCGCGGCGGTGGTCGCGCTGGTATCGGAGTTCGTCGCGGCGGTGCGTCTTCACACGCGGCTGCGCTCGGTCGTGTTCGTCAACATTCCGGCGAGCGTCGTGCCGGCCGTCGTCGGGGCGTTGATCGCGCGCGGGATCGCGCCGACGCCCGCGAGCACGCCGCGCTTCTATGTCGCCGTCGTGGTCGCGTCGATCGTCGCGATCACGCTCAGCTTCCTGATCTGGGCCACGCTGCGCCGAACGTTCTTCCCGGACTGGGAGCAGTTCGGGATCCAGACGTTCGTCGAGGATCTGCCGAACACGCTGCTCAACGTCCTACTCGTCGTCGCCGGCGCGGGCATCACGGTGAAGCTCGGCCATGCCGGCATCGCGTACGCGCTCGCTGCCGTCTTCACGTTCTCGTACATGGCGCACCTACTCCAGCGCGCCCGCCATCGTTCCCAGCAATACGTATCGCTGTCGTGGGGCGTGCTCGCCGGCTTGATGCGCTCCCTCGACATCCGCGACGAGCGGTCCGCCCGCCACGCCGCCGCGGTGGCGCGCTTCGCGCGCGACATGGCGAAGGCGGTCGGCATGAGCGCGCAGGAGCAAGAGCTCGCGCACACGGCCGGGTTGCTGCACGACATCGGGACCTTCGCGCTCTCCGACCGGGTGGCCGAGCGCGGGCGGGCGCTCACCGAGGACGACTGGCTCGCGATCCAGCGCCATCCCGAGCTCGGCGCGGACATGCTGAAGGACCTCGGGATGTACGGCCCGGTTGCGGAGATCGTGCTCGCGCACCACGAGCGGATCGACGGACGCGGCTACCCGTACGGCCTGCCGGCTGAAGAGATCCCCGAGATCGCGAAGATCATCGCGGTGGCCGAGGTCTACGACACGCTCACCGCGAGCGACACGTACCGCACCCGGATGAGCTCATTCGAAGCGCTGAGAGAGCTCCGGCGCGTCGCCGACAGCCAGCTCGACGCGCGCTACGTCGAGACGCTCGCGCAGCTGCTGAGCGGTGAGGGGGTGGAGTATCGGCATGCGGACGCAGCCGACTTCGACTCCGAGCTCGACATGGAACGCCGGATCAGAGAGGCGGGCGCCGGCGGGTAGCCGACTCGGGTGCGCATAGCCGGCGCGGGTGCGGGTAGCCGGCTGGGGTGCGCATAGCCGGCTCGGGCGCGCGCGAGCAGCCCCGGTCCTCCCCTCCGGACCCCGACGACCAGCCTCCCCCGTGCGGAAGCCCCCGACGACTAGCTTGCGATTCGTTCGCCTCCGGCGCGCTCAGATGGGGCGCCTGCTCGGCTCGGACGGGCGCCGCGCTGGAGTGATTCGATGAACCGCTCGATCTGCTCCCGGCTGAAGCGCCGTTGTCCGCCCGGAGTGCGGTACGACTCGAGGTAGCCCATGTCCGACCAGCGGCGGATCGTTCCCAGCGACACGCCGAGGGCATGGGCCGCCTGCGAGGTCGACAGACCGAGCGGGCTTGCCTTGATTGGCTCCATGAAGTTCATTTCAGCGGGGTTTGTGGAGGGTTCGAGAGACTCGAACAGCTTTTGCACAACCTCACCGCACGAAGGTACCGTTTGAGCAGTCGAATGCGACGATGATGGCGAGATGCGCCTGCGGCTCTACCATCACCACGACGGAGCGCGCGTCGCGTATCGGGAAACCGGAACCGGGCCCGCGATTACGCTGCTGCACTCCCTCGGTCTGTCACACAGGGAGTGGGAACCGATCGTAGCGCCTTTGTCGGCACGGTTCCGCGTCGTGTTGCCGGACTTGCCGCTCCATGGTGATTCTGAGGATCGCCCGCGGCATCCGTACACGCCCGAATGGTTTGCCGAGGTGATCGCCGGGTTCTGCCGCGAGGTGGCCGGGCCCCACCCCCTGCTCGCCGGACACGAGATCGGCGCCGAGCTCGCGCTGCGGGCGGTGATCAGCGGACAGCTCGACCCGGCGCGCCTCGTGCTGATGTCCACGCGACTGCACCGGCGCGAGCAGTTCTCGGCGCAGCGCGCGGCCTGGCGGGCGACGACGCGCATGGCGGCGCTCCCGGGCCTCGATCGGCTGCTTTCGCACGGAGCCACGCTGCTGTTCCGGCCCGCCGTCGGTGAGCGCCTCTCGGCCCAGCACAACCCGGCTGCGCGCGACCTCGTGCGCCATGCGTTCGCGGACGTAGGCGGAAACGGCAACCGCGCCCGGTCGTGGGCCAAGTTCGTGCGTCGGTGGCCCGCCGAGCAGCAGCTGTCCCTGCTCGACGACTACCAATCGATTCAGGTGCCGGTGCTGCTGCTGTGGGCCGAGGACGATCCGGCGCATCCGCTCGAGGGAGCGCAGGAGGCGCTCGACGTCCTTCCCGACGCGCAGCTGCGGACGCTGCCGGGGACAGGCTTCCTGATGGCCTACGACGATCCGGTGGGAGTCGCGCGTGAGCTGATCGCGTTCTGTGGCTGAGTGTCCTTCTTCCGAGGCCGATCGGCGGTCGTGGAGTAGCGTTGTGGGCGGCCACATCGACGTTTGAGAAAGGAACCGCATGGGCGTTCAGGAGAAAGAGCAACTGTGGGGAGGAGAAACCACGAAGGCGGTGGAGAACTTCCCAGTCTCCGGGGAGACCGTGCCGGTGTCGGTGATTCGCTGGCTCGGGCGGATCAAGGCCGCCGCCGCCCGGGTCAACGCTGAGCTCAGCCTGCTCGACCGCGACGTCGCCGACCGCATTGCCGCAGCCGCGGACCGCGTCGCGGCCGGCGAGTTCGACGACCAGTTCCCGGTCGACGTCTTTCAGACCGGCTCGGGCACGTCGTCGAACATGAACGCCAACGAGGTGATCGCGACGCTCGCCGGCGATGTCACGCACCCCAACGACCATGTGAACATGGGCCAGTCCTCCAACGACGTGTTCCCGTCCGCGGTGCATCTGGCGGCGCTCGACACCGCGACGAATACGCTGCTGCCGGCGCTCGATCAACTCGAGCAGTCGCTGAGCGCGAAGGCCGTCGAGTTCAAGGACATCGTCAAGTCCGGGCGCACGCATTTGATGGACGCGGTGCCGGTCACGCTCGGCCAGGAGTTCGCGGGTTACGCCGCGCAGGTCCGGCTCGGCGCCCGGCGGGTGCGGAGCGCGCTGCCCCAGGTCGCGCAGATCCCGCTCGGCGGTACGGCGACGGGCACGGGTTTGAATACGCATCGAGAGTTCGCCGTGCGCGTGCGGGCGCACCTGATCGAGGCCACAGGGCTCGACATCCGCGCTCCGGAGGATCCGTTCGAGGCGCAGGGCAACCGCGACGCGCTCGTCGAGCTGTCCGGCGCGCTGAAGGTCGTCGCCGTCTCACTGACGAAGATCGCGAGCGACCTCGCGCTGATGGGCTCCGGTCCGCGCGCCGGCATCGGCGAGCTGTACCTGCCCGAGCTCCAGAAGGGCTCCTCGATCATGCCGGGCAAGGTCAACCCCGTGATTCCCGAGGTCGTGCTCCAGGTGAGCGCGCAGGTGATCGGCAACGACACGGCCGTGACGATCGGCGGCATGCAGGGCCAGTTCGAGCTGAACGTTCGCGTCCCGCTGGTGGCGCGCAACCTGCTCGAGTCGATCCGACTGCTGTCGAGTGCCGCGCGGATCTTCGCTGAGAAGTGCATCGACGGGATCAAGGCCAACGAGGAGGGCACGACCCGCTCCGCGGAATCGACGCTCGCCGCCGCGACGGCCCTGAACCCCTACATCGGCTACGACAAGGCGGCCGAGATCGTCAAGGAGGCGGCCAGCTCCGGGCGGATGCTGCGCGAGGTCGCCTACGAGAAGGGCGTCGACGAGGAGACGTACAACGCGGCGATGGACCTGCGCAAGATGGCCCAGGGCAATCTGTAGGCGGTGAGGCGGCGCGGACGGACGGGATCTCCCACGGTTCGTCGCCCTGAGGGCACCGTGGGCGATTGCGTTCGATCAGCGGACGGACTCGACCCCATCGGGCTCCGCGCCGGGAAGTGTGGGTCATTGTGATCGCGTCAATCAGCCCCGCCGAACATCGGCCTCGCTGTATCGGCCGTGCCGACCATCGTTGCGTCCCGCAGGGTTACGTCGCGACGGTCTCGGCACCGAGGCCGATGACGCCACGGGCCACGTCGACTGAGTAGTCGATCGGCACGACGATCAGCGACGGGAGCTCGAGCGCGAGCGCACGCTCGAGGTGGCCGGCGAACTCGCCGGCCGAGCCGCAGCGCCAGGCCGGCATGCCAAATGCTTCGGCGAGGCGGACGAAGTCGGGGTTGCCGAAGCCAACGTCGAAGTGGCGACCGAACTTCTTGTCCTGCTTCCAGGCAATCGAGCCGAACTCGCCATTTTCCCAGACGATGTTCACGACCGGCGTGCGCAGGCGCGTCGCGGTCTCGAGTTCCTGGAAGTTCATCAGGAAGCCGGCGTCGCCGTTGACCGTGACGACGTGGCGGTCGGGGTGGACGAGCTTGGCGGCGATCGCGGTCGGGAGTGCGAACCCCATGCCGGCGAGGCCGTTGGCGATCAGCACGGTGCCGGGCTCGTGGGCCGGGAACATCCGCCCGATCCACAGCTTGTGCAGGCCGACATCGGACACGAGGATGTCCGCGGGGCCGAGCGCCGAACGGATATCCCACAGCACGCGCGGCGGTCGCATCGGGAAGTGGTCGTCCTCGCGGGCTTCGCTGAGCGCGCCGAGGGTCACGTCGCGCAGACCGGCCGGTACCGACACGGTACTCGGCGGGCGCTTGCAGCCGGCCGCGAGCCGGGCCAGGACGTGGGCGATGTCGCCCACCAATTCGACCTCGGGGACGAAGAACTCGTCGATCTCGGCGGCGACGCTGTCGATCACGACGATCTGCTTGTCGCCGCGCGGGTTCCAGTGTTCCGGCGCGTGCTCGACGAGGTCGTACCCGATTGCGATCACGACGTCCGCGTCATCGAAGCCGGCCATCGAATAGTCGCGAGCCTGTAGCCCAACGGTCCCGAGCGCGTGTGGATCCTGATAGTCGAGCAGGCCCTTGGCCATGAACGTCTCGGCGACGGGGACCCCGGTCGACTGGGCGAACGCGCGCAGCGCCCTGCCGGCGTGGGCGCGGATCGCGCCGTTGCCCGCGAGCGCGATCGGGTTCTCGGCCGCGTCGATGATCTCGGCCGCGCGCTGGAGCTCGCGCATGCCGGGCTCGGGCTGGACGGGCGCACGCCGCGGCAGCGGCGATGCGTCGAGCGGGCGGGCCATCACGTCCTCGGGCAGCTCGAGATGCGTGGCGCCCGGCTTCTCCGATTCGGCGACCTTGAACGCCTTGCGTACGACTTCCGGCACGATCTCCGGGCTCGAAACCCGTGCATTCCACTTGACGACCGGGCGCAGGATCCCGATCAGGTCGATGTACTGGTGTGACTCCTTGTGCATGCGCTCGAGGTCGGATTGGCCGGTGAGCGCGACCAGCGGAGCGCGGTCCAAGAACGCATCGGCAACGGCCGTGACGAGGTTCGTGGCGCCCGGTCCGAGCGTGCCCAAGCACACGCCGGCTCTGCCGGTGAGCCGCCCGTACGCGTCGGCCATGTACGCGCCGCCCTGCTCGTGGCGAACCGGGATGAAGCGGATCGAAGAGTCGGCCAAGGAGCGGCTGAGATCGAGCGTCTCCTCACCGGGAATTCCGAAGACGTACTCGACGCCCTCAGCCTCGAGGCATTCGACGAAGACATCAGAAGCTATGCGCTCGGCCATCGCAGATCCCTTTCCCAGATTTAGGTGCACGCAACCGCTCGCGCGGCGCCTTGGACTCTACGTGGCGCTCGCGGCGATGCTCCTCACCCTCGTGGATCGCCGCCGCCGCGTCGCTGCCGACGACGAGCGGCGGGCACGCCGTCGCGCGCTGACGTTTACGCTGATGCCGTGCCCGGGCCGCTGCTGGCAGTCGACGCGCCGTTCGTCCTGTATCGGTCGTTCTTCGCGCTGCCGGATTCGATCAAGGGCGTCGACGGCCATTCCGTGAATGCGCTGCTCGGCGCGGCGAACGTGCTGCTGCGCATCGTCGCCGACAAGCGCCCGCGCGCCGTCGTCGTGTGCTTCGGCGCGGAGGCGGCGGACTACCGCGTCGAGCTGTTCCCGCCGTACCACGCCGACCGTCCGCCGGTGCCCGACGCGCTCGCGTGGCAGTTCGCACAGGCGCCCGAGTTCTTTGCGTCGTTCGGCTGGAGCACAGAGACCTCCGGCGAGCTCGAGGCGGACGACCTGCTCGGTTCGCTCGCTCACGCGGAGACCGAAGCGGGCGGGCGCGCGCTCATCCTCACCGGGGATCGCGACATGTACCAGTGCGCGCAGGAGCGGGTCAGCGTTCTCTTTCTCAAATCGGGCATCAGCGGTTTCGAGCAAGTGGATCCCGCCGAGGTCGAGCGCCGCTACGGGATCCCGCCGGCGCTCGTGCCCGACTTCATCGCGCTGCGCGGCGATCCATCCGACAGTCTTCCGGGGGCGCCCGGAGTGGGTCCCAAGACCGCGGCCGAACTGCTCGTCAAGCACGGGTCGCTCGAGGCAGCCATCGCCGGCGCTTTGCACGAACGGCCGCGGATCACCGCCGCACTCACCGAGCACGCCGATCAGCTCCGCGCCTACCGGGAGATTGCGACGCTGCGGACGGTCACGCTCGCGCGGCCACGCGACCGCGACACCGATCTGGAGGGCGGGGCGCGGGCTGCGCGCAGGCTCGGACTGAACAGGCTTGCGCAGCGGCTCGAGAACGCGACCGACGTCAGCGAGTTGTAGCCCCGATGGCCGCCGCACCACGCCGGCTGCTGCTGTTCGTCACAGGTGGGCTGCTCCTGCTCGCGATCGCCGCTGCGACCACGCCGAGTCACGGGTCGCACAGGCACGCTGCGCCCACCCGGGCCGACGCGGTCCTCCCGGCGACCGTGCGGCCACCGGCCGCGATCCCGTTGACGAGCGGATGGCGCTACCTGGCGGATCCCCACAATCTCGGCATCGCCGAGGACTGGGGCACGGGTGGCGCGGCTGACCTCCAGTGGACCCCCGTGTCGATTCCCAACGACTTCAACGTGAGCGTCTCGAGCGGTTCCGACACCGGGATGGTCGGGTGGTACGAGGTGCGCTTCGCCGGTCCGCCGGTGAGCGCGGAGCGTTCGTGGAGGGTCGCGTTCGAGAGCGTGCGCCGCGATGCGGAGGTGTGGCTCAACGGGCACCGGATCGGCTCGAACAGCGACCCGTACGCGCCGTTCAGCCTGCCGGCCACGTCATTGAAGCCGGGCGCCGAGAACGTGCTGATCGTGCGCGTCGACAACTTCCGAGACGGTTCGCTGCCGGAGGACTGGTGGAACTGGGGCGGCATCGTCGGGCCCGTCACGCTCGAGCCTGCGGGACGTCTGGCGCTGGCCGACCTCGGGGTCATGCCCGAGCTCGGCTGTGCTTACCGCTGCGGCGAGTTGCTGATCCAGGGCAGGCTCACGAACACGTCGCGCTCCGCGCTGCGCCCGGAGATCGTGGTCAGCGCCGCCGGTCCGAACGGCACGACCTCGACTGCCCGCAGCCTCCTGCGGCGGCTCGACCCAGGAGCGTCGACGGCGGTCAGCCTCCGGATGCGGATCGGGCGCCCGCTCGCGCTGTGGTCGCCGCGGAGCCCGGCGCTGTACAGCGTCCGCGTGGACGTTGCGGCCGGCGGGCGCGTCGAGCAGACCCAGAGCCTGCGCACCGGCATGCGCACGGCTACGGTCCGGCGCGGCGTGCTGTATCTCAACGGCCGGCGGCTGTGGCTGCACGGGGCCTCGATTCACGAGGACATGCAGGGCGTCGGGGCGGCGCTCCCCGACGGCGCGATCGACACGATCGTCTCGGAGCTTCGGTCGCTCGGGGCGAACGTGACCCGCGCGCACTATCTGCTCAGCCCGCGTCTGCTCGACGCGCTCGACGCAGCCGGCATCCTCGTCTGGGCACAGCCGCCCGTCGATCACGCCGTTCCGGAGCTCCGGAACGCTGCAGGGAGGGCGCGGGCACTCGCGCTGCTGCGCTCGACCCTGCTCGGCGACAGAAACCATCCTTCGGTGATCATCGATTCGGTCGGCAACGAGCTGACGCCGACGCCGGACAGCAGTCCCGGCACGCGTGCGTACCTGGACGCGGCGATCCCGCTCGCGCGCCGGCTCAATCCGGGGGTGCCCGTCGCCCTCGACACCTACTGCTATCCGAACTTCCCGCAGCAGCGCATCTACGCGAAGTTGAACGTGCTCGGCATCTCGAGCTACTTCGGCTGGTACACCGGTCCTCGTGGGCACTCCGTCGTCAGCTTCGACGGACTCGGCCCCTTCCTCGCGCGTTCGCACCGCCGCTACCCGACGCTCGCGCTGGTCGTATCCGAGTTCGGAGCCGAGTCGCTGTTCAACGGGCCACCGACGGTCAAGGGCAGCTTCGCGTTCCAGGACAGCTACCTGCAGCGGACGTATTCCGTGCTCAGCGGACTGCCGTTCATGAATGGCGGCGTCTACTGGACGTTGCGGGAATTCGCCGAGCGTCCGGGCTGGACCGGGGGGGTGACACTGCCGGCCGGGGACACCCCGGACGGACTGCATCACAAAGGACTGATCGCCTACGATGGCACGGCCAAGCCGGCATTCGCCGTCGCGCAGCAGCTGTTCAGCACCGTTCCGCAATTCGCGCGCTGAGATGTCACCCCTGTTCGGCCGCAAGACCCACGCCCACGACGACGCCCCGCAGGCGGCGGTCCCACCCGCTGCACCGGTCCCGATTGAGACCCCACTCACGGAGCCCCCGCCGCCCGCGGTCCCGCTGGACGATGCGGCGGTGCTCGCCGCCGAGATTGCGCAGCTCGACGCGCTCCCGCTCGCGCAGCTCGCGGTCGAGGTGATGGTGAAAGGCTTCGGACCGGACGGGCCCGGAGGACCTGGCACGCCCGGGACGATCGAGGCGCCGAGCCTCGACGCGCCACGGGTCGGCTTGGCCGAGATCGCGCGCTCGGTGTCGCCGGCGTACGCCGGGCACGGCGTCAGCCAGGAGCTGCAGCTGCGCTTCACCACGCTCGTGGCCGAGGGACTGCAGATCCTCGAGAACGCCTCGCTCGTGCGCATCACGTGGCACGGCGGCGTCGAGAACTACCTCGCGACCCGCCTCGGCCGCACCGCCGTCGAGCGCGGCGCGGTGGAGCGGGTCGTCGCCGGCGGCGATCTGTAGATGAGACTGGCTACGGCGTGAACTTGACCGTGATCACGTCCCCGTCGGCGACGACGTAATCCCGGCCCTCGAGCCGCAGCGTCCCGCGCTCCCGCGCTCTCGCGTAGCCGCCGGCATCCACCAGCTCTGACCACGGCACAACCTCAGCGCGGACAAACCCGCGCTGGATGTCCGAGTGGATCATCCCGGCTGCGTGCCACACCGACAGTCCGTCGCGTAGGTGCCATGACTGCGCCGGCTTGGCCTCGCCCGCCGTGAAGAACGCGACGAGGTGAAGCAGATCGAAGGCCCCGCGCACAACCCGTTGCAACCCTGACTCGCTGAGCCCGAGGTCGGCTCGCATCGCTGCGGCGTCATCGTCGTCGAGCTCCGCGAGCTCGGCCTCGAGTCGCGCGGAGACCGCGACGGCGGCGGCGTCATGCGAGCGGGCGTGCTCGAGCACCGCGGCGGGAACCTCGTCCGTGCCCTCCTCGATGTTGGCCACGAACAGGACCGGCTTGGCGGTCAGCGGCTGCAGCAGCGCGAGCGCGTCGGGCGCGTCGGGGGGCGGCGGCACCGTGCGGGCGGGCCTGCCCGCCTGCAAGGCCTCGATCAGCGCCTGTAGCCACGCAGCTTCGGCGGCGGCGCGGCGGTCACCGGATTTGGCGGTCTTGGAGACGCGCTCGAGCCGCCGCTCGGCCTGCTCGAGGTCGGCGTACACGAGCTCGGTCTCGATCGTGTCGATGTCCGCGAGCGGGTCGATCCGCCCATCCGGGTGCACGACGTTGGGGTCCTCGTGCGTGCGCACGACGTGGACGATCGCGTCGGTCTCGCGGATGTTCGCGAGGAACTGGTTGCCGAGCCCCTCTCCCTTGTGCGCGCCGGCGACGAGTCCTGCGATGTCGTGGAACTCGATCGTGTCCGGCACCACCTTCGACGCCTTCACGGTCGCGGCAACCGCGTCGAGGCGCTCATCGGTCACCGGCACGACGGCGACGTTCGGCTCGATCGTCGTGAACGGGTAGTTCGCGGCCTCCGCCGCAACGCCGGTCAGAGCGTTGAACAGCGAGGACTTGCCGGCGTTCGGCATGCCGACGATGCCGACCTTCATGAGCCGCGCCCCTCCGGCCACGCCTGCGCGACCGCCGTTCCCAGCACCGCTCCCGCCAGGACGTCGGTCGGATAGTGGACGCCCAGGTAGGGCCGGCTCACCGCGAACGCCAGCGCGGCCGCGTACAGCGCGCCGGCCGGCGCGACGCCGCTGAACGCGCGAGCCGCGGCGAACGATGTGGTCGAGTGCGCACTCGGGAACGACAGCCGCGACACCGTCGGCGTCAGCGGCGGCAGGCCGTCGATCGCCGGTCGGCGGCGGCGGACGGCGACCTTCACCGCGTAGTTGACCGCGTATGCGGCGGCGACGATGCACGTGCCGCGCCGCCATTGCCACCGCGCCTGCGGGTCGCGCGCGAGCAGCGCGCCCGCCGTCCCGAGCGCGAGCCAGCAGGCGGCATGCTCACCCGATCGCGAGTAGACGGAGACGATGCGCTCAAGCGCGGGAGCGTGCCCGCGGGTGCGCATCAGCAGCAGGGCCTTGCGGTCGGTTTTAAGGATCGGCACGGCAGGGGAGGGTACGGAGGATGCGGCCGGTCGGCCCGGACGACGCCGAATCCGTACTTCCTACTGAAACGATCGAGGCTCCAATACGGTGGCCGCGGAACCGCGAAACGCTCACCATTGCTGGCGGATCAATCCGATCCAGGAGGCTGGCCTCCCAGCAGTACCCGTCGCGCGCTGGTTCCCTGCCCCAGCGCGCGACTTTTTTTGGCGTGGGGACTTTGCCGTTCATGACCCCAGAGAGGGTCAGCCACAGCCCCGCCCCGGGTCGTCCGGTGGCCGTGGGCGGGCGGTCCGCGCACACAATCTGCCCCACTCGGGCCGAGGCGGCGGACCGTGGCGGGATCTCTCACCGCCACCGCACACACACGCCCACACTCCTTCCACCGTCGCGAGGCGTGGAAGATTCCTTCCGTCACCCAGAGCCGCTCTCGTGCGCCGCGCGCCGGATCGCACGCACCCGGCCACCCCCCGCAGCAGTCGCCCGCCCCATTGAGAGGGGTGTGCGTCAGGTGCTGGGAGGGGTGTGCGTCAGGTGCCGAAGCCGACCCGGTGCTCTTCGTGGTCGACGAGCACGTAGACGACCCGGCCGAGGTCGATCGCCACGGTCCCGTCCTCGGCCGTCAGGTCGTGCCAGCCGTCCTTGCCGAGCGCACCGCGCAGCTTCGTGAGCTCGGCCGGGGCGACGCGCGCTCCCAGGACCTGGCCCCCTTCGAATCCGATGCTGATCTTCTGCGGCTTGTCGTTGGCCATGCTCAGTGAGCCTCCGTGGCAGGCTGGACGATCTCGGTGAGGACCCCTCCGGTCGACGCCGGGTGCAGGAACGCGATGCGCGAGTTGCGGATGCCCCGGCGCGGACGCTCGTCGATCAACCGCAGGCCCGCGGCCGCGAGCGCCGCGAGCGCAGCCTCGAGATCGTCGACGCGGTAGGCGACGTGGTGCACGCCCGGTCCCCGGCGGGAGAGGAACTTGCCGACGGCCGTCTCAGGCCCAAGCGGTTGCAGCAGCTCGACGTGCCCGTCGCCGACGTCGAGCAAGGCCGCCTCGACACCCTGCTCCGGGATCGTCTCGCGGTGCACGAGCTCCATCTGGAAGGCGTCGCGGTACATCGCCAGCGCCGTATCGATGTCCTCGACGGCGATTCCGACGTGATCGATCGTGGTCAGCATCCGGCCGGGGAGCATAACGGTGCGCACGCTCCGGCCGCGCCGCGCGCTCCCGGCTACAGCCTGCGCTGGGGCGGATGCGCCGGGTGTTCGGCGGTGGCTGCCGCGAGACCGACCTGCCCGCGGCCGATCCGATCGGGGGCGGCGGCCGGCACGTCGACCATGATCCGGTCGATGTCCGCGCGCTCGAGCACTTCGTTGCTCAACAGCGTCGCGGCGAGCTGGTCGAGCTGCGGGCGATGGGTGTCGATCAGCGAGAGCGCCGTGCGCAGGGCCTCGTCGGCGAGCTCCCGCACCTCCTCGTCGCGGACCCGTCGCGTCGCTTCGGACGCGGCGTCGTCGATCAGCCGCATCGAGCCGGCCCCGGTTCCCATCGCGTACTCGTGCACCATCGTGCGCGCGATCTCGGCCACCCGCTTGAGGTCATCCGAGGCGCCGGTTGTGATCGAGCCGAACACGATCTGCTCGGCGGCGCGCCCGCCGAGCAACATCGTCATGTAGTCGATCAGCTCCTCGCGCGTCTTCAGGTAACGGTCCTCCTCCGGGAGGTTCAGCGTGTATCCGAGCGCCCGTCCGCGCGGCACGATCGAGATCCGGTGCACGCGATCGACGGACGGCAGCAGCTCGCCGCACAGCGCGTGCCCGGCTTCGTGATAGGCGACCACGCGCTTCTCGTGATCGGTCAGCGCTCGGCGCGACTGCATGCCGGCGACGACGCGCTCCAGCGAGGCGTCGAAGTCGCACATCTCGACCCTGTCGGAGCCCCGGCGCGCCGCAAAGATCGCCGCCTCGTTGCAGATGTTCGCGAGGTCGGCGCCGGTCAGTCCCGAGGTCTGGCGCGCGAGTAGCTTCAGGTCGACGTCGTCGGCGAGCGGCTTTTTGCGCGAGTGGACGAGGAGGATCCGCTCGCGCCCGTTGACGTCGGGTGGCGAGACGAAGATCTGGCGATCGAAGCGACCGGGACGAAGCAGCGCCGGATCGAGCTTCTCGAGCAGGTTCGAGGCCGCGATCACGACGACGTCCTTGCGCGATGTGAAGCCGTCCATCTCGACGAGCAGCTGGTTGAGCGTCTGGTCGCGCTCGCCGCTGATGTCCATCCCGCGATGCCCCCCGACGGCGTCGAGCTCGTCGATGAACACGATCGCCGGCGCGTTCTTGCGGGCGATCCGGAACAGCCGCCGGATCCGCGCCGCGCCGAGTCCGGCGAACATCTCGATGAACGAGGCTGCCGACTGGGAGTAGAACTTCGCGCCCGACTCGTGAGCGACCGCCTTCGCCAACAGGGTCTTGCCGGTGCCCGGCGGGCCGTGGAGCAGGATGCCCTTGGGGACCTTGGCCCCGACGCTGCGGAACCGCTTCGGATCCCGGAGGTACTCGACGATCTCGCGGAGCTCGTCCTTGGCTTCCTCGACGCCGGCGATGTCACCCCAGCCGATCGCCGGCGCAGCCTCCGGCTTGATCTCGACCGGCTTGGTCCGCGGCATGTACCGCAGCAAGATGAACACGGACACGACCAGCAGGCCCATGAAGACGATCGGCAGCCAGGCCTGCAGGAACGACGTCACATCCGGGTAGCCGAGAAAGGTGCTGAATGTGGGCACTGGGTGATGGACCGGTGGTGGTGGATTCCCGCCGAAGCTCCGGTTGATGCTCGCGAGGAAGAACATGTCCTCCAAGGGTCATCGGCATCGAAGGGCACTCACTCAACCCTTACGAGCCGGGGATTAGGCGAAAACCCGCGACCGACCTTCGCGCACGGGCGTCCCTGCACCATCACGACGTCGGCGGTGAAATCGTTCTCCCCACGGATCAAGGACGATCCGACCCCATACGCGTCGACGGGTACGCCGGCCGCCTCGAATTCCCTGATCCGGGCGGCGGTGAAGCCGCCGCTCACGACGATCCGGACGTCGGGGTGGCCGGCCTCGTTCAGTGCGGTGCGGACCTCCTCGACGAGGCGCGGGTTGACGCCGGTCGGCTTGTAGCCACCCATCTGATCCCACAACGCCTTGTCGACGAGCGTCTCGGAGGTGTCCAGCCGCACGCCCCACAGTTTCGATCCGAGTGCCTCGGCGACCTGCAGCGCGGTGCGGACCGAGTCGTTGTCGAAGTCGACGAGCACGGTGATGTTCATCTCGTGGTGATAGCGCTCGGCGAATGCCTTCGCCGCGATCGCGCTGTCGCCGTCGTACGCGGCGATCAGGCCGTGCGGGACCGTTCCGATCCCGCGACCCCCCCACCACGATGCCTGCGCATCGGTCGAGACGCCGATCGCCCCCGCGACGTGCGCGCTCCACCCATCACCGGTCTGCACGAGCCAATGATCGTGGCGTGCGGGGAAGTAGAAGATCGGCTTGCCGTGGGCCGCCTCGACGACCTCGCGCACGTTGCGCATGATCAGCGAGCGGCGCGCGAGCACGCCGAGATACACGGTCTCCAGGTGGGCGAACAGGCTGTAGTCGCCCTCGATCGTCAGGACGGTCTCGCGGGGGGCGATCCGGTCGCCCTCATGCAGCGCGCGTACCTCGAGCGACTCCCAGCCCGACACCCAGCTCCCGTCGGGTGCGTGGCGGCCGCTGCATGTCTTGAGGATTGCGATCGCCTCGTCGATCCCACCGAGCAGCGACTCGTGCTTCTGGAAGACCTGCATCAGCACGCGCGGATGCCGGTTCTCCGCCTCGAGCAGCTCCTTCGTGTAGACGAAGTATGCGTCGGAGTAGTAGCCCTCGCGGATGCGGTCAACCGGGAGCCGGAAGATCTCTGGGTCCAGCCGCGTCGAGACCGCGGTTGACATGCAGGGAGTGTATTAACGGGGGTGCAAGGGGCGGCTGGATCTTCACGGCCGCTCGTGGTACCGTCCAGGCTGCTCATGTTTGCGAGCACTCGAACGCGACCGTAGCTCGCGCGGCTGCCGCCCGCTTGGCCGGGCCGCCGCCGCGCCGTCGTCCTGCCGTTCCGCTTCCGTCCCGAGTGCCCGATGAGTTCCTATCTGCGCGTCCTGCGCCACCACAACTTCCGATATCTGTTCCTTGGTCAAGCGGCCAGCGTGATCGGCGATCGCGTGGTGATGGTCGCGCTCGCGCTGTTCATCACCCAGCGGACCGGATCGCCGACGGATCTCGGCTTCGTGCTCGGCGCGCAGACGCTGCCGCTCGTGGCGCTGCTGCTGTTCGGCGGCGTGTGGGCGGACCGGCTGCCGCGCCACCGGATCATGATCGCCACCGACCTGACCCGGGCGGCGCTCCACGGGACCTTGGCGGCGCTGATCTTCGCCGGGTCCGTCGAGGTCTGGCAGATCGTCGTGATCGAGGCCCTGTTCGGCGCGGCGCAGGCGTTCTTCCAGCCCGCCTACACCGGCCTGATTCCGCAGACGGTGCCCGAGGCATTGATCCAGGACGCCAAGGCGTTGACCGAGTCGATGGCAAATCTGGCGTTCCTGCTGGGACCCGTGATCGCGACCGCGCTCGTGCTGGGCGTCGGCGCCGGTGAGGCGTTTGCGCTCGACGCCGCGTCGTTCGTGCTCAGCGCGCTGCTGCTGCTGCGCGTTCACCCGCGCCGGCGCGGTCCCGAGACAGCCGGCGGATCGCTGCTGCACGAGCTGCGCGGCGGCTGGCGCGAGGTCCGCTCGCGCACATGGGTGTGGGTCACGATCGTCGTGTTCACCGGCGCGGTGCTGTTCGTGTACGCGCCGTGGTACTCGCTGGCACCCTCGATCGCCCGGGACGTCTACGGCGGTGCCGGCGTGTTCGGCGTGCTCGAGGCCGTCGCCGGCGTCGGGGCGGTGATCGGCGCGTTCATCGGCCTGCGCTGGCGGCCCGCTCGACCGCTGCGCGCCGGGATGCTGCTCGTGCTCGTGTGGCCGATCCAGGACGGCCTGTTCGCGCTCGGCGCGCCACTGCCGATCGTCGTCGTCTGCGCGTTCTGCACGGGCTTCGGCTTCTCGCTGCTGATGATCTGGTGGGAGACTGCGCTCGCCCGCCACATCCCGCCGAGCGCGATCTCGCGCGTGAGCGCGTGGGACTGGATGGGCTCGCTGGCGCTGCTGCCGGTCGGCTACCTCGTCGCCGGCCCGGTCGCGTCGGTCCTCGGTGCGCAGACCGTGCTCGGGTTCGGGTGCGTGATCGGACTCGCGCTGCTCGTGATCGGCCTCTCGCCCCGCTCGACGCGCGAGCTCGGCGACGGCGTCTCGGTCTCGCCGTCAGCCGAGCACGGCCCGCGGGAGATCGCAGAAGAACTGCGCAGCAAAGCCTAGGTCGCGCACGTCGATCCGCTCGTTCGCGCTGTGCACGAGCGGGCCCGCTTCGAGCAGGCTCATGTGGCGCTGCGGGAAGAAGCCGTACGCGACGCACTCGGGGAACGCCTCGCGGAACCAGCGCGAGTCGGAGAAGCCGGGCAGGATCACCGGGACCGTCTCGGCGCCCGCGTCATTGGCCTTGACCCACGTGTCGATCGCGGTCATCAGCGGCGTCTCGATCGCCGACGCGTTGCCGACGACCGTTTCGGTGAACTCGATCCGCAGCTGCTCGGCGTGCTCGCCGAGGACGTCCCCGATCCGCCGGCGAGCGGCCTCCTCGCCGAGCCCGGGCGGCACGCGACAGTCGATCTTCAGCGACGCCTGCGACGGGATCACGTTGATCTTGTCCGACGCGTGGGCCATCGTCGGCGTGAGCGTCACGCCGAGCATCGGCTCGACGAACACGAGCAGCTGGGGTGCGTGCGCGGCGATCTGCTCGAGCGCGGCCTCGGGGTCCGACGGGTCATAGCCGAGACCGCGCAGCAGCGCGGCGGGTCCCTCGGTCACGTCGAACGAGAACTCGTGCGACGCGAGCCTTTCGAGCACCGGACCCAGCTTGAGCAGCGCGTTGTCGCCGGTCTTCGGCAGCGAGGCGTGGCCCGCCGTACCGCTTGCGATCAGTCGGAAGCGGAAGATTCCCTTTTCCGCGCAGCAGACTCCGTAGCGGCGCCGGCCCCGGTACTCGAAGACCTCGCCGCCGCCCTCGTTGACCAGCATGTCGCAGCGGACCTTCTCGGGATGCGTCCGGGTCAGCCAGGCGGCGCCGACATCCCCGCCGGTTTCCTCGTCGGCGACGAACACGAGCTTCAGCGCCCCCCTCGCCGGGCGCCAGCCGGCGCGTGCGAGTGCGGCGCCGGCGACCGCCTCGGCCGCCACCTGGGACTTCATGTCGATCGCGCCGCGCCCCCACAGGTAGCCGTCGACCAACTCGCCCGACCACGGATCGTGCTGCCATTCCGACGGATCGGCGAGGACCGTGTCGACGTGACCGAGGTAGACGAGCGTTGGGCCGTCGCCGCCGCCGTTCAGCGTGGCGACGAGGTTGGGCCGCTCCTCGACGGCCGCGAGCAGCTCCGTCTCGAAGCCCGTGCGCTCCAGATAGGAGGCGAGGTACTCGATCGCGGGGCGCTCGTTGCCCGGTGGATTGACCGTGTTGAACTGGACGAGGCGCTGCAGGACTTCGGTCGTCTCGCGCTGGAGATCTGCTCCCGCCATGCGCCCGCAGCCTAGTGCATCGTTGGCACGCGGTTACCATGCGGCGCCGTGTCCGACGATCTGAAGCTCGCCCTCGCCCTGGCCGATCTTGCCGACGCGATCACGCTCGCTCGCTACCGCGCCGAGGATCTCCACGTCCAGACCAAGCCGGACCTGACCCCGGTGACGGAGGCGGATCACGCGGTCGAGCGCGCGCTCCGGGAGCGCTTGTCGGAGCTGCACCCCGGCGACTCGATTCTCGGCGAGGAGTTCGGCCATCATGCCGCGGACAGCGTGCGGCGCTGGATCCTCGACCCGATCGACGGCACCAAGAACTACGTGCGCGGGATCCCGGTGTGGGCGACGCTGCTCGGTCTCGAGGAGCAGGGCGAGATGACGATCGGCGTCGTCTCGGCGCCGGCGCTGCGCCGCCGCTGGTGGGCGGCGCGAGGTGAGGGTGCATTCGTCGACGACGGGCTCTCCGACGAACCCCGCCGGCTGCAGGTGTCCGCTGTGGATGAGCTGGGCAATGCCCAGCTCTGCTTTCCCGGCCTCGACGACTGGGGCGAGGGGCTCGACGGTCTGCTCGGGCTCGCGGGCCGCTGCTGGCGCTCGCGCGGGTTCGGCGATTTCTGGGCGTACATGCTCGTCGCCGAAGGGGCCGTCGAGATCGCATGCGAGCCAGAGGTGTCGCTGTGGGATCTCGCGCCGCTCCAGGTGATCGTCGAAGAGGCCGGCGGGCGCTTCACCGACCTCGCCGGCGTGCGCACCGCCGACGGCGGTGACGCGATCGCCACCAACGGGCTGCTCCACGACGCCGCGCGCGCGCTGATCGCCCGCGAGTAGGGGCGCACAGCGCCCATACTTCAGGTATGGAGCGACTGTTCGGCGAGGAGGAGCCCGCGGCGGTGACGCAGACCGCGCCCGCGGGAGCCGACGTTCCGCTCGCCGCGCGGATGCGGCCGCACACGCTCGACGAGTTCGTCGGGCAGCAGCGGCTGCTGGGGCGGGCGGGATCCCCATCGGCGCTGCGCACCGCGATCGAAGAGGGCAGGCGCCACTCGATGATCCTGCACGGTCCGCCCGGCAGCGGCAAGACGACGCTCGCGCGGATCATCGCCGAGGCGTCCGGCGCCGCCTTCGAGGAGGAGAGCGCGGTCCAGGCCGGACGGGCGGAGGTCCGCGCGGTGATCGACCGTGCCCGCGAGCGGCTGCGGACGAGCGGCAAGAAGACGCTGTTCTTCCTCGATGAGATCCACCGGTTCAACAAGGCCCAGCAGGACGCGTTGCTGCCGGCGGTCGAGGACGGGCTGGTGACGCTGATCGGCGCGACGACCGAGAACCCGTACTTCGAGGTCAACTCGGCGCTGATCTCGCGCACGCACGTGTATGAGCTCGAGCCGCTCGGACCGGCCGACATCCGGCTGCTCCTGGACCGCGCGGTCGTCCGCGGCGAATGCGGCCCGCCCGATCGGATCGACCCCGACGTCCTCGACTTCCTCGCCGAGCGCGCCGGCGGCGACGCCCGCACGGCCCTCAACGGGCTCGAGCTCGCCAGCGAGGTCGCGGGGCCCGATCAGCCCGTCACGCTGGCACATGCCGAGGACGCGTTGCAGCGCCGGGCGCTGTTGTACGACGCGCGCGGCGACCGTCACTTTGACACGATCTCGGCGTGGATCAAGGCGACGCGGGGCTCGGATCCGGATGCCTCGCTGTACTACCTCGCGGTGATGCTCGAGGGCGGCGAGGACCCGCGCTTCATCGTCCGGCGGATGGTCGTGCTCGCGTCCGAGGACATCGGCAATGCGGATCCGCAGGCGCTCGTCGTCGCGACCGCGGCCGCCGACGCGGTCGAGCACGTCGGGCTGCCGGAATGCCAGTTCGCGCTGGCGCAGGCAGCGATCTACCTGTCGCTCGCCCCGAAGTCGGATGCCGTCAAGCGCGCCGTGTTCGCCGCCCGTGAGCACATCCGCGAGCACGGTGCCGACCTGCCGCCGCCATGGCTGCGCTCCTCGACGCGCAGCGACGGCGAGTACGACAACCCGCACCGTCGGCCGGGGCACATCTCCCCGCAGGAACTGATGCCCGACCGCGCGATCGGCCGGCGCTTCTACGATCCCGACGAGGCCGAGTCGGCCCTGCGGGAGAAGCTCGCCGAGATCCGGCGGGCGCGCGGGCTCGCCTGAAACCGTGCTACTCGACGAGCGTGATCGCTCGCGTCAGCGTCTTCCCGAACAGGGTTGCTGCCGCGAGGACGCTGAGCCGGTGCGGTGCCGAACGCGCGAGCAACGACAGCGCCGCGCGACTGATCGACAGCGTGAACGCCTTCTGCTGATCGACACTGAGCGCGTAGCTCGCCCGCGCGACGCTCACCGTGGCGCTGACGCTCACCGATCGCAGATGCCCGCGGATCCGGCGGCGCACGTGCCGTGTGACGCGCGCGCTCAGGGAGAGCGTGCCGCGACATGCCGTTCCGGGGAGCCCGCCGGTGCACGCGAGCTGCACGCTCGCGGTCCGGCGCGAGACCTGCGCGCGCGAGCTGCGGATCGAGACCGCCATCCTCGGGCGCACCGTGTAGGCGAGCCTCGCGGTCGCCAGCTGGCCGTCAGACGAGGCCGCGGTCACCCAGTACAGGTGCGGCCCGGCGGAGGCGGTGTTGAGCGATCCGGTCCCGCTTGCGGAGCCGTTGCTGTCCGCGCACGCGGTCAGGCCCGGCCCGCCTGCCGCCTCGACGCAGCTGAAGCTCGTCGGTACGGCCTGTCCGATCAGGTAGATCCCGCCGGCTCGGGGCGAGGCGATCATCGCCGTCGGCGCCGTCGGCGCCGGCGGCGCCGAGGTCGTAAACGTGCGGTCCGGCGTGCTCGTCGTGCCGTAGGCGTTCGAGACGACGAGCGTGAAGTGGTACACGGTGCTCGCCTTCAGGCCGGTCAGGTCGGCCGACACCGGATGGTTCGAGCTGTCTGCGCCGGCGTCACCCGTCGGTGTCGAGGCGCCGTAGGCGGCCGTCGTCCCGTATTCGAAGTGATAGGACGTGGGGCTGCCCTGGGGATTGGCGCTGCCGCTGATCGTGGCGCTGTCCATCGTGACCGAGGTGGCGTCTGAGGTCTCCCCGCTCGGGGGCGGCGAAGTGGAGATCGCGACGTTCTGCGACCCCCATTGGGCGTTGCTGGATCCGTCCGGTGCAATCGTCGTCAGCTCGCCGGTTCCCCACACGAGGCCGCGGTTCGTCGGGTCGGGGGAGGCGCCGGCATAGTCGCCCCAGCGGCACGGCGGCCCGTACGGGGAGACGCAGCTGAAATCCACGTCCGTGTAGGCGCTCTGCGCGAGTTGGAGGTCACCTGTCGTCTGGCTCGAGGGCATCCCGGCGACGCGGTACTCGGCGCGGAGATCGACGACATGAGTGTCGTCCGCCGAGTTGTAGAAGACGACCGCGCCGCGGCCGTCCGAGGTCGGCGACACAGCCCCGTTGAACGCGTAGGTCCCGTTCGGACCGCTGATCGTCCCGGCCTGGGTCGGCGCCGTCTGCCCCGGTGTCAGCTCATACCAGCGAACGACGGAGGGGCCGCCACCCGCGCCCGCGACCGTGTGCTGCGTCCAGATTCCCTCCTGCGCGGTGCTCGGGTCGGTGACCGCGACGGCTTGGGTCAGCCGCGCGTCGCTCGAGTCGATCACGTCGGTCGTGCCGGGTTGCGGAACGTTCGCAGGGAGCGCGTACGGACTCACTGTGACCGGCGTCGTGGCGAACGATGCGTCCGGATGGATCGTGTACAGGTTCACCGCGGGCGATCCGGACGCGCTGACGACGTAGCCGTTCGCCGAGCCGTCGGCGATGTTCGCCGGCACCGGCGTGAAACCGGTCGAGATGATCGTCGGCGCGCCGGGGTCCTGGCAGCTCTCATCGCCTGGCGCCGGCTTGGCAAAGACGAGCACATGGGAGTCCTGGTAGCTCCCCGAGCCGTCCTGGTTGTACTCGTTGGTCCCAATCAGGATCTGGGTGTCGTCGTGGCCAAGCTTGGGGTAGTCCTCGAGTGTCGAGCCGCTCGCGTACTGAAAGCGGCACCAGTTCCCCGACGACCCGGTGGACGGCAGGCTGGTCGGATCTGCCGTCCTCGACCACCCGAAGTACAGGCCCTGCTGGCCCGCGGTCGCGCCGCAATCGAGCACGACGTACAGCCATCGCTGTGCCTGCTGGTCCCACTGGATCTGCCCGTCGCAGGTGCCGTCGCCGGTGCCGACAAACGTGTTCTCGGCGACCTGGGCGACGGGAGCGCCGAGCGAGCCGCGCGCGTACACCGCCACCTCGGAGTTGACCATCTCGACGTAGTCATCAGGCCCGATCGCACCTGTCGTGTCCGGTGGGGTGGCGCCGCCGGACTCGCCGGCGTCGAGCCCGGGCTGGTTGAGGCTCGACTGCAGGAGCTGCGGTCCCGACGCGCTCTGCGCGCTCCACGCCCGCCGGTGGCGCTCGACGGCAAGGGCGGCCTGCGTGGCCGTAGCCTTCCCGGCGCGATACGCCGACGGGTCCTGTACGTGGACGCCGTAGACGGTTGCCGCGGCCGAGGCAGGTGCCAGCACGGCGGCGCCGATCGTTGCCGCCACCACCACGGAGCGCAGTGTCCCGGAGCTGATCATGTCCTCTCCCCGATCTTCGGCACGCGCGGCGGCGACCTGAGTTTGTACTCTCTGCCGCGTGGACGCCGCGATCGCCACGGCCCAGCTCGGCTCCTTCAGTCCGGCCACCGGTGAGCGAATCGGTTCGGTGGGGGTCACTGCGCCTGACCACGTTCAGTCAGTCGTCGCGGACGTCGCGCAGGTCCAGCCGTTCTGGGCACAGCTGACCCTCGCCGACCGCGCCCGTTACCTCGAGCGCGCCGCGCAGGTCGTGATCGACGAGGCCGACGAGATCCGCGACCTGCTCGTCCGCGAGCAGGGCAAGCCTCGCAACGAGGCCTTCTCGATGGAGATCCTGCCGACGATCGACGCATTGCGCTGGATCGCGCGGGCCGGCGCCGAGATCCTGGACGACGAGAAGATCCCGATGTCGCAGCTGTTCCTGAAGACGAAGAGCTCGGTGTTCACCTACGAGCCGCTCGGCGTGATCGGGATCATCTCCCCGTGGAACTACCCCTGGAGCATCCCGTTCGGGGAGGTCGCGCTCGCGCTGATGGCGGGCAACGGCGTCGTGCTCAAGCCGGCGTCGCTGACGCCGCTGATCGGCGAGCGGATCCGGGCGGTGTTCGAGCGTGCCGGGGTCCCCGAGGGCCTCGTGCGCGTCATCCACGGACCCGGGACCGGCGGCGCGCTCGTCCAGGCCGGCGTCGCCAAGATCTTCTTCACGGGGTCGGTCGACGCCGGCCGCGGCGTCGGGGAGCAGTGCGCGCGGTTGCTGAAGGGCTCGGTGCTCGAGCTCGGCGGCAAGGACCCAATGATCGTGCTCGCGGACGCGAACCTCGACCACGCGATCGACGGCGCGTTGTGGGGTGGATTTGCGAACGCCGGCCAGACGTGCTCAGGCATCGAGCGCGTGTACGTGATGCGCGAGGTGGCGGAGCGCTTCATCTCCGGCGTCGTCGCCGGCGCGGAGCGGTTGCGCGTCGGGGACCCGCTGCGGTGGGACACGGAGATCGGACCGATGGTCTCGCGTGATCAGTTCGAGATCGTGCGGGGACTGGTCGACGACGCCGTCGCGGACGGGGCCGTGATGCGCTGCGGTGGCCCGGTGCAGGCGCCCGACGGGCTTCCGTCCGAGGCCGCGTTCTACGCGCCGACGGTCTTGACAGACGTCACGCACGAGATGCGGATCATGCGCGAGGAGATCTTCGGGCCCGTGATTCCGATCGTCACGGTCGACTCCGAGGACGAGGCGGTGGCGCTCGCGAACGACAGCGAGTTCGGGCTCGGCGCGTCGGTCTGGACCTCCGAGCGCAGCAAGGGGGAGCGGATCGCGCGCGAGCTCCAGACCGGGATGGTCTGGATCAACGACCACATGTTCAGCCACGGCGCCTGTCAGTGCTCGTGGGGTGGCGTCAAGGAGTCCGGGCTCGGCCGCACCCACTCGAAGTTCGGCCTGTACGAGTGCGTGAACATCAAGCTGCGCGTCTGGGAACCGTCGGCCGTCCGCAACCCGTGGTGGTATCCGTATGACGAGACCCTGGGGCGCGCCCTGAAGCAGACCGCGACGATCCTGTACGGGCGGCCGTCGATCCGCGCCGGCGCGCTCAAGAACGGGATCGGACCGCTGATGAAGCTCGGCGGCCGGATCGCGAAGGACGCCGTCAAGCGCTCGTAGCACCGGCGCTCCTCTACCCTGTAGCTGATGCCGGCCCAGGCTTACAGCGGCAAGGAATGCGTGTGCCAGCTCCGCAGAGGGATCTGCGATCAGTCATGCGTCAAGGACATGCTCGAGACGCCGTTCTACATCGCCTGCCTGCGTCTGAAGGGCAGGCGCTGCCTCGTTGTCGGCGGTGGCGACGTGGGGCTCGAGAAGGTCGAAGGGCTGCTCGCGTGCGATGGCGACGTGACCCTGGTCGCGCCCGAGGCGCACCCGGCGCTCGTCGGGCTCGCGCTGGAGGGGTCGATCCGCTGGGAGCGGCGCGCGTATCAGACCGGCGATCTCGACGGCTGCCTGATCGCGATCGCCGCGACCGACGACACCGATGTCAACATCCGCGTGTTCGAGGACGCCGAGCAGCGGGCGATGCTCGTCAACGTCGTCGACGTGCCGCCCCTGTGCAACTTCATCCTGCCCGCGATCGTCCGCACCGGACCGCTCGCGGTCGCGATCTCGACCGCCGGCGCGTCGCCGGCGCTTGCCAAGCGGATGAAGCGCGAGATCGGCGAGCTGTTCGGCGAGCCCTACGCGGAGCTCGCCGTCCTGCTCAACGACGTCCGCGGCTGGGCCAAGGCGACGCTGCCGACCTACCAGGACCGCAAGGAGTTCTTCGAGTCGATCGTCAACGGGGACCCCGACCCGATCGTGCTGCTGCGGGCGGGCGACGTCGAGGCCGTGCGCGATCTGATCGACGCCGCACGGCGCGTCGCTGCCCCGGTGTGAGCGAGCTCACTCACCTCGACTCGTCCGGCCGCGCGCGGATGGTCGACGTCGGCGCGAAGGCTGCGACCGAGCGCCGCGCCGTCGCGCAGGCGCTCGTGCGGGTCTCGCCGGCGACGGCGGCGGCGGTCGCCGCCGGTGAGGCGCCGAAGGGCGACGTGATCGGCGTCGCCAGGATCGCGGGGATCCAGGCCGCCAAGCGCACCTCCGAGCTGATCCCGCTGTGCCACCCGCTCGCGCTCTCATTCGTCGGCGTCGACGGCACGATTGACGCCGACGCGGGCGAGATCCGACTGACGGCCGAGGCGCGGAGCACCGGGCCCACCGGGGTCGAGATGGAGGCGCTCACAGCGGCGTCCGTGGCGGCGCTGACGATCTACGACATGGTCAAGGGGATCGAACGCGGCGCCCAGATCGCCGAGGTCGTGCTGCTCGAGAAGTCCGGCGGGCGCTCCGGGGTCTGGCAGCGCGGCACTCGTTGACCGCGTTAACCTCGCCGGCCATGAGAGCCGCAATCATCACCGTGTCGACGTCGGTCGCGGCCGGGCGAACCGAGGATCGCTCGGGGCAGGCGCTCGCCGAGCACGCCTCGGCGGCCGGAGCGCAGGTCGTCGCCAGCGAGGTCGTCTCCGATGACCTGGGCGCGATCGAAGCCCTGCTGCGCAAGTACTCCGCGCCCGGCGCGGGCGTCTCGCTGATCTTCACGACCGGAGGCACAGGCATGACGCACGACGACGTGACGCCGGAGGCGACGAAGGCTGTGATCGACCGCGACGCTCCCGGCTTCGCGGAGGCGATGCGCGCGGAAGCCCTGCGGCACACGCCGATGGGACTCCTCACGCGCGGCGTGTCCGGGATTGCCGGCCGGACGCTCATCATCAACTTCCCGGGGAACCCGAAGGCGATCGGCGAGCTGTTTCCCGTGATTGCACCGACGCTCGAACACGTCGTCGGGACGCTGCAGCGCGAGGGTGGACGCACGCCCGGCCATTGAGCTGCGCGGCCTCACCCGCCACTTCGGTGAGCGAACCGCGCTGCGGGATGTGTCGGTCGAGGTCCCGCCCGGCGCGACGCTCGCGGTCCTTGGACGCAACGGCGCCGGCAAGTCGACGCTCCTGCGGATCCTCGCGACGCTGCTGCGCCCGCACGCCGGCGAGGTGTCCGTGCTCGGCGAACCGCTGCCGCGACGCGGCTTCGCGGTGCGGGGCAGGCTGGGCTTGCTCGGACACGATCCGCTGCTCTACACGGACCTGAGCAGCCGCGAGAATCTCCACTATCACGCTCGCCTGCACGGCGTGCGGCCCGAGCGCGTCGACGAGCTGCTCGAGCGCGTGCAGATGGCGGGCCGCGGCGATGAGCCCGTCCGGCTGCTCAGCCGCGGGATGCTGCAGCGCGTGGCGGTCTGCCGGGCGGTCCTGCACGCGCCCGACCTGCTCCTGCTCGACGAGCCGCGAGCGAATCTGGACCCTGGGGCCGGCGAGCTGATCGAGCCGCTGATCGGCCGCGCGAGCGGCTGCACGCGGGTGCTCACGAGCCACGACCCGCAGGCCGCGCTGGCGGAGGCGGATGTCGTGCTCGGACTGAAGGATGGTCGCGTCACCTACGCCGGGGCGCCCGGCGGGCTCGCCGCCGCGGACCTGAAGGAGCTGTACGCGTGAGGGCCGCCCTGACCGTGCTGCGCAAGGACCTGCTGCTCGAACTGCGCACGTTCGAGACCGTGCCGGCGATGGCGCTGTTCTCGGTGACGACGTTCGTCATCTTCCACTTCGCGCTGAACCGCGCCACGATCGACGGTCAGCTCGCCGCCGGCGTGCTGACGACAACGCTCCTGTTTGCGGCGATGCTCGGGATCAACCGCCTGTTCGTCGCCGAGCGCGAGCAGGGAGGGTTCGACGCGTTCCTGCTCGCGCCCGTCGATCGGACGGCGATGCTCGTCGCGAAGGCCGCGGCGCTGTTCGCTTTCCTGGTCGTGCTCGAGGTGATCGCCGTGCCGGCGTTCGCGCTGCTGCTGCTCGGCCCATCCCTGGGACCGCCGCTCCCCGGGCTGATCGCGGTGTTGGCATTAGCCAACACGGCGTTCGCCGTCATCGGGACGCTCGTGTCGGCGATCGCCGTGCACACGCGTGCGCGGGACCTGATCGGACCGATCATCGGCCTGCCGCTGCTGATCCCGGCGCTGATCGCAACCGCGCGGGCAGCAGGTCCCTTGCTCGCCGCGCACGGATCGGGATCGCCTCCCGCGAAATGGATTGCGATCCTCGCGCTCTATGATCTCGTGTTCGCACTGGTCGCCTACGCAGTGTTCGATTTCCTGCTGGAGGAATGACGTTTTGACCACTTACGGCCGCGGTTTGCGCGGCCTCGCCCTTGCAACAGTCGCCACGATCACGGCCGCGCTCGCGCTCGTCTTCTTCTACGCACCGCTCGACGCCGATCAGGGCTTCATCCAGAAGATCTTCTACATCCACGTGCCGCTCGCGATCACGGCGCTGTGCGGGTTCGTGTTCGGCGGCGTGCTCGGAGCGATGTACCTGCGGACCGGCGAGCGTAAGTGGGACATCCGCTCGTACGTGGCGATCCACATGGCGCTGATCTTCGGGGTCGGGACGCTGCTCACCGGCACGATCTGGGCCAAAGCTTCGTGGGGCCATTGGTGGGTATGGAGTGACCCGACGTTGACGTCGTTCCTGATCGTGATGTTGCTGTTCGCGACCTATCAACCGCTCCGGTTCTCGATCGAGGATCCCGAGCGCCAGTCCCGGTACGCGAGCGTGTTCGCGGTCGTGGCCGGCGCGTTCGTACCGCTGAACTTCATCGCGGTTCGCGCTGCCCAGGAGTACGTGCATCCGCGCGTGCTGACCCTGGCCGGCGGGAACCTGCCCGGCTCTATGCGCCTCACGTTCCTGGTCTCGCTGATCGGGATCGCGCTGCTGTACGCCACGCTGTGGAAGTACGAGATGGCCGCCAAGAGCACCCGGATGCAGGTGCGCGCGCTGCGCCGCACGCTGCTGGGCGACGACGCGGTGGCGCCCTTGAAGCGGAGCGCGGCGCCGCTATGAGCCTCGTTCTCGGTGTAGCCCCGGCGCTGCCGCTCCACACCGCGGGCAAGTACGTCGCGGCCGCGTACATCGTGTTCCTCGCGCTGGTGCTCGTGTACGTGGCGATCATGGCCACCCGGCTCTCGCGGACCGAGCGCGACCTGGCGGAGTTGCAGCGCGACGTGGAGCTTCGCCGGGCTCAGGAAGCGGAGCGCGAGC
>DATKOY010000088.1:0-49504 GCA_035524415.1 Solirubrobacteraceae bacterium | reverse complement strand
TGCCGACGCCGAGGCGATCGAGCAGCGTCTCGACCGACCCGATGCGCGGGACGAACAGGAACGAGAACTTCGCGGTCGACGCCTCGACCGTGAGCTGCGAGCGCATCAGCACGGTCGGGTCGGTCATGTTGCCGCCGCTGGCCGCGCTCTGCGAGAGCAGCTCGCCGAGCAGGTCGACCTCAACCGTCGGCGGCTCGGGCTCGAGCTCCATTCCGGTCATCTCGACGATCGCGTTCAGGTACGACGTCGCCAGGATGTTCCCGACCTCCTGCAGCGCGGTCAGCCCGATCTCGTCCGAGAGGCTCGTCCCGAGCAGTTGGCAGAGCTGCTCGCCCGTGTCGTCGGGGAACACCAGCAACACGGTTCCGCCGTCGGCCTGGATCGGCGTGTCGACGAGCGCCGAGCGGCTCATCGGCGCGCCGATCTTGTCGATCGCCTCGGCGAGCACGGTGAGCAGCGCCTCCGAGTAGCTGATGTCGACCGGGCGGCCGACCAGCTGCGACAGCGCGGTCGCAGCGTGGCCCGAGCCGATGTTCGCGATCTCGCGCAGGGCGCTTTGCTGCAGGTCGGTGAATCCGAGCCCGGACGCCTCGCCGAGCGACCAGTCTCCCGCGACTGCCCCCGGCTCGAGGATCGGGATGATCTCGTCGCCCGAGAGGACGACCTCGCTGGTGAACCCGCCGGTCGCGAGGTCGGGCAGCTGGAGTCGCTCGATCATCACCTGGCCGACGGGCTCTTCGATCGCGAACGCGCGCCTGCGCCCGGAGGCCCATACGACCACGGCCGCGGACGGCGCTTCCTGGGTGAGGCCGAGCCGCTCGGCGAGGTCGATCAGCTCGAGCACCTGGTCCCGGAAGCAGACCACGGCCATGTCGCCGACCCGGTGGGCCTTGTGCTCACGCAGATCAAATGTCTGCTCGACGGCTGCCATCGGGAGTGCCCAGGGAAGACCACCGGCACGTACGACGAGAAGATGGACCTGGTCTGGCATCTCGGACTCCAATCGAGAGAGCGGCAGCACCCGGGTGATCGGCAGTGGCCGATCGCGCTTGAGTGCGTGAAATGATGGACGTGCGATGGCCGCTCTAGACCGACCTCCGTTTCGCGCCGACCACGTCGGCAGCCTGCTCCGCCCCAAGGAGCTGCTCGCGCTGCGGGCCCGCGTCAAGGCGGGCGAGGTCGGCGCCGAAGAGCTTCGCGCCCGCGAGGATGACGCGGTCCGCGACGTGATCGAGCTTCAGCGGGCCGCCGGGTTGCGGACCGTCACGGACGGCGAATTCCGCCGCTCGTCCTGGCACATGGACTTCATCATGTCGCTGGGAGGGATCCGCCAGGGGGACGGCGAGAGCCTCCACGTGCGGTTCCGCAACGAGCAGGGCGAGTACGAGTACGTGCCGCCGGCGATGCTCGTGTCCGAGCCGGTGACGCTGCCACAGACGATCTTCGCGGACGCGTTCACGTTCCTGCGCGACCACGCCGATGACAGCCAGACGCCGAAGCTGACGATCCCCTCGCCGAGCATGGTGCACTATCGCGGCGGCAACTCGTCGATCGACCGGACGGTCTACCCCGAGATCGACGCGTTCTGGGAGGACCTGACCGCGGCGTACCGGGGGCAGATCAGCGGGGTCTACGGGCTGGGCTGCCGGTACCTGCAGCTCGACGATACGAGCCTCGCATACATCAACGACCCCGCCCAGCACGAGCACATCGAGCAGATCGGCGGCGACCCGGATCACCTCCACGAGCAGTACATCGCCAACATCAACAAGGCGCTGGCCGGTCGCCCGTCGGATCTCGCGGTCACCACCCATCTGTGCCGTGGGAACAACCAGTCGATGTGGGTGGCCGAGGGCGGCTACGACTTCGTCGCGGAGGCGCTGTTCGGCGAGCTTATGGTCGACGGCTATTTCCTCGAGTACGACGACGAGCGCTCCGGGACATTCGAGCCGCTGCGGTTCGTCCCGCCCGGGAAGGCGGTCGTGCTCGGTCTCGTCACGACCAAGCGTCCCGCGCTCGAGGACAAGCAACTGCTCAAGCGCAGAATCGACGAGGCCGCGCGCTACCTCGACATCGACCAGCTGTGCCTGTCGCCGCAATGCGGCTTCTCCTCGACCGAGGAAGGCAACAAACTGACGATCGACGACCAGCGGGCGAAGCTCGAGTTGATCGTCGAGGTTGCGCAGGAGGTCTGGGGCTGATGGGGGCCGGCCCGATACTCCACGGGTACGTGCCCGATGGCACGACCGCGGACGCGGGATTCTCGCTGCACGTCACGCCTGAGCAGGCCGGCTGGGGGTTCAGCGGGCTGCGGATCGTCGAGCTCGATGCGGCTGGGCACACCGCGATCCAGACGCGTGAGGACGAGGTGATCGTGTTGCCGCTGGCGGGTGGCTGCAGCGTGCAGATCGACGGCGAACGCTTCGAGCTGCGCGGCCGCGGGAGCGTGTTCTCGGGCGTCACCGATTTCGCCTATGCGCCGCGCGACGCGCGCCTCGAGCTCCGCAGCGAGCACGGCGCGCGCGTCGCGCTTCCCTCGGCACGGGCCGACCGGCGGCTGCACCCTCGCTACGTGTCCGCCGACGTGGTGCCGGTCGAGCTGCGCGGGGCCGGCCGCGCGAGCCGCCAAGTCAACAACTTCTGCTCGCCGGAGGCGTTCGAGGCGGACCGGCTGATCGCCGTCGAGGTGCTCACGCCGGGCGGCAACTGGTCGTCGTATCCGCCGCACAAGCACGACGAGCACGTGCCCGGGGTGGAAGTGCCGCTCGAAGAGATCTACTACTTCGAGGTGGCCGACGGCCCCTCGGGGAGCGGGTTCGGCTACCAGCGCGTGTACGGCTCCGGGCCCGGGCGTGAGATCGACATCTGCGTCGAGGTTCACACCGGCGACATGGTGTTGATGCCGCACGGCTACCACGGGCCCTCGATGGCGGCGCCCGGGTATCACCTGTACTACCTCAACGTGATGGCCGGGCCCGTCGAGCGCCGCTGGCAGTTCCGCGACGATCCGCGGCATGGCTGGATCCGCGATACGTGGGCGGGTCAGGAGATCGACGCGCGGCTGCCGATGAGCGCGTCGACGCCCGGCGCAGCCTGACCGGCACGTGATGCGCCGCAGCACTGCTGCGGTCAAACCCGCACCCGATTTGGGGGAGCAGTGCGGATGCATGCGGACACGCGGGCGGCGATCCTACGGGCGATGCTCGCGGCAGCACCGATCGTCGAACTGACGCCCGCGCAGTCGGCATTCGCCGAGAAGTATCGGGCCGTGCCGGCGGTTCGCTCGGCTCAGAATCCCCGTTTGGTGTTCATGTACCGCGACGAGGAGCACCGCACGTCCCGGTGGCTCGTCGACTCCGAGGGCGACGTCCTCGACGTCGCCTCGTTCCGGCACCCGATTCGGTTCGAGTTCGAATAACACGCGCGCCCGCGCTGCATACGATTCCTCCGGTGAGTCTTCCCAGCGAGATCCTGGCCCGGCGGATGCATCTGCCGCACCCGCAGACACTCGACGTCGTCTGCGAGCAGGATCTCGCGGCGACGATGGACGACGGTGCCGTCCTGCTCGCGGACCGCTGGGTCGCGCGGTCCTCCCGCACCGCTGCCCAGCCCACGGTGCTCGTACGCTCGCCCTACGGCCGCAAAGAGCTCGTCGGGCTGCTGTTCGGGCGGTTGCTCGCCGAGCGCGGGCTGCAGGTGGTGGTCCAGAGCGTGCGTGGCACGTTTGGCTCGGGCGGGCAGTTCAGTCCGTTCGATGAGCGGGCCGATGGTCTTGCGACGCTGCGCTGGATCCGCGGGCAGCCGTGGCACAGCGAGCGGATCGGGATGATCGGGCCGAGCTACCTCGGGCTCGTCCAGTGGGCGGTCGCGCCGGACGCCGGCGATGATCTGCGGGCGCTGGCCGTTCAGGTGAGCGCGTCTCAGTTCCACGGTCAGACGTATGCGGGCGGGAGCCTGTCGCTCGAGAGCGCCGCATCGTGGCTGGCGCTCGTCGCGGCGCAGGAGCGGCGGTTCGCGCCGCTGGCGATGGCCCGCGCCCTGCGCCGCCTGCCCGGGCTGCTCGCGGACACGCCGCTGGCGGAACTCGACGAGCGCACGACCGGAGCCGAGGTCGCGTGGTTTCGCGAGGCGATCGCAAGCCCCGGACGCGAGGACGCCTACTGGGTCGCGCGGGACTTTGCTGCGGGCGTGGCGAAGGTCGACATGCCGGTGCAGCTGATCGGAGGCTGGTACGACATCTTCCTGCCCTGGATGCTCGCCGACTTCGCCGCGCTCCGGGACGCCGGCCGCGACGTCCAGCTGATCATCGGTCCGTGGACGCACACCGCTCCTGGCGGGATGGGCGCCGGCCTGCGCGAGGGCCTCGCGTGGTTGCGCGCACACCTGCTCGACGATCGCCGACTCGTACGCCCGGCGCGCGTGCGCGTGTACGTGACGGGCGAGCGTTCCGGCGGCGGTTGGCGCGAGCTATCGAACTGGCCGCCGCCGATGACCGGCGAACTGCGTCTGTGGCCGTCCCACGACGGGGTGCTCGCGCGCGATCAGCCGAGCGAGCAGGCCGGCGCCGCTGACCGCTACCGCTACGACCCCGCCGACCCGACGCCATCGCTCGGGGGACCGGTGCTGCTGGTACGCGAACCGGTCCTCGACAACCGGCCGCTCGAGGCGCGCCCCGACGTCCTCACATACACGTCGGCGCCGCTCGAGTCGACGCTCGAGACCCTCGGGCCGGTGCGCGTCGAGCTCTGGGTGCGCGCGACTACCGAGCACTTCGACATGTTCGCGCGCGTGTGCGACGTCGACGAGGCGGGCGGCTCGTGGAACGTGACCGATGCGCTGGCGCGCGTGGCGCCCGGGCGTTTCGAGCGCGTCGCCGATGGCGCCTGGCGCGTCGCCATTGACCTGTGGCCGATCGCCCACCGCTTCGCCGCCGGCCACCGCATCCGCCTGCAGGTCTCCTCCGGCGCCCATCCACGATACGCGCGCAACCCGGGTACCGGCGAGGACCCGTCGACGGCCACGACGACCGCCATGCGCCCGACCGAGATCGAGCTGCGGCACGCGTCCGAGCACGCCTCTGTCCTGATCCTCCCGACAGCCCACTGACTCCTCGCGCTCGAGCGGCTCGCAGCCGTCAGCGAAGAACCAGGTCGACGTAGCCGTCGGCGATCTCGGTGGCGCTCAACCGCCCGCGAGGGCGGTACCACTGCGCGGTGTGATTGACCATGCCGAGCAGCGCCGAGAGCGCAAGGCGCGGATCGTCGAGTCGCATGAGCCCGCGCTCGTGCGCCTCCTCGAGGACGCCGGCGACGTGCCGCTCGAAGCGCTTGCGACTCTCGCGCACGGCGCGCCACTGCTGTCCGTGCTCGATCACGTGCCGCTCCTGCTGGAACACGAGCATGTGATCGCGATGCTCGATCACGTGCGCGACCCACAGGCGCACGAGCGCCCGCAGCCGCACGTCCGGGTCCTCGTCGCCGGCGAGCAGCGCCTCGGCCTCCGCCAGAAGCGGGTCCATCAGCTGATCGCAGATCGCGATCAGCAGGTCTTCCTTGCTGCCGAAGTAGTGATAGAGGCCGCCGGCCGCCATCCCGAGCGCATCCGCCAGCTCGGGCACGGACGTCTGGTCATAGCCGCGGCCGGCGAACACGGCGGCGGCTTCGAGCACGACCTGCGCCTGCCGGCGGTCGTAGCGCTCGCGCAGAGCAGTCCGGTGGGCGCGCGGGGGCATCGTCGCGGATGATAATCGCAGGTGTCCGAAAGATCATTCGAACTTCGAATGTCCATTCGGTATAGTGGCGGCCGTGCTGTTCGACTTCGACGACGACACGCAGCTGCTGCAGCGCACCGTCCGCGACTTCGCGAACGCCGAGGTCGCGCCGGTGGCCGGCGAGCTCGACCGCACGAAGGCGTTTCCATACGAGCTCGTCGCGAAGATGGGGGAGCTCGGCTGGATGGGGATCCCGTTCCCGGAGGAAGTCGGTGGCGCCGGCGGCACCTCGCTGCAGTACGCGGTCGCCGTGGAGGAGCTCACGCGGGTGGACTCGAGCGTCGCGATCACCCTGTGCGCGCACACGTCGCTGGGAACGCAGCCGATCTTCTTGTTCGGCAATGCCGAACAAAAAGCGCACTATCTCCCGGAGCTCTGCACGGGAACGAAACTGGGCGCATTCGGCCTGACCGAGCCGGAGGCCGGCAGCGATGCCGGCAACGTCAAGACGCGGGCCGTGCTCGAGGACGGCGAGTGGATCATCGACGGCGCCAAGCAGTTCATCACCAACGCCGGCACCGACATTTCCGGGCACGTCGCGATCACCGCGCGCACGGGCGAGAACGAGATCTCGAATCTGATCGTCGAGCGGGGAACGCCCGGCTACGACGTGGGCGAGCCGTACCGCAAGATGGGGTGGAACGCATCCGACACGCGGCCGCTGAGCTTCGACCGTTGCCGGGTGCCCGAGGATCGGCTGCTCGGACCGCGAGGGAGCGGCTTCAAGCAGTTTCTCCAGGTGCTCGACATCGGGCGGATCGGCGTGGCGGCGATGGGCGTCGGGCTCGCGCAGGGCGCGCTCGACCAGGCACTGGCGTACGCGAAGGAGCGGCGAGCGTTCGGCCGGCCGATCTCCCGCTTCCAGACGATCCAGGCCAAGCTCGCGGATCTCTCGACCGAGATCGAAGCTGCCCGCCTGCTCACGTACAAGGCGGCGGTGCTCAAGGATCAGGGACGCAACTTCAGCCTCACCGCGGCGCAGGCGAAACTGAAGACCGGCCGCCTGGCTGTGCGCGCCGCCGAGGAGGCAGTGCAGATCCACGGCGGCTACGGATACATCGAGGAGTATCCCGTCTGCCGGTTCTACCGCGACGCGAAGATCCTCACGATCGGCGAGGGCACCGACGAGGTCCAGCAGATGGTGATCGCGCGCGCACTGGGCGCGTAGCGGCGACACAATGCCGCGATCATGGATCAGCTCGCGCCGGTTCTGATCGCCAATCGCGGCGAGATCGTCGTCCGCATCGCCAGGACCGTCCACGGGCTGGGTCTGACGAGCGCGGGCGTCATCACCCCCGCTGACGCGGGCGCTCTGCACGCGGACGCCGTTGACGTCGCGGTCCCGGTCTCCTCCTACCTCGATCCCGCTGAGCTGTTGCGCGCGGCGCGCGCGGCCGGCGCCCGGTCGGTCCATCCCGGGTACGGCTTCCTGTCCGAAAACGCGGCGTTTGCGCGCGCGGTGATCGATGCCGGCCTGATCTGGATCGGCCCGCCGCCCGAGGCGATCGAGCTGATGGGCGATAAGGCTCGCGCCAAGGACGCAGCCCGGGCGGCAGAGGTTCCGGTCGTCCCGTCGGGTGAGGACGGCATGTTCCCAGTCCTCGTCAAGGCCGTGGCCGGGGGCGGCGGCAGGGGCATGCGGGTCGTGCGCCGGGCGGACGCGCTCGCGGACGCCACGGCGGCCGCCGCCCGCGAGGCGCAGGCAGCGTTCGGCGACGGTCGCGTGATGGTCGAGCGCTACATCGAGCGCCCGCGTCACATCGAGATCCAGGTGCTCGCGGACCGGCACGGAGCCGTTGTCCATCTCGGCGAGCGCGAGTGCTCGCTGCAGCGCCGCCACCAGAAGGTCGTCGAGGAGGCACCGTCGCCGGTCGTCGACCCAGCGCTGCGCGAGCGCCTGGGGGCTGGCGCGGCCGCGCTCACCCGGGCATGTGGCTACGAAGGGGTGGGCACGGTCGAGTTCATCGCCACCAGCGACGCACGCGAGTTCTACTTCCTCGAGATGAACACCCGGCTGCAGGTCGAGCACCCCGTCACCGAGCTCGTCTATGGGGTCGACCTGGTCGAGCTGCAACTGCGGATCGCGGCGGGCCAGCCCATCGCGTTGCGCCAGGACGAGCTTGCACCGACCGGCCACGCCGTCGAGGCCCGGCTGTACGCCGAGGATCCAGCCGGCGGATTCCTGCCAGCGACCGGCGTCATTCGCGCGTATCGGGAACCCGGGGGTGCCGGGATTCGGGTCGACTCCGGCGTGCGCGCCGGCACCGAGATCGGCACCTCGTATGACCCGATGCTCGCGAAGGTGATCGCGCACGGACCCGACCGGGCCACGGCGCTCCGGCGACTTCGCCGTGCACTCGCTGAGTTTGAGCTCGTCGGTGTCCGCACGAACGCCGCGTTCACCCGTGCGCTGCTCGCGCGCGATGATGTCCGAGCCGGCGCGCAGGACACCGGACTGCTCGAGCGCGTGCTCGCGGAGGCTCCGCCCCCGACGCCTGAGGACCTGCTCCCGGCCGCCGCGCTCGTCGCCGCGGGCACCGCGACCCCCGCCGGGCCCTGGCGTCGCAAGCTCGTCGACCACGGCGAGGTCCGGGTCCAGGCGGGACAGGTCAGCGCCGGCGAGCGCGTGTGGGACGGGGTCGCGATGCGCCTCGGCGCGGACGGAGCGGCGCGCGTGAGGATCGGCGGCGTCGAGCGGCGCTACGCGTTCTACGTGAGCGACGAGGAGATCTCGATCGCGCGCGACGGCCACCAGCTCGAGCTCCACACGGCGCGGAGCTCGTTCGAGGGCGAAGGCGCGCTGATCGACTCCCTGCAGGCGCCGATGCCGGGGACCGTGCTGATCGTGCGGGTCGCCGACGGCGACACGGTCGCGAAGGGCGACGTCCTGCTCGTGCTCGAGTCGATGAAGATGGAGCTGTCGATCACCGCACCCCATGCGGGAACCGTCGACGGCCTGCACCTGAAGCCGGGAGACCGAGTGGCGCGCGGCCAGCCGGTCCTCGCGGTCCACGCCGAGGAGGCACCACATGACGGGCACCGTGCTCGCTAACCGCGAGGCGCATCTCGCGCTGATCGCCGATCTCGAGGAGCGCCTCGCACGCGTCGGGGCGGGCGGGGGCGATCGCGCGCGCGATCGGCACATCGCGAGGGGCAAGCTGCTCGTCCGCGACCGGGTCGAGCGTCTGTGCGATCCGGGGACGCCGTTCCTCGAGCTCTCGGCGCTCGCGGCCGAGGAGCTGTACGGCGGCGATGCGCCCGGCGCCGGGATCGTCACCGGGATCGGCAGCGTCGGCGGCCGCCAGGTCGTGATCGTCGCCAACGATGCGACCGTGAAGGGCGGCACGTACTACCCGATGACCGTCAAGAAGCACCTGCGCGCGCAGGAGATCGCGCTGCACAACCGCCTGCCGTGCGTCTATCTCGTCGATTCGGGCGGCGCCTTCCTGCCGATGCAGGACGAGGTCTTCCCCGACCGCGAGCACTTCGGCCGGATCTTCTACAACCAGGCGACGATGTCGAAGCTCGCGATCCCGCAGGTCGCGTGCGTGATGGGGTCCTGCACCGCGGGCGGTGCATACGTCCCCGCGATGAGCGACGAGACCGTGATCGTTCGCGAGCAGGGAACGATCTTCCTGGGCGGGCCTCCGCTCGTGAAGGCGGCGACCGGCGAGGAGGTCACGGCCGAGGAGCTCGGGGGAGGCGACGTGCATGCGCGGACCTCGGGCGTCGCCGACCATCTCGCCGCCGACGACGAGCACGCGCTCGAGATCGTCCGCGGGATCGTCTCGACGCTCCCGCACGATCCGGCGCCTCCATGGGAGCGCGCGGCGCCGGCGCCGCCGGTCGAGGACCCCGAGGAGATCCTCGACCTCGTCCCGCTTGACAGCCGCACGCCGTATGACGTCCGCGACGTGCTGAGACGGATCGTCGATCGCTCCGCGCTGCGGGAGTTCAAGGAGCTGTACGGCACGACCGTGGTCTGCGCGTTCGCGCACCTCGAGGGGCACCCCGTCGGGATCATCGCCAACAACGGGATCCTGTTCAGCGAGTCCTCGCTGAAGGCGGCGCACTTCATCGAGCTGTGCGACCGGCGCGCGATCCCGTTGCTGTTCGTCCAGAACATCACGGGCTTCATGGTGGGGCGCGAATACGAGGCGGGCGGAATCGCAAAGGACGGCGCCAAGCTCGTCACCGCCGTCGCCTGCGCCCGCGTGCCGAAGCTCACGGTCGTGATCGGCGGCTCGTTCGGCGCCGGGAACTACGGCATGTGCGGGCGGGCGTACTCGCCGCGCTTCTTGTTCATGTGGCCGAACGCACGAATCAGCGTGATGGGCGGAGAGCAGGCCGCGACCGTGATGAGGGAGGTCGGTCAGCCGGACACGGGAGCCGCGCTGCGCGAGCAGTACGAACATCAGGGACGCCCGATCTACTCGACCGCGCGCCTCTGGGATGACGGAATCATCGACCCGCGACGCACGCGCGACGTGCTCGCGCAGGCACTTGCCGCGTGCGCGCACGCGCCGCTCGGAGCGCTCGGCTACGGAGTGTTCCGGATGTAGCGGCGCCTCAGGCGGCGAGGGAGATCGAGGAGATCCGCCCGCCGCCGGCGCGCTTGGTCCTGTACAGCGCCCGGTCGGCGGCGGCGAGCAGCGACTCAGGCGTGCATCCAGGTCGAGCAGCGCGACGGCGAACGGAGTGCCGGTCCGCCGGAACAGCGAGAGCTCGTGCTCGAGCAACTCCTGCCACGCCCGCCTGTTCGGCAGCCCCGTCAGCTCGTCCGTGCGGGCGAGCTCGCCGAGCTGAGCGACGAGCACGTGCACGCGGCTGGTCAGGTGCAGCACGCCGATGCCGAGGCCGGCGGCGATCACGGTGAACAGCAGGCCTGCGTGCCATGTGCCGGCCGGGTAGTGCGGGGGGCCGACCAGCAGCGCCGGGCCCAGGAAGATCGCGGCGATGCCGGCGACGGCAATCGCGAGCTCAGCGCGTCGTGCGCGTAGCGAGGCCCAGATGACCGGCAGTAGCGCCAGCGGCCCGAAGCCCGCGTTGGCGTCGAGGCCGTCGCGCAGGAGCGCGACCGACACGATGTACGCGATGACCGCTGCGATCCCGACGACGGGGACCCGCCCGGCCGGGACGCGCGCGCCGCACGCGAGCAGGACGCCGAGCACGGCCTGTACCACGAGCGCGGGCGCCACCTCGCGCCAGCGGATCGTGTGGTTGAGCGGCAGCATCGCGACCACGAGGCCGCAGCACAGCGAGTACACGACCAGCGCCGCACGCCGCGAGCCTGCGTTCTGGAGCATCGAGTGCCCGGCCCAGTCGCCCGCAGCGCGGCGCGACGCGCCGACGGGTGACCGCCGTGAGACCCACATCGAGGGAAGCCGCATGTGCACTGAATCGGTCTGTTTGCCGAATTCCTGTAGAGGTGCATCGCGGATCGCACATCCCGAGTTCCCCGCACACCGGCAGCGAGGTCCGTGTCTCTACTAGCCTCTGCCGGAGATGGCCGACCACGCGTTGCTGAGCTATGAGTCGCTCGGTGGCGAGCGCCACCGCCACCGGGGCGTGGAGCACGCGCATCCGCACAACGGCCCACACACGCACGAGGCGCCGCACGCGCATCATCATGGTCACGGTGGTCATGGTCATGGTCACTCGCACGGTCTGATCGACGAGAGCATCAAGCGCTCGCGCGAGGGCCTGCGCGCCGTCGCGATCTCGCTCGGCGTGCTCGGCCTGACCGCGACCGCGCAGGCGTTCGTGTTCGTGCTGTCCGGCAGCGTCGCGCTGCTCGCCGACATGATCCACAACTTCGGCGACGCGCTGACGGCCGTGCCGCTCGGGATCGCGTTCGTGATGCGATCCGAGCGCGCCGAGCGTCTCGCCGGACTCGCCGTCGTCGCTGCGATCTTCATCAGTGCGTGCGTCGCCGGGATCGAGGCCGTCCGCCGGCTGATCCACCCGAGCACTCCCGGACACCTGGCGGCGCTCGCCCTCGCGGGCGCGATCGGCTACGCCGGCAACTGGATCGCGGCGCAGGTCCGCACGCGCGCCGGGCGCCGGCTCGACAGCCCGGCGCTGATCGCCGACGGCGCCCACGCTCGCGCCGATGCGTACGTGTCGCTCGCCGTGATCGCCTCGGCGATCGTCGTCGCGCTCGGCCTACCCGTCGCCGATCCGCTGATCGGTCTCGCGATCACGGTGGTGATCCTGCGGATCACCTGGCAGTCGTGGCTGACCGTCCGCGGCCACGATCACCACCATTAGTGCAGCGTTGACGCGTGGCGCACGGTGCGGTTCGGGGCGTTGTCGGCTGGCGCCCAGTAGGGGCCTTCGGCCCGCCCCCGGATGAGAGTTCGGCCCGGTATGTGGCCGGGGAAGGGGTGGGTGCGGGGCGCGACGGGCCTGCACAACGTGAAAAGGCCCGCGTTGCGTTAAACGCTTTGCCGGATAAGCACGGTGGCGGTGCCTTTCGTGAAAACCGTCGAACCCGGCGCGAACTTTTTCACGTTATGCCGGCTGGGCCAAACGCACCCACCCTTCAATGCCTCGTTCCGGGCATCCCTCTCACCCAAGCCGGGCCGAAGGCCCTGCTCGGCGCCAGCCCACAACGGCTCGAACCGCACAACGGCAAGACACTGCGCACCCCGCGTACGACCCTCGAGGCAGCGCCCCCGTCGACGAGACCGTCGGACAACGTGCACTCGAGGGGCCTGCGGCGGGCCCTCCTTGTGGGTGGGGCGCCAGTGGGAACGCTGCACTAGTCACAAGAGCGTGCGCAGGCCGTGGATGGCCGCCGCCCCGAGCACGATCTCCAGCACCATGCCGGCAATCCCGAGTGCGGTTCCGGCGATCACGATCGCGAAGTCCTCGAGCAAGACGCCGAGCGACAGGATGAGGACGCCGAGTGCGGGCAGCGTGTCGAGACCGGTGAACGGCGGGGCGAAGAACGCGCCCGCGGTGCCGCCGAGCACGGCAAGCCCGAACAGGACGTCGGTGAACCGCCGGTGGAACAGGAACCGCAGGCGCGGGCGCGAGATGCGCTCGAGCCGGCGGATCAGCTTCATCAGCGACGCGATGAACTTCTGCTGCGTGTCGCCGGCGAGCCCGAGCCGCCGCCAGCGCTGCGGCAGCCAGACCTGGTGGCGCCCCGCGACCAGCTGCGCCGCGAGCAGCGCCGCGATCACCTCGAACACGTGCGTCGCGCCGCCCGTCGGGAGCGGCAGCGCGGGCACGCCGAGCAGCAGGACGAACAGGATCGCGAAGCTCTTATCGCCGAACGTGTCGATCAGCGTCCCGACGGTCTTCTCGCCGTCGCCCGCCAGCCATAGCTCGAGCTCATCGCTGAGCTTCGTTTGCTGGTGGCCGGCGGTCACGGTCATCGAATCGTCCTACGCAGCCAGCGCGAGGGCACGGTCGCCGTCAAGCGCACGCAGGCGCCGGATCCGCTCCGCCGTCGGCGGATGGGTCATGAACAGCGTCGCGAGACCCTGACGCGGCAACGGGTTGACGGCGTACAGCGATGCCGTCGCGGGGTTGACGCGCATCGGGATCGCCTGCGCGCCCCGTTCGAGCGTCTGCAGGGCGTCCGCCAGCGGAGCGGCGCGGCCGAGCAGCTGCGCGCCGGTCGCGTCGGCAAGGTACTCCCGCTGGCGCGACACGCCAAGCTGCAGCAGCGTCGCCGCGATCGGCGCGACGATGATCGCCGCGAGCGTCCCGATCAGCCCGAGCGGCGAATCGTCATCGTCGGAGCCGCCGAACAGCATCGAGAACTGGAGGACGGTCGCGATCGCGCAGACCGCGCCGGCGACCATCGCGGCGATCGACGAGATCAGGATGTCGCGGTTCTTGATGTGGGCGAACTCGTGCGCGAGCACGCCCCGCACCTCCCGCATCGGCAGCAGCGTCAGCAGACCTTCGGTCACGGCCACCGCCGCATGGCTCGGGTTCCGCCCGGTCGCAAACGCGTTCGGCTGGTCGGAGGGGATCAGATACAGGCGGGGCACCGGAACCTCGGCGCGGCGCGCCAGGTCGGCGACGGTCTGCTCGAGTTCGGGAAGCTCACCCGGCCGGACAGGACGCGCTCGGCTGGCCGCGAGTGCCAGCTTGTCGGAGAACCAGTGGCCGCCGACGTTCATCAGCACCGCCAGGCCGACGAACAGGTACAGAGCGGCACCGCCGATCGCACCGCCGATCGCGATCAGCAGGGCGGTGAGGGCTGCGATCAGCAGCCAGGTCCGAAGTTTGGTAGCGACGCGAGTCGCCGTGATGCTCATGGTCTCGAGTCTCCTTTCGACTGAGCGCCGTAGTAGTGACGATCAGCCGAAGGTTTCTCCCGCCCGGTGAGGGCCGGCGCGCCCGGGCCCAAAGGCCGTACTGACGAGCAACGCCCGTTGGGGGATACTGCCCCCCGGCAGATCTCCATCGTAGCGCGGCCCGAGCGTCCCGCGGCGATCGTCTGCTCGATTCAGCGCATCGTTTTAGGAGCCGTTCATGCTCCGTTTAGATCGGACGCGGCGACCGTCTCGCCCGGCTCGCATCAACGGATCGCGCCGCTGCGCGCGGCGACGCCTTCCTGCTCGATGTCCGCGAAGTTCGCGATCAGCTCGATCTCGCCGCGATGGACCCGCAGCAATCGTCGGGCTTCGTCGAACTCGACCCGGACCGGCCCGCCCGGCAGGTCGCGTCGCAGCGCGAGCAGGTTCTTGTAGTACGCCAGATGGTCCGCGTCGCCGCGGGCGGGTTCGAGCTTCGAGCGCTCGAACGTGGCGGGATCTTGCGGGTCCGGAATGTCCCGCGCGGTGAATTCGGAGAACTCCGAGAACTCCCGGCGGCGCCCGTCTCGCGTCATCTCCGCGATGAGCGGATCGATGTGGTCGGTGAAGTACTGGAATGGGTGCGACTCGTCGTACTCCTCGCCTTGGAACAGCAGCGGGGTGCCGGGCGACAGGATCGAGCAGAACGCCGCAAGCCGAAGATCGCGGCCCCGCAGGCGGTCGCCGAGCGCGCGGTTGCCGACCTGATCGTGGTTCTGGGCGCACACGACGAGGCGGCGACCCTCCGGTCGCGCAAGCTCCCTGGCCAGGTCGGCGACGCGCCCGTACGCGGCGTAGTACCCCTCGCGCTCGCCCGTGAGCAGCACGTGCAGGGCGTGGTGCAGCGCGTCCTCCCACTGGGCGTCGTGGCCCCATTGCTCGATCGGGCGAAGGTCGCCGATCGCCATCTCTGAGATGAGCAGCGCGGCGGGGTTCGCGGCCTTGACGCGCTGCGCCAGCTCGGCCATCACGTGCGGCTCGGACTCATCGACGATCGAGTGGACCGCGTCGAGCCGGAGCCCGTCGACTCCGTAGTCCCGCACCCACATCTCGGCGTTTTGGATTGCCCACTCGCGCACCGCGCGCCGCGAGTAGTCGATCGCCTCGCCCCAGACCGTCCGGTGACGATCCGTCAGGTACGGGCCGAACGCCGCGACCGCGTCCGAGCCGGCGCCGATGTGGTTGTAGACGACGTCGAGAATGACGCCGAGCCCAGCGGCGTGAGCGGCCGCGATCAGTCGCGCAAATCCCGCTGGCCCCCCATACGCCGGGTGCGGAGCGAACGTGTAGACACCGTCGTATCCCCAGCCGCGGTTGCCCGCGAAGGTCGCGATCGGCATCACCTCGATCGCCGTCACCCCGAGATCACGGAGCGCTCTCAGCCGGGGGATCACGCCGTCGAACGTCCCCTCCGGCGAGAACGTGCCGACGTGCAGCTCGTACACGACGAGATGCTCGAGCCGCACGCCACCCCAGTCGGGATCGCCGTCGCCGAGGGCGCGCGGCGCGAGCACGCGCGAGCGCCCACGCAGGCCGTATGGCTGCGCGCGCGACCACGGGTCGGGCACGCGCCGCCGGCCGTCCAGGACGAACTCGTAGTCGTCGCCGATGCGTGCGGGCGCGTGGGCCTCGAAGACTCCGTCGTCGCCCCGGGTCAGCTCGAACCGCCCCGCCTCGGTCGCGACGTCCGCGGAGTCCGCCGCCGGCGCCCAGACGCGGAAGGTCGTGATGCCGTCGGTGGCGGGAAACGCGCCGAGCGGCGGAAAGCGGGTCGCGGTCGTCCGGCGGCCGTTCATCGTGCTCCGCCGCGGTCTCTGCCGGCGCCGCGAAGCCGGCGAGCCTCCTCTCGTGCGACGCGTCCGAGGTCCTTCGTGCGCGGCGTCCCTTCCGCCGTCGCCGGGTCGGGACTCGGCTCCTCGCTGCGGCGGTCGTGAGCTACCAGCGCGCTCAATACCTCTTCGACGAGAGGCGCGTTCGGCGTCGTCTGGCCGCCCTCGCCGCCGGTGTGCTCGTGGTCGGTCACGGTGTGCTCCTTGGTGTCCGGTGATGGCAACGGATCATCGTCGTGTCAATACACAAGCCTCTCATGCCCGCCTACCCCGGAGCCGCCGGGAAAACACGCATTCGCCACGGCCCGGCGCGACGCCCGGCCACGGCCGGCCACGCGAACGGCACTGCGGCCGAGCCGCACAGTGGGCGATACCGTTTCGCGGGTGACAGGGGCTGCGAACGCGGAAGACCTGAAGACGGCCGGGCAACTCGCAACCGTGCCGCGCATCCTCGTCGACATCGACGCCCGCCAGGTGACCATCCGCAGCGCCGGACACTTGCCGCCGCTCCTCGTGACGGGCGATCATGGTGGGTTTGTGAGGAGCGATGTCGGAATGCCGATCGGTGCGCCAGACGGGGCCGTCTACACAGATGACGTTTGAGATCGCGGCCGATGACGGCGGGACGGCGGTTGTGACGATCACCGGTGAGCTGGACATCGGCAATATCGACAGCCTCAGGATCGCTGCCGAGCCGATCATCCAGTCGGGCCCCGACCGGTTGATCGTCGACGTCGCGCAGCTGCGATTTGCCGACAGCTCGGCGATCGCTCTGTGGGTCCGGTGGGCTGCGGTCATCGGCGAGATCGAGCTCCGAGATCCGCCTCCGCTGATTCGTCAGGTGATCAGCTCGATGGGACTCGCACAGAAGCTGAGGATCACGCCATGAGAGCGAGCCGCAGCTTCTCCCACCATCCCGAGTCCGTGGGCGCCGCTCGGCGCTTCACGACAGAGGCGCTGGCGGGCGTCACGCCCGACGTGCGCGATGCCGTCGAGCTGATGGTGTCGGAGCTCGCGACGAACTGCATCCGCCATACGGGTGCGGCATTTGAGCTCACCATCGTCCTCGCGGGCGGCCAGGTCCGGATCGAGGTGACCGACCGTGCCGGCGGCACGCCGACGATGCGGTGGCCAGGTCCGGAGGAACCGACCGGGCGCGGACTTCAGATCGTCAATCTGCTCTCCGAGGCATGGGGCGTCGAGGAGCTCGCCGCGACCGGCAAGACCGTGTGGTTCACGATCGCCGCCGCCAGCGCGGCGTAGGTCGTCGGGGCCTCACGCCGGTGGCGTGTCCGGCCGCCACTCGGTGCCGTCGACCGACGAGTACCAGTCGTCCGTGCGGGCCTTCATCAGCCATTGGCGGTGGTCGGCCGCAAAGGTCAAGGCGCGCAGCGACTCGTCGATCTGCTCCTCGGTCATCAGGCCTGCTGTGTGCATCTCGAGGAACTGCGCCCGCTGGGCGTGCACTTGGGCGAATCTCGGATCGCCGCCCGGGGTCACGGGCGTTTCAGGGGCACGGGGCTCGGCAGGCGGTGCGGCGTCGCCCGCCGAGCTCACGACGGCGCCGCGCCTGAGCTGGCTCTTCTCGAGTGTGGAGAACAGCAGCCCGACGTTCTCGCCGGCCGACGCCTGATCAAGCACCTTGCGAAACGCCTCGATGCCGTCAACGCGGACCGGCCCGTTGCCGTCAATCAGCGCCTCGTCGCCGGTGTGCACGGTTCCGGCCTCGATCTTGCCGGTGACGACGGAGCCGCGCCCGCGGATGAAGAACACGTCCTCGATCGTCAGCCGGAACATCGGCGCACAGCATAAGCGGACCTCAGCGCCCCGTGCGCGAGAGCAGAGGCGGCCGGGCGGGAGCCGGACGGGTCGCTTCGATCCAGCCGACCCGCTTGAGGCTCATGCACGCCGAGGACCCGCGAGCGGCCTCCGCCCTGGAGACGGGCCGAAACCCGGTCGCCTCGACGACGCGCGCGGCAACGTGGCCGTGCGTATCCTCGAGTGCGCACACCTGAATGGAGTCCGTCGGCTCGTCTGCCGCGGCGGCCGGCTGGTAGCCCCACAGGTAGCCCTCGCCGGGGCGGCCCTGCGCCCAGGTCTGACACTCCGATCGGACGTCGAGCGTCCGCGAGGCGAACATGACTTGGGTGGCGTACACGGCGTCGTACACAGTGCAGACGGTCGGGCCGTTCACGGACACAGGGAGCGTCCCCTCGTCGGGCGAGACCGCGACCGCGCTCAGCGAGGACCCCGGCGGCGGGGCGGGCGGCGCGTGTCTGGATGAGCCACCACAGCTCGCGACGAGCGCCGATGCGACGGCAAGCCCACTGGCGCACCGTCCGATCCTCACCATGGAGACATTATGCGGCCGCCTCGCGGGAAGACCGAAACATTCACGTCCCCACGCTGTTCTAGCCAGTGCCGAATCCCTGAGGTGCCAGCTCAGCGGAACGGGGAGCCCAGGTTGTTGGGGCGAATCCGGCGGTGGTCCGCCGGTAGCGCAGATCGAACGCGAGCCCGTCAGCTAACTCCGTAGGCATCAGGCGCGTGGTCATTCGTCAGAGCGGGAGTTTGGTGCCCGGATCAACCAGTGCGGTTTCTGCGTCGACCCAATCGGCTGCTTCGCTGCGGCCCCGACCCCGGGGCCCGCGCCCCTCGACGCGGGCGACCAACGAGGCCGTGGCCGTCGGTAATGTGTGCGGCGTCCGGGGCCTCGAGGACAACGGCCGCTGACGCATGACACGCGCGCCGATCCGCATTCCCAGACTCATCCGCTCGACGGCCCGCATCGCCGTTCTCGCGGTCGTGTCGTCGACGCTCGGATGCGCGACCGTCAGCGCCGCGGCAGCTGCGACGGGTACGAAGGTCGTCCGCTATCACGGCTACGCGCTCCGGGTCCCCGCCGGCTGGCCCGTTGTGCGGCTCGCGCGCGAGCCCGGGGCGTGTGTGCGGTTCGACCGACACGCCGTATATCTCGGTGTCCCGGCGCTCGCCCAGCGCTGTCCGGCGCACGCGGCCGGACGCACGGAGGCCGTCCTCGTCGAACCGCTCGCGGCCGGAGCCGCGTATCTCCCGTCGCCGTCAGCCGCGCGGCTTCTCGATCGGCGTGCCGGCGTCGCGGTGACGGCGACCTGGCGCGCTCACCCGGCGGTCATCGTGCGAGCCCTCCGGGTTGGCTCGCTGGCGAGCATTGCGGGGGCCGCGCGTACCGCCAGCGTGGCGCGGAGCGCCGCGCGGCCCCCTTCAGGCGCCGCGGCGCAGGCCGGCGATATCTATACGGGCCCCGGATTCGATGCGTGCGCGGCCCCCAGTCCCGCGCAGATGACCGCGTGGGGCGCCTCGCAGTACCGCGCGATCGGCGTGTACATCGGCGGGACGAACATGGCCTGCTCACAGTCCAACCTGACCGCGGCGTGGGTCAGCCAGCAGTCGGCCGCCGGATGGCATCTCATCCCGACGTACGTCGGGCTCCAAGCGCCGACGAATTCATGCGGCTGCGCGGGGATCACCCCGCGCAACGCTGCCGCCCAGGGTGCCGCTGCCGCCACGGACGCGATCACCCAAGCCCAGGCACTCGGGCTCGGCCCCGGCAATCCGATCTACTTCGACATGGAGGCGTACCCGCAGGGCGGCAGCAACACCACCGCGGTGCTCACGTTCCTCGCCAGCTGGACGACCCAGCTGCACGCGAGCAGCTACGTGTCGGGCGTATACAGCAGCGCAGATTCGGGGATCGCGGATCTCGCCGCAAAGCTCGGGACCAGCTACCAGGAGCCGGATGATCTCTGGATCGCCCGCTGGAACGGCGCCCAGAACACGGCCGAGCCAAACCTGCCGAGCGGCGCATGGGCAACGCATCAGCGTCTACATCAGTACTCGGGTTCGCACAACGAGAAATACGGCGGCGCGACCCTCAACATCGACGGCGACTACCTCGACGGCGCGACGGCCGGGTCCGGCGGCGGCACGCCTCCGCCCGACGCCGCGCCGACCCTGTCCGTCACACCCGGTCCCGACGGCACACTCGAGCTGTATCCCAGCTGGAGCGGCGTCAGCACCGTGAGCGCGTGGCAGATCGTCGCCGGTCCAGATCCGAGCACGCTCGCGCCGGCGGCGAATCCGGTGAGCGCCGGCGTGAAGCCGCCGATCCCGATCCACAGCGCATACCCGTACTTCGCCGTGCAGGCGCTCGACGGGACCGGTCAAGTCCTCGGGAGCTCCTCGCCCGTCGCGACGCCGGCGTATGTCGCGATCTTCGGCCGAAGCGTGTTCGTTTCCTCGCACGGGACCGGCAGCGTGCCGGTCGGGTGCTTCAACAGCTCGCCCTGTCACGTCACCACGACGATCACGGTCGGGCGGACCGTCCTCGCATCGACGGGACCGGAACACATCCCGGTCGGTGGCGGCCTTGCGTACTTCACGCTGACGCCGTCGGCGCGCAGCGCTCTGGCGCATGCTCCTGGCCGCCGACTCGCGGTCACGATCGCGGTGCGCGACGTGACCGGGCTGACCGCCGCACGCCAGCTGGCGCTCGTCCCGTTCACGACATCTGGTGCAGGCCCGCGCCGCGGCGTCAACCAGTCCGCGGACATGTGGATCGTCGGCGCGACCGACTTCGTCTCCAACGGCTGGGTTGGCGGCATCCTCGTGGCGTGTGTGGCAAGCGCTCCGTGCCATCCCACGGTGGCGATCACCGCCGCCGGACAGACGATCGCCGGCTCGTCGCAGCAGTTCCTCGGCGTCGGCCAACTCGGATACGTGTTCTTCTCGCTGACGCCGACCGGGCACCGGCTGCTGGCGCAGAGCCGCGGCAATCAGCTCGGGGTGAAGGTGGCGGTCAGCGCGAACGGCTCGAGCGCCACCGCCAGCATCGCGCTGGTCGCCTTCCGCTGACACACGAGCCGGGTCGACGAGGCCGCGAGAAGCGCCCGTCCGCCTGGAGGGTCCCAACCCGCCTTGAGCGGGCATGAGCCCGCCTCGAGGGGTCCCGACCGCCTCGAGGGGGTCCACAACCCCCCACTCGCGTGGCCGCGGGATGTGAATGCGGATTCACGACCCCGAAAGGGGCTCCAATCCGCAGTCGCGGGGTCCCAGGACGCGAGTGTGGCGCTGTGAACACCGCGGCGGCGTCCGTGGCCGGTCGCACACCGGCGGCGTCCGTGGACGGGCGGCGCTACGCCTGTGAGGAGCGGTCGGCGGGTGGGATGGTCAGTGCGAGGTGTGGCCGCCCTGGCCACCGCCCGTGCCGCCACCGCCAGTGCCACCGCCCGTGCCGCCACCGCCACCGCCACCGCCGGCCCCGCCACCGCCGCCCGCCCCGCCACCGCCGGCCCCGCCACCGCCGGCCCCGCCGCCTGTGGTCCCCGGGCTCGGCCCGGCTCCCGGACCCTGGGGCGGCTGGGAGTACAGCGTCGGGTTGATGTACGGGTTCGTCGTCGTGCCCGTACCGGTCGTGCCCGTACCGGTCGTGCCGCTGCCGCCGCTGTTCGGGAAGTTGCCCGAGGCGGAATGCGGGCCGAAGAACGCGGTCCCCTGGAACGGATTCGACGGGGCCGACCAGTCGCCGCAGTAGCCTCCAGACGCGCTTGACATGAAGTCATGCCAGATCGGCGCCGCGAGCACGCCGCCGAAGCCGCCCGACATCTGGATATTGCCCTGCGGGTACCCGACCCACACCGCCGTCGACAGCTTCGGGGTGAAGCCGACGAACCAGGCGTTGGCGAGGTTCTCCGCGGTCCCGGTCTTGCCCGCCGCCGGGCAGCCGTAGTCAGCAGCTGTCCCGGTCCCGCTCTTGATCACGCCCTTGAGGACCTGGATCGCCGCGTACACCTCGCTGTAGCTGAACACGCGGTTCTTCGGCGGGTGGCCGATGCTGTTGTCGACGCTGCCGTCCGGGAACACGACGTGGTCGATGATCGTCGGGGGCACGTGCACGCCGCCGTTGGCGAGGGTCGCGTACGCGTCGGCCATCTCGAGTGGGGTGACTCCGACCTTCAGGCCGCCGATCACTTCGGCGGGCAGCCCTTGGAGGGGTGAGGTGATTCCCATGGCATGCGCGATCGCATCCATCTTGTCCGGCCCGAGGTCCACGACGAGTTGAGCGAACACGGTGTTGTCGGAGACGATGGTCGCCTTCGTCACGTTGATCGTGCCCTGGTAGGTCTCCTCGGCGGTGTGCACCGACCAGGTCGGCTCCTCGGGCAGCCAGCCTGGCGCAAGGAACTTCGAGGTGTAGTAGGTCTGGCTCGGATCGCCGCCGTAGTCGTGGATCAGCGTCATCAGCGCGAACACCTTGAACGCCGAGCCGGGCTGGCGATGGGCCTGGACCGGGTAGTCGTAGTTTGTCTGGCCATAGGTGGCCGAGGAGCCGAGCGCGACGATGTGGCCGTTGGACGGATCGATGCTCGCGAGCCCGGCCCCCGGCTGGTCGGTCAGCACCGGGCCGCCCGGCTGATGGGCCATGATCGCGTTGCGCGCAAGCTGCTGCATGCGCGGGTCGATCGTCGTGTAGACCTTCAGGCCACGGGTCTGCACCGTCCGCAGCCCGTAGTGCTGGATCAGTTGGGAGAGGGCGTAGTCGAAGATGTAGGGCTGGGAGCGCTGGGTGTAGCGCTTGCTGTTCTTCACGTCGAGCTTGGACCGCGCGGCGCGGATGGCCTGCCGCTCGCTGATGTAGTGACTCTCGACCATCGCCTGCAGGACCTCCGCCCGGCGTGCGAGCGCGAGGTCCGGCCTCAGAAACGGATTGAAATTCGTCGGCGACTGCGGGAGTCCCGCCAGCATCGCCTGCTCTCCGAGCGACAGCTTCCAGACGGGCTTGTCGAAGAACATCTCCGACGCGGCGCCGACGCCCTGCGCGGTCTCTCCGTTGACGGTGCCGTACGGGACGTCGTTCAGGTACGTATCAAGGATCCAGGTCTTCGGGTGCTTGCGCTCGAGCTGCTCGGCGAGCTTTGCCTGAACGATCTTGTACTTGAGGTTGTGGTGGGCGCTGTATTTGCTCGGCATGTACATGTTGTCGACGAGCTGCATCGTCAATGTCGAGGCGCCCTGAAGGGACTTGCTATTGCCAAACAAGTCCTTGATCGCGGCACGCACGATCCCTTGATAGTCGAGCGCGCCGTGCTGCCAGAACCGTCGATCCTCGATCGCGACCGTCGCTTGCTTGAGCGTCTTCGGGATCCGGTTCGGCGGGACGTAGTTGAACAACGTGTCGGTCCGCACGTATCCGAGCAGCGACCCGTCGGCCGCGTAGATGCTCGACAGCGGATGTGGCTGGCGTGCCGTGAGCTGACTGAGGTCGGGCGCTGAATCCGCTGCCTCGACGACCCATCCGACCGCGGCGAGCGCCGCGATCGTGACCCCGGTAATGGCGATCAGCGCGCCGATGATCAGCACGCGACCGACGGGATGTCCGTGGTGGCGCGTTCTGCGCTTATATCGGCTGCGTCGTCTCATCCAGCCTCTTCCTGGATACCACGGTCCGCGCCGTCCCGAAACACCCCGGTAGGGTATCCGGTGGCTCGCGCACTGTTACGATCGGGTTTGCCTCAGCAGCATCCCCGGCCGACCCCGTTTGTCTTCTCTGGACGGGAGGAGGCATGTGGCTGGAGAGGGCTGGCTAAGCGGCGTGGGCGAGCGCCGGCATCCGCGCCACGCCACCGTGGCACAGGCGGCTGCGGGAAACTGCAGACGTGATCGGCGACCTGCATGCCCGATGAGTTACCACTGGCTCGAACACACCGCCGAACTCGCGCTGGAGGTCGAGGCGGCGACCGAGCAGGAGGTGTTCGTCGATGCGCTGCGTGCGCTCGCCGAGTTGCAGGGCAACGATGTCGGCGGGGCTCCCGTCGGCCGGGAGATCCTCCTGAGCGCGACAGACCGCGCAGCGCTCCTGGCACGCTGGCTCGAGGAGCTCCTCTATCTCGGGGAGATCGAAGACCTCGTCGCGATCGGCGTCGACGCCTTTGACCTGCACGACATGCAGCTGCGCGCGAGTGTCCAGTGCCGCCGTGGGAATCCACGGCACCTGGTCAAGGGCGTGACCTACCACCGCCTGACGTTCGAGCCCTCCGATCATGGTGTCCGCGCGACGGTCGTGCTCGATGTCTGATCCACGCGCGAGAACGATTCACGGCTTCCGGCAGATCGAGGAGGTCGTGTGGGAACTGGACCCGAGCGCCCGGGCGGACATGCGGGTCCCGGCGCGCGTGTTTGCCGACGGCGAGCTGATCGAGCAGATCGCGTCCGACCAGTCGCTCGAGCAACTGCAAAACGTCGCGACGCTGCCCGGGATCACCGGCGCCGCGCTGGCGATGCCTGATATCCACCAGGGCTACGGCTTTCCGGTCGGCGGCGTCGCCGCCACCGTCCCGCCGGATGGGGTTGTCTCGCCCGGGGGTGTCGGCTACGACATCAACTGCGGGGTACGCCTGCTCGCGCTGCCGATCACCCGCGCCGAGCTGCGCGGCCGCGCGGAGAAGCTCGTGCACGAGATCTCGCGCCGGGTCCCGGTGGGCGCTGGCCACGGCGGTGCGCTGAGACTCGAGGGGGCGGCCTTCGACCGGGTCCTGCTCGACGGGCCAAAGGCGCTGCTCGAGGAGCACGAGATCGGCACCCCGGACGACCTCCGGAACACCGAGTCCGAGGGACGGCTCGACGGCGCCGATCCCGGCGCGGTGTCCGAGCGGGCTCGTGCGCGCGGGGCGGATCAGCTCGGGACGCTCGGCTCCGGCAACCACTTCCTCGAGCTTCAGCACGTCGACCGGCTGCTCGATCCGCCGGCTGCCGAAGCGTTCGGGCTCGCGGTCGAACAGGTGACCGTGCTGATCCACTCCGGTTCTCGCGGATTCGGGCACCAGGTCTGCACGGACTACGTCCGTCGCATGGACGCCGCGATCGAGCGCCACCGGATCACACTCCCTGACCGCCAGCTTGCGTGCGCCCCGTTGAGCTCACCGGAGGCCCAGGCGTATCTCGCGGCGATGGCCTGCGCGGCGAACTTCGCGTGGGCCAACCGTGCGCTGCTAGCGCACCGCGTCCGCGAGGCCGCGGCGAGCGTCCTCGGAGACGAGATCGCGCGCGCCACCCGGCAGGTCTACGACGTCGCTCATAACGTCGCGAAACTCGAGGAGCACGGTGGGCGGACCGTCTGCGTCCACCGCAAAGGCGCGACGCGGGCGTTTGCGCCTGGCTCGCCGGACATCCCCGCGGCGTACCGCGAGGCGGGCCAGCCGGTGTTCATCCCGGGCAGCATGGGCACGAGCAGCTTTGTCCTCGCCGGCCGGCCCGGGGCGATGGAGCGCTCATTCGGCACGGTGTGCCATGGCGCCGGGCGGCGGATGAGCCGGACCGGCGCCCGGCGCCTGATCGCCGGTGCCGAGCTGCGTCGTGAACTCGAATCGCACGGCATCGTCGTCCGGTGTCCGTCCAACCGCGGGCTCGCCGAGGAGGCTCCGTTCGCGTACAAGGACGTCGAGCGGGTGGTCGATGTCGTCGAGCGCGCGGGGCTCGCCGTCCGGGTGGCGCAGCTGCGCCCGCTGGGCGTGGTGAAGGGCTGAAAGCCCGTACAAAGCCCGTACAAAGCGCGTTCGCTGACCGTGGCGACTACGGACGCCGTCCGCAGAAACCAGCGATGTCAATGCCGCAAGGCGGTCGTACGGTTACGGGGCTGAGCTGGATGCAGGCAATGTCATCGATGCCCTCAACCAAGGAACTGATGGTCCTCGGGGCGCGAGTTGTGCTGCTGGACGGGTCGTTCGTACGGATCCGCCAGGGCCATCGCTCCGACCGGGCATTGCTGCTGCGAGGGTTCGCTCGCCTCAGCCCCGAGTCGCGCTACCGGCGGTTTCTCGCGCCGATGCCGGAGCTGACCGAGGGAATGATCCGCTACCTCACGGAGATCGACCATCACGACCACGAAGCGATGATCGCGATCGACGAGGACTGTGGCGAGGGGATCGGTGTCGCCCGGTACGTGCGCAGCGCAACGCGTCCCACTGTCGCGGAGGTCGCGGTGACGGTGATCGACGACTGGCAGCGACGCGGTCTCGGAACGCTGTTGCTCGAGCTGATCAGCGCACGCGCGCGCGAGGAGGGCATCACGACCTTCACCGCGCTCATGCTCGCCACCAACCAGGACATGATCGACATGCTCATGCGGCTCGATCCGCACCCGAGCATCGATCAGGAACTCGGCACGATCGAGATCGAAATTGAGATCCCGGCCGTCGGCCTGGCGCCGGCGCTACGCAAGCTGCTCGCGATCGCGGCGCATCATGACAACGCCGTGCCGCTCGTCGAGCGCCCCGGGGTTCGGCGGCTCGGCAACGGGCTGTGATGGTGATCAGCAGCGATTTGCGGCCGGGCGCGGCGCGAAATCGCCCGGTCGCAAGAAAGTCTTCCGGGGTCGTCAAGTTCTGTGCGAACCTGCCGATTACGGCGTCCACGTTCCCTGGACTGTCGGAGGTATCCGATGCCGTTCTCGCGCAACCATCCCCGCACGACCGACACGCTGGATCTGTCGATCGAGATGCGCACCGCACGCCGCGGGGCGTCCCACCGGCGGGTGCTGAACCTATCGGAGGGCGGGATGCTGGTCGCCGGCGGGCGGCTCGAGGTCGGCTCGCTGACGAACTTCGAGCTCGAGGGCGGCGATTTTCACGCGGCAGGGGTCGCGGAGGTCGAGCACAGCACGCGCGATGTGACGGGCCTGCGCTTCGTCCGGTGGGACGCGCCCGCGGATCGCAAGATCCACGAACTGATCGTCGACCGCGTGCGCCGCCAGCAGCACGAGGAAGCGGCGCGAACGGTTCCCGGCGGCTACCTCGGCTGAGGAGCGGTCGACTCGTCCCGCGGACGGGCGACCAGCCCCATTAAGCGATGATCCCGCGCATGAACCGACGCCCAGCCACCGAGACTTCGTGCCCAACGGCGCCCAGGCACTGATCCGCACGCTCGTCGGGGCGGGCGTGAGGACGTGCTTCACGAACCCTGGCACCTCGGAGATGCACTTCGTCGCCGCGCTGGATTCGGTACCGGAGATGCGAGCCGTGCTCGCGCTGTTCGAGGGCGTCGCCACCGGCGCAGCCGACGGGTACGCGCGGATGGCGGATCGGCCGGCGGCAACGCTGCTGCACCTCGGGCCTGGTCTGGGCAACGGGCTGGCGAACCTCCACAATGCCCGCCGCGCGAAGGTTCCGATCGTCAACATCGTCGGCGATCACGCGACGTACCACGTGCGCTACGACGCGCAGCTGCAGTCCGATATCGAGACCGTCGCGCGCAACGTCTCGACGTGGGTTCGGACGTCCGCCCGCACCGCCGCGCTGCCTCGCGACGCTGCCGAGGCGGTCGCCGCCTCGATCGGTCCGCCGGCGCAGGTCGCGACGCTGATCTTGCCGGCGGACGTGTCGTGGAGCGACGGCGCCGAGCCGGTCCCGCCGGTCGCGGCCGCGACGCCGCTGCCGGCGCCCCCGGAGGCGATCGCGGCCGTTGCGCGGGCGCTGCGCGGCGGCGGGCGGACAGCGTTGCTACTCGGCGGCCGGGCGCTGCGGGAGCAAGGACTCGTTGCGGCGGGACAGATCGCCGCGGCAACCGGAGCCCAGCTCTTGGCGGAGGTATTCCCGGCGCGCCTGCAGCGCGGCGCCGGGCTTCCCGTGCTCGAGCGGGTCGAGTACGTCCCGGAACTCGCGATGGTCCAGCTCGCGGGCCTGAAGCATCTGATCCTGATCGACGCCAAAGCGCCCGTGTCGTTCTTCGCCTATCCGGGGAAGAAGAGCTACCTCGTGCCAGATGGCTGCGAGGTGCACGAGCTGGCGGCACCCGATGCCGATGTGCTCGCCAGCCTCGAGTCACTCGTGGACGCGGTCGGCGCCGGTGGCTCACGGCCCACTCTGCAGCGGCCCTCGCGCCCGCCCAGACCATCGGGTCCGCTGACCGCCGCGAAGGTCTGCCAGGCGGTCGGGGCGATCCTCCCCGAGGGTGCGATCGTCTCCGATGAAGCGGTCACCTCCGGGATGACCCTGCCCGTCACCACCGCCGGAGCACCGCGGCATGACTGGCTGACGCTGACGGGTGGAGCGATCGGGCAGGGACTGCCCGTGGCGATCGGGGCGGCGATCGCCTGCCCGGATCGAGCGGTGTTCGCGCTGCAAGCGGACGGCTCGGCGATGTACACGATCCAGTCGCTGTGGACGATGGCCCGCGAGCAGCTGAACGTCACGGTCCTCATCTTCAACAACCGTTCGTACGGGATCCTCAATGTCGAGCTCGCCAGGGTGGGTGCACAGGGCGGTGGGCCGAAGGCGGCCGCGCAGCTCGACCTCGCTGGACCAGGACTCGATTTCGTCGCGATCGGCACCGGGCTCGGGGTGCCGTCGCGCCGCGCTGACACGGGCGAGACGCTGATGGAGGCGTTGGAGCACGCCATTGCCGAGCCCGGACCGCACCTGATCGAAGTCGTGATCCCGACCGTCTTCACGGCTCGCCAGCTGCGCGCGTTGCCGTACGCGATGAAGGCGCTCAGCGTCTTGCCGAGGCCCCTGGCGGCCGCACTGAAGCGCCGCCTGTACCCGTGAGTGCGGCCGCTCACGAGCGTGCGCACACTCTGAGAGCGAGTTCTTAACAGTCGCTTCCGAGGGTCTTACCGTTCGATATCACCGGTCGCTGCGCCATTGAGGTGCATGGTGCTGTTTGCTCCAATGGCGGTGACTCGCCGATCCGCCCCGAGATCGAGTCATCTCTCCCCGGACTCACAGGATCGGTCCCCGGGTTACGTCAAGCCGCGACGAAGGAGAAGGAATGCGCCTGATGGCACGCATCTGGCCACGCATTGCCGTGCTCGCAATCGCGGGCGGAGGACTGTTCACCGCCACCGCAAGCGCGCACCGGTTCGACGTGGTCGGACATGTATATGTCAACGACAACACGGCGTCGGGTAACACAATCGTGGGGTTCGACCGCCACGCGGACGGCACGCTCACACCGTTGGCTGGATCGCCGTTCACAGCGGGCGGCGCCGGGACCGGCGCCGGTATCGGCTCGCAGGGCGCCCTGCAGGTGAGCGATGATGGGCGGTATCTGTTGGCGGTCGATGCCGGCAGTAACGAGATCTCGGTGTTGCGGATCCGGCACGACGGGGATCTCGCTCTGCGTGGGGTCGTTCCGTCCGGCGGGATCAAGCCGGTCAGCATCGCCGTGAATGGCGATCTCGTGTACGTGGCAAACGCCGGCGACGGCGCCAGCAACTACACGGGCTTTCGCTTGCACGACGGCGGCGCGCTCGTGCCGCTGGCAGGATCGACCGTCTCGCTCCCCGACGGATCGCAGCCGGGCGATGTGCTGTTCAACTCCACCGGATCGAACCTCGTCGGCGCGCGCGTCGGCACGTCGCTGATCGACAGCTTCAGCGTCGGCCGGAACGGGCGGCTGACGGCGGCCGCGGGGTCGCCGTTCCCGGCTCAGGGACCGGGACCGTTCGGCAGCGAGTTCCGACCGACGAACCCGGCTCAGCTGTTCGTCTCCAACGCCCACGGGGGAGCGGGCAACGGCACCGTGTCCGCGTTCGCCGTCGGCCGCGACGGTGCGCTGACGTCGATCGGCTCCTCCCCGTTCGCGGATTTCCAGACGGCTCCGTGCTGGGTCGAAATCAGCCATGACGGCCGGTATCTGTTCACGGTCAATACCGGCTCCGCGAGCATCTCGACGTACGCGATCACGCCGCGCGGAGCGCTCGATCTGCTCGGCAGCACCCCGCTGGAGGGCGGCACCGCGCTCGGGTCAGAGGACGCTCGGCTCGCTCCCGACGGCCGGACCCTGTGGATCGTCGACTCGAAGGCGGACGCGATCACCGGGCTCAGCGTCCGCGGCGCAACCCTGCTCGAGTTCCCCGATTCGCCAACGGCTCTGCCCCTCGGTGCGGCGCCGTTCGGGGTCGTGGTCAACTAGATCGGCGGCTGATGCCAGAGCCGGGAGGTGAATTCCTCCCGGCTCTGCTACGCGGCGAGATGCTCGCGCTCGGCGTGCGTGATCGCTGCGATCAGCTCGCCTTGTACGCGTTCAGCGTCCTCGTTGACGATCTGGCATGTCCCGGCCGCCTCGTGGCCGCCACCGCCGTAGCTCAGCATCAGCGCTCCGATATCCAGCCGCGAGGAGCGATCGACGATCGAGCGGCCGAGGGCAAACACCGTGTTCTGGCGCCCCCGCCCCCACAGCACGTGCATCGAGACCGTGCACTGCGGGTGCAGCGCGTACACGAGAAAGCGGTTGGCGGGGTGGATGATCTCCTCGTCGCGGAGGTCGAGCACGACGAGGCGATCATGCACTGTGGAGCAGCGGCGGATCTGCTCGGCGGCCGCCTCGGCATGCTCGCGGTACAGAATGACCCGCTCGACGACATCGGGCGAGGCGAGAATGTCCTCGATCGAGGCGTCGAGACAGCTGTAGATCAGATGCATCATCAGCTCGTAGTTGGAGATCCGGAAGTCGCGAAACCGGCCAAGGCCGGTGCGCGGATCCATCAGGAAGCTGAGGAGGATCCAACCCTGCGGCTCCAGGATGTCCTGAATCGAGAGATCAGCGGCGTCGGCGCGGTCGACCGCCTCCATCATCTCGACGCTCACTTGCGGGAAGCGATCCGCGCCGCCGAAGTAGTCGTACACGACTCGAGCGGCAGACGGAGCATCGCTCACCATGACGCGGTTGTCGGCTTCGCGCAGCACACGCTGGCGCTCGGAGGCGTGATGGTCGAAAGACAGCGCGACCTCAGGTCGGTAGGGGAGGTTCGTGGTGATGTCGCGGGCGGTGAGTTCGACCTTGCCGTCCTGGACATCCTTCGGGTGCACGAACAGGATGTCGCCGACGAGGTTCAGTTCGTTGAGCAACGCGGCGCACACGAGGCCGTCGAAGTCGCTGCGCGTGACCAGTCGGTACGTGCGGTCAGGGGAGAGCGGGACACTTGTAGCCATGCCCCGTTAGTCGTCAGATGGCCGCACACTTTGAGCTCGCGTGCGGGAGCGCGCCGCGGTCCTCGTGCAGGCCGACGCAGGCGCCGCGTGCCGGACAGGCGTAGCCCGAGCGCGCCTGGGTGCCAAGATGGCGGGCGATGCGTGCGCTTCTCGCGACCACCGGGCGCCCTGGAGGTCCGGGGCGCCAGGCACCGGACCGCCGACTTGAAGCCTGGCTCGCGGCCGCGGTCGTTGCGCTGAGTGTCCTGACACTCTGCGCCGCGCTCGCACGGGCCGACGGCGACCCCGCGAGCGACGTGCTGCTCCGTGCCAGCGTCTTCTACCCCTACAGCGATCCTGTCTCACCGAGTCTGCAGAAGACGCTCGACGCCGAGACCGAAGCGGCGGATCGGGCTCACTTCCCGATCAAGGTCGCCCTGATCCAGTCCTCGGCCGATCTCGGCGCTGTCCCGAGCATGTTTGGGAGGCCGCAGACGTATGCGGACTTCCTCGAGCAAGAGATCGACTTCCAGGCCAGGCAGCCGCTGTTGGTCGTGATGCCGGAGGGCTACGGCGTCCAGGGACTGAGCGCGCCCGCCGCCGCGGTCCTCGCGTCGCTCGTCAGGCCGAATGGAAGCCAGACCGATGACCTCGCGCGCGCCGCGATCGCCGCCGTCGGAGCGCTCGCGGCCCGATCGGGCCACCGGATCGACACCAGCACGAACGCGTCGGCTGTCGCGAACAGCCACCAGTCAGTGACGCTCGAGCTGGTCGCGCTTGCGATCGTGGCGATCGCCGCGGCAGCGGCGCTGACGGCTCGCCGGACCACAGGGTGGCCGGGGTCGGGCGGCCGAGTCCACGCGGGCGCCGGTGCGATGCGACGAAGCTCGAATGCGGCCGCGACGGTCGCGCACGGCGAGCAGGCCACGGCGATTCAGCCTCTGTTCGTGGTCGCGCTCGTGCTGACCGTCGCCGGGGTCGTGTGGGCGGCCGTGCGGGGTCTGACGTTCTACGGCGTCGGCCCGGTGGAGGTGGGCTACGACCTCGACCAACCCCCGTTGCTGCTCGTGATCGTCGGCGCGTGGCTCTGGTATCGGAGTCGCCGGCGGTGATCCTGCCTCAGATTCAGATCGCCCGCGGGCACTGGCTGCTGGGAGCGCTGTTCCTCGCGATCATCCTCGAGGAATACGTGCCGCTGATCGGCCGTGACGGACGTCCGACCCGATCGCGCTCGTTGGTCGTGCCGTGGGCGATGATGATCGGCGGGGTCGGCGTGTGGGTCACGGTCGTGGTCGCCGACGTCGTGCACGACATGCTCGTGCACTTTCTCTGGGGCGACATTCTGTTCGCCGCAGGTGCGCTCGAGCTCGCCCGACGCCGTGGGGTGTACGAGCGACCGTGGCTCGACGGCGTGCTCCCGTTCACGTTTGCGAGCTGCGGCGTGCTGTTCATCGTCCATGTGCTGATCGATCCGGCGGGACAGGGGGCGCAGTGGCACCTGGCGTTGGGGATCCTCCTGATCGTGGCCGGGGTCCTCGACTTCATTCGCGTCGCCCGCCGGCAGACGTTCCTGATTCCGCTGGCGGTGCTGCCGCTCGCCGCCTTTGCCCTCACGCTGATCGCGATCCCGGTGGCGGCGGCGTCATGAGCGCGATCCGGCCGGGACGCCGTGGGCGACGCGCGCTGGGCGCGATGGTGTGCGGGCTGGTGCTGCTCCTGACGTTCTCCGCAACGGCCGGCGCCCATGCGGTCCTCGAGAAGACCAGCCCCGGCTGGGGGGCCGTGCTTGCCCAGACGCCGCGTGAGATCACGCTCGTGTACGACGAGGATGTGGTTGCGCACTACGCGCGGGTCGCCGTCGTGACCGCCGGCGGCGAGAATCTCGCCCGGCCGCCGCACGTCGCCGGCAGCGTCGTGGTCGTGCCGCTGCGGCCGGGCTCCACGGGGAGCTACACGGTGCGCTGGCACATGGTCGCGAGCGACGACGGGCACGTGACCGAAGGCGCGTTCAGCTTCGGTGTGCGGGCCACGCCCTTGCCGCCGGCGCCGGCGCGCGGGCTGAGCGTTCCCGTTGCACCGGACGTGCTCGCCTGGCTGCAGTTCCTGGGAGTCGTGCTGGCCGGTGGGATGCTGACGGTCCGTGCGCTCGCGCTCGCGCCCGCCGCACGGCTCCTGGGCGTACGCGCCGAGCGCGAGGCCGGCATCGCCATCTGGATCGGGGTGATCGGGGCGGTGGTGGCGCTGCACGCCGGCCTGCTCGCGTTCCTCGTCGGGGCATATCCGATCGTGGGCGGCGGACTGCTGAACGTCATCAACACCCAGATCATCCCGATCCGCGTCGGGACGCACCTTGGGCAGGCGTGGACGGTGATGACGTTCGCCTGGCTTGGGGTGCTCGCGCTGCTCGTCGCCGCGTGGGTGACGCCGCGCAGGCGAGAGTCGCTGCTCGCCGGCGCCGGGCTTCTGTCGCTTGGGATCGCGTTCGGCATCAGCTGGGCCAGCCACCCCGCGTCGCGCGGGACGGTCGCCCTGCTCGCTGACTACGCCCACCTGCTCGCGGGCGCGCTGTGGGTGGGAGGGGTGCTCGCGATCGCGATCCTCGCCGGGGTCGTGCGACCCCTGTCCCGCCCGACTCGCGACGCCCTCGTCCGGGCATGCCTGCTGCGTTTCTCAAGGCTGGCCGTTCCGATCGTGGTGGTGCTCGCGCTCGCCGGGACGTATGTCGCGGTCCGTGAGCTTCCCAGCCCGTCGGCGCTGCTCACGAGCAGCTACGGGATCACGCTGCTGATCAAGACGCTTGCCTTCACCGGCGCGGTCGCGCTGGGCGCGTACCACCACAGCGTCGTCGTGCCGCGGATCGAGGGGGGTGCGCCGGTCGCGACCATTCGCCGCACGCTCGCGCTCGAGGTGAGCGTCCTCATCGTCGCCCTGTCGCTCGCCGCCGTCCTCAGCCAGACGGCGCCGCCCAGGTGACGCTCAGATCTCGTGTGCAGGAACGCGTCCCGTCACGATCGTGCCCCGTGCCGAGGAGTGGATCGCGAGCGTGCCGCCGATCGCCTCGAGCCGATCGCGCATGCCGGTGATGCCGTGCGTCGTGGTGACTCGCGTCGGATCGAATCCGGGGCCGTCGTCGGCGAGCGTGAATGCGATCCGGTCGTGGTCGTCGGACAGCTGCAAACGCACGTGCGCTTCGCTGCCGCAGTGCTTGGCAACGTTCTGGAGCGCCTCGAGACAGGAGAAGTAGACCGCGGTCTCGACCTCGGGCGCGTAGCGTCGCGTCATTCTGCCGCGCAACGAGACCTGCATCGGCATCTCACGTGCGACCGCCGCGAGGGCGTGCGAGAGTCCCAGATCGCGGAGGACCGACGGGTAGATTCCCTTGGCGAGGTTGCGGATGTGTTGCAGCGTGGTGTCGACCCGCTTGCTCGCGTCCGCGATGCCCCGAGCGACCGAGGCCGGTTCGCCGCCGGCGAGGTCCTGGAGCGCGCCGAGCTTGATCCGCAGCGCGATCAGGTCCTGCTGCACGCCGTCGTGCAGGTCTCGCTCGATCCGCCGGCGTTCCTCGTCGGCTGCCCACGCGAGTCGCTTGCGTGACGCTTCAAGCTCTCTGATCGAGGTTGAGAGGTCGGACCGCAGGCGCTCGTTGTCGAGTGCGAGGCAGATCGCCGTGCCGGCGGCCTCGAGCACGCTGCGATCGCCCGCGAGCACCTGATCGTGGACGGCCGCTGCGATCGGCTCGCCGTCGCGGGTGAACTCGGTGACGGTCCTGCCCTGCTCGAGATCGGCCAACTCGACCGCCACTCCGTCCACGTCGCTGTAGTCGCGCGCCGACGGCCGCCAGAGCAACAACTGGAGCTTGGGGTCCGCGAGCGCACGCGACATCGCGCGCTGCAGCCGCAGCAGGTTGGGGTGCTCGCCGAGCGCCGCGATCATCGTCTCGAGCGCGCCGTGCGCGAACACCCGGCCCCAGACGAGCCCGACCGTAATCGCGAGCGGCAGCATCGCGATGATCGTCGCGACGATGATCGCCATCGGCGTCAAGAGCCCGCTGTACTCACCGGCGAGACGCGCGATGATGAACGAGCCGTACCCGAGGCCCGCGAGCAGCGTCCACGCGAACACGGGCACGCGGCTCCGACGGCGCAGGCGGTTCGCATCGACGGCGCGCAGCGCCGCCACAATCCCCGCCGCGAACACGGCACCGCTCGACGCGATCCCGAGCGCGGCCGACAGCCCGCGGCTCGGCCCCGGACCGAGGTCGAGCACGGCGAACGGATTGGGCGGGCAGGCACTGCCCGAACAACGAGTGAACGGCCCCGCCACGGGCGGAACATGAGACAGCAGCAGATTCGAGACATCGAGCACCACGAGGACCGCCGCTGTTGCGGCGAATCCGACCGACACAATCCGCTGCTCGATCCGGCAACTCGGGTAGCCGAGGCAGAAGTAAACGATCAGCAGCAATGCGAGCGTGATCGTTGCGCGCCCCACCGCGAACGCGACCGGCGAGTCCGCGGCGGTCAGTCCCGTGAGTGCAAACGTCGCGGCGATCGCCACCAGGAACCACCCCAGACGCCGATTCGACGCGCGCGCGAAGACCATCAGCGCGACCAACACGAGACCCACGGAGAACACGATCCGCAAGGTCACGAACACTGCCGGCCGATCGACGATCGAGCTGTCGAGCCCGATCATCGCCACGGCGCCGGTCAGGGCCAGGGCGCCCGCACACGCCCAGATCGCGCCGGGAGTCATGCCCGGAGCAGCCGGCTGCGCGGCCGGAGCGGCCTGCGATCGCCACGCGCCCGGCATACCGCGGCGCGGCCACGGCAGCGCGTAGTCCGGGCCGCGGCGGGTCAGCGAATCGACTCCGCCCGCGCCACGGTCAACCGCTCGCCAGTCACGGCGTCGCGACCCCGGTCGTGCCCACCCTGGTACCACTCGCGCTCCCCGGTTGCTCCGGCATTGCCGCCCACCCGCCAGCACGGGATTCTAGCCGCCCGTCCAGCGGTTGCCCCGCAGGGTCACGCGTGCGCCGCGACCCCCGCACCTCGATCGCGTCCTCGAACACGAACATCGACAGTGCGCTGCGGCCTCCACGCCCTGTGCATCCGCGGATGGGCTTGCGCCACGATGCCGGGGAGGTGTGCGAGACGCATCTGTCGATCGGCGAGCGCCGCGGCGACGGTCGGTGTGCTCGCGGTGGTGTCGATCGCGCTGCCGTCGTTAGCGCGGGCTGCATTCCATGAGCCGGTCGACGCCTCCCTCAACGGCGGCCCTGACCACAGCGGACTATCGATCGGGATCGCGGACCTCGGGGGTGCGCCGGGGGTCGGGTGGATCGAAGTCAGTCCGGCCGAGCTCCATGTCGCGACGTTTGTGAGCGGAAGCTGGGCTCGGCTCGGGAGCGCCGTCAGCACGTCGGCGGGCAGTGGGCATCCGCTGTCGCTTGCGGCGGTCGGCGCAGCTCCCGTCGTCGCCTGGACGGAGTCGACGCCGCCGGGGCCGCCGGCCGAGATCGTCGAGGTCGCCCGCTTCGACGGATCGAGCTGGCATCGCCTCGGCGGGTCGTTGGCGAGCACCATCACCGACAACACGTTCGAGTCGAGTGTCATGAGCTCGCAGGCTCTGTGTCTGCCGGGGCCGACCCCGTGCACGGTCGCGGCCTTTGGCGAGCAGACGCCCAGCTTCGGACTTCACGTCTCCTCCTTTGACGGTGTGAGCTGGAACCCGGCCGCGCCGCTGGTCAACGCCGGCTTCACGTCCGATCTGTTCGAGGTGGGCCAGATCGCGCAGGGCATGGACGGGACGTACGTCGCGTGGCGAGATTCCAGCACCGGAGCCGTCCACGTCGGCCGCCTGCCCAACATGCTTCCGGCGTGGACTGACTTTGCCCTCGGTGCGGGGGCAGGTCGGCCGAGTCTCGCACTCATCGACGGGATCCCCTACGTGGCCTGGAGCAAGATCGCCACCGGCAGCGGCGTCGTGCACGCCTCTCGGTGGGATCCCTTCACCGACACCTTCAAACCCGTCGGCGGTTCCATCGGCGTCCCCAACAAGCTTGCGAGCTCGCCCGCGATCGCGGGCGTCGCCGGCACGCCATACGTCGCTTATAACCAGGCTGAGGTCAGCGGGCCGCCGCAGGCCAAGGACCTCGTTGTCCGGTTCGATGGCAATAACTGGGTTCAGATCGGTGACCCGTTGAACCACGTGTTGTCCAACGAGGTGAGCGGACCGCAGATCACGACCGTCGCCGGCGTGCCGTACGTCGCGTGGCTCGAGCGAGATCGCCCGCCGCCGTCGCCGCATTTCGAGGTTCGTGTTGCGGGCTATGTCGCGCCGAGCTGCGCCGGCGCCTCGGTGGCCGTCGGGCACGATGCGCCAACCCCGGTGGCGCTGGCTTGCAGCGATGGCTCGGCCGACGCGCTGCGGGTGCTGGGCGGGCCGAGTCACGGCTCGTTGTCGGCGATCGCCGGCGGGTCCGTCACGTACACGCCGGCGCTCGGTTGGGCCGGCAGCGACAGCTTCACGTACACCGGCAACGACGGCGCGATGGATTCGCCCGCCGCCACCGTCACGCTGACCGTCGCCGCTGCGAGCGGCGGGCCGAGCGGAGGAGGGGGCGCTCGCCCAACGCTCTCACGCCTGCGGCTCGCGCCGGCGTTCAGAGCCGCCTCGCGCGGCGCGAGCGTCGTACATGGGCTGCCGAGGAGCCGGACGCGACACGCGATCGGCTCAGCGCTCACGTTCACCCTGAACGCCCCGGCGCGCGTCGTGTTTCTCGTCCAGTCAGAGCGCTCGGGTGTGCTCCGGGGCGGACGTTGCGTCGCCGGGCGGGCAGCGCGACGCTCACGCTGTTCGCGCTTCGTCCCGGTCCGCGGCAGCTTCAGTGTCACGGGCGCCCGCGGTCGAACCCGCGTGCTGTTCAGCGGTCGCATCGGAGGCTACGCGCTTGCGCCGGGCGGCTACCGCCTATTCGCTCGGCCGGTCGGCGGCGCCACCGCCCACGCCGACTTCACGATCGTGCGCACGTGACCGATCGCGACCAGGTAGCGGGTTGCGATGTGCCACGATCTCACAGGTGGCCAGCACACCCGCCGGGGCGCAGCGCCTGCGCGACCTCGCGCGGCTGCGCCGTGTCCGAGACCGGATTGACCGGGAGTACGCGCAGCCACTGGATGTCGAGGCACTCGCCCGCGACGCGCACATGTCGGCTGGGCACTTCAGCCGCGAGTTCCGGCTCGCCTACGGCGAGTCGCCGTACAGCTACCTGATGACCCGGCGTATCGAGCGCGCGATGGCGCTGCTGCGTCGCGGCGACCTCAGCGTCACCGAAGTCTGTTTCGAGGTCGGCTGCTCCTCGCTGGGCACCTTCAGCAGTCGCTTCACCGAACTGGTCGGCATGCCACCCAGCACCTACCGGCGCCAGGCGGCGCTCGCGACGGCGGGGATGCCGCCGTGCGTCGCGAAGCAGGTGACCAAACCGATCAGGAATCGAGAAGCGCCGGTCGCCCAACCGCAGCTAACGTGACCGCCATGGACATCACCATTCACGCGAGCTTCCTCCCGCACAACGATCCGGACGCGTCCCTGGCCTTTTACCGCGACACCCTCGGCTTCGAGGTCCGCAATGAGGTCGCATACGGTGGGATGCACTGGAACACGGTCGGCCCCGCCGACCAGCCCGGCACGTCGATCGTCCTCTATCCACCGGCAGCAACCCCCGGAATCACCGAGGACGAGCACCGCACGATCGCCGAGATGATGGCCAAGGGCACCTACGCCAGCATCAACCTTGCGACCCCCGACCTCGACGCCACCTTCGAGCGGCTGCAGGTCAGTGGTGCCGAGATCGTCCAGGAGCCGACCGAGCAGCCGTATGGCGTTCGCGACTGCGCCGTGCGCGATCCCGCGGGCAACCTGATCCGCATCCAGGAGCTGCGCTGAGCCGTCCGGCGATAACCCGGTCGATGTGATCCACGACTTCAGGAGTGACTATGACCGACTCCTCCACCGAGGGAATCAAGACCGTGCTGCATCCCGTGTCCGACCTGGCGACGGCCAAGGCGGTGTACACCGCCCTGCTGGGCGTATCCCCGCAGACCGACACCTCCTACTACGTCGGCTTCGATGTCGCGGGCCAGCACATCGGGCTGGTACCGGGCGGTGGACCGCAGGGCATGACCTCACCCGTGGCCTTCTGGCACGTGCCGGACATTGAGGCGAAGCTGGCCGAGGTGACGGCCGCGGGTGCCACCGTGAAGGAACCCGCGCACGACGTCGGTGGCGGCCGCTTGGTAGCCACCGTCACCGATCCCGATGGCAACGTCCTCGGGCTGCTTCAGGACCAATGACCGCAGACGCCGCCGGTGCCGAGAGGTGGTGCGGGCGCCACACGGAGCGGCGGCAAGCTGTCGGTGCGGGCAAGCCAGAACGTCAGCTGCGGACAGGCGCGTCACGTGATGGAGGTCGTCTTCGCCTCCAATGAAGGCTCGCCGGCTCATCACCGGCAACTGACGGCACGTCCGACGGGCGCGGACGGCCGGCGAGCAGCGCGCCTCATACCTCTGTGCATAGTGGTCGGGGACGTCGTCCAGCTCGGCGGTCGCGACGCCGATTAACAAGTCCAGAGGCGCGATGCCACACCGGCCGAAGCTCTCATGACCGAGGACGCGGGCGTAGAGCACGCGACCCTTGGCTGCCACCAGCACCACGTCGTCGGGCTGCACGTCACAGGGCGTTGCGCGATCGGACGCGTGAACCCGGGACGCCAACTCGCCTCGCGCCTGCGCGCCGTGGTGCTCGGCACCGCGGCCGCACTGTGCGCACTGTCTGGCACCGCGGGCGCCGTTGCGCCCACCGCATCGGTGACCTGCTCGCCCGCGTCCTGGTCGCCCCAGCCGGTCACCTGCACCGTCTCGGGCTCAGACGGAGCCCATCACGCGCTCATCTGGACCGAAACGCAGTTCGACCCGCCGGTGCCTGCGACCCGAACCGACGTGTACCTCGCGCGGACGGACGCCGCCGGCGCGAACCCCGTCCTCCTGGAAAGCACGACCGATGTGCCGCACATCGACGCCGACGAGGACGGGCGCATCTACGTCGGTGCCGGTGACACCGTCACCCGCTACGACGAATCCGGGAACGGCACGGTGCTGCTCGCGGACGCGTGCGGCGCCGGGCTTGGGGCCGGCGGCGCCGTCACGAACATCGCGGCAACGGCCGACGGTGCCCGGGGCGCCGTCACCTGCCATGACGATTCGACGGGCACCGACCATCTCATGTTCTGGGACGGCGGGAATCTCAGAGAGCTCAGGCAGGCCAGCGCCATCTGGGGTGTGGGACAAAGCATCGACATCTCCCCGGACGGCTCGACGATCGCGATCGTCGGCGGGAACGTCGCGGGGTGCGTGCGGACGTGCGTGTACGAGGCCTCGACCCTCACCGGTTACGTCACGCTCCTGGCCGACGCAGCCTCGGCCGACGCCGAGCCGCAAGCGCTCGCGTTCGTGCACGCCGGGCGCGACATCGTCTTCAGCGACTCAGACCCCGCGGACCCGCCCCTCGAGCTCGCGGCCGCAGGCCCACCCGGCAGCCAGACAGCGCTCACGGCCGCCGCCGGCCTGCACGTCATTGGAGGGCTCGACGGGACCGATGCGCTCGTCGCAGACGACGCCGGCACCCACGCCGCGCTCGACGGCGACGGCAGCGTCTCCCGGACACTGCCGGAACCCGTCTCCCAGAGCGGCGGCGTCCCGGCCCTTCAGAGCGCGGTGCTCGCCGACGACGGCGAGACCACGACCCGCTACCGGGTCGAGACGAGCCCGGGCTCGGGCCAGTTCGGCGACTGGACGGACATCGCCAACGGCGACACGTTCACGTACGCGACCGAGGGCACATCACGTATCCAGGCGCAGGCGCAGAACAACAGCGGAACCTCCGCGACCGCGAGCACCACCGCGTCGTACGACGCGACCGCGCCGAGCCTTCAGGCCGGTGGCCTCGCATACACGCAGGTCGTCGGCGAAGTCGGGCTGTTCGCGACCGTGAGCGACACCGGCGCCGGCGTCGGAAGTGTCGTCTTCCAGTACCGGCGCGCCGGCGAGGACGACTGGCAGACCGCCTGCGTCGCCGCCAACTCGTTCGGCACCGGGTACGACTGCGACTGGTATGTGGACGGCATCGCGAACGGCACCTATGAGTGGCGCGCGCAGGCGAGCGACACGGTCGGCAACGTCAGCACCTCCGAGACCGGCACGGCGATCGTCGCCCAGGCACCGGTGCCGGCCGCGAACCCGACCGTCACCGGCACGGCCACCGAAGGCCAGTCGCTTCAGGCGTCCTACGGCTCATGGGTCAGCACGGAGCCCCTCACGTACGCGGTGCAGTGGCAGCGTTCAACCGACGGCGGCCTGACGTGGGATGACATCGCCGACGCGACCGAACCGGCCTACACGCTCACCGGCGACGACGTCGGCGCGCACGTCCGCGTGCGAGTGACCGCCTCAGGGCAAGGCGTCAGCGCGAAGGCAGACTCGATACCGACCGATACCGTCGCCCCGCTCGCTCCGCCGGTCCCGCCCGAGCCGCCGCCGGCGCCGACGGTCCGCATCACGAAGGCGCCACCGACCACGCTGCAGACGACCTCGACAACCGTCGAATACATCGAGAGCGGCGCCGTCACCGGCACCACCTGCACGCTCGACGGAACGCGCGCGCCGTGCACCGCGAGCGAGGCCGCACTGGCGGGCTTGAGCACCGGCCGGCACACGTTCACGGTGCAGGTCGAAGGACCGGGCGGCACCGGCAGCGACACGACGACCTTCGCCGTCACGCTGCCCCCGCCGCCACCACCGCAGCCGACTCCCGCGCCGACGGTCACCATTTCCGCCGCGCCGCCCACCTCCACAACCGGTGCGGAAACCATCACCTACACGGAGACGGGCGATGTCACGAGCACGGCCTGCACGCTGAACGGAGCGCCTGTCAGGTGCACCGCCGCCGCCGCGACGTTCAGCCAGCTCGCCACCGGCACATACGTGTTCACGGTCAGCGCGATTGGGCCCGGGGGCGCAGGTGCCGCGCAGGCCCGGTTCACGGTCAGCGCGGCGCGGAACAGGCCGCCGCTGGCCCGCGCCGCCGCCCGCCGCATCTCCGCCCGAGCAAAGACCCAGGTGTTTCAACTTGACGCGCGTGCCAGCTATGACCCCGACGGGCGCATCGCCGCCTGGCGATGGTTCGACGACCGCCGACGCGAGGTCGGACGAGCCGCCCTTGTCACGGTCCGCCTGCGCGCCGGCTGTACGTCGCGCTTCCGTCTCGTCGTCACCGACAACGGGCACGCGAGCTCGGCCGTCGCGCTGAGAGTCGTGGTCCCTCCGGCGGCGAGCGGCCGTCGCTAGAACCACACGGGCGGTCGTGCATTCAGCGCGCTAATGAGCGCGTCGACGTAATGTTCGGCGCCTTCCGCGGCTGTCACAACGGCGACAATGCGGCGGTCGTCAATGCGATGCGATCGAATGACGAGACCGGGCGTGCGGCGCAGCCCGCGGACCTACGAGATGCGGCTCGAGCCGGCCGTCGAGGGCTCCGCGCAGGTGCGACGACCACCGTCCGGCAAGAATCCCAAGAAGGGTGATAGCTACTTGCCGGTCGTCCGGTGCGTGGCCGCACGCGTATACCCCGCACGCCCGGGTCCCGCGCCCGCACCACCGCGTGCTCCGCCACGAGCTGGCAACGGGGTTCGGCGTAGGAGACGACGCAGCGCTGGGTCGTCGGGGCCCTCCTCCGCCCGCTCGGCCAGCGTCTTCGGATGGACCGTGCGAAACACCGGGCCACGACGAGGGTCGACAACCGCGACCACAACCTTCAGGTGGCTCGGTAGATCAAAGACGATTCCGTCGCGCGCCGCGCCGCGATCCGCGACCTTCACGAGCTGGCCGACGCTTGTCGCCTCCACAGGCGCAGCGTACTCCAGCGAGCCGAACGCGCCCGCCTCGGAGCTGTTCGTTGGTCCTTGGGGACCGAACGCCGAAATCGAGGTTCAGAACTGCTGTCGACGGCGTAGCCGCCCGAACTCCAAGCGCTCCTCTCAGCCGGTTTTCAACCCGCGCAGGTGGTCCAGTATTCAGGCGATGCCCACACCTCGGACCGTCCGGCTCGGCGGTATGAGGCTCGCTCGCTCACTCCAGTCGTACACGGGAGCCGGCGCGAGTACCGGCGCTCCCGTGCGACGTGCTCAAAACGACGTGTACTTCTTGTTGCCGATCACGAACCCGCGGTTGTCGCCATTGAAACACAGGATCGTGTTCGAGCCGATGTTGCACGCGACGCCGAGTGAGCTCCATAGCGTCCCTTTCGACAGAGTCTTCGGGTTGTTGCTGCTGACGAACGAGTTCTGGCTGAGCAGCACGAGCTGGGGCGACCCGGTCGCGGAGATCTGAACGAATGGATCGCCAACGCCGTGCTTGGCGCGCGGGATGCCGGTGGCGCTGCACAGGAGCTCCGTGGCCGGCGTGTTCTTCGCATGTATCTCGATCCCGCAGACGGCGGTTTTGCTCGGGTTCTGAAACAGCTGTGTGTTCGATGTCTTGGCCGCGGCGGTGGCCGGGAGGGCGGCAGCCCCGATCACGGCGGCGGCCGCAAGCACGCTACTCGTACGCATCACGTCTTCCTTTCTCTCGTTGGATCGGCGCGGCTGCTTGCTGCGCCCCGACCGGACTCCCACCCGCCATCGCGGCTCCGGATGACTCATTAGAACAGGCAGTTTCCGGAAAAGTTCCGCGCAGCACTGGATCCACCTGCGCACCACCAACCCGATCGGGTCCACCTTCGCCACCGTCAGGCTTCGCCAGCGAGTCACCACGCGCCCCGGCTCCCGCGCCGCCGGGGTCGCGACGGCGTTCAAGCTCATCGAATCAGCAAAGACCCGGTGGCGGGCCGTCAACGCACCCCACCTCGTCGCGCTCGTCCGTGCCGGCGCGGTATTCAAGAACGGCAAGCTCATCGAACGACCCGACGAATCAGAGGGTGATGATCAGCAAGTCGCGTGACACGCCGATCCTCTCACCCATCACCCTCCCTGCCCGCCGCCGACGCGCCTGCCGTCTCCGGGATGCGCGTTTCCGCCGCCGCTGACAAGGGTCACGATCATCATCTGACAAGACCCCTCTGATTCCTCCCGGCTTTGACGTATGCCGAGGTCACCGGCCCCTCACCCGCCCGCAGCAGCACCAGGATCTCCCGGCGCTGCAGCTCGGCGATCGCGCTGAAGACGTCCGATGCGATCGCGGAGACGCCCGCCTGAGCGAACGCTCGTCGCGGGCCGTTCCGTCCGTGTCCATTCCGCTGGCCCTCCGTGGCCGTCGGGCGACACCCTCTCGCAGGCAGCCTCCGTCCGCAGAAGCCAGAAACGGCCCCGGAGGCGGTCAGGTGTCCGACGCGTCGGCAGGCGGGTGGAGGCGCTGGTGAGCGATCCGGTAGACGGAGGGGTGCCACGGCTACTCGGGATGGGCGACCCCGAACGCCAGGAACGAGAGCACCCGTGCGCCGGTGGCCGGGTCACGAAGCACTTCGAAGATCATCCGGCACCAGGCATTGGGGGTCGGCAGGTAGGTCTTCAGGCAGTTGGGCAGGCTCGTCCCCGTCGCGAGCCTCCGGGTCGCGGCGCTTGAACTCGAGCGGGATGGCACCATCGGCCTCGAGGCGGCGGCGGGCGGGCAAGCCGATCCGGATTGACTTCGCGCCGTAGTTCGAGCCTGAGCAGTGCCACAGTGTTCGTCGGGGCCAGGGCCACCACCGTTGTGGCCTCAGCGTTGCTTGACGGGTGCTTCAGCGGGAGCGAGCGTGCGTGCGAGAGGGGGTCCCCGTCGGCACGGATGCCGGCGGAACCCGCGCCGGACGATGTGACGGAGATGGCGATCGTGTTCGCCAAGCATTCGTCCGATGCCCGCGTCTTCAAGCACTCCAACGTCGCCGAAGCGAACGCGGCGCGATGACTGTTCGAAGGCGAAAGGAGTCGTCGGCGTCTCGATCACGGGCAGGAATTCGCGTCCGGAGGGAGCAGCGGCTTCCGTCCCGAGCCTTATCGCGTGGGGGCTCTGCTACGAGGAGAGCAGCCGCGCAGACGACCGCTATTCCACTCATGCTGGTGAGCGAAGAGACGGGCCCACGGCTCCTTTCACGATGACCTCTACGCGGCGGTGGATTGGCTGCTTGAGCGTCAGTCAGCAATTGAGCAGCGGCTCGCGCGCCGGCACCTCAAACAGGGTGAGCTGGCGTTGTATGACGTCTCCTGCTCCTACTTTGAGGGACGCGCCTGCCCGCTGGCGCGCTTTGGCTATGACCACGGCAATGGCAAGCGCGGACGGATGCAGGTCGAGTACGGGCTGCTGTGCGACAGTGACGGGCGGCCGGTGGCGATCAATGCGTTCGAAGGGTCACTGAAAGATGCCAAGACACTGCCCTCGCAGGTCGAGAAGATCGAGCAGCGGTTCGGGCTTGAGCGGGTGATCGTGGCGACAGATCGCGGGATTGGCACCAAGGAGAACGTGACACTGCTCTCGCAGACGGCGCAGTTTGCCTTCATCACCGCGCTGAAGGCGCCGCAGGTCAGAGCGCTGGTCAAGGAGGGCTGCCTGCAGCTATCGGTGTTCGACGAGCTCAACCGCCGCCCGATCATGGACTGCGGCCGACCGCTCGTCAGTGGCGGCTGCGCGTTCAAAGGCGGCAATGAGACGCGGCACTGCCGGGTCGCCTCAGAGCCGATCCCATTGCCGCAGGTTCGCGAGATGCTCCTTCTCACGCGCCGCCCTCTTCTTACGGGCTGCCTTCTGCGTCTCCTCATTGCGACGCGCGATCTCCTTCTTGAGCTCGTTGACCGCCGTCTCCGACGTCGATCGTCCCGGGCCCGGGGCGTTTGGCTCAACCATATGAATGCGCTTGTCCCTCCGGCTCCCTGGAGGATTGGCCACGGGAGAGTGCGAGAGCAGGACACTCGGCGGTGGAGCTAGCTGGCTCCCAGTGTACGCCCGAACGGAAGCCGCCGGGCTGGGCCCGACAGGGAAGCGGTTTCGGCGGCGGCCGCACGCTTCGAGATGCTGATGGGCTCGCGGTGCGGCACGTTCACGCGCGTGGCGCAAATCGCCCTTCGGCGCGGTCAAGCTCTCGCTCGAGCTCATGCGGTCGAGCCTTCGTGGCAAGAATCGTTCGGCTTGGCTCGCTGCAGCGCACCGCGATCTCGCTAGGCGTCGGCCTCTGCCTTCAGCTGTTCGAGCCGGTGTGAGCTCACGCGTCGAACTCCAGCACCGAGTAAGCGCTGCACTCGAGGATCTCGCGCGTGCCGTCTCGGCTCCCGGGCTGCTGTTGGCGGCAGACGACGAACGGCTGACGCGGCCCCATGTCGAAGATCGCGATCACGGTCCCGCCGCGCAGCGGGTCAGGCCGACCGACCTCGGTGACGCAATCGACGCTTCCCCTCCGCGACCACAGCCTGAAGATCCGCTGAGCCCGCGCAGGGCGCCCGAGCTCGAGCTCGATCGCTACGCGCAGCTTGTCGTAGACATCCTCGACGCGCCACTCATCGCCGGTGATCCCCGGGATGAAGAAGGCCGTCACGCGCGACTACAGTCCGCGCGCGCGTGCATCGTCGCTCAACGCCTTGCCGAGCGCGCCCGGATCGATGCGAGCCTCGAGCTCGCTGATCCGCTTGGCCTGTCGCGAGGACTCACGGTGCACCGAGTCCTGCAGCCCCTGCACCAGCGCCTCGAGGTGGCCGATCCGCGTCTCCAGTCCACGCAGTTGATCCAGCTCGACAGCGACCGCTGCAGGCGTCGCCGCCTCGTCAGCCGCCTTGGAGACGCGGCGGATCTGGCGGATCCGCGCGATCATCCGCTCACGCTCGCCCACAGCTCACCACCGACGCGGCCGCTTGGGAGCTGCCGGACGCGGCGGATAGCGACGGCGCTCCTCCTCGGTCATCTGGCGGATCACCAGCGAACCGCTCTGAACCTGCTCGCGCACCAGCTCGAGCTTCGCCTCGCGCTTCTCCTCCGACCGTCCGCGCATCGTCTTTGACCTCTGAGGACCGTGCGTCGACACCAGTCTCCTTCCTTGCCGGCGCGGTCACACATTGACAGAGAGATTCGCTGCGTCGGCGAGGAGAACCTCACGGGTGATGAGACACCCGTCAGTTCACCGTAGCACCAGAGCATCCCGATCAGAAACAGGTTTCCAATCGCGTTGGCGAAAGACAGTAGGCTCCGCGGCCGAGCGGACGCGATGAACCAGCGTGCAACTCAGGCTTCGATGCCGCTGACGTGTGTCGATAGGCTGACCGGCCGAATCTGAACCCGATGAGCGCGAGCGAGGACAGGGCGCAGCCGGTAACCGGCACGACGGAGATCTACCTCGTGACAGGAGACCGCCACCGCGTCGACGGAGACCTAAAGAGCGTCGAGCGGACGATCCTCGACGCCGCTCGCGGCTCGATCATGCAGCTTGCCTGGTTCATCGACGCGGACACCCGAGACGACCTCGCCGTCAACCCCGAGCACGTGGTCTCACTCCGAGCGGCGCGTCCCACAACGCCAGACTGACCGGCGCTAGGAAGCCAACCGATCGCCCCCGGCCAGCGGCAAATCACTCACCGGCTCCGTAGCCACCCCGGTCTCGCGTTTGCGCGCATCCTTCTTGGCCTGCTTGTCCTGTCGGCGCTCGCGGAGCCTCTGCTCGCGGGCGAGCTTCGCGAATGTCGTCTTCTTCTTTCCACCTGAGGCCATGCCGGTCCGTCCTTCCTGTGTGGATCTAGCGGCGACGACGGTCCGGCACCGACCCACCCCGATGGACTGGCACGTGCGCGACGCGATGAATGACGGGTGTTACCGTACAGGGCAGCAACCGCAGAGGCCCGGACCTGCTTTCAGGGTCTGACGCCGGCTCTCCGCGCAGCCGTCAGGTGTCTCGCTACGCGGAACTCGGGACTGACCGCAGCGCGACCAAAGCCCGGCGCGCACTTCGCATGTTCGCAGGCCGATCCGCGACCGAACGCGCCGGAGCGGGAGCCGGACACGGTAGGCAGCCGCAGCGCCGTGTTGCAGTAGCCCCGTCCGCTGAACATTCGCGCGCGCGGGGCTATCCGAACGCGTTGGTGTTCGAACCCGAGGCCCGCTTGATGCGGAACACCACCCGGGGACCGGCCGCCGGTGCTCCTGCTTCGCCAGTTTGCGAGGCGCGCTGACCGTGACTAAATCGTCTGCGGATGGTCACGGCTGGCCTACCTTTCTCCTGCTACCGGCCGCTTTTCGCCTGCTCGCCCCTTCACTCTCGATAGTGGCGATTTGCGGAGATTCACGGACGTCATCTTGACCCCATCTCGACCCGAGGGAGTCGCGCGTGCCCTCCACCAGGGCGCGGAGACGCGCCTTCTCCTCCTCGCTCATCCGCATCGCCTGCGCGTACACCGCAAGCGCCAGCGACGGGTCCGTGTGCCCGAGCGCGGCCATGACCTCGGCCGGCGAAGCGCCGAGCGCGTAGCGGATCGATGCGAACGTGCGCCGGCAGCTGTGCGGCGTCAGGTGGGGGAGAGGCGCCTCTCGCGCTCGTGCAAGGTGCTCGTTGGCTCGCTCGACCGCCTTGCTCAACACGCGGTTCCGGATATTCGACTCTGACTGCCTGCCGCCGCGCGCAGTCCCGAACACGTAGTCATCGGGGGAGGGGTCGCGCTGCGCCTTCAGCGTCGCGAGCTCGTCGTGCAGCGCGGGAAGCAGCCTCACCCACCGGCATCCCGCGGGCGTCTTGGAGTCGTACTGGATGCGGTCGTTCGCGAGGTCAACGTCGGCCCAGCGGTCATCGACCAGTTCACCGATCCGAGGGCCGCTCAGCAGCAGGGTGGCCACGATCGCGCGACGGGGGAGGAGCCGCACCTTCGTCTGCGGGTGCTCCTGCGCCTCGGCGTCGAGTTCGCCCGCGGCGAACAGCAGGGCCTCAATCGCGGTGGCCGTGTCGAGCTGCGTCCGCCTTGGCTTGCGTTCCTTCACGCGGCGGCGCTTGCCAGCGGCAGGATTCCGTTCGATCAACTTGCGCTCCTCAGCGGCGTCGAGGATCGCGGAAAGCAAGATCAATGTCATATTGATCGAACGTGGGGCCAGCGGCCGAGCCTTTGGCTTCTCGCCTCGGCCTGCGTGCCACGCATCCCATTCCTTCCGCAGCCTCGCCGACTCGGCTAGCTTAATGGGCTTTGTCGCGGTCGACGAAATCGACGTCGATCTGGGAGGGACGCCTCGAGCCGAACCACGGCAGCAGGTAGCTGTTGAGCCGCCAGGAATAGTCCGTCCGTGTCCGCTGCTCCCACTCGTGTTCGTGCTCGGCGTACCAGGCGGCGGCGAAGGCCTCGAACGTACCCCCGGCCGACTCCCGCGCTGCGCGCTCCCGCCCGCACTCCGGGCGCTCGGCCTCGGGGACGCCCCGATGGTGTCCGGTCGCGTGCGCCTTCTTGAGCCTCGCCTGGCGCTGCGCGAGGCGCTTGCCTTCATCCGCCTCGGCCAGGGTGCGGAACGTCTCAGCCCTGCCGTTGTAAACGAGCACGTAGGCGCACTGACAGCGCCCCTGACGCGAGCAATCCTTGACGTGGCGTCGATACACGCC
>DATKOY010000087.1:0-60137 GCA_035524415.1 Solirubrobacteraceae bacterium | reverse complement strand
GGCCTCGCCCCGTCGTGGCGGCTCAGCCATGTGGCGGCGCTGTCAACGACATGGCGGAGCAGGCCGTACTCCGTGTGAACCAGATGGTCAACCATCTCGAGGCCTGACTTGGTGATCTTCTTCGCCACCTCGGCCGTGCCGGTAACTTCGGTGGGGACGGCTTCCTCGAGGGTGATGAGGAACTGACCCACGGCCTCGATCGCGGCCCGCTCGCTGCTTTCGAGTGACTTCAACAGCTCGTCAGAGAGCTTCGCCGTCCTATCAACGACGTCGACGATGCGATCTTCTGGGATTCCGACCTCGTGAACGGTGGTCCTGACGATCGGCTTTGACTTGGGGGCGGTGGCGGCCATTTCATTTCTCCTTTCGAACGTATGTTCGCCTACGAGAAATACGCCGACTCTAGGCCTCTGGTTACAAGGCAGGCGGACCGCAGGACGACTTGGCCCTCGCTGCGGACGTCGTGGTGCTCGCTCACGCGGGCGAAGCGGAAGCTGGCGTAGAGGTCGCCCTCGGCGACGCGGGCTGCAGGATCCGCGAGCGGCCTGGCTCCAGGCTCAGCTCGACAAGCAGCGCCCACACAGCCGACGGCGGCGGCTGCTGGAAGTCGGTGCCGGCGTTGGCACCTGCGCGCACGGTGCCATCGATCTGCTCCGCCAGCGCAACGTTCGTGAGCAAGCGGTTGGGGCTACGGCATCAAGGTCGTCGGCTACCCAATCGCATAACCGGCTCGGGTTGATCACCCTCAACGGACCCGTCGTCGTGCCGCGCCCAACCGGCCGTGGCGACCGGGACGCTGAATGCCCACCGGTGAAGAACGTCGGGGAGCCGCGTGCGGGAGAATCCCATGCACGGTTCGATGTCGGCGGCGCGAGGAAACCAGGCCAGTCGGCTCTAGGGCGATCGTAAAATCGGGTTCCGCCGCGAGCAGCGCGTCGAGTCCATTGACGAGCCGGCAGAGGGTTGCGGGGTCGCCTCTGGGGAACTGTCGGTCGGTGGTGAAGATCAGGCGTGCGACCGGGTGCGCGTGGGCCAGTGCGTTAGCTTCGATGCGACGGAAGTCCTGAACGTTCTGGGACACGAGAGCTCGGTCGTGGGCGATGGCGGCCGCCCACGCCTCCTTGTCCTGCTGTCGTTCAAGCAACCGGTACTCGTGATCGTGGACAGAGGCGGCATCATGGCCTCGCGCCAGAAGCTGCTGCGCGATGGTTGGCGTGTACACGCGCCGAGCAGGAGCTTCATCCGAGCAGGCGCTGCTCGTTTTCGAGCGCGCGCTCGAGTTGCTGGGCCTCCTGCTCGTTGGCCGCGATGAACCGGTCGACGGCCGTCGTCGCCGAGCAGCTGCGTGACCGCGAGCGTGGACGCCAGGGTGACCTGGAGCGTGGTCTTGGTGGGCCGCGGAACGTTGGCCACCGTGTAGTCGTAGATCGGAACCACGTCGCGGGCGAGCAGCTCCCGGTACAGGTATGCGATCGTCCCGACCGCGATCAGAAAGACGACCCGCACCGATCCCGGCCATCGGGCCGCCCGGAGGCTCGGCGCGAGCGCGCACACCGCGAGCACGAGAAGGCGCGACGTGCGGGATCAGCAGTACGACGCCCGCTGGCGCAGCGTGGCGGTGCCACACCGCGACCCGGTCCAGCCCGCCAAAGGCCCGCTCGATCGGGGGGAGCGTCGCGAGCACCAGCGAGCAGGAGAAGAACAGCACCGCATCCGCGCCGCACAGCTCGCCGAGGAACCGACCCAGCGGCTGGTCGCCGGGTCGCCGCGGCACCCCCGTCGGCCGGCGTCGGTTGCACGCCACGCGACGCGACAGACTCGTGATTTAGATCCTGCGTGGAGACGGGCTACGCAGCTGCGATCGAACGCCGATTGTGAGGGCGCACGAGTCGTGGGCCGAGGTCAAGAGGTCGCGGCTGGCTTCTTCTGCCGGTCGAGCTTCGCCTTGAGATCCGCCACTTTCGCGTCGATCTCTTCCTTGTGTTTCTTGTGGCGCGCGTCGCGCAGTTCTTTGCGGGCTTTCTTCTTCGCTTCTCGCTGAGCCTCTTCCGCGGCGGCAACCTCTGCCTGTACGTCGCCGGCCGAGCGCCTCAGCACGGTGCCTCCCAGATTGGCCATCGCGGCATCGATCGCGACAGGGTTTTCCTCGATCACATCGGCCAGGAGAGCTGGGGTGCCGACCCGTACCGACTTCGAGATATCGGCCAGTGCCGATTCGGTCTCGTCCATGTCATCCTCGTCAAACAGCGAGCCGACCAGTACCCCGCTAGCTCCTCCGACGATGATTCCGAGCGGGCCTCCGAGCACGCCGATCAGGAGGCCGATGAGCCCGCCGCTTGCGGTTCCTGTCCAGCTCTCATCTCCGATCTGCTCCTTGGTCACCACCTTCCCGTCCTCGCCTCGGATGACCACCGCGGCGCCGCGGACGCTCACCTCATCGGTTCCGTCAAGCTCCTTCAGTCGATTCAGCGCTTCGTACGCATTGGAGTGTTCTGAGAATGAAACGGCAACAACGTTCTCGCGAGCAAATGGGTCGTCGACCATCTCGGGTCCTTTCTAACTCGGGCACCTGATCAGGAGGCGTCAGGCACGGCCTCGTCAGGATTGCCGCGGAATGGATGACCGCGCATCACCTAAAATACACGATCCGGACGGTCCCGGGCGAGGCATTACAGACGTCACGCGGACGCCACAGCAAGCCTAAGCGCTAACCCTCCGCTTGCCGGTCACCAACATCGACGACCGTGCGAAGTCCGAGAAGTCGTAGGCGCCGGCAGCGCTCGCTACGAACGCAGCGGTCCGCTCAGACATGGCGCATCGTGGACCGTGGCGGCCTCGGGGATCTGGGAGACGAACTCGAAGACGCCCTTGCCCGAATTCGAGTTTGCGTGATTGGTCGCGCGTCCGAAGCTAGCTAGTCAAGTCGGATTTCGTGGTGTAACTGGTGAGCTCGTCGGCGAGGCGGGCGGCTCAGACCTCGGGACCGTGGGTCGTGATCTGCTCGCGGGCGGCGGCGAGGATCTTCTCGCGGTTGCGCACCGCGTCAGCGCGGGCTTGGCGGGGCTGGGGCATCACATTCTCGCAATCGGGCCTTGAGAAAGATGAATCGTGAGCTGAAAGCAAGTTCGTCTTACTGAAGAGGATCACTCTCATGACACCAACCAGACCGCGCTCGTCACCGGCGCGTCCTCCGGAATCGGCGAGGCGACCGCCCTGAAACTGACCCAGAGAAACCTTGAGAGCTTCGGGACGCGGGAAAGGATCGGATTGAACACAGCCGTCACGGATCGGCTTGAGAGAGCCGCCCCCCGCGTCGGGACCGGCTGATTCATCGTCACGACGACCACGACCACGACCGCGACTGACAGACCGACCGCGAGTGTGAGGCGGGCGAGGCCCGGCGGGGGAGCGTCGGGCGCCCCGGGGGATCACCGTGGTCAAATTCTCCGGCCGCGAGCGCTTGGCCTGGGACGGACGCGCCGCTTGCCTTCGTTGGTCGGAGTGGTGCGGGGGCCGGGGACTCGGGTGTGATTCGATTTGCTGATGGAGATCGAGCGCAAGTTTCTGGTGCGCGAACTCCCGGCTGGCCTGGAGCAGTGGCAGTCGACGCGGATCGAGCAGGGTTACATCGCGATCGCCGACGACGGCACCGAGGTTCGTGTCCGGCGGCGCGACGGGGCTGCAGTGCTGACCGTCAAGAGCGGCAGCGGCCGCAGTCGCTTGGAGGAGGAGATCGACATCGATGCTGAACGCTTCGCGCGCCTGTGGCCGCTCACCGAAGGTCGCCGGCTTGAGAAGACGCGCCACCTGATCCCTACGGGAAGCGGACTGACCATCGAACTGGATGTGTATGGGGGCGTGCTTGCGGGGTTGATGGTTGCGGAGGTCGAATTCGACTCCGAGGGCCAGGCGGATGCGTTCGAGCCACCGGAGTGGTTCGACGCCGACGTGACCGACGATGCCCGCTTCAAGAACCAGACGTTGGCCTGCGACGGCGCGCCCGCCGACGCACTCCCGGACGCGTGAGGATCGACTTCGTCGCGTTCGAGGTTGCGCTCGTCCCGTCCGGGCCGGTGACCGTCACGTCGACCGTCGATCCGCCGGTCCCGGGCGGCGCGATGGCCGGACCAGGTCGGAGGAGTGCGCCGTGAACGACGCGACGGGAGTCGAGCCGAAGTTCGCACCTGAGTGGCACGGTCGTACTGGCCCGAGATCGCGACCTCGGTGCCGCCCTCCCGGGCCGTTTCGCGAGAACCATCGCCGCTATCCGGGGTCGCCAACTCCATTGCCGACCCAGACCAGCGACGACGACGCTGCGGCTCGTGCCGCGAGACGCGCGCTCATCCTGGAGGACGAGCTTCCGCATGAGAGCGGACGACCGCAGCCGAGTTGTTGTCACGCATGTTGAGGGATCGAGGCCGTACAGCGTGATCACGCAAAACGGATGACGACCTCTCACCCCGTTCACCAGCAAGCTCAGCACATGTTCGAAGACGTGGTCGTGGGCCCGGCGGGTCCCGCTGAGGTGGGCCGCAGCCACGGCTCATTGTCACCCGATGTCATGAGAGGAATCCGGCCATGGCTGATACCGCCCCCAATCACGAGACGGTCGTCGCAGTCAGCTTTTCCGAGCGTGATGCGGCCCTAGAGGGTCTCGAGCGCCTCAGGAAGCTCGAGTCGCAAGGCCAGCTCGCCATCGAAGGGCTCGCGCTTGTCACACGAGACCAGGACGGACGGATCGTCGAGAACCATCTCACAGGGGAGCCCTGGGCTGGACGGACGGGTGGCGGACTGGTTGGACTCTTGATCGGGATCCTCGGGGGACCGCTCGGAATGCTGCTGGGAGGGTCGGCTGGAGTGCTCGTCGGCGCGCTGGTCGATGCCCACGAAGTTGACCAGGGCGATTCGGTCCTGGCCAGCTTCTCGACATTGATTCACGGAGATCAAGCTGCGCTCGTGGCAGAACTGGTGGAGCGGAATCCAGGGATAGTCGACTCGACAATGGCTGAACTCGGCGGTCGTGTCCTCAGGCGACCCCTCGACGAGGTGGAAGCCGAGGTTGCTGCTGCCGAGAAGGCAGAACGAACAGCCGAGAAGGAGGCGCGCAAGGAGCTGCTCGAGGCCCGGCTCGAGATGCGTAAGGACGAAGTCCAGGTGAGGGTTGCGGAGATGAAGACGAAGCTGCACCCTCGTGCGAGGCCTGCCGCCGACTCGTGAATTAGGCGTCCGAGACGTTGAGGCCAGGTCGCGCTCGGGGGCGGCGCGACATCACGCGGGGCAACACCTACTCGCGCACTGCGTGTTCAGTTCAGGTGCAGTTGCCCGGCGCCGCTCGTGATGACGCGGGTGAGAGATCGTCCCGTGCGGGCGATCCGGTAGACGCGCTGCTGGACGCCGTCAGCCGCCCCGACAGGGCCGCTCTGCGTAGAGCGGTCTACGGTGTGGCTGACTCAGCCTCGCCACGCGCCGTCGCCGCGCACGGCCGGCCAGAGCGCCAGGGGCAGCACCGGATCGATCATCCGAAATGCGTGACGACAGGTCACCCCGTCCCGGACGACTCTCCTACCTAGATGCCGATGACTCTGCGTTCACCCCACGTCACAGCGAACCGCCCGAGTTGCCCTAGCGCTCGGGGCGGCCAGCTCTCGGCGTACTCGCTCAGGGGCTCGGCGCCATCTCCACTGAGCTCACGACCCAGGAGTGACCATGCCACAGACAACTACTGAGCCTGCCAAACAATCGGAGCGAAACGACGCGAGCTCCACGAGGCAGGCCACGCCGAGCCGTAGCCGCCCGCCATGGCGGGTGGAGGGAGCGCGTCCGTCTGAGACGACGAAGAGCGCCCGGTCGCCGTACAAGCGCCCGAGCATGTGGCTGGTGCTCGCGGCGCTGTTGACGCTCAACTGGGTATTGGTACTGGCATACCAACCGACATCTCCGGCGCGGGTGACGGTGCCGTACAGCTATTTCCTCACGCAGGTGGAGTCTGGCAACGTCGTCAGCGTGACCGCGCAGGGGTCGGTCATCCAGGGGACGCTGCGCGGCGCAATCAAGTATCCGCCGCAGAGCCAAACGGCCTCGACACTGTTCAAGACCAACCGGCCGGCGTTTGCCGATGACCATCTGCTTACGGAGCTGCTGCGCACGGGTGCGGTGGTCAATGCGAAGCCGGTCCAGACCGGCGAGTCGCCATGGGTGACGATCCTCGGCGGAGTGCTGCCCACGGTGCTACTGGTCGGGTTCTGGATCTGGATGATGCAGCGCTATGCCGGCCAGATGGGCAAGGGGGGCGGCATGTTCGGCCTCGGGAGCTCGAAGGCTCATAAGTACGAGGCGAGCGCTCAGCGCACGACGTTCGCGGACGTCGCAGGAATCGACGAGGCCACGGAAGAGCTGGCCGAGGTGGTCGACTATCTCAAACATCCCGACCGATATAGCCGTCTCGGTGCGCAGATTCCCCACGGCGTGCTTCTGAGCGGCGAGCCCGGGACCGGCAAGACGCTGCTGGCGCGGGCGGTGGCCGGTGAGGCCGACGTCCCGTTCTACTCGATCTCGGCCTCCGAGTTCGTAGAGATGGTCGTCGGCGTCGGCGCGAGCCGCGTGCGCGATTTGTTTGAGCAGGCCAAGGCCGACGCGCCGTCGATCATCTTCATCGACGAGCTCGACGCCATCGGCCGCTCGCGCAGTTCGGGCGCGATGAGCGGCTCCAACGACGAGCGCGAGCAGACGCTGAACCAGATCTTGACCGAGATGGACGGGTTCAACGGCAACGAGGGCGTGATCGTGCTGGCCGCGACGAACCGTCCGGAGATCCTCGACTCCGCGCTACTTCGCGCGGGGCGCTTCGACCGGCGAATCACAGTCAACGCACCGGACCAGGAAGGCCGGCTGAAGATCCTAAAGGTGCACACACGCGGCGTGCCGCTCAAGGACCCGTCGGTGCTCGAGGCAGTCGCTGCCAGCACCCCCGGCATGGTGGGTGCAGATCTGAAGAACCTCGTCAACGAGGCAGCGCTCAACGCGGCGCGTCGTGACGAAACCACCGTGTCGAATGCGGACTTCACGAACGCGCTCGAGAGGGTCACACTCGGTGCCGCCCGCAGGATCGTGATCTCGGAGGAGGAGCGCCGCCGGACCGCCTACCACGAGTCCGGGCACGCGTTGCTCGGCATGCTCCAACCAGGCGCCGACCCCGTCCGCAAGATCTCGATCATCCCCCGCGGCCAGGCGCTCGGTGTCACCTTCCAGAGCCCGATCACCGACCGCTACGGCTACGGCGAGAGCTATCTGAAGGGACGGATCGTCGGAATGCTCGGCGGACGTGCGGCGGAGATCCTCATCTACGGCGAGACGACGACCGGCCCCGAGTCGGATCTCGAGCAAGCAACGTCGCTGGCACGGCAGATGGTGGGCCGCTGGGGCATGTCCGAGAACGTCGGCGCGGTCTCCGCACTACCCCGCTCTGGCGAGGAGGCGTACGGCAGCGCGACGTCGCAGCACACGCTCGAGATGATCGACGACGAGGTGAAGCGGATCCTCGACGAATGCGCCGAGGAGGCCGAGCACACCCTCGCCGAGCACCGCGAGCAACTCGAGCAACTCGCCCAGGCATTGCTCCAACGCGAAACGCTCGACGAACCCGACGCATACGCGCTCGCAGGTATTCCCGAACCGACGGCGTCAAAGCAGCCGGTCCCAGCTCACGCCTAGCGGCGATGGCACTGCGTGCTTACCCCGACGAAACATCAAACGAGAAAGGAAACACAATGTCGTACACAGAAGAAAAGCCGTCATCAGAGTCTCTCCGCCAGAAGGCTGAGCAAGCCGGCGAGATCAAGAAGGCGCTTCGAAGCCTCAACGGCCAGAACGGCGGCGAGCCGCCCGCGGACGCTGGTCTCGTCTCGATGCTCCAGCGAGTTACGTCGTACTGGTGGGTCGAGTTGCTGGTCGGCGTGTTCTGGCTCGTGATCTCCGTGGTCGTGTTGAAGTTCAACCACGCCTCCGTCACCACGGTCGGAATCCTCACCGGGATCATGTTCCTGATCTTCGCCGCGGAGGAGTTCCTGCTCGCCGCGATCGACCGCCACCACCGCTGGCTATGGGCGATCTTCGGGGTGCTCCTGACAGCATCGGGAATCGTCGCGCTGATCCACCCCAGCAGCACGTTCGCAGGCTTCGCCGACATCCTCGGCTTCGTGTTCCTGCTGATCGGCACGCTATGGATGGTTCAGGCGTTTGCCGAGCGGTCGTTCAACGACCTGTGGTGGCTGACCCTGATCAGCGGCATCCTGATGATCGTGCTCGCCTTCTGGGTCAGCGGCCAGTTCTTCCTGGCGCGCGCCTACACCCTGCTGATCTTCGCCGGGATCTGGGCGATGACGACTGGAGTCATCGCCATCATCCGGGCGTTCCAGATCCGCGAGGTTGGGCAGAAGCTGAGCCGGCTTCCCCGCTGAGCAGGAGCCGTCCGAAGGCCGGAACCCCACGTCGACGGGGTTCCGGCCTTCTCGAGCGTTGGACCTCTCTCATCGTCACTCTCAACGAACCCGAATCACCGCCATGACAACAACCGAGCCCACCGAGATCCCGGACCAGCTCCTGTGGCGCGAGCGCATCGGCTTCGCGCGGCTCGCGATCGAGCACGGCTATCCGATCGTTCCGGTTGCCGCAGTAGGCGCCGAGGAGATGCTCGACGTGACCATCGACCAGACGACGTCGATCTACGGGCAGGCGGCTCGCCTCTACGCAAAGCTCATGGGCTTTCCGACGTCACCGATCGTTCGCGGCCTCGGCCTGACGCCGATCCCTCGGCCCGAGCGGCTCTACTTCTCGTTTGGCGTGCCGATCGACATGAGTGGCTACGGCGGACGCTTCGAGGACACGGCCGCCGCCAAGGCGCTCGGCGACGAGGTCGAGCAGGCGATCCTGGCCGGGATCCAGTTCCTGCGCGACGAGCGCGACATCGACCCGAACCGCGGCCTGCTCGCGCGGCTTGCCGGCAGGTCCGGAGAAGCGAGATAGCGTTACGTTTCCTTCGATGGCAGCGATCGACCACGATCCCGCCACACAAGCATCGGGAAAGCTGGGCCGGGTGGGCGCGGCGCCGTATGTCTCGCTCGCCGAGCGCGCGGCAAGAGGAAAGTCGCTGCGGTCGCAAACGCCGCGGTCGAGCCATGCCGTGTGGGAGCCGCACGCCGACCGCCGCGATCCTGTCTCGCTGCTGGAAGAGCAGGCAGCGCAGCGTGTGCCCGAGCTCGTGCCGATCCGCTACGAGCGCATGTCCGCGTCGCCGTTCGCCTTCTACCGCGGCGCGGCGTACGTGATGGCCGGCGATCTCGGCGTGACGCCGGCGACGGGGATTCGGGTGCAGCTGTGCGGCGATGCGCACCTGGCCAACTTCGGCGGCTTCGCGTCGGCGGAGCGCCGGCTGCTGTTCGACGTCGTCGACTTCGACGAGACGTTGCCCGGACCATGGGAGTGGGATCTGAAGCGGCTGGCCGCCAGCGTGTCCGTGGCTGGCCGCGAGAACGGTCTCAAGGCGCAGCGGCGGATCGAGATCGTGCGCGAGCTGGTCGGCGAGTACCGGCGGGAGATCCGCCGGCTCGCAAGCATGAACACGCTCGACGTGTGGTACGCGAGTGTGAGCATCAGTGAGATTGAGGAGCTGCTACGGGCGCGCGGCACGCCAAGCCAGACGAAGCGCTTCGAGAAGACGGTTTCGAAGGGTCGTCGCAAGGACAGCGCCCGCGCGTTCGCGAAGCTCGCCGTGGAGGGGGACGGCGACGCGCACATCCGGGCCGATCCGCCGCTGATCGTGCCGATCGCGGATCTCGCGGACCACGCAGGCGCGCGCCGGCTCGAAGTCGGCGCCCGGATGCTTCTCGAGTCCTACCTCAGCAGCTTGTCCGGCGAACGCCGGCGGCTGCTGGCGCGTTACAGCTACGCCGACCTTGCTCGGAAGGTCGTGGGGGTTGGGAGCGTCGGAACCCGATGCTGGGTGGTCCTGCTCGTCGGACGCGACGCGAACGATGCATTGTTTCTCCAGGCCAAGGAAGCGCCACGATCCGTCCTCGAGCGATTCGCCGGCAGGTCCGAGTTCTCCAATCAGGGGCAGCGCGTGGTCGAGGGCCAACGCCTGATGCAGGCAGCGAGCGACATCTTCCTCGGATGGCTGCGCGAGCCGCCGGGCATCGAAGACCTGAAGCTCCGCGATCTCTACCTTCGTCAGCTCTGGGATTCGAAGATCTCGCTCGACGTCACCGCGATGGGACCGCGCGATCTGACCCTCTACGCGAAGCTGTGCGCCGCGGTGCTCGCCAGGGCGCATGCGCGGTCGGGCGATTCCGTCGCGATCGGGAGCTACCTCGGTTCCTCGGATGCCTTCGACCGGGCGATCGCCGCATTCGCCGAGGCGTACGCCGACCAGAACGAGCGCGATCACGCCGCGCTGCTCGGCGCGATCGCGAGCGGCCGCATACGGGCGCGGTCGGATACCTGATCCCGGCCTTCAGAAGCGAAGCGGCCTCGTCCGGCCGCCGACCTAGACTCGCTCGACATGGGCAACGGCCCGTCCACACGTAGGGTCGTGCGGATCTCACTGGCGGTCGCCGGGACCGCGGGCGCGCTCTATCTTCTCTACCTGATCCGGGGCGTGGTGGAGCTGATCGTCCTGGCGCTGTTCGTCGCGCTCTGGCTCGGGCCGTTCGTCGAGTTTCTCACGCGTCGCCGGGTCTCGCGGGTCGTGGCGATTCTGACGGCGTATCTGGCGCTGTTGGCGTTGTTGGTCTTTCTCGGTTTGGTTGCCATCCCTCCGATCGTCAATCAGATACGTACGGGCGTTCAGCAGCTGCCGACCGGCATCAGCAAGCTGCGAGAGAACGCGACGTTCCGCAAGTACGACGACAAGTACACGATCACTCCGAAGCTCGAGACCGAAGCGCGCAAGCTCCCGACTCGGCTCGCGAGCATCGCGCGGAAGCTGTCCGCGCTCACCGTTGGCGCGTTCGCGGCCATCACGAAGCTGATCAGCGTCCTCGCGTTGGGCTTCTTCTTCATGCGCGATGGACCTCACCTGGCGAGCCGCCTCTACCGGATCCGCGGGCCGGACAATGAGGAGCGGCTGCGTCGCGTCGGAACGGACATCTACCGGTCGGTGTCCGGGTACGTCGCCGGGAACATCGCAATCAGCGTGATCGCCGGGATGGTCGCCTACGTAGCGCTGACGATTCTCGGGGTCGCGTTCGCAGCACCGCTGGCGGTCATCGTCGCCGTCTTCGACCTGCTCCCGCTCGTCGGGGCCACGATCGCCGCGATCATCGTCGGGATCGTGACGCTGTTCTACGACTTTCCGACGGACACGATCGTCTGGGCCGTCGTCGTCATCGTCTACCAGCAGATCGAGAACAACGTTCTCTCGCCGATCGTATACCGCCGGACGGTCCAGGTCCCGGGAATACTGGTGCTCATCTCGGTCCTGATCGGCGCCACGCTCCTCGGCGTGATCGGTGCGCTTCTCGCGATTCCAGCGGCGGCGGCGATCCAGATCGTGGCGCGAGACGTGTGGCAGCAGCGCCAGGAGGGGCCCGGCGAGGCGTCGGCATAGCCGCGACCCAGCGGTCGACACGGATGACGACCGCCGGCGCGGGTTCTCCGGTGGCCGCGCGAGAGCTCAGCAGGGCCCGCGCAACGTGGCGCCGGCGGCGCGCGCCAATGATCCGGCCAGCGTCAGCGCTTCGTGCGCCTCGGGCTCACCGTCGTACCCCACGCCGATGACTCACGGAGCCTGTGCCGCGGCCGCGTCGAGAGCCCCCGCGTCGAGCATCACGTTCGCCTCCATGACCCCGGCAAGGGTCGAGGCGACGACCGCCGCGTCCCTGCTCTCCGGGCGGCTATCCACTGCCACAGCGATCAGCCCGCCGACCGAGGATCGGAGCTCGCTCGCAGCTCGCTCCGACGCTCGCGGAGCATGGACCCAAGTCGCCCGGATGCCGCGACGCGGGCTGCAGGGTCACCGCCGCGCCCTCGCAGGATCGCGGCGCACGCGACGGCGAGGATTGCGCCGATCAGCGGTCCGGCCACGTACACCCAGTAGGACGTCCAGTCGCCGCTCACGAGCGCCGGCCCGAAAGAGCGTGCAGGGTTCATCGAAGTTCCGCTGACGGGTGCCGCCCACAGCCCGGCCAGCGCGATGTAGGCTCCGACGCCGAGCGCGCCGACCGAGCCTACGTTCTGTGCCTGTGAGGCCGTGCCGAGGATCACGCTCACGAGTCCGGCGGTCAGCGCGATCTCGAGCACGAGTGCCTGCCAGGCGCGATAGCCGGGGCCGGGGAGCGTCGCGCCGAGGTGCTCGACGTTGCCGAACACCGCAAGTAGAAACAGTGCCGCGAGCGCGGCCCCGACCAGCTGCGCAACGATGTACGCCGGCACGCGCTTCCAGGCGAAGTCGCCGCGCAGCGCGAACGCGATCGACACCACGGGGTTCAGGTGCGCTCCCGACACCGCCCCCATGAACAAGACGATCGCCATGACGGTCAAACCGGGAGCCACGACCGCCGCCGACAAGCTGATCTGACCTTTGCCGTGGAGCAGACCGCCGCCGGCCGCCGCCAAGACGAGCATGAACGTCCCCAGCAGCTCGCTGAACATCCTGCGGTAGGCGAATTGTGGGTCCTCGAACTCCTCTCGCGAGCCGAATTCGAGAGCGATTCGGTGCCGAGCTCGCTGCTGATCGCGTGTGCTGACGGCGATCGGCTCGCGATCGTCGACGCCTGTCGTGGGCTCAATCTTGTCCGAGCGCGCCGTCATCGCCCGATCCATGACACTGCCGCCCGTGGGCTGAGGTCAGGCTGCACGAGCGCCCGGACGCCCGGTAGCTCACCGGCCTCGAGGAACTGAAGCGTGGCCGCTCCGCCGGTCGAGACGTGGCTCACGTGGTCGCTCAGACCGAGGGACTCAAGCACGCGGATCGTCCGCGCACCCGCGACCACGCTCATCGCCGAGGCGGTCGCCACCGCGTTCGCAATTCGATACGTGCCTGCAGCGAACGGAGCGAGCTCGTAGCGGCCCATCGGGCCGCTCCAGAACACAGTCGCCGCGCCGGCGACCTCCGCGGCGTAGCGCTCCGCCGTACGCGGCCCGACGTCGACGACGCGCGAGCCTTCGGGAACGGCGACACCGTCGAGGGGCCAGGTGCGCGTACTCGCGTCGCGACCGCCGACCGGGGCCAGCGCGATGTCGCGCGGCAGCTCGAGCCTGCACCCCGAGGCGGCAGCGGCGGCCACGGCGTCGCGCGCGAGGGCGACTGCCTCAGGATCAGCCGACGTGGCGCCTACGGCGTGTCCTCCGTCGGCGACGAACGGCAGGCTGATCGCGCCGCCGATGCAGACGACGTCGGCCAGGTCCAGGAAACGCTGGATCACGCCGATTTTCTCGCGCAGCGCCCCGCCTCCGAGGACGACCACGAGAGGCCGCCCAGGTTCGTCCACGAGCGCGCCGAGAGCTCCGACCTCGCGCTCGATCAACCGCCCCGCGACGGCCGGCAACTGGTGGGCGACCGCCTCGGTGCTGGCGCAGGCGCGGCGCGCCGCGCGAAAGTCGTCGCCCACGTACACGTCCGCGAGCGCGGCCAGGTCGGCCGCGAACGCCGCGTCGTTACGCCGTTCGCCGGGCTCGAAGCGAACGTTCTCGAGCATCAGCATCTCGCCCGGGAGGAGCCGCTCGCTCAGCGCACGAACCTCGGGTCCGACGACTGCCGGCGCGAGCGGGACCGGAACTCCGGTGAGCCTCTCCAGACGCTCGGCGATCGGCCGCATCGACAGTGAGCGATCGTCCGGTTGCGGGCTGCCGAGGTGCGACGCGATGACGAGGCGGGCTCCCCGCCGACGCAACTCCTCGATCGTCGTCAGAGCCGCGCGCAGCCGTGAGACGTCGGCAACGTGAAGCCGCCCATCGCCCGGGATCTGGGCGAGCGGCGCGTCGAGATCGGCGCGCAGGAGCACGCGCTCGCCTTCCACGTCCAGGTCGTCGATCGTTCGCAGCTCGTCTATCGCCGGAACCTTCATGCCAGAAGGATCGGCCGCGGTGGGGTGAGTGGTCGTCACCCGGTTTTGATGATTCGAGCGGCTAGCGAAGTCGCCGGGACGGCGACAGCAGCCCGAGCTCGCGGGCGCGGTCGACGGCCTCGCTGCGGCTGTGCGCGTCGAGCTTCTGGTAGATGTGGCGCAGGTGGGTCCTGACCGTGTTGTTCGACACGAACAGCTCGGAGGCGATCTCGGGGACCTTGAGGTTGCTCGGGAGATACCGCACGACGCGAAGCTCGGCCTCACTGAGCTCGTCCAAGAGCGGCCGTTGCTCGCCGCGGTGCTCTCGCGGCGAACCCGCGAGGACCCCGCGAATCTCCGACAGCAGCGCCGCGTGCGCCGTGCGGTGCCGCGGATGGCGATCGAGCAGACCCTCGACCGGCGCAAGCATGAACGGAAGGATGATGCCCTCGGGTTCGGCGAGCTCCAGGGCTTGTTCGATCGTGTCCTCGGACTCGCGCCGGTCGCCTGCCTCGTCTCGGGCCGCGGCTGCGAACAGGAGCGCGTCGATGGTCGTCCAGCGGGCGTGAAGCGCGGCGACGGATCGGTCGAGGACCGGCGCGACGAGGTCGAGGACTCGTTCCGGATCGTTTTCGGCGAGGGCGAGTGCAGCGGCGGCGACGCGAAGCTCGGCGCGACGAACGAGGTCCACCGGCATCCTCTCGAGCTCGGCCTGCGCGCCGGCCGTGTCGCCCATCAGCACCTCGGTCTCGACGATGCGGCTGCGGAGCTCGATCGCGAGGAGGTGCTGGCTCGCGAGCACCGTCTGTGACTGTTCGGCAGCACGGAACGCCGACAGCGCCTCTTCGAGCCTGTGCTGTCCGAGCCAGCTGACGCCGCGCGCGTGGTGGAGAACGAGCTCGGTGGCGGGCTCGCTGTCGCGTCGAATGGTCTGTTCGGCGCGTTCCAGGCAGTGCTCGGCCTCCTCGAAGCGCGCCAGCCGCACGAGCCCGAGCGCGGCGATCGCGAAGGGCGCGGCGATCGCGGCGTCGTTCTCCCATCCGTGCTCCTCGGCGATCGCAATCGCCTGCTTGCAGAGCTCGATCGCCGAGGAGACGGGCGATCCGCCCATCGCGCCCGCGATCGCCAGGTGGGCGAGGCTTCCGATCTGAAGATAGGGCCGGTCGATCCGTCGGGAAAGCGCGAGTGCCTGCTCGAGATGTCCGCGCGCGTCCGCCAGACGCATCGACCACAGCTCGACGATGCCGAGATTCAGCAGTGCCGACGCCCGGACCTCGGCCTCGCTGATCTCCCTGCCCGGCGGCGAGAAGGGCGGGTCCTGCCCGTCGAGCGCTGTCTCCAGGGCGTGCATTGCCTCCACGGCCGTGTCCAGGTCGCCCCGTCGCCGGGCGACCCAGAGCGTAAGGGTTGCGAGTTCCTCGTCGAACACGCGCCTGCGATCCGCGGGAACCCCGGAGGAGAGCCTCTCGGCGAGCGCCAGGTAGGCCAGGGCGTCCTCGAGTGGTCCGTCGAGGACGCGATCGGCGGCTGACACGAGGGCAAGCTCCGCGTCCTGCGCGACGAGCCTCGCTGGAAGCGCAGCGATCAGCGCGCGAACTCTCGCCAGGCGCCCATCGAGGATCAGGGCGAGGCAGTGGTCGGCGAGCAGTCGGCTGGCATGGGGCCAGTCGCGCGCCGCCTGCGCGTGGCTGATCGCCTCGACCACTTCTCCGTTCTCCTCGAGCCACTCCGCCGCTGCTCGATGCAGCGGCGGGACGCTCGCCGGCGCCACACGACGAAGCTCGAGCTGCAGCAGGTCCGCGAACAGGTGGTGGTAGCGAAACCACGTCCGCCCGACATCCACGGAGGTGACGAACGCGTTCGTGTCCTCGAGCTCCTGCAGGATCCGCTCCGAGCCCGGCCGGCCGGTGAGATAGTCGGCCAGCGGTCCGCTCACCCGTTCGAGGACCGACGTCCGCAGAAGAAGCTCACGCACCTCCGGTGTCTGTCGCTCGAGCACCTCTTCGAGTAGGTAGCCCGCGACCGTCCGCTCGCTTCCGGAGAACTCGCTGACGAAGCGCTCCGGGTCGGGATGCCCGGCGAGCGAGAGCGCGGCGAGCCGGAGCCCCGCCGCCCAGCCTTCGGTCCGCTCGTAGAGCGCGGCGGTGCTCGCTTCGCTCAGCTCGATGCCGCTGCGCACGAGCAGCTCGTGAGTCTCCTCGAGCGTGAACCTCAGATCGGGGCCGCGAATCTCCGTGAGCTCGCCGGCCAGTCGAAGCCGGTGCAGCCCGATCCGAGGATCGACGCGCGTCAGCAGGACGACGCGCACCATCGCGGGGCGATTCCCGAGGAATCGCTCGAGCCACAGCAGCGCATCGGCGGAGTCGAGCTCGTGGAGATCGTCGATCACGAGCAGCACGGGGTCCTCGAGCGACGCCAGGTCGGAGCGCAGACGCTCGACGACCGCATCGCCGCGGAACACGGGCGAGGGGCTGACCCGCGCCACCAGCTCGTCGCGCCCGGCGATGTCGGCGAGCGCCGCGACCACCATCAGCCAGAAGCGCTGCGCGTCTCCCTCGCCTCGCTCCACCGATACCCACGCGGTCCGCGCGCTCAGTCCCTCCGTTTCTATCCACGAGCGAACCAGCACCGACTTGCCGCTTCCAGCGGGTGCGCAGACGAGGGTGACCCTCGAAGCGCTCGCGAGGCGGCCGAAGAGCGACTCTCGCGCAACGAGCCGGTCGTTCGGCTGGGTCTTCGTGCGACCGCCTGTCGCTGTGCGGCGAAACGTTCCCGACATCGTGCGATCCAACCATGCGCGGCTGCGCGCGGCAACCGTACGGGGTACGGACCGACACGATCGCACGTCCGAATCACCCAAAGCAAGTGACGACATGTCACCCTGGCACGGCAGAGGATGCGTCTGGCAGCGGCTGTTAGCTGCCGACGAGTGCCTCCAGGAGAAGCGCCATGTTCACGAACGTCCTTGTCGGTGTCGATCATCATCACGGTGCGAACGATGCGATCGCGCTCGCGAAGCAGTTATCCGCTGAGGGCGCGACGCTGACGCTCGCGCACGTGTACGCGGGCGACCCTTACGTCTACCGAGGCGTCAGTGCCGAGTACCAAGCGTCGGTCCGCGACCAGGATCTGGAGTTCCTGGCAACAGCGCAGGCGGAGAACGGCCTGCAAGCCTGCACTCGCTGGCACGAGTCTTCGTCGGTCGGGCAGGGGCTACACGAGCTCTGCGATGAGATCGACGCGGACGTCCTCGTCGTGGGAGCCTCTGCTCGCCGGCACCTCGGCAGGGTCCTCCCCGGCGACGACGCACGCGGCGCGCTCGACGGCGCGCAATGCGCGGTCGCGGTCGCCCCCCGCGGCTACGGCGACCGGCCACACCAGTTCAGCGAGATCGGCATCGCCTACGACGGCTCTCCGGAGAGTGATCGCGGCGTGTGCGTGGCCAAGGACGCCGCCGCCGCGTGCGGCAGTCGCCTGTCGGCGCTTTACGTGATCTGGCTTCCTCTCTATGTGTACGGCGGCCCGGTCGCAGATCGCCAGGATCAAATCGACGAGATGATGCGCTTCGCGAGCGAGCGGATCGACGCGCTCGGCGGCGTCGAAGCGCATGTCGCCGCAGGCATCCCGGTCGAGGAGCTGACGCTCTACAGCGAGAGGGTCGACCTGCTCGTGGTCGGCTCGCGCGGCTACGGTCCCCTCGGCAGGATGATCCACGGAAGCACCGCGCAGAACCTGGCCCGCACGGCGCACTGCCCGCTGCTGGTAGTGCCGCGCGCGGCGTGCTTGCCGGCCACGGTCGCGGCGGGCGCTGTTCCGGCCGGCGCCGACACGCCGCCTGATTGCTGAGAAGGTGTCCGGCGCGTCACCGCCGGGGGGTGGCGGCAGGTCTCCGGACCTGCTTCTCGGTCCGCGGTAGAACGACGATCGGCCTCGTCGCGCTGTCCGCAAGGCGCTGCGAGGTGGTGCGTTCCGTGAGACGGTCGAGGGGGCTGTATCGGTGCGATCCGAGCACGAGCAGGTCGACCGACTCCCCGTAGAGCGCAAGCTCATCGACGCGATCGCCGCACCCGGCTTGCGCTTGCAGTCCGCCGAGCGCGACGACTTGCCGGCGAGCCTCTTCGACGCGATCGTCGATCTCGGCTTCGGCGTTCCACGGGTCGTGCACGTATAGCGGTGCGCGGACGGCCTCGAACGCGGATAGCTCGGCGTGTCGCTCGGCCGCGAACTCCCGGGCTACAGCGAGCGCCTCGGCGCTCTCCGGCGACCCGTCATAAGCGACGCCGACCTTGCTGATCGCCGTCGCCCGTGTCGCGTACGCGACCGGTGCCACGGCGACCGCGCACGGCGCGTCCTCGAGGACACGCCGCGCGTCATCACCGACGAACGCGCGTGCAAGCACGTCCTCGTTGCTCGCGCCGACGACGAGTAGATCGGCCCGGCGATCGGATGCGCAACCGTGCAGGCCGCGCCGCACGGAAGCGGCTTCGACGCACGACACCTGGGCATCGATCGCGAACTCTGCCGCCAGCGCGGTGAGTCTCTCGAGCGCATACCGGCGCTTGGCGGCTTGGCGCGATGCGGCCGAGTCCGGCGCCGGCTTGTCGGGGACGACGAGCACGTGGACCAGGGTCACCTCGCCGTGCGGGGGAGCAAGCTCCCTGGTGAGCGCGAGCGCGTCCCGGCCCGCGTCTTCACCCTTGATTGCAACTACGATCACTTCGAACATGTAGCCACGATGCATCCGCGACGGGTGACCCGTCGTCATCCGATTTGCGTGATCTCTCGCGCGGGAGATTAAGTTGCCGAAGCCAAACTCGGGGAAGGACTGCGGCAGACCTTCCGTTCCTCGAGCACGCGCCGCGCCAAGATCGTCCCGAAGATGAAGCCGCCGACGTGGGCGAAGAACGCGACCCCGCCGCCGTTGGCGTGGGCGGACACCAGCCCGTAGTTGGCCTCGATCAGTAGAACGCGAGGTAGCGCAAATGCCCGAAGGCATCCTCCACGTTCTTGCCGAAGACCGCCAGGAACAGCATGTTGCCGAGGATGTGGTCCCAGCTGGGCCGCCGCCGCTCGTTCTGGGCGAGACACAGGCGCGCGGTCGGCCGGACAATCACCCAGTTCGCGTGACGACCGTTCACCTCGATCGCAGCGATGCTGGTGCTCACCGAATCTGAGAACTACCACGAGGAGCGCTCTCCAATGACGAGCAACAACACCATCATCGAAGAGATCCGAGCCGCATACGCCCGCGACGACCGGATCCCTCATCCCGCCGAGATCGCGGTCGGGGAGCACGGCGGTACCGTCACCCTCCGCGGCAGCCTCGGCAGCCCGCACCAGCTGCGCGCGGCCGTCGAGATCGCGAGGTCCGTGAGGGGCGTGCGCAAGCTCGACAACGAGCTGACGCTCGATCCGCGCGATCGGTGGGCCGACGGCGAGCTTCGTGGCGTCGCGCTCCAGGCGCTGATGTCGAGCGAAGACGTTCCCGCCGACCACATCGAAGTCCACGTCGCGAACGGCTGGCTGACCATGAAGGGCGAGGTCAAGCATCAGGAGGACAGCGACGCCGCCTTCGCGGCTGTGTCCGGTCTCAAGGGGATCGGCGGGATCACGAACGAGATCAAGGTCGTCACCGCCGGTCTCGACTGATTCAAACGCGCTTGACCAATGACGAACGATCCGATCGATCGGCTGCTGCTGGCGGTTCTGGCGCTGGTCTCAGGAGTGGTGGCGGTCGTGTTCCTCCTCGGAGGAGTCGAGTACGCCTATCAGCGCATCGGCATCTCCGCGCAGGCGATGTTCGGGCTGATCTTCGCGGAGCTCGCCGGTAGTGCCGTCAACATCCCGATCAAGCGCCTGCCGGCCGAGCCAGAGCAAAGCGTGCAGGACGTTCAGGTCTTCGGGATGCGCTTCAGGCTTCCGGTGGCCCGCGAGCAGACAACGACGATCGCTGTCAACCTCGGCGGTGCCGTGATCCCCACGGCCGTGTCGGTCTACCTGCTCGTGAAGGACTCGATCTGGGCGCAGGCCGCGGTCGGGGTCGTCGTGGTGACTGTCGTCGCGCACCTGCTTGCCCGGCCGGTGCGGGGCGTTGGGATAACGCTGCCGGGGTTCATCCCGCCGCTCGTCGCCGCCGGCATCGCGCTCGCCGTCGCGCCCCACATGGCCGCACCGGTCGCCTACGTCTCCGGCACGCTCGGAACGCTGATCGGCGCCGACATCCTGAATCTGCCGCGGCTGCGCGAGCTCGGGGGCGGCGTCGCGTCGATCGGTGGCGCCGGCACCTTCGACGGCGTGTTCCTCAGCGGGATCATGGCCGTCCTGCTGGTCGGCGCGGGTCGGTAGGGCGGCCACCGGGCGGCTCGGCGCTCCGCACGGTGAGCCGCTGCACGTGCATCGCGCGGACGCCCGGCACCGGCCGCCTGATCCCGAGCAGGAGAAAGACCCCGGCGCGGAACAGCCGCCATGGTGCGACGTCTTCGGCGGCGATCACGAGCCGATCCTCGTCGTCGGCGATCCGCAGCAGCCGGGGGATCGGCTCGTGGGCACCGTCGCGCCGGGCGGCGAGACGGGACGTCTCGCCCGCACCGTCACGCCCGTCCGCGCTTGGACTTGCTCGGCGGCGCGTGGCGCCGCGCCTTGGCGATCCGCTCGCGGACCTCCGCAGCGTGCTCCTCGGCGAACGCGCCCGCCTTCTGAGCGGCCTTCTCGAGGCGCCCCTTCTCGGCGGCGGTGCCCTTCTTCGCCTTCGTCGTTGCTTCCTTCATCTTGTCCGACAGGGCCATTGCTTTTCTCCTTTCGTTCGTTGGCCTTGTGTCGGTAGCTCACCTGTCGGCCGGTGAGCCGTCACCACGCGTCTTGCGTGATCCGATTTCTCGGACGCGGCCTCGTCCGGTTCAGCTTCGCTGGGTCATCCGGCCGAGCTCGTGGATCGAGCGGGCGTAGAGGTCCGCCGCCGCCGCCTCTTGATCCAGCGCAGCGACGTAGGCGGAGAAGCGCACCGCTTCTTCGTCCGCGGGAGCGGCTGACCATTGGCCGTAGGCGTCGGCGACTGCCTCCTCCCGCTCTCTCCAGTCCGCGTAGGACGCCAGGACGGCATCGACGAGCTCCGCCGTCCAGGATGCCTGCATCTGTCTAGAGGGGGTGTGTCGAGTTGCCATGCAGGCATGTTGCGTGAGACCGGTGTGAGCGGTCATCACATGCATTGGATGATCTGGACGCCGGTCCGGCTGGTCCGGCTTCACCGGGCCAGGCTGGTGGACGCGAGCCGCGCGGGCCAGCAACGATCCGGCAATGACCAGCGAGCCGGCCAAGAGCCACACTCCACCCGACGGGCATCCTCCCTCGACCCTCGTGCTGCACCGGTGGGTCCTACCGCTGCGGTTGCCGAAGCCCGCCAACCCCGCGCTGCTGAACCATGCGCACCGAGCGCGCCGACTATGCGCAGAATCGGCGCCGTCTCGGCGTCCAAGACGTCGAGGGGTACGGCTTGTCTCGGTGTAGGCGTCACTCATCAGTGCCAGCAACCCAACCGTCGGCCCATTGCCGTGGGTGATGACGAGCCGGTGAGTGTGCGACGCCCGAGCCAGCACCGAAACGGAAGCTGCCCGCGCCGCGATCGAGCAGCGCGCCGAACACGCTCGGCGAGTCGAAGCGGGGGACGCACAGCCAGTCGACCGTGACGTCGGGCGCGACAAGCGCACCGGTGTGGCAGTTGGACAGAAAGCCGTAGGTGGCGATTGGCGTAAACGGCGAGGGCGTGGCGGCGCTCGACTTCTCGGGTGGGTCTGTGATCGTCTGCGTCGCGACCATCGCCGCTCCTTTACGTCGAGTGGAACGGACGGCATACCTCACTCGACCGCCGGATGACCCGTCATCACGCAAAACGCGTGATGACGCCTCACCCTGGGCGTGCCGATGCTTCGGCGGTACGTGAAGTTCTGCGTAGCCCCCGAACAAACGAGATGAGGAGACAACATGTCAACCACCGCCGGATTCAGCCTGTTCACGATCGCGCTCGGAGCGATCCTCAAGTTCGCCGTCACAGCCCAGGTGGCCGGCATCAAGCTCTCGACCGTCGGCGTGATTCTGATGGTGGTCGGCGCGCTCGGCCTGGCTGTGAGCCTGCTGCCTTACCGCGTCCGTCAGCACCGGTGACGGTGCCGGAGATCGCCGGCGTGCAATCACCCGTTCCGCGTGACGACGCCTCACCCGACACGACGGGATCCTGCTCCGCATCACAGGCGACACCATGAGGTAAGGAGAGAGGTCATGTTCATCGAGTCACAGTCACGCGCTCGGCTCGAGGCGCTCGAGAGTTGGCGCGAAGCGGCTCGTCTCGCTTCGGATCGGTGGCACGGGTTCATCGGCGCGGAGCCGGAGCTGCGCGGGTTCGCCTTCGCGTCATATGTGGCCGCGCTCGATTCTGAGGAGGCGGCGGCCGCCGACCTCGCGCAGTTCGCGCATGCGACGGCGGCTTAGCCTGCGCCAGGTCTCGCTTATCGGGGTGATAATCATGCCGTCGGACGCGCAGACGGCCCGACTCGGTCGCCGGGTGCTACCGGATTAGCCCCGTCGAGCAGGGCGACCGCACGTGCCGACGCGATTTGGGTGGAGCTCACCGGTCTTTGGCTGTGTGCGCCCACCCCTCGGGCGCAAACAGCCTGACCGTGGTCTGGCGGGTCCCAGCGCGGCTGGTGCTGTTCGAGGAAGCTTGAGTCGCGCCGGCCGCGGCTGCGCGTACGGGTTGGGCTGCACGTTTGAGCGTTCCAGGTCATGCGCGAGCGCGGCTATCAGCAGTTGCTCGTCGGCGTCTGCGCGCAGCGTCCTCATCCACTCGACGGTGTTCCGCATGTGAGGCACGTTCCTCGGTTGAACGCCGCCCGCGTCTCGGAACGCGGTCTCGACGACTGCGTTCATTCGGTCAATAGCGAATGGTAAGGCACACGCCGACTCGCGGACACGCCTCATCGCAACGGGGCGATTTCCGTCTCGTCCGTCCAGACGGGCGATTGTCACCTCAATAGGCGAGACCCGGCCTGCGCTAGGAATCGTCTCTATGCGTGAACGCGGCTGCGCCGCGTGTGACGGCCGCCACCTGGGCCTCGGAGGCCTGGCGCGCGAACACCTGCTGGGTCGTGATCGTGCGCTGCGGGCGCCCGTGGCCCAGGAACGCGATCGTCCAATTCGACAGCACGGCCACACGGTTCTTGAAGCCCGTCAGCGCGAACAGGTGGACCGCCAGCCACATCAGCCAGCCGACGAACCCTGACACGCGCAGCCGCCCGATGCTCGCGATCGCCTCGAACCGCGAGATCGTGGCCATCGTTCCCCTGTCGCGATAGCGAAACGGCCGCGCGGTGGCATCGCCATCCAGGCGGCGGACGATCGTCCTGGCCGCATGACGGCCGGACTGGATTGCGACTTGGGCCAAGCCCGGTAGCCGATCGAGGGCCATCAGATCGCCGACGACGAACACCTCGGAGTGTCCCGGCAGAGTGCAGTCCGGCTCGACCTCGACGCGACCGGCGCGATCGACGCTCGCGCCTGCCGCATCGGCGACCATTCGCCCAAGGGCAGAGGCCTCCACCCCCGCGGCCCAGATCTTCGTAGCCGCCTCGATCCGTCGCAGCTGCGGATCCTCGGCACTGATGTCGATCCCGCGGGCGTCCACACCGGTGACCATCGCGCCGAGGTGTATCTCGACCCCCATTCGCTCCAGGCGCCGAGCGGCGCGGCGCTGTAGCGGCTCGGGAAACGAGGCGAGGATGGTCTCAAGCGCGTCCAGCAGCACGATCCGGGTCTCCGTCAGCGGATCAATACGCCGGAAGTTCCGGTGCAGCGAGCGGTGGGCGAGCTCGGCGATCTGCCCCGCAAGCTCGACGCCCGTCGGGCCCGCACCGACGACGACGAACGTCAGCCAGACTCTCCGCAGGGTCGGATCGGGCTCACGCTCGGCCATTTCAAACGCCCCGAAGATCCGCCCGCGCAACTCGAGCGCGTGGTCGATCGTCTTCATCCCCGGCGCGTAGCGAGCGAACTCCGGATGCCCGAAATACGACTGGTCGGCGCCGGTCGCGAGGATCAGGGTGTCGTAGGCCAGCGTGCTCCGCAGCCCCACCGTGTCGACCGTAAGGCGGCGCGCGTCGAGGTCGATCGCTTCGACGTCTCCGAGCATCACGCTGGTGTTGCGCTGGCGCCGCAGGACGTCTCGCACCGGGGGCGCGATGTCGCCCTCGGCGAGGATGCCGGTGGCCATCTGGTACAGGAGCGGCTGGAACAGGTGATGGTTGGTCCGGTCAACGACCGTTACGTCGACGTCCGCGCGCCTCAGGGCCTTAGCCGCGAACAGACCGCCGAACCCCGCGCCGACGATCACGACCCGGTGCCGGGTGCTTCCCGGTGGGTCGGGGTCCGTGAGCGCGGGGCTCCTGGTCATGTCTCGCCGTCGTCCTTTCGTTGTCGGTTGAGCCGTCCTGGCCCGTCGGAGCCTGCTGGCCGGACGGGTGAGCGCTCATCACGCGGATTGTGCGACGAGTTCTCACCCGACGTCGCTCACCGTTCGGCGTGACGAAAGATCGCACAAGGACCTTCAAGAGGCGCTTCGATCGCTACGACGGGACGCTCGACCTGCGGCGGGAGACGGTTCGAGACGCCGAATGACCGAGCGAAGGCGGCGCCTTCGGTTGCACGGCGACAACGCCCGTCTCCGCGGCCGCGAATCGCCATTGACGGCCACGACCGCGGTTCGATCACGCAATCTGCGTGACGACGACTCACCCTTGGAGATTCGACGCTGCATTCCACTGAGATGGCAGGGCGATCTCCATCGCGATCGTCCCGCCGCAAACCATAGGAGGCTCGAATGCCGCTGTTTGCAACATATACCTTTGGGCAGGCGCTGCTCACCGCTCTGGAACTCGCGCTGCTCGTCCTTTGGATCTGGCTTGCAGTCACCGTCGTCGTCGACGTGTTCCGCAGCCACGACCTGACGGGATGGGCGAAGGCCGGTTGGCTCGTGCTGATCGTTCTGGTCCCGCTGTTGGGAGTGCTCATCTACGTCATCGCCCGCAACGACAAGATGAAGGCCCACCAGGTCAGCGACGCACGCCAGGAAGAAATCGCATCCATCGCCGAAGTCGCGGACCTGAAGGATCGCGGCATTCTCACCGACGAGCAATTCCAGCGCGTCACGGCACAGCGCCAGCTGTCCACAGCGGCGCCGCCGTCGCCCGACGACGACATCGCCGAACTCGAGAATCTGAGGGACAGCGGCCTACTGACCGAGGAAGAGTTCCAGCGCGCCAAGGCAAAGGCATTGGCTTAGTCCTGCCTGACGTGCCGGGCGGGCGGTCTGCGGCGTCGCCGCGGATCCCCGTCTGGTTCGCCGGGATGTAGTGCGGCCGCCGCACGATACAGTGGCTCTCGCATGGGGTAGGATCGCTGCCTGTTTGCCGCCTGTTTCCCGCGGCTCGAGACGCTTGAAGAGATGCGACCGGGCGCAGAACGCTGCTGTTACGTGCCGCCACGGCTGGTTGCAGCCCTCCTCACCGGCTGTGTTGCTCTAGCGGGGTGCGGGTCGGCGGCGCCGAGGCAGGCCGGCGAGCGCGACAGCACATGCGCCGGGAAGCTGACGGGCACCACCTACATCACGGTCTGGTTTCATGCGAGCGCGAGCGTGGGCGCCGAACGGCAGACGATGGTCCGGCAGGTAGCTGCGTTCAACCGGTCCCAGCGCCTCGTGCGCGTCAAGCTGATCACGCTGGCGGAGGGCGACTACAGCCGGGAGGTGGCCACGGCGGCGGCGACCGGGACCCTGCCGGACGTGCTCGACTTCGATGGACCCAACCTCTACAACTATGCGTGGGCAGGAGACCTCAAGCCGATTGACTCATGCCTGACCCCGCGCCAGCGCGCAGACCTATTGCCGTCGATCCGCCAGGAGGGGAGCTACGACGGTCGAACGTGGGGCGTCGGGACATTCGACTCGGGCCTTGGGCTGTACGTGCGGCGATCGATCCTTCGCAAGGCAGGCATCTCGATCCCGACCGACCCGACCCAGGCGTGGACGGTCGCGCAGTTCACGCGGATCCTGGCGCGCGTGCGAGCGGTCGGGTATCGGCAGCCGCTCGACCTTCAGATCAACTACGACAGCAAGGCGCCCGAGTGGAACACCTATGGCTTTGCGCCGGCCGTGTGGTCGGCCGGGGGCGACCTGATCAATCGGCGCGGCGATCGCCAGGTCGACGGCTTTCTCAACGGCGCCCCGGCGACGAACGCGCTGACGGTCATCCAGGGCTGGGCCAACGCCGGATACGTGAACCCGAACCGAAACGGCTTGGCGTTCGAAGAGGGCAAAGCTCCGATCTCGTGGGTCGGGCACTGGCTCTTCGGCGCGTACACCAAGGCCTTCCCGGGCGACGTCGAGATCGTTCCGCTCCCGCGCTTTGGCCCACACGACGCCACCGACATGGGATCCTGGCAATGGGGCATCACGGCCAACGCCACTCACGGCGCCGCCGCCTGGCGCTTCATCTCGTTCCTGCTCCGGCCGGCGCAGGTCACGCAGATGACGCGGGCCAACGGCGCGATCCCCGGGACGTACAGCGCCATCCGGCTCTCGCCGCAATTCGCCGCCGGCGGGGCAGAGCACCTGTACGTCGAGCAGCTCGAGGACGGCGTGGCGAAACCGCGACCGCAGACTCCCGCCTACCCGGCGCTCACCGCCGCATTCGCCAAAGCCTTCCAGGCGATCGTCGTCGATCGCAGGCCGGTCAAGCGGACGCTCGACGCCGCCGCGAGAACGGTGACCGCTGATTTGATCGCCCATGACTACTACGCCAGTACGGGGCGCTGAGCGGGCGCGGTCGGAACCGCTGCGGCCGGTCGGCCTCCACTCGCCGCTCAAGCGGATGCGCGTCGGCACGAAGCTGCTCCTGCTGGCGTTGCTGCCACTGTGCTGTGTCGTCGCGCTGGTCGTCGTGTCTGCCGCCTCCGACTACCGGAGCGCTCGCCGGCTAGGCCGCTACAGAACTCAGGCGCGGCTGTCGTTAGACCTGACCTCGTTGGCAATCGATCTCGAACACGAGCGAAGAGAGGCTGCCCTCGTTCGTCTGGCTCCCGCTGCCGGGTCGGACGCGCTGCTTGCCTCCTACGAGCGCGCGACAACACAGGCGTTCGCGCGGGCACGCGGGCGTGCGGTCCACGTCGCTGCACCGGTCGATGTCGTGGGTGGCCTGGACGCGGCGAGCCGGCAGCGCCGGGCACTCGTCCTACGACTCGCCGCCGGATCGCTCACCTCGGCGGATGCCATCGCCGGATACAGCGTCATCACGCAGAACGTGCTCGCCCTCACGGGCGCGCTCGACGGAGGCGCCCCGTCACCGTCCGCGGCGCGTGCCGCAGCCGCGTACGCTTCGATCCTCCAGGCGATCGAGTCCGCCTCGCGCGAGCGCCTGTCCGTCGCCACGCTCCTCGCGCCACGAGGCGCCCGGCCGCAGCCGACTGCGTCTCCGTGGGGCGACTTGGAGACGGCCGAACTGAAGACATTCCGCGAGGACGCGGCGGGACCACTGGTGTCCGATCTGGAGGCCGTCCTGTTCGGTCCGGCGGGCACCGCGGTGCAGCAGTTCCGGGAGGAGCTTGCCGCCAATCCTGCCGTAGCGATACGCGGTCGGTCACTGCAGCAATGGCTGACGACATCGGGCGCCCGAATCGACGCGCTGCGAGGAGTTGCCGCGACCGCCGGCCGCAGTCTCGTTACCGTTGTGTCCGACGAGCTCGACAGCGCGCGCGCCGCGGCGGTGCGCGACGTCGCGTTATCGCTGGCCTTGCTCGTGCTGGTGACGGTGCTGGCGCTGTCTCTGCGGCGCTCGATCACACGGCCGCTGCGCGACGTGTCGGCCGCGGCGCGAGGTCTCGCGCGCGGCGATATCGCCGCCGGGGTGAACTACTCCATACGGGATGAGATCGGCGACGTCGCCGCCGCATTCCGCGATGTGCATCGCACCGCGGACAGGTTGGTGGACGAGATCGGCGCGAAGAACCGTGCGGTGAGGGACAACCGGCTCGACCATCGGGCGGATCTCTCCGGGTTCGAGGGCGTGTGGTCGCAGCTGGTGGCCGGCATGAACGATACGATGGCCGCGTTCGTCGAGCTGCAGGAGCGGCGGCAGCACGCTGAGCGTGAGGCGGCGCGGATCTTCGAGTTGTCGGTGGACCTGCTGTGCGTCATCGGGTTCGACGGCTATTTCAAGCGTGTCAACCCGGCATTCGAGCGAACGCTTGGCTATTCACGCGAGCATCTGATGTCCCGTCCGGGGTTCGATTTCGCCCATCCGGACGACCGGGAGACTTCGCAGAAGACCCTTTCCGCGCTGAGACGCGGCGAGGACGTCGAGCAGTTCGAGAACCGCAACTCTTGCGCCGACGGCTCGGTCCGCTGGCTGCAATGGAGCGCGCGGGCCGTGCCCGAGGAAGAGCTCATCTATGCGGTCGGACGCGACGTCACGGAGAGCCGTCGCGCCGCACAGGAACAAGCCGCGCTACACCGTGTCGCGACGCTGGTCGCTCGCGGCGTCGCTCCCGACGCCGTATTCGCCGCGGTTGCGCAGGAGGCCGGGAGGCTGATGGCGACCGACATCGCCATGATCGCCCGTTACGACGCGGGACCATCAGCGACTGGGATCGTCGGGTGGCGCAGCGACGGGAAACCGATCCCGCTCGGCAAGGACATCAGGCTCGGCGGGCGGAACGTTGCGTCGGCTGTCTTCGGCAGTGGGCGGCCTGCGCGGATTGACAGCTACGAAGCGGCGTCGGGCGAGGTCGCGGGCTGGGCTCAGGGCGTCGGTATCCGGTCCTCGGTCGGTGTACCAATTACGGTGCAGGGGCAGCTGTGGGGAGTGATGACGGTCTCGAGCGAGACCAACGCGAGGTTGCCACCGGATACCGAGGACCGACTGTCGGGCTTCACCGACCTCGCCGCGACTGCGATCGCGAACGCGGAGGCGCGCGAGGAGCTTCGCCACTTCGCGGACGAGCAGGCAGGCCTGCGACGGGTGGCAACGCTGGTCGCTCGCGGTGTCCCCCCGTCGATCGTGTTCGGTGCGGTTGCCGAGGGGGTGGCGAAGGTTCTCGCCGGCGTGGACCTCGCGCTGGTCGGCCGCTACACGCGCGACGGATCAATCGAGTTTGTGGGCGGATGGAGCAGCTTCGGCGATGCCGAGTGGGTCGGGAAGACCGTTCCGATCGGCGGGCGCAACGTGACGACGCTGGTATTCGAGACAGGGCAGCCCGCGCGTGTCGACCGGTTGCGCGACGACGCTGCCGACGTCACCGCGCTCGCTCGCGAGAGCGGCGCCCGCTCGTCCGCCGGCGCGCCGATCGTTGTCGAGGGGCAACTGTGGGGCATGATCACGGTGGCCTCGACCGATGAGGAGACGCTTCCTCCGGGCATCGAGCACGAGCTTGCCGGGTTCACGGAGCTGGTCGCAACCGCGATCGCGAATGCCGACGGTCGAGCTCAGCTCGTCGCGGCGCGAAGGCGAGTGATCGAGGCGACGGATGCGGCGCGCGCGAAGCTGGCGCGCGATATCCATGACGGAGCCCAGCAGCAGTTCCTGACCGCTCTGATCGATCTTCAGCTGGCGCAGCAGAAGCGCTCCTCCGATCCCGGTCGCTCGCGGGAGTTGGTCGATCTCGGGCTCGCGCAAGTGGAGACTGGGGTTGAGACTCTGCGCGAGCTGGCGGCCGGGGTGCATCCGGCGATCCTCAGCGACATGGGGCTGGGGCCGGCGCTCGAGGCGCTCGCGGCGCGGATGCCGCTGCCGCTGTCGCTGTCGCTCGGGGTTGAGGAGCTCGCGCTGCCGACGGCGCTTCAAGTGAGCGTCTACTTCTTTTGCTCGGAGGCGCTCGCGAACGTTGTTAAGCACGCCGAGGCGAATTCTGCCTCCGTGCGGATCGAAGCTGTCGACGGTCAGCTGACGGTCGAGGTCCACGACGATGGCGTCGGCGGCGCCGAGATCGGGTCGGGCGGGACCGGGCTGATCGGGCTGCGCGACCGAATCGGGGCGCTCGAAGGGTCGCTCTCGGTGAGCAGCCCGCGGGACGGAACGGGCACGACGCTGGTCGCTCGGATTCCGCTTCGCCACTAGCCCCGCGCTTCGTCGGCGAGAAGCGTCTGGAGGTCGCTGTGCGCGAGTTGCGATTTCGGGATGAAGGCGCTCGCTCCACTCGCTCGCAGGCGCTCGGGCGGCACTGCGACGGGGTCGCTTGACGTCAGGATGATCACGGGTGGGGCCGTCACGGCCCGCAGCGTCGTGACCAGCGCCACGCCGTTGCCGTCAGGCAGCCGCACGTCGAGCAGGAGCGCATCAGGACCGAGACGGCGCGACTCCGACACCGCCTCCTCAGCGGTCCCGGCATACCCGACGACGCGAAAGCCGCGATCGGTCAGCAGCTCCGCCGCCGCGCGGCGGAATGGCGGGTCATCGTCGACGATCAGGATCGTCGTCGCCGTTGGGGGTTTGAGTGCTGGCATCGCCGTGACCAACTATCGCCAGTGAGGATCGCGCGTGAACTCTGACTTTTACATGGGGATAACCCCAGACCGCCCACTGCTCTGGACGACAGCCCGCGCGATCCCTCGCACAGCCGCACGGCGCCTGGGCCTGTCACCCCGTCCCGAAATGGGGCTAGCCCCACGCACAGAATGCCGCGCGCGGCATGGTCTTGGCGCTGCGTCAGGCGCATGCTTCAGTCGTGAAACGACGTCGCGACTACCCGACACCGGAACCGCGAGTCAGATCAGACCCGGCCGGAGTGAGGGGAGAGTGAGATGAGACAGGCAGTGTACGCCTGGCCTTCCGAGGGTCTCGGGCGTGAGCCGAGGCCGAGCGCTCGGGCGTGCGGGCACGCGCGGCACGCCGGGTGGTGTCCATGCTGCCAGCGTCACCAGCTGGCGCGTTGGGCGTTGCAGCTCGCCGACGGGTCAGCGCGAAGTGGGCATCCATGATCAGTCGTCTTTATCGCGCCACGTGCGAACGCCGGTGGAACCGCGATCGGCGCCGGCGGATCGCGGAGATGCTCGAGCAAGAGCGTCGCGGTGAGGCGGCGGTGCTGGTTTGGGTGGAGGCGATGGCGGTGCAGCTCGCCGAGATTCGAGCGCTGCCCGAAGCGCACGATCCATGCCGATGACCGGCGACCCGCCCGAGGGCGGCCGACCGCCGATGCTGGCGGAAACCGGTGGCTCAGCGTTCAAGGTACCGGAGCACCGCCAAGACGCGGCGATGGTCATCCGGCTCGCGACGCAGTCCGAGCTTGTCGAAGATTCCGCTGACGTGGTTCTCGACCGCCCCGACAGTGACGACCAGCCGCGCCGCGATCGCCGCGTTCGAGCGGCCCTCTGCCATCAACGCCAGCACGTCGCGCTCGCGCGGCGTCAGGTCCTGTAGCGGTCCATCGGTCCGTGGGCGAGCGACCATTCGCGCCACGACCTCGGGATCCAGCGCCGAGCCGCCACGCGCCACGCGGCGCACCGCCTCGGTGAAGAGCGCCAGATCGCTCACGCGCTGCTTGAGCAGGTATCCGACTCCCTCGGCGCGGTCCCCGACGAGCTTCAGCGCGTAGGCAGCCTCAAGATACTGCGACAGGATCACCACCCCAACCTGGGGCCGCGTCGCCCGTATCTGCTGTGCCGCGCGCAGTCCGTCATCCGTGCGGTCCGGGGGCATCTGGATGTCGGCGATCACCACGTCCGGCTTGTGCGCCGACGCCTTGCGGACGAGGTCCGTGGCATCGCCCGCCTCCGCGACGACATCGAACCCGGCCTCCTCGAGCACGCTGACGATGCCCTTCCGAATCAACGGTTCGTCGTCCGCGACGACGATGCGCACGGATCCCGCGGTGTTCACGCGCCAAGGCTATAGCCGACGCAACCCGTAGTTAACCCTGAGCTCGAAGTGGGGCTAGCCCCAGCCCGGGAATGCCGCCCACGGGATGGCCCGAGCGGCGAGCGCGACGCAGACTTCGCCTCATGTTTCAAAGTGGCGAGTTCGCCCAGCCCCGGCGAACGGCGTCGCCTACTGAACGATTGGAGGGCGTGATGACATCCGCCGCAGCACTCGCACTTGACTTGCCCGAGATCGGGCCGGCTCGAAACGAGTCGCGTCCCGCGCGGTCGCGGCCCTCCGTCGCGCCCGCTCGCACTCGCTCCGCTGAAAGCGACTCGCTCGTCCCGCGGCCTCGCCTGCTCGACCAGCTGGATGCAGCCAGTCGGGTCACGGTGGTCTCGGCGCCCGCAGGAAGCGGGAAGACGTCGCTGCTGCGCTCGTGGATGCGTGACGCGCATCTCGAGTCGACTGCGGCATGGCTGCCCATCGGACACGCCAAGCACGACCCTCAGTGCTTTTGGCTTTCGCTGCTGAACGCCCTGCGTCGGACTGAGCCCGGCGCAGCCCTGCTCAGCGAGGTCACGGCGGCGCCCGACCTGGACGGGTGGGCACTCGTCGAGACTCTGCTGGCGGACCTCGCACCGCTCGAGGACCGCCTGTGGCTGATCGTCGACGACTTGGATGAGGTACGCGTCGCTGAGACGCTGCGTCAGTTCGAACTGCTGCTCGCCCACGCGCCGGTGCAGCTGCGCTTCGTGCTCTCGGGGCGCCGTGACCTGCGGCTGGGGCTTCACCGGATGCGCCTGGATGGAGGCCTCACCGACCTGCGTGGGCCCGATCTTCGCTTCAACCTCGAGGAGGCTCGTGCGCTGTTTGAGGCAGTCGGAGTGGACCTGCCGGATGGCGCGCTCGCGGTATTGGTTGAGCGGACCGAGGGATGGGCCGCCGGCTTGCGTCTGGCCGCAATCGCTCTCGCGCGCCATCCTGACCGGGAGCGTTTCGTGCGCGAGTTTTCGGGCACGGAACGCATGGTTGCGGGCTATCTGCTCGAGGAGGTGCTCGATCGCGAGCCCGCTGAGGTGCGGCAGCTGCTTCTGCGCACATCGTTGCTCGAGCGCGTCAGTGGTCCACTGGCCGATCATCTCGTCGGCGGCTCGGGCTCGGAACGGATCCTCCAGGAGCTGGAGGATGCCAACGCGTTCGTGACCTCGCTCGATGCAGGGCGGCGATGGTTTCGCTATCACCGCCTGTTCGCTGATTTCCTCCAGCTTGAGCTGCGCCGGGCGTTCCCGGCTGCGGTGGGTTCGTTGCATCGCGCCGCGTCGGAGTGGTTCGAGCGAGAGGGTTACGTAATCGAGGCGATCCACCACGCGCAGGCGTCACGCGATTGGCCACACGCAGCTCGGCTGCTGTTGGACAACCGCATCGGCCTGATGCTGGATGGGCGGCTGGCCTCCGTCCGCGCGATGCTGGCGGCGTTTCCCGCGAGGGTGATCGCTGAGGATCCAGAGCTCGCGATCGCATCTGCCTCTGTACGCCTCCGCGACGGCGCGTTCGACGAAGCGGACGCATTCATCGCGAGCGCCGAGGGGCATCGTGAGGAGGTTCCCGAGGATCGCAAGCCGGTGTTCGGGCTGCATCTGGCCAGCGTCCGGCTGGCCTTCGCCGGTCAGCGTGGCGATCTGGGCGGCGCGATGCAGGCGATGGATTCACTCGAGGCGGCGCTTCCGGCCCAAACACCGAGCAGAGGAACCGACGAGATTCGTGCCTTGGCGCTGATGACGCTCGGGACGACCGAGCTGTGGTCGCTGGAGCTGGCGGATGCCGGCCGCCACCTCCATGAAGGACTCAAGTTGGCGCGGCGGATCGAACGGCCGTATCTGGAGATCGGCTGCCTCGCACACCTGGCGATCGTCGCGCCGCTCACCGGGCAGTCTGCCTCGGTCGCGCTTGACCTTGCCGAGGAGGCTGTCGCGATCGCCGACGCACACGGACTGGCAACCAACCCGGTTGTCGCTCTGGCGTTTGCGATCGGGGCGGGATCGCTGGCGTGGTTGGGACGGTTCGCCGAGGCGGAACTGTGGCTGGATCGCGGCGAGCGAGCGCTGCGTCCCGAGGGAGATCCGGGAACGGAGCTGGCGCTGTCGCATGCCCAGGGACTGCTGTACTCTGGACAGGGCCGGCTCGAGCAGGCGCTCGGAGCATTCCGCCGCGCGGAACAGATGCAGACGATGCTCGTCGGCGAGCACGCGCTTACGGTCGACCTGCGCCTGCGCATCATCTTGACGCTCGTTCGGATGGGTGCGGTCGCCGATGCGCGCGCCTCGCTCGACAGCATTCCCGAGCCGGCGCGCGAGCGTGCCGAGCTGCGCATCGCCGCGGCGGCGGTCCACCTTGCCGAGAGCAATGCCGAACGTGCTGTGGCGCTGCTCGCGCCGGTCACCGAGCGCTCGGTGGTGTCGTTGATCCCGACCTGGGCGGCGGTCCACGCGTCGCTGTTGGAGGCCGTCGCCCGCGAGCACCTCGCCGAGGCGCAGCGCGCCGAGGCGTCGCTCGAACGGGCACTCGAGCTCGCCGAGCCGGAAGGACTGATCCTGCCGTTCACGATCTTCCCCATCCGGGACCTGCTCGAACGCCACCCGCGCCACCGCACCGCCCACCCGACGCTCCGCGTGGCGATCCTCGACGTTCTCGCCGGCGCAGACGCCCCACCGCGCGGGGAGCCGGTGCCGCTTGTCGATGAGCTCAGTGACGCAGAGCTGCGCGTCGTGCGATACCTGCCCAGCAACCTGAGGGCGCCGGAGATCGCCGCCGAGCTGTTCGTCTCGACGAACACGATCAGAACGCACCTGCGTCACATCTACGCGAAGCTCGACGTTCACGGCCGTGCCGAGGCGGTCGCTCGCGCCCGGCAGCTCGGGCTGCTCGCACCGTCGCGCCGGCTTCGCTAGCGAGAAGCCAACCTCGACGCGCCGCCAAGCGGCTTCGGATCACCCGAAATGCGTGACGATCGCTCACCCACACACCCGCAAGGGTGCGGGCATGACAGATGAACACGCACCCGACACACCAGCCACGGGCTAGTGCGCTTACCTCAGCAGGGCACGGCGCGCGGCGATCATCGCCGGCGCAAGAGGCGCGAGCAGCTCGCTGAGGCGGAGCGAACGGTCGGCCTGAGTGGCGATGAACGCTCCGTCGAAGGCGGCGAGGGCGAACCGCGCGAGATGGATCGTCGTAGCGCTGTCGGGATCGTCATCGAATGCGAGCGCGATCTCTCGTTGCAGCCGCTGGACGCCGAGCGCGCGGACCCGGCCGACGACATCCTGGACCTCGCCGCCGGCGACTGCGACGGGCTGCGCGGCGAACACGATCAGCAGGCGGAGGAAGCTTGGATGACGCTCGAGCGTGTCGGCGGCGGTCGAGATGACCGTGGTCAGATAGTCCTTGGCGCGGCCGACGCGTCGGCCGGACTCGGGGAGATCCGCGAAGAAGTGCTCGGCGCCGCGCTCCATGACGGCGAGCAGGATTCCTTCCTTGGAGCCGTAGTAGTGGTAGACCGAGCTCAACGGGATCCCCGCTTCCTCGACGACGCGGGCGAGGGTCGCCGCCTCGAAGCCGTGCTCGGCCATGACCCGTTCGGCCGCGTCCAGCACGAGCTCGCGGGACTTCACTCCGCGCCGGTTCGGCCTGACTTCCGTGTGCGTTGCCATGGGCATCAGCATATCGAAAAAATTGGAGTTGACACTCCAATACATGTTTTGTACTCTGCACTCCAAAAGTTGACTCATGTCTTTTCAAGGAGAGAGCCACCATGGAATTCACAGCTACTGCCGACGAGACCGTTCCGGTCCTGATCGTCGGTGGCGGCGGCGCCGGACTGACGGCGTCGATGCTCCTCTCGCGCCAGGGTGTCGAGCACCTGCTCGTGAGCGCCCGGCCGGGAACGTCGGACCTGCCGAAGGCACACGTGCTGAACCAGCGGTCGATGGAGGTGCTCGAGGACGCGGGCGTCGCTGAGGCGATCGCGGAACTGAGCACGCCTGCGGACCAGATGTCGGCCACGGCCTTCTACGCCGGGTTCGCCGGTCCCGATGCCGACTACGGACGCCGCCTGCTTCGCCTGGAGGCGTGGGGCGCGGGTGGCGATGACGAGTTCTGGCGGGCCGCCAGTCCGTGTCGGCAGCTGAACCTTCCCCAGATCCGCCTCGAACCGCTGATGAAGGCGCGGGCGGATGAGCTCTCACCAGGGCGGATCCGCTTCAACCACGAGCTCATCGCGCTCGCACAGAACGACGGCGGCGTCCGCGCCCGGGTGCGCGACAACGGATCCGGGCGCGAATACACGGTCGACTCCGAGTACCTGATCGGAGCGGACGGCGGGCGGCGGATCGCGGGCCTGATCGGGGTCGAATACGAGGGGCTCGGAGTCGTGACGCAGACGGCGACGCTGCACGTATCGGCCGACTTCTCGCGCTGGGCGAAGGACCCCGACGTCCTCATCCGCTGGATCTACTCGCCCCAGGCCGGCGTTCTCGTCGTGATGGTCCCGATGGGGCCGACGCGCTGGGGCCCCGAGTCCGAGGAGTGGGTGATCCACCTCAACTACCCGGTCGGGACGGCCGAGTCCGACGCGCAGGTCGAGGCTGACGCGCGCAGCGCGCTCGGCATCGGCGGGCACCCGCTGAGGATCCACAAGATCACGCGCTGGTCGGTCGAGGCCGTGCTGGCGTCGAAGTTCAAGGTCGGGCGCGTGTTCCTGCTCGGCGACGCGGCGCATCGCCATCCGCCGACGGGCGGCCTTGGCCTGACGAGCGCGATCCACGACGCGCAGAACCTGTGCTGGAAGCTGACCGCCGTGCTGAACGGCGCCGCGTCACCGGCACTGCTCGAGACGTATGAGGCCGAGCGGCGTCCGGTCGACCAGCGCAACTGTCAACGCTCGCTCGAGAACGCCGTCAACCACTTCGCAATCGGCGGCGAACTGGGCGTCTCGCCCGAGAACTCGCCCGAGCGCAACCTGGAGCTGCTGCGGCGGGTCTTCAGCGAGGAGCCGCAGGACGCAGACCTGCGCGCGACCGCGCGCCGGATGATGCGCGCGCAGTCGATGGAGTTCTCGGAGCTGAACGTCGAGTACGGCTACGCCTACGAATCGGCAGCGGTCGTGGGAGACGGCACGCCGGCGCCGGAGCCGATCGACGACGTCCGCGTCTACGAGCCGTCAACGCGTCCGGGTTCGCCGCTGCCGCACGCGTGGATCGACGACGAGGACGGCAACCGGCGGCCGATCAAGGACCTGGTCGCTCCCGGCCGCTTCCTGCTCATCGCCGGCGAGGACGGCGAGGCGTGGTGCGAGGCGGCCAGAGAGCTGGCCGCCGATGCCGGCATTCCCCTCGACGCGCTGCGGATCGGCCACCTCGATGGTGACCTGTACGACCCGCGCCTGGCGTGGACGCGCCAGCGGCAGATCGGTCGCGACGGCGCGGTGCTCGTGCGCCCGGACCGGCACGTTGCCTGGCGGTCGCTCGCGGCGGCAGACGACCCGCGCGAGGCGCTCACCGGCGCGCTCAGCCAGATCCTGGCGCAAGCGATCGCCGCGCCGGTTCCGACCGCGGGAGCGTCGGCATGATCGACACGACGCACAACCACGCCTCTGGGTTCGACACGGATGTCGCGATCGTCGGCTATGGGCCTGTCGGCCAGGCGCTGGCGTCACTGCTGGCCCGGGCCGGCCACCGGGTCGAGGTGTTCGAGCGCTTCACGGACATGTACCGCCTGCCGCGCGCGGTGCACCTCGATCACGAGATCATGCGGCTGCTGCAGTCGCTCGGGCTCGCCGGCGCCCTGGCCGACGAGATGATCCCCGTCCGCGATTATCAGTGGTTCGGGGCCGACGGCGAGCCGGTCATGCGCTTCGACAGGCAAGGCGTCGCATGCTCCGGCTGGGAGGCGTCCTACATGTTCTTCCAGCCCGAACTGGAGGCTGCGCTCGACGGCGCCGGATGCGCGGAGCCCAACGTCGAGGTTCACCGCGGCTGGATCGCCGACGGCCTCCTCGACTCCGAGGCGGGCGCGGAGCTGACCGTGCGCCGTGCCGACGACGCCTTCGGTGGGCTCGCGCTGAGCGCTGACCGGCGGGTCGTTCGCGCGCGGTGGATCGTCGGAGCAGACGGCGCGAATTCGTTCGTGCGCGAGGCGAGCGGAATCACCCGCCGCGACCTCGGGTTCCAGGAGCGCTGGCTGGTCGTCGATGCCGAGCCGCGGAACATGGACGCGCTCGCGTATCTGCCGATCGCGTGCCAATGGTGCGACCCGGCTCGCCCCACGACGCAGATGCAGAGTGGTCCCCGGCACCGGCGCTGGGAGTTCATGCTGCTGCCGCACGAGCAGCCGTCCGATTTCGAGGACCTCGACCGCGTGTGGTCGCTGCTCGAGCCGTGGTACACGCCCGACGACGGTCCGCTGACGCGGAGCACCGTCTACGAGTTCCGCTCGATGCTCGCCAACCAGATGCGCAAGGGCCACGTCCTGCTGGTCGGCGACGCGGCCCATCTGACCCCCCCGTTCCTGGGCCAGGGGCTGTGCTCGGGGCTGCGGGACGCCGCGAATCTCGCGTGGAAGCTCGACCTCGTGCTGCGCGGCATCACCTCCGAGAAGCTGCTCGACACGATCGACCCCGAACGCCAGCCGCACAACGAGGCGGTCATCCGCCTGGCGATCGAGCTCGGAAAAGTCCTCTGTCAACTCGACCCGGGCGCCGCTGCGGAGCGCGACGCGATGCTGCGGGCCGCCGGACCGCCGCCGCCGCTCGAGTTCCCGCCGCTGGCGGACGGGCTCGTGCACGGTCGCGGCGAGGGCGGGGTCGATCCCCTCGCCGGCGCACTCAGCGTTCAGGGCGTGGTCGCTCGCGCCGGTCGCGAAGGGCGATTCGACGACGTGGTCGGGGGCGGCCTGCAGCTGATCGTCGCCACGGGCGACCCGCTCGACGGCCTCGACGCCGGAACCCGAGCGCTGCTCGACGCGCTCGACGCCACCGTCGCCTCGCTTTCTCCAGATGCGCCATGTGGCGTGGAGGACCGCGACGGCCGCCTCACCGCCTGGCTGTCCGAGCACGGAGCTCATGCCGTGCTCGTGCGCCCCGACTTCTACGTGTTCGGCAGCGCCGACTCGGCCGAGGCCGTCCCGCGCCTGCTCGAGGACTTCAGAACACAGCTTCTCCTCACCACACCCACCACTTCAGGAGCACTCACATGACCGACACCGTGATTCACCCCACGTTCCACCACGTCAACCTCAAGACCACCCGCCTGCAGGAGATGATCGACTTCTATCGCACGCTCGTCGGCGCCGAGGTCATCTTCCAGGATCAGGTCGGCGCGTGGCTCTCCAACGACGGCGCGAATCACCGGGTCGCACTGCTCGCATTCCCGAACTTCGTCGAGGACTCGGAGAAGGACACGCGCACGGGGATGCACCACTCGGCGTTCGAGTACTCGAGCTTCGAGGACCTGAACGCGAGCTACCTGCGTCTCAAGGAGGCGGGCATCACCCCCGCGCTCTGTCTCGATCACGGGATGACGCTCTCCTACTACTACGCCGACCCGGACGGCAACCACGTCGAGCTCCAGGTCGACTGCTTCGGCGACTGGCGGAAGTCGACCGAGTGGATGCGCAGCTCCGACGAGTTCAAGGCCAACCCGATCGGTCAGTTCGTGGATCCCGAGCTCATCGCCGCCGATCACGCCAACGGCATGACCTTCGCCGAGATCCATGCCGACGCGATGACCGGCGCCTACGCGCCGAAGCAGGCGCCGGTCGAGATCCCGGAGATGAGCTCATGAGGCTCTGTCGCTTCGACGCGGGCGCGGGTCCGCGGCCGGGAATCGTCCGAGACGGGCATGTCGTCGACCGGGACAACCCCGACGAACAGCATCCCCTCGACGACGTTCGCCTGCTGGCGCCCGTCCAGCCCCGGAAGTTCCTGGCCATCGGCCTCAACTACGCCGACCACATCGCCGAGTCCGGGATGGAGGCCCCGGAGTACCCCGTGTTCTTCAACAAGCAGGTCACGTGCGTGATCGGCCCGGATGACGACGTGCACATGCCGCGAGTCTCGAGTCTCCTCGACTACGAGGGCGAGCTGGCGGTCGTGATCGGCACGCGCTGCCGGCACGTGCCCGAGGAGCGCGCGCACGAGGTGATCGCCGGCTACACGATCACCAACGACGTCTCCGTGCGCGACTGGCAGCTGCGCACTCCGACCATGACGATGGGCAAGTCGTTCGACACCCACGGGCCGCTCGGTCCGTGGATCGTCACCGGCGACGAGCTCGGAGACCCGCATCAGCTCGCCCTGAAGACCTACGTCAACGACGAGCTGCGCCAGGACGGCAACACCCGGGAGATGATCTACAACTGCTTCCAGCAGGTGGCCCACCTCTCTGCGGCGTTCACGCTCGAGCCCGGCGACGTCATCGCAACGGGTACGCCTGCGGGCATCGGAGCAGTCCGGCAGCCGTTCCCGGAGGGGCTGCTCAAGGTCGGAGACGTCGTGAGGATCGAGATCGACGGAATCGGCGAGCTGCGCAACACCGTGGTCGAGGAGCCCGAGGGCTACCTCGCCCCCGACGTCCACCTGGAGGAAGCATGGGCGCGCTGAGCACCAACCTTCCCCTCTGGCCGGCGTTCACCGATCCGGCGGACCTGGCCGACGTCGAGCGGATCCCGCTGAGCGAGCGCGGCCTTCCAGCCACCACCTACGAGCTGGTGACGCGGGCGGCTGCGCTGTGGCCGGGTCGGCCGGCCGTGTCGGTGCTGCCCGACGCCGAGCGCTTCCACACGCCGCTCGCCCGCACATTCGCGCAGCTCGCCGGCGACGTGCACCGCGCGGCGGCCGTGTTGGCCGGGGTGGGCGTGAGGCGGGGCGACCCGGTCGCGGTCATCTCCGTCAACTGCGCGGAGATGCTCCCGCTGCTGCTGGCGGCCGAGGCGGTCGGGATCTACGCGCCGCTCAATCCGGCCCTTGCTCCCGAGCACTCGGTCGCGCTCGTGCGTCTGTCGGGCGCGAAGGTGATCGTCGCCTCCGGGCCCGAGCTCGACGAGGGCGTCTGGGCCCACGCGCGAACGATTGCGCAGGCCACCGGCGCGAACGCTCTGCTCGCGCTACGCCCCACGGCCTCGACCGACCAGGCGCCAGCGCTCGAGCCGCTCGAGGGGGTCGAGGTCGCATACCTGCGCGAGCGGATGGCCCATGCCGAGGCAACCGAGCTTCCCGGACGCCCGCCGGCGGCCGGCGACATCGCCAGCTACCTGCACACCGGGGGCACGACCGGCACGCCGAAGCTCGCGGCACGGACGCACGCCAACGAGGTCTCAAACGCCTGGATGATGCGCGCGAGCAACGTGCTCGACGAGGACAGCGTCATCTTCGGCGCGCTGCCGCTGTTTCACACCAACGCGCTCGTCGTGACGGTCCTCGCGCCGCTGCTCAAGGGCCAGCACGTCGTGTGGGGCGGCCCCCTCGGCTACCGCGACATCCCGCTCTTCCAGAACTTCTGGAAGATCGTCGAGCACTACCGGATCGCCGCCATGTCCGCCGTCCCGACGGTCTACTCGGTGCTCGCGCAGATCCCGGTGGACGCCGACATCTCCAGCCTGAAGCTGCCGATCGTCGGCGCCGCGCCGCTTCCACCCGCCGTTCGCGAGGCCTTCGCAGCTCGCACCGGTGTCGCCCTGTGCGAGGGCTACGGCCTGACCGAGGGCACGTGCGCCAGCGCACTCAGCTGGCCGGAGGCCCTCCGGCCGGGAGCGGTCGGGCAGCGTTTCCCCTACCAGGAGGCACGCGCGGTGGCCACCGACGAGACGACCGGCAATTGGACCTTCCTCGGGGAGAACGAGGTCGGGACGCTCGTGCTGCGCGGCCCCAACATCTTCGCCGGCTACGTGGCCGAGGCGGGCTCCGGGCGCGCCGTGCTCCCGGAGGGGAAGATCAGGGACGGGTGGCTTGACACCGGGGACCTGGCGTCCGTCGACGGCGACGGGTTCATCTACCTCGCCGGCCGCGCCAAGGACCTGATCATTCGCGGTGGGCACAACATCGACCCAGCGGCGATTGAGGACGCGCTCCTCGAGCACCCCGATGTCACTGCTGCCGCCGCCGTCGGCCGGCCGGATCCCCACGCCGGCGAGGTGCCCGTGGCATACGTCGTCATCGCCGCCGGCAGCGAGCTGACCGCCGACGATCTCGAAGGGTGGGCGGCCGAGCACGTGCCGGAACGCGCCGCCGCGCCCAAGCACGTCGAGGTCCTCGATGAGATCCCGCTGACGTCGGTCGGGAAGCCGTACAAGCCGGAGCTACGGCGGCGGGCCGCCGAACGGGCGGCGCGCGACGCGCTCGCCGAGACCGACCTCGGGGACCAGGTCCGCGCGGTCCTTCTCGACGGCACCGTCGAGATCCACGTCCCGCACTCGCCCGAAGACGAGGCGGTCGCCCACGCCCTCTCCCAATACGCCTGGACATGGCAACTCACGAACCAAGGAAACCCCAATGAGCACTGACACCATCACCAAATCCTCAGAAGCCCAGAGCATCGCCACCGGGCGGTGGCGGATCGACCCGGCGCGCTCGCAGGTCGAGTTCCGCGCGCGCACGCTGTGGGGGCGCGCCACCGTCAACGGCGACTTCGAGCGCTACGACGGCACGCTCGACCTGAAGCGGACCCCAGCGATCGAGTTAACGATCGACGCAGCAAGCCTGAACACGAAGAACGGCCTGCGCGACAGGCACCTGCGCTCGGCTGACTTCTTCGACGTCGAGAACCATCCAGAGGTCCGCTTCGTATCGGATAGCGCCGCGCTGAACGGTGTGCAACTGACGGTCCGCGGCCGGCTCGAGGCAGCGGGTGAGAGCCTGCCGCTCGAGCTCGAGGCAACGCTGCGCCCAGTCGGCGACGAGTACGAGATCGACGCGCGGACGCTCGCGGATCACCGCAAGCTCGGGATGAGCCACGGCATGCTCGGCATGATCCCGACGCCCGCCGAGCTGATCGTCCACGGCCGGCTCGTCCGAGACGCCGACGCCGGCTAGCGGACCGGACGCGTCAGTTCGTCGACGAGTGAGGTGCTGCCGGTGATGCCCGGATACTGGGAGCGCACCGAGCTGCCACTCGATCTCGCCCGCCGGCTGGCCGAGCTTGGGCTGGTCGGCGACGGGATCGAGGGCTATGGCTGCCCGCAGATGACCCTCGTTGCGGCAGGCCTCGTCCAGATGGAGCTGAGCCGCGGCGACGGCGCGAGCCACACCTTCGAGGGCACCGAGGGGATCCAGACGCTGATCGTCGGACGTGACATCACCGGCGTGAGCGCGTTCGCGTGAGGACCATGGATACCACCACCTCACAGACAGCGCGAAGCTCGCACCAAGAGCCGGGTCTGCGGCTCGCCGCCCGGTCGGGCCTCGAGGTGATGCTCAGCGACGCCGTGGTCGAGGGCGGCGGCGTGGGCAGGTTCATCAAGCCGCGCGCCGCCGGTCGCACGATCGCCGGACTGGCGCGCCATCCGCGGCGGGCCGTGAGCGATGTGGGCAGCTTCGGATCAGAGCTGGCGCGCGTCGCGACCGGGCGCTCCGCGGCTCGCCCGGGCAAGGGCGATCGCCGGTTCGCCGATCGAGCGTGGCAGGACAACTGGCTACTGCGCCGGGTGATGCAGAGCTACCTCGCCACGTGCCAGGCCGTCGACCGCCTGATCTCCGATGCAGGACTCGACTGGCAGACGGAGCGCCAGGCGCGGTTCGCCGCCAGCAATGTCCTCGACGCGCTCGCGCCCACGAACTTCCCATGGTCAAACCCGGCGGTGCTGAAGGAGAGCATCGATGCCGGCGGCGCGAACCTCGTCAGAGGCGGGCGGCATTTCCTGCACGACGTCACGCGCCCACCGCACCTGCCCGCCAGCGTCGATGTGACGAAGTTCGAGGTGGGCGGCAACCTTGCCGTCACACCCGGGTCGGTGGTGAGCCGCAACGAAGTGTTCGAGCTGATCCAATACCGCCCGGCGACCGACGAGGTGTACGAGGTGCCGCTGCTGTTCGTCCCGCCGACGATCAACAAGTACTACATCCTCGACATCTCCCCGGGGCGGAGCATGATCGAGTGGCTGCTTGAACAGCAGCAGCAGGTGTTCACCATCTCCTGGCGCAACCCAGATGCCGCACAGGGCCATTTCGACCTCGACACGTACGCGCAGGCGGTGCTCGAGGCGCGCGACGCGGTGGCCGAGATCACCGGCCAGCACGCCGTGAACGTGAACGCGGCCTGCTCCGGCGGAATCATCACCGCGTGCGCACTGGGGCACCTGGCCGCGATCGGCGAGCAGGACAAGGTCGCGACGCTGACGATGATGGTCTGCGCGCTCGACCAAGCACGGATGGGAACGGCGGGGGCCGTCGCGAGCAAAGAGCTTGCCGCCGCGGCCGTGGCCGAGTCGGCTCGCAAGGGTTACGTTGACGGTCGCGCGCTCGCGGGCGTGTTTGCGTGGCTGCGCCCGAACGACCTGGTCTGGAACTACGTCGTCAACAACTACCTGCTCGGCAAGGACCCGCCGGCGTTCGACATCCTCTACTGGAACCAAGACACAGTCCGGCTGGCGGCCGGCCTGCACCGCGACTTCATCCGCATTGCGCTCGGCAACGGGTTCACCCAGCCCGGAACCGTCGAGGTGCTCGGGACGCCGGTCGATCTGGGCGCGATCGCAGTCGACAGCTATGCCATCGCGGGTCTCAACGATCACATCGTCCCGTGGCAGAACGCGTACCACAGCGCGCAGCTCCTCGGCGGCACCAAACGCTTCGTGCTCTCGACCAGCGGCCACATCCAGGCACTGGTCAACCCGCCGGGAGCGGCGGGATCCGAATCACGCGCCAGCTACCGCGTCACAGACGACCCGGCGGATGTTCCCGAGAACTGGGTCGCGAACGCCGACATCCGGCGCGGCAGCTGGTGGCCCGACTACCGCAACTGGCTGACCCAGCGCGCCGGCGAGTTGATGCCGGCGCCGAAAACGCTGGGCAGCAGGAAACACAAGGCGACGGCCAAGGCCCCGGGCAGCTACGTACATGCCGGCTGACCGCTCGGCCGCCCCCGTGTCGCGGGCCGAAGGCCCCGACGCCGCCGACGCGGACCACGAACGGTTCGTGTTCGGAGCCGATCCGGTCCGCGACCGCTGGTGGGGGCGGCCGCTGGCCGAAACCCGCTGGTGCCTCGAGCTGGCGCGCCTGCTCGCCGACCCGGTGTGGCGCGGCGCCGGCGTCCCATGCGGCGACGGCCGGCCGGTCGTCCTGATGCCGGGCTTTGGCGGCGGCGATCAGACACTGCTCGTCATGGCCGCATGGTTGCGGCGGCTCGGATATCGACCCCGGTTCGTCGGGTTTGTCACCAACTCCGCCTGCTCTGACCGTGCACTTGACCGCGTCGAGCGTACAGTCGACGAGCTGTGGCGCTCACATGGACGCCGCATCGCGCTGATCGGGCACAGCCGCGGCGGCCACTTCGCACGCGCGCTCGCCGCCCGCCGCCCCGACCTGGTCTCCCACGCCATCGCGACCGGAGCCGACCTCCAGGGCATGTTCGGCGCCAGCAGACCCACCCTGCTCGCCGCCACCGTCGCTCGCCGCGCGGCCCATGCCAGCGGGCGCGCGCGCCGAAACGCGTGCGTGCGGCTGAACCGCGGTGCCTTCTTTCGAGGCCGGCACTTAGCTCAGGTCGGTCAGTCCGGAGATGAGCAGGTAGGCGCCGCCGGCTCCGGCCACGATGACGATCAACGTCTGCCGATGCGCTGTCATCCAGGCGTTGAGCTTCTCGGTGAGTGAGCGCGTGCGGTCTGGAATCAGGACAAGGCCAAGGAGCGGGAGCTCGATCAGGGCGAACATGATCACGTTGAATCCCAAGATCGCGGCGACACTCGCGGCCGGTGGCGCGTTGAGCTTGGCCAGCAGCGCGAGGCCGGCCAGGTATTCCGCGCCCGGCGCGCTGTACAGGGCACCAGCAGCCCACGCGATCCACAGAGAGTGATGGCCGAGCGCACGGTCGGGGAGGCTCTGCCGCGGCGGATGATCGGCGTTGCGCTTGCGAGTCCGGCGGGGGTGCCATTGCATCCGGTGGCCGGCCGCCACCGCGATTGCGATGAAGATCAGCAGCCCGCCCGCCGCGACCCCGATGACCGCCTTAGTCGATTTGTCGAGCCCGTGCAGCACGCTCGATCCGCGAAGGGAGAGCACGATCAGTAGCCCGATGATGATTGAGGAGCCCATCCCGCCGATCAGGAACGCGAGCAGCTGGCGGGCCGGCCTCGGCCGCCCCAGCATCACGACGGCGGCGGCGAGAAGCCCCGCGTCGAGCGCGGACACCGCTGCAATCACGAACACCTCACCCATGCGGGCATGCGGCCACGCGATCGCCAGACCACCGGCGTTGAAAAACTCCAGCTCCACGCAGGGACGTCATCGAGGCGGGCGTGATCAGTTCCAGTCACACGATCGTTTGCGGAAATGCTTTCAGGTAACGCACTCGAAAACCCTGAGGTGGCTCCGGATCGCGATCCCGTCGCGACCGCCGCTCAGCTTTCAGATGCCCCTCCGGTGCGCCGACGCGTCGGCTCTACAGGCCGTTATTTGATCGCGAGCGGGTGATCGAGTTCCTCGAGCGTTCGATCGCAACCCTCAAAGGACGTCGACATGGCGCTATCGGATCAGCTGACGATGTTGGCGGCCAGGGCGAAGGACCGGGCGCAGCACCGCGCCGAGAGGGCCGAGGACGACGCCGCGCTTGCGATCGACTTCGCGCTCGCAGCGATCGACGAAGCGGGGTATGCGGTGCTCGACGCGACCCTCGCGAGGCAGAAAGTAGACGCACTGTCCGAACAACACTCGCGCTACCGCCTGAGGCTCCCGGGCGACACCGCCGTCCCTACGCTGGGCGGGCGTGCTTTGGCCACTCACACCGGACCAGCGCGTGGCGCGGGCTCGCCTGCAGGCTGAGCCCCGCTGGCACTCGGCTCGGACGCGGCCGCGGTGGCCACGTCGGTGGCGAACGTCTTCCGCGCCTTGAGCAAGACCAGACCGGCCCCGAACAGCGCCGTGAGCATCATCAGGAAGGTGACCTCAAGCCCGGTGGCGGTACTCGATGACGGTGCATGGGGATGGGTCCCGGTCGTCGTGATCGGCGCTGGCTTGGGCACGATCCCGGCGACCAGGTCCGACACGCCGCCGAACAAGAGCGGCGAGGCCGCCTGAGCCAACGAACGGACGACGGTCAGAGCGCTCTGTGCCCGCCCCCAGAGTCCGGCCGGCACTACGTCAAGACGGGCGGCCTGCAGCGGCGGGTTGGCTGCCGATATCAGCGCCGCCCCAGCGACGTAGAACCAAACGGCCGGCATGAGCGTGCTCCCGACGAACCCCGGAATCAGCAGGACCGAGGCCAGGATGTAGCAGATCGCGGGAAACCGCACCCGGGCCGCGAGGTCGCCTCGTCTCAAGAGCCAGTCAGGCAACCGGCCACCAGCAAGCGTCCCTACCACGGCCCCGCCGACCAGTAGCGCCAGCACCAGTTCGGCCGCTGCCTGGCTGGCGTGGAAGTGGCCCTTGACGTACAGAAGCGCGAATGTCTGCAACCCGGCGAAGTAGAAGTAGCCGAGCGACGAGCCGATGATCAGCAGCGCGTTGGACGGGATCGAGAACAGGTAGCGAACCGCCCGCATCAGGCCCATCCGGCCCGGATCCTCATGGAGGACGAGCCGCGGGTTCGCTACGGCGCCCGCCCGCCGGGCCGCCTCCCGAGCAACCTCATGCTCGGCGGCGGCCATCTGGGCGGCGCGCGCCTCCTCCTGCGCCAGGCCTTTGCGATCCGCATGCGTCTCGGCCTTCAGGGCTTCGACGTCGATCTCGACAGTCCCCACCTTGAGATGGCTCTGTCCGCCGCGCAGCGGCTCGGGCACGGTCCGCCGCAGCTCCCGGGCGAGCAAGAAGCCTGGAATCGCCAGCGCGATGAAGGAAGCGCGCCAGTGGATCAGGCTCGCCGCGAAACCGCACACGATGTAGCCAAAAGCCGTCCCAGCGGATTCGCCGACCAGAATGTATGACCAGATTCGCCCGCGCTCGTCTGCGCCGAAGTAGTCGCCGGAGAGCGAGGCGATCGCCGGCCCCGCGGTCGCCGCCACCGCTCCCAGCGCCAGCCGCGAGAGCAGCAGGCTTGAGAAGCTGCCAGCAAACGCGCTGGCCAGCAGCGCCAGGCTCCAGAGGATGATGCTGATCTCTAACAGCGGCATTCGCTTGGTCCGGTCGACCAGCACGCCAACCGGGATCGTGAACACCGCACCCACCAGCAGCGAGACGGAACTGAGCAGACCCAGGTCGCCGTTGCTGATGTGCAGGCTGGACTCCAGCTGCGGCGCGATGGCGCCGACCGTTGAGGTATCCGCGCCATTGAGCGCCAGCACGGCCGCGAACAGCGTGACAACGCGAGCGCGCGCGGGACCACCCACGCGCTTTTCGACGTCGCCGCGGACTGCGTTGCCAATCCGTCGAGACCAGCCCACAAGCAGGTGGAAGATCTCGGCAATCACCTCGTAACGCCACGCCGCCGGACGTGCCTCGGCGCAAGCCGGACGCGGAGAGCTCTTCGATGGATCGTGAAATGGAGGGGCGGCGTGAGAGCGACCGCCTCTCCATCCACTCCGGCCGGGACCGTCCCGCTGGCCTCGACGCGCAGCGACCGCGCGCTCCACGCCACGCCCGCATGGTGCGGCGGACCAGCTGGCGCGTCGATCACCACGATCCCCAACTGGCCGCCGTCCAGTACGGGACGCGCTCCGCGAACCGGCGGGCGCTCGAAGGCGTAGGGGTTGTTGGACACGAGCACCACCGCGGGACTCCGGTGCTCGGCTCCGCGGTCATCGACGAGGTGCACGTCGGCCGGGGTAGAGCTGGAGCCGAGCGCCTGCTCCTGCGCGGTCTCGAGCAGCGTGCGCAGCTTGGCGTCGCGGTAGCCCGCCTGTCGGACCGCGTCCGCGTATATCCCGAGCGAGACGTTGTTCAGGAATGGGCGACCGTTCACGTCGCCGAGATCGATCGTCCGTTCCAGCGCAGCGCCGAACGCATCGAGCGCGCCGACGAGATCGTTCGGGGCGACGCCGACATCGCGGGCGAAGTGGTTGCGCGTACCGGCGGGGATACACACAAATGGGATCCGGCCGGCAGCCGCAGCCGCCGCCACGACTGCCAGCGATCCATCGCCCCCCGCGACGCCGAGAGCGTCGGCGCCGCTGGCCAGCGCCCCCTGGATCAAAGCCTCCAGACCGTGACCTCCTAGAGTCACCGGCTCGATGCTGCGTTCTCGCGCGAGGTCGGCGAGTCTGGCTCGTCGCGCCTTACCGCCTCCCGAAGTCGGATTGATGAACAGCACCGGGCGCCGGGCAGGCTCGACGGGCACGAACCCTGACGGAGGCGGGCGCCGCCGCTGGGGACTCATCGCGTGTAGCCGGCGGATGGCAAGGTTAAGTCATCATCCAGGCACCCGCCAAGAACGCAAAGTGCGGGGGGCCGCATCGCGTTCGAACAATGCCAAATGAAGGCCAGGGCGGCACTGGTTGGAGATCACTGATTGCTCCCATGGCGGCCATGTTCATCGGCGCCGTGAAGCCGCACTCGTTCGACTGCTGCGGCGCGTTCGAGCCCACCGGCCTGGAGAAGGTCGACGGCGGTGGAGCGGACCTGTGCCACGAGCGCACCACCCGCCACGCTGGTTCCACCCTCGGCCACGGCGCTGGCGCGATGCGCGGCCTCTACCAGTTCCCGACTTGCGGCTCCCTCGCGACTGCCGACCTCGATCTCCGCCGCTACAGCCGGTACCGCGGACGCGACGTGGCGAACCGCATCCGACAGCTGGGCCCCGGTCGAGGGCTCGATCTCGACTGCGCGCACCGCTGCTCGAGCGAGCACGCGCACGTTGCGGACCGCAAGCTCCAGCTTCGGCGCGGCTGCTCTGTACCGGTTGAGGAGAAGCCGTCTCTGGCGGTCGATCGGCGCCAGGAGAACCGCTTCGTGCGCGAGGTCGCTCTCCTCACGCAGCCGGCCGACGAACGAGTCCAGGTGACGCGCGTGCTCGAGAGCTCGTTCAGCTGCTTCTTCATCGCGCCGCTCCAGCGCCGACGCAACCTCGTCAAGGGTGGCGCTCAGCTCGGCGAACAGCGCCGTCGCCGCCCTACGCGTGCTGCTCAAGGTATGTGCCGGCAACAAGACCAAGACCGCCAGGCTCGTCGCACCGCCGATCAGGACATCTACGAGTCGCCGGGCTGCGGCCGGGCTGTAGAAGCCGTGCGGGGGCTGGACGGTGGCGATCAGGACCGCCGCGATGCCCGCGTTGGTCACCACTGCCGGGGAGGCGCCGAGCATCGCTGTTACGCTCATCGCCAGCAGAGCGACGACCGCGACCTGAATGGAACCCGCCCCGATCGCGCTCACCAGAAGATCACCGACTGCGATCCCGATGACTGCGCCTAACGTCGCGGCCAAAACGCGACTCGTCCGACGACCAGGTGCGTTGCTGAGGATCAGCAGCGCTCCGATCGGGGCGAAGATCGGGGCTGTCTGTCCCACGAGGTCGTGGGCGAGAAACCACGCGAGGCCCGCAGCCAGCGCCGCCTGGACGAGTGGAATCGCGTCGTAACGGAACCGCTCACAAGCAGCCCCAGGCCCACGGAGCGCTTCGAGCCGGCGCGTCGTGCGCTCCACAGCGCGCTTGATCGCCGACCGCGACCGCGGAACTCGCGTTCTCATTGGGGATTCGTCCGGTGTCAACTGCGGCACACGCGATTGTGGATTCACCCGAGACGAGGCCAGCTACGGCTCTTGGGTGGGGCGTGTCGCCGCCTGCGGCCGGCGCTGTGCGGGGGCGCCTGGCTTGGGCCGCTGGAGCTTCGACTTCAGCGCCTCGACCTTGGCGTGCGCGGCTTTCTTGTGCTTCTCGACGCGGGCGTGCTGCAGCTCCTTGCAGGCCTCCCGCTTGGCCTTCCGCTGCGCCTCTTGCGCCGCTGCGATCTCCTGTTCAACGTCGACGACCGGCCGGCGCAGGACCTCGCCACCGAGCCGCGCCATCGCGGTGTCGATCACCTCGGGGCTCTGCTTGGTCACCTGCGCCAGGACCGCTGTCCGCGTCGGGTGCACCTGCTTCGAGACGTCACTCAGGGCCGACTCGGTGGTCTCGACATCATCGAGGTCGAAGAGGGAGCTGACCAGCACCCCGGTCGCGCCGCCGAGCAGCACGCCGAGCGGACCGCCGATGATCCCGACAAGCAGGCCGATCACCCCGCCGGCCGCCGTGCCGGTGTAGGGGTCGTTGCCGACCTCGCTCTTCACGTCAACGCGGCCGCTGACGAGCTCCGTCGCGGTCGCGGCGAACGGCAACTGCAGGTCCTCGAACCGCTCGGATGAGAGCACGCGGGCGAGTGCTGCCTCGAGACCATCAGAGGGTACGAGATAGGTGTGCTGCTGATGCCATGTGCGGATCCGCTCCACCGCGTGGCCGGGGAAGACGTCTTCACGAGTGATCTGCGACCACAGGCGGCTGAGGCGGTTGGCTGCGCCGCTTGGGTCCTCGGCGAGCACCGCGCCGTTGACCGATCCCACAGACGTTCCGACGACGAGATCGGGACGCAGCTCGACCTCGGCCAGCGCCTGGAGCATCCCGACCTGCACCGCGCCGAAGCTGGTGCCGCCTCCGAGCACGAAACCGACCGGCCGCGGCATCATGGCGGCCAATGAGCGCGAAGGGCCGAAGCTACTGTCCCCGTTCACGGCACGAACGCTAGCCCAGCGAGCATCACATCCTCAATGGGTTCACCGGGCGCAGCCGCGTTCGTTCACAACGCCCGCTTGGACCACCTGCGCAGGCTACCTCGCTTCAGTTCGGAGAGGCGCAGCTTCTCACGTCGGCCCCGGCCATCGGCGTAGGGCCGATCCAGGTGGCCACGCTCCCGCGACGAACGCGGGACGCTCGCGCCCCGCGGGACGCGTGCCTAATCAGCCCAGATATGGCGCAACGCTCGCCGTAGGTGGCGCGCGATGTGACCAGATCACGCAGAACGGATGACGACAGATCACCCTGCGCGTGAGAATGCTGCCTCCGTGCTCTGGCAAACGGATACGACTCGATGTCGCGGCGCCACCGGCATTGATTTCGACGCTGATTCGATCCGGTCACACACCGGTGGACAGGATGCGGTCACGTACATGTAGGACAACATTCCTCGAAGGAGGTTGACATGGGACTTTCGGATCAACTCACCGAGCTGGCCGCGCGAGCCAAGCAGGCGGCGGACCGCGCGGGAGCGGTGCAGGGCAAGGCCAAGGCCGACGTTCAGGCGGAGGTCGAGACCGCGCGAGCGTCTGCTCAGGAGCGGGCGAAGAAGCTCCGCGAGTCGGCTGAGGCGCACAAGAACAAGCTCTCGGTCTGGTGGTACGACCTGCAGCGCACGTGGAACGAACACGTCGCGAAGATTCGCGAAGACATCGAGAGCAAGCGGGCTGAGCACGACGTGGATCGAGCCGAGCGTCGCGCCGAGCACAGAGCGGACGACGCGGCGTTCGCCGTTGAGTTTGCGTACGCCGCGATCGAGGAGGCGGAGTCCGCAGTGCTCGAGGCTGAACTGGCCAGGATGGAGGCCGATGAGCTGTCGGCGGCCTGATCACTGACTTGAGTGACACGCAGGCCGAACTCGAGTCCCGCGTGTCACTCAGTCTTGACCTACACGAGTTGGCTATCTCACATGTCGAACAGGTGAGAGGGGCCGTCAGAGCGGTGAACGGCCGCCTGGCAGCGAGTCCCCGGACGACAGCGCCCTTCGTTTGTTGCAGCAGCTCGCGCGCTTCTAGTGGTGGAGTTGCTGCTGGGGGTGTGTTCTAGCGTTGGGATCACGGCGACGTTGGGTGATGCGGCTTGGCGGCAAGTTCGCCGCGCGCGGCCCCGCGGAGGCTGTGAGCGAGCCCGTCCGGGATCCCGGCATCGCGAAGTTCGATCTGAAGCTCGACCACACCGGCCGCGCGGTCAACGACCGTTGTGTCACCGAATTGGCGCAACAGTTTGAGCATCGGCGCGTTGGTGGCGAGCACCGACGCGGTGAAGCGCTCGACGCCTTCCTCGCGCGCACGAGCGGCGAGCTCCTCGAGCAGCGCTGTGCCGACACGCCGGTCCTGCCACGGGTCGATGACCGCGACCGCGGCTTCGGCATCGCCCGCGTGCTCGCTCGAGCGGACAAAGCGGGCCACGCCGATGCCATCTCCGGAGCTCTGATCGATGGCGACGAGCGCCTCGTGGGTGCGGTGGTCGACCTCGGTCAGATACCGCAGTTGAGCGGCGCTCAGCTTGGGCTTGGGGGAGAAGAAGCGGCGGTACTGAGACTGCGGGCTCAGCCGGTGCAGGCCGTCGAGCAGGAGGTCCTTGTCGTTCCTACGGATGGGCCGGATCAGGATCCGCTCCCCGCTTCCAAGGACAATCAGCGGGGACATCACGATCCTCGATGCATGCGCGTGGCCCAATCACGCCGGTTGGTCGCCCCCGCGCCGGTCATACGCCGGCTGTGGAGGATCGCCGTCACACCGACCCGCCGCGACGATCCACAGCGAAGCACCGACCGTCGTACCGGCGGCACCGCTGCTCGAGTCCCGCCCGGAGCGCGAACTCATGGCTGAGCTTGAAAACCGGCATCCAAGCCTCCTGCGGGCGAAGCCCGCCGTTGTCTCCATTCGACACGGTGACCGTATCCAGTCCGGTCGGGCTGCGTCATCCGCCTCGCCGATCTGAGGCGGGAGATCTACGCAGCGCGGGCACCTCGCGCGCAGAGGTGCATCTGGCTCTGAGCCGTGGCCGGACGGCGCGTATGACATGTGCATGCCAAGTGCGGCAGAAACGCCAATTGAGCGAGGTAGCCTGACCGGTATGACGGACAAAGCGTCGAGCTGCCCGACAGCCCATCGCAAACGACCAAGCGCCTGCTTGACCGATTCCCGGCCGCTCGCAAGTCGTCCCGGGGCCGGCGCGATGAGTGGTGAATACCGACGCAGCTGGACGTCGGCTCTTCCGTATCAGCACGGGGATCCGGCAGCGGGGGATCGGCCTGCGCGCCGTCGGAGCTCACCCGCTGCGAAAACGCGAGCATGATCGGCGAGCGCTTCTGTGTTGGTGATCCCGCGGGAGCGGGCGCGGTCTTTGTTGGAGCTCTGCCGGAGGCGCCGGGCGGCGGGGGGTCGCGGCCACGAGTGTGCGGATGGCGGTCAGCTGGCGCCGACCGCGGTCAGCGCGTCTTGCCGGGTCTCGTGCATCGGCAGCTGGCGATCGAGGGCGTCAGCTCGAAAGCGCGGCGGGGCGATCCCATTGGGCAGGCAATTGCGAGCCGACGCCCGGTGCGGTCGAGGCGGCGGAACGCGTTGAGCAGTAGCGCGATCCCCGAGGAGTCCACGAGGGACACAGCCTCGAGGTCGATGACGACTGCTCGCGCCGTGGAGCGCAGCGCGGCATTGAGCTCCGGGGCGAGCTCGACGCAGCGTGCGAAATCGAGCTCGCCGATCACGGTGCGAGGCGTCTATCACTGCGTCTTGTAGGCCGCGCACCGTCGTCGCTGCCGAGCGGGGACCGAGCTCGGCGAGGATCGCGCGCAGGCCAATCTCGCCGATCCGGCCGCCGTCGGTGGTGCGGCGCTCGCTGACCCCGTCGGAGTAGCCAAGATCGCCTCATCGACCAGCCGCGCAGCTTCCTGCAGACCGGCACCGGCGCGACGGGCGGCGCGCAGCGCGCCGATCGCCAGCGAGGAAAGCGCCGCGGCCGAGTTGCCATTGCCCGTCGCGTCGGCGACGATCAGCCACAGGCGCGCACGAATCCGCTCGGGAAACCGAGCTGCATCGCCGGCCAAACGCACGGCGAACGACCCCTCCACATCCAACACATACGCGGCGACCGGACAGCCCGCTTGCGCCGACGCGACCTCCACGACGCGTTCGGGCACCAGATGCGGCAACGACGCACCCAGCAGGGCACCAGCGTCAGGCTCTCGACTCGTCATCGTCGTCTAGCAGCATGCGCCCTCGCCCGGGCAATCCGAGCCCGTCTCGCTTCCAATCAAGCGAGACGAAGACGGCACGAGTTGAGAGATCCGAGCCGTCTCCGTGTGGTCTTCTTCGCCGACGCGGACGGGCTCGTTTCGCTCCGCGCGTGTGGGGGACGTGGGTCAGGCGTTTGCGGTCTCGCGCTCTGTGCTGCGGAGCACACCTGCGCGGTTCTTGTTGGCACGCTCGTAGGTAGCGACGTCCTTCGTGCGCTGCTCGTCGCTCTCGCCGAGGACCGCTTCGATCTCGGCGACCGTGAGCTCGTCATACCCGGGCCACGGCTCCTGTCGCCGCAGCGCGCTGACGCGGCTGAGCACCGTGGAGCGGTTGTCGTTCTTGCGCTCGTAGGAGTCGACCTTGGCGAGATCGATCTGCGAGAGCTCGGGTAGCTTGCTGAGGATCTCCTCGGCAGTGAGCGAGTCATAGCGCGCGATCGCGAGATCCTGCTCAGAGGCGACTGCGCCCTTGATCTGTCCCTCGAGCTGCGCGACGCCGGGGATCTTGCGAGCCTGCCGGGCAGTGCGCCTGGCACGCGCCTGCGTCTCGCGGGCCGATTGCTTGACCTCGCGCGCGGCCTCGCGCGTTGAGTCTGCTGCGCCAGTCTTGGTGATGTCGTAGGACGGCTTCCCTTCGACGTCCGCTCCGACGACCGCGTCGGTGAGCTTGGGAATCTCGCGCATGATGCGCTCGAGCATGCGCTCCTCATCGACGAGGATCGACGCGGCGAGCTTGGCTGTCTGCTCGTCCCCGACCCCGGTCGCGAGGCGCTCCAGGGCGGTGTAGGTCGCGATCTCAAGCGCCTCGGTCGCACATGCGTCCTTCGCGTTCTTGAGGACCTTCTCCTCACCACCCGATCCACGCAGCAGGTCAAACGGCGTCTTGCTCAGAGCAAGACTCTGGCTGAAGAGCGTCTCCGCAAAGCCGACAACCACCTGCACCGGACCGCGGCCCTGCCCCAGCTCACCCAAGCGCTCCCGGATGCGACGCGCGTGCTCCTGCGTCTCGCCCAGGTGCTTCTCGAGCCCGTCCCGGTACGAGCCGCGCGGGGTCATCGCGATCTGGGCCCGAAGCACGCTCACCAGGCCGACTTCGCTGGCATGTGCTTCGCCCAGATACTGCACGACCTTCTGTTGTGACTTGCTCATCAAACCGCCTCCATCGTGATATGCGTAAGAAGAGATCTCGCGCTCGAGCCGAGGCGCCCCGCACGAGCCTCACATAGCAACTACCCGCTCAACAGCACTCTCACCCAGCCAGGACCTGATGCGCTCCGCCTTGCGTCGCGGACGACCGGGAAAAACCGCTGTGGACGTGCCGATAGCGGGGCTGGGCGCCGCGCACAAGCCCGCGCCCGCCACGCTGAGGCGTAGGGTGGCCACTGGCGGACGAGGTCGTGCGCCAGGTGGTGCGAGCCCTTCGGCACGGGCGGCGAGAGCACGAGTAGCGTGAGCGCGATCACGTAGAGCGCGATCACGAAGATCCCGTCGGCCAGCGTCCGGTTGGTGCGCATCAGGAGCCGAGGATGACCGTCATGCGTACTCCGGGGTCGGAGGGATCGGTCGCCGGGTTCGAACCGCCTCGACGACGGCCTGCGCGTCGGCGAGGCGATACTCCTCGCCGTACACGGCCCCGGGCCGGCGCGGCGCTTCCATCACGGTGCAGTCGGCTGTGCCGCCGAGGTCGACGGGCACGTAGCCGGCGTCACGGATGAGGCCGGCGACGACCTCTTTGGCGCCGTGATCGTCACCGCACAGCCATTGCACGACCTTCTCGTCCTGAGGGCGGTTCGCTACCTCGGCCTGGAACCCTGCGGTGAGCGTGTTGAACGATTTCGTGTACCGAGCACCGGTCATGCGCTGGGCGTTGAACGCCGCGGCGGTCTGGTTCGGCGCCGGCCTGGGGCCGGCGCCGAACTGGTTCGTCGTGTCGATGACGATCTTGCCGTTCAGGTCGATCTCCTCGAGCGCCGTCGGGATGACGCTCCACGGGACGCTGATGACGACGATCTCCGCGTCGAGGACCGCGTCGGGGGGCTCCTCGACCCGGGCGCGGATCTCGTCCGCGAGCGCCTGCAGTCTCACTGCGTCGCGGGAGAAGCTGACGGTGATCCGGTGCCCTGCCGCGGCAAGGCGGCTGGCGATGTTGCCGCCGATATGCCCCGCGCCGATGATCGCGATCTCCATCAGCGTCCCACCGCCTCGAGGATTGTCTCGGCGACATCGGCTCCGGAGAAGTTCTGCTGCCCGGTGACGAGATTGCCATCGCGGATGGCGAAGCCCTTCCACAACCCCGCCTGGACGTAGTTGCCGCCGAGCTTGCGCACTTCGTCCTCGATCCGCCAGGGCATGACGTGCTTGTCGCGATCGAGCGCGCCGGCGTCCCACACGGCCTGATCCGCGAAGTCCTCCTCGATGTTGGCGAACCCGGTGACTGTCTTGCCCTTGACGAGGGGCTCCCCGGTGGAGAGCGTGGCGTAGCGGAGGATGGCGGTGCCGTGACAGAGCGCCGCGGTGACCTTGCCCGACTCGTAGAACTCGACGAACTTGCGCTGGAGGTTCTCGGCCTTCTCGAAGGTGAACATCGGGCCCTGGCCGCCGGCCACGACGAGCACGTCGTAGTCCTGGACGTTCAGCTCATCGACGCGCTGCGTGTTCTCGATGAGCTTGACGAATGCGGGGTCGTGCTTGTAGCCGCGGCTGATGACGTCCTCGGCCTGCCACTGGCTGGCGTCCTCGGGATCGCTCATCGCGTCGGCCTCACATTTGCCGCCGTTGGGGCTGTAGATGTCGACCTCCCAGCCGGCCTCGGTGAAGTGGAAGTACGGGTGGGTCAGCTCGGCCCACCAGAACCCGACCGGCCAGCCGGTCGTGGTGGAGACGGCGGCGTTGGAGATCACGATCGCCGCCCGCTTGGGCCGGTTCGGATTGACGGGGTTGAGGTTCTTGTGGCTCATGGCGTCTTTCTCGTCGTGGGTTGGGCCAGCTCGACGGCAGGTCCGCCGGCGCGCGAGGCGTGGTCAGAAACGACATCGGTCATCGTCTGCCTTCCTGGTTTCGGTCGGGTCGTCAAGCCGCACGGGCGAGCCGTCAAGCGAGCCCTCGAACAGCGCGTCGAAGCCCACGAAGGTCGCCAGCGACAGGCACTCGAACTCAACCAGTCCGGCACGAACGAGGGGCCGCTCGTCAAGCACGGCGCGCACGCCGTCCACGCCGGCGACCTCGAGCACGAGGGCGGCGCCGGGGCGGTCGGTCCGCCGGTAGTTCTCCCGGATGATCCCGGCCTTGCACAGCGCCCACGCCTCGGCGGCCTCCTCGGTCAGGTGCGGCGTGAGATCGGCCACGCTCACGTTTTCGCGCAGGCGGTCGAGCGCGAGGACCCTGGTTGCGGCGCCTCTGCCTCGCTGCGATGGTGCGGCCGGCGCGATGGGGCATGGCTGGGTGCCGAACAGGAGCGAGAGCGGGGTGAACGGGCCCACCGGCACGACCTCGAACTCCACCAGTCCGTGCCTGGCCATCGGCTGCTCGCTCAGCAGCCGAGCGGCGTCGGCCACCCGGGCGGGCGAGACCGAAGATCTTCTGGGTCGCGGGCATTCGGCAAAGGACCGTAGAGGCGGCCTGGCCGCCCACCAAGCGCGATTGCTTGTCGCAAGACGACCCATAGCTTGTACCGGCCGCAACCAGCCCCCCACCACACAGACCGCGTTCGCTGCCACAAGCTCAGCTTGGAGTCGGCGACTAGACTCGCGCGCGTGACTACACCTGAGCTGCGGCAGATGCGCTACGTCGTCGAGGTCGCTCAGCAGCGCAACTTCTCGCGCGCCGCCGAGCGCCTGCATGTCGCCCAACAGGCCCTGTCACAGCAGATCAAGAGCGTCGAGAGCCAGCTCGGCCTTCGGCTCTTCACCCGGAACAACCGAGGAGTCGAGCTGACGCCGGCCGGCGTGGTGTTCGTGCAAGAGGCGCGGCGCGTCATCACCGCGGCCGAGCGAGCGGTCGACCGCGCGCAGGCCGTGGCCAAGGGCGAGGCCGGAAACGTCCGCCTCGCGTACACGCTCGCCACGGTGTACGAGACGCTTCCGGCGATCGCCGAGCGCGTACAGGCGAGCTTCCCGAAGCTCGGGCTGGAGCTGCGCGAGGTCTTCGGCGGAGAGATCCCCCGCCTGCTCTCCGACGGCGCCCACGACGCGGCGCTGTGTCCCCGCACCGCGTTCCCGCCTGCCTACGAGCGCCAGGAGGTGCGCCGCGAGGCCTTCATGGTCGCCATCAGCTCAAGTTCGGAGCTGGCATCGCGCGACCGTGTCACGCTCGCTCGGCTGGCGGACGAGCCGTTCGAGCTCTGGCCGCGGGAGATGACGCCCGGCTACTACGACGCGGTCGTCGCGGCCTGCCGCGAGGCCGGCTTCGAGCCCCGGCTCGACGAGCACACGGCCGGCTCGACGGTCTGGGGCAACATCGCACAGGGACGTGGTGTCGGGCTCGTGGTCCGCTCGCTCGTCGACCAGCTTCCCCGCGGCATCACCCTGCTCGAGCTCAGCGAGCCACGCGCCGTCTTGATCATCGACCTCGTCTGGCACTGCGAGACCGCGCCACCGGCCGTGCGGCATCTCGCCACCGCCGCCACCCAGGTCGCCGCCGAACGGCGATGGCTGCCGCGAGCCTCCTGAGCGCCGCTACCACCCGACCGGCTGGCCGTCGCGGAAGAACCCGCCACTTGGGCCGTCGTCTGGGAGGATCGCTGCCCAGACGATCGAGGCTGCCCCGTCGGCGACCGGCCTGGCGCCGATCTGCTCGGCGCCGGGCCACGTGGCGGTCAGCCCAGGGCATGCGGAGTTGACGAGGATCGAGGTGTCGGCGAGCTCGGCGCACCGATGGCCGCTGCGGTGGCTGCGCCGGCGTCGGGATCGGTGACGTCGAGATCGACCGGGAGGGGGCGGACATCGCCGGCGGAGCAGAGCTTGGCCGCGGCGCCTCGCGCGTTCTCTTGTTCGCGAGCGCTGAGCAGCACCTGCGCGCCAGCGTCGGCCAGCTGGCGTGCGACCTCGACTCCGAGTCCTCGCGCTGCGCCCGTAAT
>DATKOY010000086.1:0-2283 GCA_035524415.1 Solirubrobacteraceae bacterium | reverse complement strand
CCCTGCTGGGGTCCTGTTTAGCCTCGATTCTCGGGACCCGCTGATGGGTGGGTGAGGGGGCGCTACCGGTCGCGGGAGCCGTTGACGGGCGGGCGTCCGCTGAGGTTGGCTCAGGGGAACTATTGGAATGAGGTGGCTGGTGACGCGGAGCGGTTTCTGGCGGGGGCCGCGGGCTTGCACGAGGTGGGTGTGCCTAAACCCATGATTTGTGAGGATATTGGCGGGACTAGCCCGCGATCTCGCGTCGGTCCGTCCGAGAACGCCTCTACGCTAGCGGTGTGGCATTCAGAAAGATCGCCTGAGATATGCGTTCGGGCGGGGAGTACTTCGCAGAGCCCGCGGAGCCTGCCCAGCGCCGCTATGAGGCGCTGCGCGCCTACTTCGTCGAGGAACTTCCGGCCGTCGAGGTCGCGGCGCGGTTCGGTTACTCGCCTGCGGTCGTGCACCAGATGGCCTCCGAGCTGCGACAGGGCAGGGCTCAGTTCTTCATCTCGGGCAAGCCCGGTCCGAAGGGTCCGCGCAAGACCCCTCGGATCCGCGACCGCGTGCTCGAGCTGCGCGCGGCCGAGCGCTCGGTGACCGAGATCGCCCAGGCGCTCGCCGCCGAGGGCACGCCGGTCTCAGCACAGACGGTGTGGGCGATCCTCGACGCGGAGGGGCTGGAGCGGCTGCAGCGCAGACCGGCCGTGCAGCGGGGCGCGCCGCCGCCGCGGCTCGAGCCGATCAAGGCGCGCGCGATTCCCGGCTGGCCAGCCGGCCTGAGCCTCACCTGCGATCACGCCGGGCTGTTTCTGCTGGTGCCGGGGATGGTCGAGCTCGGGCTGCATGATCTCATCGCCGAGTGCGGCTACCCCTCCACCAAGGTGCTCTCGGCCTGGCACTCGCTGGGGGCGCTGCTGCTGGCCAAGTGCGCGCGCAAGCCCCGCGTATCGCATACCCATGCGCTCGCCGACGACGACGCGCTCGGGCTGCTGCTCGGGCTGACCGCGCTGCCGAAGTCAACGCACCTGACCAGCTACTCCTACCGCGTGCGCAGATCATCGAACGAGCGGCTCCTGACCGGGCTCACCCGCCGCCTCAGAGAGCTCGGCCTCGCCACCGGAGAGCAGGGGTTCAACCTCGACTTCCACGCGATCCGCCACCACGGCACCGACACCCCGCTGGAGAAACACTACGTGCCGCGCCGCTCGCAGCGCACCCGCGCGATGCTGACGTTCTTCGCCCAAGACCACGCCTCCACCGAGATGGTCTACGCCAACGCCGATCTGACCAAGGCCGAGCAGGCCCGCGAGATCATCGCGTTCGCCGACTACTGGCAAAACGTCGCCGGCACCGATCCCGGCCTGCTGGTGTTCGACTCCAAGCTGACCACCTACAAGGTGCTCTCCGAGCTGACCGAGCGCGGGATCCACTGGCTGACCCTGCGCGAACGCGGCCCGAAGCTGATCGCAGAACTCGCCGCGCTCCCCAACAGCGAGTGGAAGAGCGTGCGGGTCGAGCGCTCCGGCCGCTACCGCCAGCCAGAGATCCACGACCAGCTGATCAAGATCAAGGACATCGAAGGACCCGTCCGCCAGCTCGCGGTGCGCAACATCGGCCGCGACCAGCCAACACCGCTGATCACCAACGACATCCAGCGCACCACCAAGCAACTGTTCACCCGCTACGCCGAACGGATGGGAATCGAGAACGAACTCGACGCCTACATCTCCGGCTTCCACCTCGACGCGCTCTCCTCAGGCCTGCCGCTGAACGTCGACCTCGACACCACCCTGACCGTCATCGCCGGCAACCTCTACCGACTGCTCGCCCGCCAACTCCCCCGCTACCAGAACGCCACCCCCGACCGCCTCTGGCGCCACTTCCTCGACAGCACCGGCACCCTCCACCTCACCGACGACGCGCTCGTCCTCGAGCTCCGCGTCCGTACCTACCACCCCGTGCTGATCGAGGCCGGCCTCGCCGACCAAGCCACCCCGATCCCCTGGCTCGACGGCCGCCAGCTCCGGTTCCGATTCCCACCCCGCTGAAACCTCAGCCAGTTTTCTTTACCGATAATCGAGGTTAGCGAGTACTGCGCAAGAGCGTGAAAACCGGTCGCCCCAGCTCACGTGGTACGGCTGCCCGGGCTGTGCGGGTGCCGCCGCGGTGGCGCCGCGGCTTCCACCAAGCACGCCTCCGTCCTGGTTGACGAACGCCCAGTCACGTACGGAGCCGCCGATCGTGGTTCGATCCAACTTGGCGGGCGTAACAGAGCCGTTCGCAAGCTTCTTCGAGGTCACT
>DATKOY010000085.1:0-9854 GCA_035524415.1 Solirubrobacteraceae bacterium | reverse complement strand
GCCCGCCTGAGCGCTCCGCGCCCGCTCGACCATCCCTGCCACATCGCTGTCGAGCGCCGCCCGCAGTGTCGCGATCGGAAGCCCGGTTGCCGGATTCTCGACCACGATCGAGTCCGCCGCCCCTTGGTCCTCCGTCCGCTGATTAACGGTTGTCGCCATCGACCGTCCGCCTTCCATTTGTCGCTTCCTCGATCAGTGAATCACGCATCGTCCAGTTTCGACCAGCCGTCCCGCCCGGGCATTTTCATGCAGGCATTCGAGGGCGACGCCGATCGCGTCTCACCAAGGACGGCTCAACGACCGCCCAAATCGATGCGCTCCGCCGCGAGCTCGTCGACAGACTTCGCGAGGAAGGACACGACATCATTTCTTGGCCCGGACATTCTCGGCCCCGGATCAGCTGGCGTCCGTGAGCCTCGAACTGCTCGTCCGCAACGAGGCTCCGACGGGGTCGCGCTCCCGGAGCCACTTGACTCGGACGCCGACTCCAACCCGCCACCACGGCCAGAGCCGCACGACTCGTAGTGGGACGAACGGACGGTCCCGGCTGCGTAGCCGCCACTGCGGCCTCGGGATCGAGATGGCCGCTCGCGGTCGTCGGGGCCGTCGCTCTGACGATGCACGAGGTCTCAGGTCGAGGATCCTGAGCTTGAGTCCGTGGCCGGTCCGAGCTCCTGCGCCAATCCCCGTCAACATCACCCCGGTGCCGGTCTCGCGCATCATGCTTGCCAGCCTCTAGTGCAGGAACGGCGATGCCTTCAGGTGGGCGACCTCCGGCGGGAGGAGGATCGCGCTCATCGGCTTGCCGGTCTGCATGATCGAGTCGGCGCAGTTGGAGTACTGGGGATAGGCGTCGCAGCTGTGCTTCAAACCGTACGCGTGTCCGAGCTCGTGCCCGATCGCGTACGCGGCGTCAGAGCACTGGTCGCTGAGCGGAGTCGCCGGGTCGCAGGCCACGCTGGTTTCACGCGGGACGCCAGCCGCCACCGGTCCGCCATCGGCCGCGCCGAGCCACAGGTCGGGGCGGACGCCGGCGTACGGCGCCACGACGACCCGGTAGCGCGAATTCGGATACGGCACCCATACCTCCATCGCCTTCGTCTCCGCGTTGAGCAGGTCGTAACGGTGCGCGTCATCGGCGCTGCTCGTCGATAGATTTGCCCAACCAGCCGAATCCACGCTCGTCGGCACGATCAGCGGCGTGGTGAACCGCGGCGCGACACCCGCGCGCAGCTTGTACCAGACATAGTCGACGTCGAGCACGCTGGCGTAATGCGCCAGCGCCTGGCGGACGCCACTGACGTCATTGAGTTGGTCGGAGGCGACCAACATCACCACAACGGTCTGGTTGTGGAGTGCGCCGACGTGGAACCCGCGCCAGTCGTAAGCCGTCGGGCCGACCGCGGCGACAGTCCAGCCCCGACCCAGCTCGTCGTGCACGGCGCGGGCCACGTTCAGGTTGAAGAGGCGGTTCTTGACCAGCACCCGCAGCCCGTACAGATGCTGCCAATCGCCGACCAACTTCGCCTGGGGCCCGTATTGCTGGTGAGCCGCGGCCAGCAGATCCAGCGAGCTCAGCAGCGAGGAATCAAACGGCGGCGTTGGTCCGGGCGACGTCGCCCTCAAGACAGGAGCAACCCGGCCCGAAGCCTCGGCGGCCTGAGCAGCTCCGCCCACGACGATGCCCACCAGCACAGTCAGCAGCGCGGCGATTGAGATGAAGCGGCATAGGGAGCGCACGACAGATCCTCCGAATTCAGACATTCGGACACGAGCCAGTGTCCGTCCGAATCCGGTCATGTTCCAGGCCCCCTAGGGCTGGCCCCAGCAACACCGTGGTACGCCTCGATCGGCCCCGTGCTCAGCCCACTCCGGGACCGGATTGCTCAACTCCTTGCCGATCACGCCCTCGAACGAAGCGACCTCACCCGGCTCATACAGCCGACCCAGCAGGTTGTCGAGGGACCGGTTCTCGAACATCACCGACACGACGTGATCGAACCTCGGGGCCCGCTCTGCACCAGCCAACGTTCACCTCGCTTCCCCGATCGACCTTCACCGCACTGCAGCCCGTGCCCGAGCGCCAGCGTTCTCAACAAACCAAGGGGAGCGCCGCCGTCCGCACCCACGGACAAGGCGCGACGGACAATCGCAGCCAGACCGTCGCGGCGCATCACCCGAAAGAGATGATCGGATGATCGGATGATCGGATGATCGGAACACGAGCTAAGAAGCCGAGCGCGCCACTGACCGCCACCCAAATCCAGCGGGCTGTCGATCGCTGCCGGTCTTGAGCAAATGGAACAGCTGTGCGGTTGTGCGGCGTGACCGCCTTCACGCGGAAGCAGCACTGAGCGCGCGCCGCTGCGACCGGTTCGGGTTCACAACGCTCTTGAATCCGGGATTCGCAATGCAACGTTGCGGGTTTCCCCCGATGGTGACGCGATCCGACCGCTTTAGAGTGGTCGCGACGTGAGTCGGAGCAAGCTATTGAGGTTGGGAGCGGCGGCGCTGGTATTGGCCGGCGCGCTCCCCGCGACGCTGACCGCTGCGGTAGGAGCGAGTCGACCCAAGCTGCCCGCGGCGGATTGCCAGCCGTTCACGAGCACGCCGTGCCTGCTCCCCTTCCCGGACAACCTGTTCACCAGGCCTGACCGCTCCACGCCGACCGGACTGCGCGTCCATCTGCCGGCGAACGCGATGCCGGTGAACACCAACGGACAGCGGATCGGCGTTGGTCAGTACGACCGCAACGACGGCTTCAGTCCAGGCAGCGCGATCATTGTCCACGTTCCGGGTCTCGACAACGCGCAAGCGTTCGCGCGCACCGGCGCCGTCGGCCTGCTGAACATGAAGCAGGCATTCGCAAAGGGCCAGCCGATCGTGGTGATCGACGAGGCCACCGGGCGCCGTCAGCTCATCTACTCAGAGCTCGACGCCAACGCGCCCACGCCTCAGGACACCAACCTGATGATTCTGCCGGGCAAGGAGCTTGCCGAGGGTCACACTTACGTGGTTGCCTTGCGGCACCTGCGGGATGACCGAGGCCGGCTGCTCGCCGGGCCCGCATGGTTCCAGAAGCTTCGCGACGGCCTCCCCTTGCCGGCGAGCGAGCGCGCGCAGCGGGCACGATACGATCGCATCTTCGTCGCGCTCAAGCGCGCCGGCATCAAGCGTGCAGACCTGTATGAGGCGTGGAACTTCACGGTCGCCTCGGAAAAGAGCCTCACCTCACGGCTGCTCTCGATTCGCAACGACGGCTTCGCCCAGCTCGGCGACCACAACCTCGGCGACGGCGTGGTGCAGGGCAACGCCCCTGCCTACACGATCACCAGCACGACCGCCCTGAGCTCACAGCTGCGCGCCGTTCAGGGCACGTTTCAGGTGCCCTGCTATCTGATCAGGTGCGGCTCGACGGCCACCACGGCATTTCACTACAGCTCGGGCAACCCCGACGCAGTGCCCACGCAGATCCCGGGCAATGTCGCCGCCGCTGCCTTTGAGTGCATTGTCCCGAGCTCGGCTTCGCCGTCACATCCAGCGCGCATCTCTATCTACGGCCACGGGCTGTTCGAGGACCACACTTTGGTCACCGCCGAGTACCTCCAGCCGCTGGCAACCACGTACAACATGATCTTCTGCGGCACTGACTGGTGGGGGCTGGCTGGCGCCGACGAGCCGTTTGACGCCGGGGTTGTGGCCAACCTGGACCTCTTCCCCATCGTGGTGGACCGCTTGCAGCAGGGAGTCCTCAATACGCTGTACCTCGGTCGGCTGATGCGCAACCCGGAGGGCCTTGCCTCCAACTCGGCCTTCGAGTCGGCCGGCCGGCCGGTGATCGACACCTCCCGCCTCTACTACTACGGCAACAGCCAGGGCGGGATCGCCGGCGGTATGGCGACGGCTGTGGCGCCAGACTGGAGCCGTGCCGTGCTCGGGGTGACCGGCATCGACTTCGGGAACCTGCTCGTCCAGCGAAGCACCGACTTCGCGTCGCTCAAGGCGATCCTGGAGAAGTCCTATCCGGACCAGTCGCTCTACCCGGTGATACTCGATGTCGTCCAGCAACTATGGGACCGCGGCGACCCCGACGGATACGCGCCGCAGATGACCTCCCACCCGCTGCCCGATACGCCTTCGCACACGGTGCTCATGCAGATCGCCTACGGCGACTTCCAAGTCAGTATGTACGCTGCGGCGGCCGAGGCGAGGACGATCGGCGCCAGCGCCCATCAGCCTGCACTCGATTCCGTCCGGACCCGCGATCGAAACCTCTTCTACGGTCTTCCGGCGATCGGCAGCTATCCGTTCGGCGGCTCGGCGATCGAGATCTGGGACAGCGGCTCGGCGCGGGTGCAGCCGCCTCCGGTGGGCAACGTTCCCCCGACCGCCGGCTCCCACAACGCCGACACGCACTACGACCCACGCTACACGCCGGCGGCCCAGTCGCAGATCTCGGACTTCCTCGCGCCCGCCGGGGCGGTGGTTGACGTCTGCGGCGGCAAGCCGTGCCATTCCGTGGCCGCGCCGCCTTCACCCTGAGCGAGGTCGGGTGCTCGCCGCTCGGCCGAGGGCACGCACGTTCTTCACTCGTGCACAGCTACAGACTTGGGTCAGGGCGTGAATGACCCGAGCTGCGTTCCCCACGCGCATCCGGCAGCGCCGAACTCGGTGGCCGTCCAGATGCCGAGGTTCTCGCGGGCGGGATCGATCGCCGCCCCGGAGTAATCGCCGAACCGCTTCACGGGAGGGCTCGTGCAGCTGAGGTAGTTGGCAGATCCGGTGCCGGGTCCGTAGATCGTCGCACCGATGCTTGATCCGATCGTGCCTCCCGGCGCCTCGGCGACCTCGGAGGACGCGAACTGCGAGATCGACGAGGACGAGAAGCCGACCCAGAAGTCCTTGCGAGCGTCGAGCATCACCGCCGGGTACATCACGTCCCCGCCGACCATCGTGATATCGACGTCGCGCACGAGCGACATCTTCGCGGTGGCGATCTTGATCACGCGCAGGCACGCCCGCTTCTTCTTGTCGGTCCGGAACTTGCACACGTCGTTGCCGGCGGTCCACAGCACGCCCCCAAGCCAGGCGGCCGACTCCAGCCGGTCATCGCCCGTGTCGAGCGTCGGACTGGCCGAGCCACCGCTCGGCGGCTGCACGGCGGACGGCGGCGCGGAGGTCTTCGCGACCGACACGTCGGATTCGGTGAAGCTCACGGGGGAGATCCCGGGCACCCCGGTGAACGAGAGGACGCCGACCTTCGAGGTGTTGTAGTTGTGGAACACGGCGAATGCGGTCTTGCTCGCCGAGAGCTGATCGGCGGGGATCAGGTTGAGCCTCGTGCTGTCGGGACCCCAGATCGTCGCCGCGACGGTGCTGTGATTGGCGGCGACGCCCGCCTTCTGGATGACCATGTACTCCTCCGGCCCGGAGTTGCCGTTGTCGTTCCAGCTGATCGTCAGCTTGTCGGAGCTGACGCCGAGCTTCGGCTGGTCCTGGAGGATGCTCTCCGAGTGGACGGTGTAGATCGACCAGTTGCCCTGCGGGTTATTCGTCGCGGCGAGGTCGATCTCGCTCGGCCCGTCGTGGCTGGTGACCTTCGAGATGTAGGCCGCGTAGAAATCGCCGCTGGCGGCGTCGAAGACGATCTTGGGATCGCTTCCTGTCCCCGCAGTGCCCGAGAACAGCGTTCCGAGATCGAAGCTCCCCAGCACCGTCCCCGCATGGTCGAGCACCTCCGCCGAATCGTTGACAAACTCGACCACCCGCTTGGAGCTGACCGCCAGCTGCGTATCGGGAGGGAGCTTGCCGCTGTTCGCCAGCCCGGCGACCGACACGCGCGTGAGCGAACTCGCCCTCGCCTCAGGCGCCCCCTGCAGGCGCTTCTGCACGAGCGGAATCACACCGACGATCCGAGGCGGACCCGTCACCGGAACCGACTCCTGCGGCTCAACGTTCGTCGGTGGACCAGTCGTCGCAGCCGGAAGCGTCGCCGCATCGACCACGCGTTTGAGCCGGATAAAGGTCGACCGTCCCTTCACCAGGCCACTCCTCACAATGCCCGCCCTCCGCGAAGGCGTCTGAGAAAAGCGCCTCGCGGCTTGCCCTCGCGTGACCAGCAGCGCGCCGGTGAGCACTGCGATCGAGAGCAATGCAGCGGCGAAGACGACGACAGAACGGGCGATACGACGACGCATGGCGGACCCCCTCTCAAAGATCCCGATGACCGCAATAAAGGTCCCGGTGAGCGCCCGAGCCTATCCCGCAACCACGCCGCCGTGGAAGAGTTTCCGAATGACCGGACGCGCGCGCTTTGGTCCGCCGCCCCCACCGGCCACGGCCACGTTTGGTCCGACCTAAGCATCAGGGGCCCGGTGCGCCATCGCGTGCATGAGGCCGCGCCGCCCGCCGGGATCTATCTCTGTGGCCTCAATTACTGCTGTGGGAGCTCTGTGGCCTCAATTACTGCTGTGGGAGCACCCAGGCAGGCCGATCAGCGCGTTTCCAGCGTGGAATCTGGGAGGTTGACTCGTCGCGTGGTGCCTGCGAGGCTCGCATCGTGGCGGATCCCCGCGAAGTGCCGTTCGGTGCCGTGCGCCTAGCCGATGTCGCCGTGGCGACGGACATCTACCCGGACTATCCGGACGCCACGGATGGGGACTTCCACTTGGTCCGCCGTCATTTCGATATTCGAGCGTTCGGGGTGAACGGAATCACAGGGAACGCCGGCGATGAACTGGTGGAGCCGCATCACGAGCGCGACGACGAAGGCAACCTGACAGATGGCCACGAGGAGCTATTCGCGGTGATGAGCGGGCACGCTGTGTTTACCGTCGATGGAGAAGATCTCGACGCCCCCATCGGCACACTGGTGTTCGTACGGGACCCGGCTCTGATCCGCAGCGCCCGGGCGACCGTCGACGGCACAGCGATCCTCGCGATCGGAGGCCGAGCTGGAGTCCCGTTCGAGATCTCGCGATGGGAACGCGCATGGTTCCCCTGAGACTCGGCATTGCCGCCATTCCACCGCCCGGCTTCTCCTCTCGGGCGCCGGCGACCACGTGGCTAGCGTGTGCGCTCCCAGCGGCCTCGGGAATGAAAGCAGTCGTGCCGCAGTCCGGCCGGCGGCAATAACCCGCGGTTTGCAGCGCCAATGATCTGCGGGTCGACGAGATCACGAATTCCGCGACTGCCGTAAAACGCCGTCCCGGCTTGGCCTCGCAACGAGTGCAAAGGACCGTCGGCGGCCTTCATCGACGCGGCCAGGCCGCGGAGACAGCTCCGGCTCGCGGCGGTACGACCGAGGGTGCTGGCACAATCGCGGCCTTTATGATTGACGAAGCGCACGGGGAGCCTCGCGAGCCGCGATACTCGCTGCTGTCGCCCGACGAGTTGAGCGCGCGGCGTGGGGCTTGGCGTCGCCGACGAACCCGCCGGCGCCGGGCGACCGCGCTCGTGGCGAGCGCCGCCGGCGGGATCGTGATAGCCGCGGTTTGGCTCACGGGCGGCTCCTCGGCCCAGCGCGGCTTCGCGGCGGTCTCACCTGCGGTGTCTGGCGGCGCTGATCACTCGGCCTCCGGTCTCCGCGTATGGGTGGCTCGAAGGCAAGCCGCCAATGCGGCACGCTATGTCGACCCGCTCAGGGCGGTGAGCGGGCTCCAGCCGGGCCGCATCGACATGGGGGTCGATTATGTAGGCTCAGGTCCCGTGCTGGCGCTCGGTGACGGGAGGGTCACGATGGCCAGCAACGATGACTCGGGTCCGTCGAGCTGTTGGGGGAAGACGTGCTGGCCGGGCGCCATCGTCGTGTACCGACTCGTGGACGGCGCCTTCGCCGGTAAGTACGTCTACGTGGCGGAAAACGTCACGGTCCACGTCCACGCGGGGCAGAGAGTGAGGGCTGGCGAACAGATCGCCATCGTGCACGATGGATTCCCATACATGGAGACCGGCTGGGCATCGGGCACCGGCGTCGAGACGCTTGCTATCGCGGATCGACACCAATGCTCTTGTGACGATCCCGGCGGGTGGTCGACGGTCGAGGGGCAGAACTTCAGCAGCCTTTTGGCGATGCTCGGCGCGCCGGCCGGCCGCCTCCAGCCCGACGCACCCACCCAGCACATGCCTCACGGTTGGCCGAGGTCGCGCCTGAGTGCCAAACCATCATCCGTCCCGAGGTCACCGGGATCGATGTCCGAAGGCTAGTACCCCTCGGGTGCAGCACTAGGCGGCCGTGAGCCGGTCTCGAGCCTGCGACGAGCAGCTCCGTGTCGCCCAACCGGGCAGCCGGCGATCCGGACCGGCCAGCCGCGTCGCGCGGCGTGCACGCCGGCGACCGCCGTACTGCCGAGGATCGCCAGCACTGCCCCCTTGACGAGCGTTTGCTCGAACACGATGCGGATGAACGTCCAGTCGGCGAACGTCGGGCAGGCTGCACCGTGCATGCTGAACCCGCCGGGACAACTCCCAACGGTCCCGCCCAGGATGGGCATTGCGTCAGCCAGGACGCCGGCGACGAGCGCGGCAGCCAGACCATGCACCACGCGCCGTTCGCCACAGAACAGCGCGGCGTGGACGGCGGCGAGCAGCTGTGCAGCCAGCGCCGCGTACACGTTCCAGTAGCAGGCGGAAGATCGACCAGATCGTGTTGACCTGGCTCTGCGACATCGCGGCGAGCTCGTGGCGTAGCCCGACCGCACCGTTCATCTCGGCGCGGACGTCCGCATGCGACTCACGGGACCTCAGGACGCAGTCGCGTGTGAGATACACGGGTGCAACGAGGACGCACATGCGCCACGCGACGCTGAAGATGACGTCGGCCCCGTCATCGCTGATCGCAATCGCGAGCGGGAGCACGGCCGCAATCAGGAACGCGTACCAGAACGCGATCTGAAGTACGTTCTGTCCACATCACGATTGCGAAGATGCGCCAGCTCTAACCGCGAAACCACTCCGGCGAACTACTGACATTGACACACAACAGGTGAGATGTTTGCGGAGTGATAGGTAGCAACTGCTGGCGTTGTATCGCATTTAGCATGTAATCGCGAAGAGCCGCCGCCGTGCGCGGAATCGGCGCTTCGGAGGTAGGAGCTCTCGGCCGCCGAGATGCTCGTCGTGCGAGCGCAGAAGGTGTGGAGCGTGACTGGCGTCTACAGGCCGCCGAGTAGGTTCCGGAGCGTGTTGGTGTAGGCGTCGAGCGCGGCGCGACCTTGGGCGGTGAGTGCGATCGAGGTGCGCGATGCTCTCCCGTTGCGGGTCGTCTCGGTGGTGAGGTAGCTGGCGTCCTCCAGCTTGCGCAGGTGGGTGATGAGGTTGCCGGGGGTCAGCTCGAGCATGTCCTGGAGGCGGGTGAAGGACAGGCTGTCGCCGTCCGGGAGTGCGGCCAGCGTGGCGATGATCCGCAGCCTGGCGGGTGCATGGATCACCGGGTCGAGCGCATCCGCGCCCATCGGCGCCTCCTTACCCGCGGCCAAGCCGGTTGCTAGTCGCGGCGGCGTAGCCAACGACCGCGATGAACAGGGCGATCCCGGCCGCGTCGAGAGCCACAGCGCGCCGTAGGCGAAAAGGATCACGGCACCCATCAACGCGGTGACCCACGGCGGGCTCAGGTTGAACTGGCGCTTCGCATAGCGCTTGGTCCGCTGGAGCAGGCGCGCCGCCTCCCGGGGATCGAGCCCGTCGCCATCGACTGTCGTGCGCCCGTCGGTGTCGTGTGTTCCATTGCATCGCCCCGCTCGCTTTGTTTAGTTTGCAAGTCAAAGCTTAGGTATGCTTTGTCGTGAGGTTGTCCCGGACCGCGTGGAATTTCGGTGGCGATCCGCGTGACTGGTGACTATGCGGCTGCGACGATA
>DATKOY010000084.1:0-8516 GCA_035524415.1 Solirubrobacteraceae bacterium | reverse complement strand
TGTGGACCGAAAAAATTGCAGGTCGCGCGCCGTCCCCTCGCTCGCCTCGCCGGGTCGCTGGCGAGGCAGATGATCTGGCCATGGCCGATCGCCGTTGTCGGCATCGAGATCATCGGGAAAGCGAGCGGATGTCTCCACCGCGAGGTGCCGCGCCGTAAGGGGACGCACGCGGACGATTGGCTTGACTTGCGCTTGCCACGCAGGCTAGAGTTCGTTGCGATCGACACGATCTGGGGTGTGATGGGACCGGACCCGGAAAGCGTGGGCACGAGAGGGCGGCCAGCCGCTGGCACTGGCATTGCCGCGAGACTCTCTCGACGGCAGGTATTGCGACGGGGCGCGGTTGCGTTCGGCGGGGTCGCTGGGCTAGGGCTGCTTGACCCGAGCGAGCTGTTCGGATCGGCGTTCGCGACGCCTCGACCAATTCCCGGTGGGTTTGATCTGAACTTCAACATCGTGCCAAGCGGCGCGTTCATTCACGTGATCCCGCCGAGCGTCGGCCTTGAGATGTCGTCGATCACGGATTTCAACGGCGTCATCGGCGGGTCCGAGACCCAAGGCACGGCCCGAGGCAGCGACGGCACGAGGTACAGCTTCGACTGCGATATGCGCTTCATGCGCGGCGCCTACGTCGGGGTTGACGGACGCCTGCATAACGGGTCGTTCGGGTTTATATGAATTGACTTGTTCCCTCCGGACGCCGTCGGCGATCCGACCCAGCAGGTCCACGACTTCGAGCCGGGGATAGCCCCGTCCGGGCTGTTCTGGACGATCCCGATCGCGTTCTCGGCGATCGACGTCGACCCGGGTAGCGGTCGAGCGCGACTGCACGCCGACAATGTTCCGGTCACCGACTACCACGACTTCTTCATCGCGGTTGGCCTCAGCGAACCACCGCCGCCGCCACTCGCGTCGCACGTCAGCTTCGACGTCCGCTGGTCGGGTAATGGGACCCGGCAGAAGATCCGCGACGACACGTTCGGCTTCACCGGCCATTACGTGAATTGCAGTACAACCATCAGCTTCACGGCATCCAATGACAGCGGAGAAGTGATCTACAGCTCCGACGCTGCGGGCCAGTACAACGTCGGCCAACCTGGCGTCGGACACGAGCGAAACGGCGTCTTCTTCCACTAGCCATCGGCGGAGACTGTCGCAACGGAGACTGCCGCAAAGGGCTAGATGCAGAAGCCATCAGCCGTGATCATCAGCGCCGCGTCGCGCGATGAACGCCTAAGTCGCCATCCCTGCCAGGGAGGTGGGGACCACGCCGAGTCTGGTCTGTCGTCCGACACCCATCGAATCCTGAGGATTCAACCAGCCCAGGATATCTAGTAGGGGTTCTCGCGTGGAGAGCTATGCACCATGAGCGATGGCTCTAATCCCCCGACTTGGCGAGCGAAACGCGCACTCATCTGTCCAGATGCCCCTACCCAGAACCCCGAGCAATGGCACCGAACGGCTCGACGCCCTCCTGATCGAGGAAATTGGGCTGGCGTGCGAGCGCGCCAGGATGCTCGCGGATACCGACCGCGGTCTGCCAACACATGAGGTGGTCGCGCTCCGCGACTCCATGCTGGGGCTGCGCCGGATCACACACACCGAGATCAACTGGAGGAACGTGACGGACCTGTTGCGGCTGGATCCCGAGTTCTGGCCGCACATCGTCGACATTGCCGAGGCATTCGACAGAGACTCCGAGTTGTCTTCGTGCGCCCTCTGGGGTTTGGCGAAGGTTTCCAAGGATCCGGCGACCATGCGAGCGGATGCGCTTCGGGACCTGGTGATCGCACCGACCTTCAGGCGCTACGGCCGGCGCAGACCAGATCTCACCTGGAGTCCGCAGCTCGCGCGCGAAATGATCACCGATTGCCGGGCGGCGCACGCCCGAGATCCTCATCTGCCGCATCAAACGCTCGGGCCCCTTCGCAACCTTCAGGCCGGCCTACACGAACCTGTGCCCATCAGCGCTGACACGGTGATACGGCCCATGACCGACGAAGACCGCAGCGAGCTATGGCAGAGCTTCGGCCGCTCCCTCACAGTCCGCGACCCCACGCTGAAGGAACTCCGAATGCGGACTCATGCCATCGATATCAGATGGCACATGCCGCCACGAGGCTGGAACATCGAGATTGCCGCAGAGCGCATTGCGAATGTCGTCACAGCACTAAGGCTGCTTCACTCTGGAGTGACCGGCACTGCGATCCTATGGACTCGCGGTGACCCTCCTGACGCCCCGGTCCCTCATGACGTCCGGCGCGATCCGCAATGGCGGAGGTGTTGAGATGTTGTCTGCGCTACTCGACAGCGAACCGACGTTAGTGCAGTCGCTAACGACCAACATCGCGCCGGACGACGCTCCCACACTGAGTAAGCCGGTCGATCGAGTTACGAGTGCCCGCCGCGAGCGCAAACTCGCGTTTGCACTACGACGCTTCGACCGCGCCCACGAGCGCGACAACATCGACGACGCGCTCATCGACCTCTGGATCGCGATCGAGGCCATACTCGTGCCGGAGAGTCACAACATAAAGCTTCTAGCTTCTCATAGGATCGCCCAACTCTCGGGTCCAAGTGCCGAGGATCGCCAGCATGCATGCAATCTACTAGCGCGGGAGTCTTACCGCGCTCGCTCGATCGTCGTTCACGGCGAGAGGCCACCGAGGGCGCTGGACCGGATCGTCGAGGACACTCGTCAGCTCGCTCGGCTCGTGCTCATGACTTGGGTGCTCGAACCGCCACCCGGTGGCGTCAAGAGCATTGATCGAGCAATGATCGCGTCGCTCCGCCCGCGACGTTGCGGAAACACTCGCGTCCCCAGCAGACGCAAAGCGGTGCCGTGATGACCGATCATGCGGGACGGTGAACACCGTTTCTGCTTCGCGCGAGAGGCTGCGACGAATGCACGCTCTGCTCCGGGCTAAACGGAGAAGCGAAGTGCCGACCGCCCCGGGTAGAAATGCGTGCAACTGAGCACGGACCAGGCTTCTCGCCGGTCCTGTTCTTTCCACACCCAAGTCCCCAACCTCTCGACGCGGCGTTCGCTCGGTGCGATCTTCTGGCGATCCTCGCTGTGTGCGCCGAGCGTGTGTCTGCGTGGACTGCGGGTCCTCTGTGCTCGCAAACGATGATTCGCGCAGAGCGGCAGCGAACGGAGCACGCGGGTAAAGCAGCTGCTCGCCGTGTTGCCCTACGTCGGCCCGCCGCGACTCGCGCGTCGTGCGCCAACTGTTGCTCCGGTAGGGGCGGTGGCTGCTGAACCACCGGCGATCAATAACTTCGGCGAGTTCCACCGCAGTCAATCTGTCCGCTGCGGCGGCTTGCCTACAACGACCCGAGGTTGAGGTGGAGGCTCGCTCCGACCAACAGCAGGGGCCACAACGCAGTGGCTGCGATCGCCGAAACGATCTGTGAGACGGTGGTCAGCTGAGCGTAGTAGTCATGCTGGGAGGCGACCAATACCCCGACCACGACGTACGCCACGATGTACACCCTGCGCATTGGGCCGTTCTTCGTCACCGAGCGCAACCCTCCTCCCCAAGACGCGATCCTCAATCGGCTCAAGCGCCAGAGTCAGGTTCCCACGCAGGCGCGATGGGAGTCCTCCAACGGTCATCGCGGTACCGGTACTGGGCGAGGTTGAGCGACCGTGCGAGCTGCTGTTCGGTTGCCGCGAGCGCACCGACGCTGACGCCCAATTCGTCGGCGACCAGCTGCGCCGAGATCGATTCGCCTCCGGGGTGCAGGAGATCGTTGGCGCGGGCGATGAGGATGATCCCGCTGGCGGCCCATGCCTCCGGGCTGCCGTGACGCATCAGCCCGAGACGGGCGGCGTCGGCGAGCAGTCGCCACGCCAGCTGAGCGTACGGCTGTCCGAGTTCGCGCCCGCACCAGGCTGCGGCGATCGTGGCCGCCCGCCGTCCCGGCGGTCCGGGGTCGATCGTCGATATGTCCGAGCCGCGCATCGACGCGTATTTACCGTCGGCGAGTTCTCCGGCGGGGGCCTAGTGCGCGAGTGCCGTCGATTCCGCTCGCCGTGTGGATCTCATCGGCGAGCGCTGGCAGCGAGGCGGATTGGGGGGCGCGCTGATATCGCGCTGCGGCGCCGCTCGCCGCACGCGCGTCGGAGGCCCACTGCACCCGTGATGCCCGCAGGCGCAGCAGCGCCTGCCAGGTCAGTGGCCCGCTCTGGCCGGTCGCCGGAATGCCCCGGCGGGCCTGAAAGCGCCGCAGGTTGCGCAGCGTCTCAGACGCGAAGGTTCCGGTCGTTCGCTGCGACGGGATCGCACTCTTGAGTAGCTCCTGCATCCACAGGACCATGTCTCCCTGCGATCCGTAATGAAGCCGCGGGAAACCCGGGGAGGGGACGGTGGCGACGCTCGTGTAGAGGCCGCTGACCCCCGGCCAGAGCCCGTTGGCGGAGGTCCACGCGTAATCCCACCACGACAACCCGCCGGCACCATAGGCGACCGACAGCCCGCGAAACAGCGAGATCTCACCGCTGCTCGCACTGTCGGTCTGCCCGAGCGGGCGGATCGGCCGGCGGTAGATACGGTTGACCATGTATGTGTGGCGGTAGACCGCCGCGACGCTCTCGCCGATGTCATGCCAGTACATCTGCGGCAGATCGAAAGCGGCCCCCCCGTGCCCGAGGAACACCGAGTAGGGAAACCCCGGGTGATAGTCCACATAGGGGAAAGACGCCAGGCCGAGCGGATAGCGGGCTCCCACCGCCGCACGCAACGCATGCACGTACCGCTGCGCCTGCGCGTAGCGTCCCTGATATTCGACCTCGGCGTCGATCACGAGGCAGTCGGCTCCAGCGCGGACCGCCTGGACGCCGATCTGAGCCTCAGTTAGCGGACTCGTTCCATAGACGTACTGCCATGCGCAGACACGAACCCCATTTCGGTGGATGAAGTACACCAGCCGCCCGCTGAACTGCGACCAATAGCTGGTGCCGTCGCCTGACTTGATGAACAGCGTCTTGATCCCGTTCGCCCGCGCCCGCTTCGCGATCGCGGTCGGGTTCCCGCCGTCTGAGCGGCTCACCGACCAGATCCACATACCGCGCCCATCGAACGGCCCCGCAGCGGCACGCGATGCGTCGAGGCAGGCGAGCGCGAGCACCGCGGCACACAGACCCATCACAACCGCACACCGTCCAGCCAACACCCGACAACAGTAGGTGGCCGTGCCGCCGGGCGCGAGCCGCGAACGGCCGCTTGCAAAGCACGGCTCCGAGCCTGCACGTGATGGAGACAATCCGGGCCGCGCTGCCCATTCTCGCCGCGGCCGTCGACTCCGTCCTCCGAGGATTCATCCCTCAATCCGCCTCGGTCAAGCCGGCTCCAACGGCAAAGCGTCGAACCATGCGCCGTCGAACCGCCCCGAACGACACGCCCAAGCCGCATCCCCACTGGATCGCAGACCCGAACCGGCGAGCGTCACAGCACCTCACGCCCCGTGCGACCGCTCAGAACAACTCACCTCACCAGCTTGGGCATCACGTCGCTGCCGCTCGTAGCCCGGAGGGGAAGCGTCGGTATTCGGCCGCTGAATCGACTACTTGCTGCCTGTCCAGCGCTCGACCTCGACCAGCGTGCGGGGTCGGATCGACCCTACTGGTGAGTACATTCCCACTGCCATGCATGTCGTCGTTGTTGGGCACGACACGCCGTTGAGGGCTGAATCTGGTTGTGCCTTCAGGGGTGTAGGCAGATGCCGGATCGACCAGGTCGCGCCGTCCCACCGCGCAACAATCGGCGTGGGGGTTGCTTGAGGCACGAAGCCGCACTCGCCGCACGAGAAGTGAGCGATGGTGGCCGTGGAGGCGCTCGCGGATGACGGTGGCCATGAAAACCTCCCCGTAGGCGGCCACTGAATCTCCCCACTGGTGGCCGTCAGTTCTCCCCATGGGCGGCCACCTCTTCTCCCCACGGTTCTGTCCTGTGGCGCCTGTAGTCGGGCGCGCGTTGCTGTCAACGCGCTGCCCGAGGAGGGTGACCATGAAGAAGGCGGTGGAAGCGATGAGGATTCTTGAGGCGTATGACTTGACGGGGTCGCTGCGTGGTGCGGCGGCGCTGGCGGGGTGTGATCACAAGACGGTCGCGCACTGGGTGCGCGTGCGAGAGGAGTCCGGGGGCGAGCTGCCGGTGGGGGCGTCTCGGCCGGCGGCGGTGATGGTCGAGCCGTTCGCAAGCAAGGTCGAGGAGCTGGTCGATCGCTCGCACGCGCACGTGCGGGCGGACGTCGTGCACGGGGTGCTGTTGGGGATGGGCTATGAGGGGTCCGAGCGCACGACGCGGCGGGTGGTCGCGGCGTCCAAGCGGCGCTGGCGGCAGAAGCATGGGCGCGTCACGCGGCCGTGGATCCCGCAGCCGGGGCAGTGGATGCAGTGGGACTGGGCGGGGGATCGGCCGCTGGTGGCCGGCGTGGCGGCGGAGTTGTTCTGCGCGTGGCTGGCGTGGTCGCGGTTTCGGGTGGTCGTGCCGTCGCGGGACAGGACGATGGTGTCGGTCGTGATCGGGCTGGATCGCACGCTGCGCTACTTCGGCGGGGTTCCGACGTACGGTCTGACGGATAACGAGAAGACGGTGACGGTCGAGCGTGTGTGCGGGATCGCGGTGCGTAACCCGACAATCGTTGAGGTTTCGCGCCATTACGGGCTGACGGTCGCGACGTGCGAGCCCGGAGATCCGCAGAGCAAGGGCGGCAGCGAGAACACCGTCAAGCTCGCGCAGGCTGATCTGGTGCCGACCTGGCACAACCTGCGCGAGCAGTATCAGGACTGGCCGGCGCTGGAGCGGGCGTGCGTGGAGTTCATGGCCGATGTCAACACGCGCCCGCATCGCGCCACGCGCCAGCCGCCAGTGACGCTGCTTGCTCAGGAGCATGAGCGTCTGCATCGGCTGCCGCGGCTGCCGCACACGTTGTGCTTCGGCCAGCAGCGCAAGGTCGACCGGCAAGCGACGGTCAGCCTCGGCGACGCGGTCTACTCGGTGCCGCACGAGCTGATCGGCCAGCCGGTCTGGGTGCGTGCCGAGGGCGAGCAGCTGATCGTCGTGCACATCGACCAGGCGCAGGGCCCGCGGGAGGTCGCGCGGCACCAGCTGACCACGCCGGGGCAGCCCAGTATCAACGAGGCGCACTATCCGCCGCGGCCGGCCGGCGCGCTTGAGCGCAAGGTGCGCGCCCGCGGTGAGGAAGAGCGGGAGTTCCTTGCGATCGGGCCCGGCGCCGAGCGGTGGCTGCGGCGGGCGGCGGCCGAGGGCACCCAGCGGATCCGCCGCAAGATGGCAGAAGCGGTCGATCTCGCCAAGCTGCACGGATCACAACAGGTGTCCGAGGCGCTGGAGCGCTGCGCGAGCTATGGCCGCTTCGGCGACGGGGATCTGGCCAGCATCCTCGCCCACCAGCAGACCGCGACGGTGATCCCGCTACCCAGACGCGCCGGGGAGGACGTCTCGCTGCAGGCCTCGACCCGCAGCTGGGAGGGGTTCGGGCGATGAGCATCGAGTACAGACTCCATGTCGAGGCGCGCCTGGTCCCGGGGCGACGCAAGCGTGGCACTGGCGAGCAGGCGGTCACGTTGCGCCTGCACGACGCAGACACGCCGGATCCGCTGCGCGGCGACATCAACGTGCCCGTGTGTGTGGACGTGGATCCCGCCCAAGCACGCGAGCTGGCGCGCCGGCTCAACGGCCTGGCCTGCTGGGCCGAGCGGATCGACGAGGACGGGGAGGCAGCCAGATGAGCGATTACCGCGACAGCATCCACTGCCGCATCGACCCCGAGCAGGTCTGCAAGCCGGTCGGCGGCCAGCCGGTGCAGGAGATCAGCTTGATCATGACCGATGATCACCGCTTTGACGGCGTGCGCGGCCGCTGCTGGCTGCCGCCGGCGATCGTCACGCTGACCCCTCATGAGGCGCGCGCGTTCGCCGCCGAACTGCTCGAGTTCGCCGATCACGCCGATCACGCCGAGCGGATCGGAGGCAGGCGATGACCGTCAAGCCGCCCGCCCCACCACCGTTGCCGGACGAGCTCGACCGGCTCCTGCGTCGGCTACGGATGCCCTACGTCCGCCGCGCCGCGCCGGAGGTGATCGCCACCGCCAACAGCCAGCGGTGGGAGCACGCCGAAGTGCTGCGCGTGCTGCTCGCCGAAGAAGCAGCCGGCCGCGACCGGGCGACGATCAGCATGCGCCGCCGCGCGTCCGGGCTCCCGGCCGGCAAGACCTTCGACGCCTGGGAGGAGGACAAGGCCTCGGCGATCCCCAAGCCGACCCAACACGCGCTGCGCACGCTGGAATGGGTCAACCGCGCCGAAGCGCTGGTCGTGTGCGGGCCGTCCGGTACCGGCAAGAGCCACTTCATCGAAGCGCTCGGGCACCTCGCGATCGACAAGGGCCGCACCGTCGCCTGGCACACGCTCGACACGCTCGCGGCCCTGTTCCGCCGCCACCGCGCCGATGACAGCATCAACAAGGCCGTCGCCAAACTGATCCGCGCC
>DATKOY010000083.1:0-2293 GCA_035524415.1 Solirubrobacteraceae bacterium | reverse complement strand
TCGATCCGTAGGCCAGGAGTCGGCGTCTCCTCGCTGACGTGCATGTACTGCGCGCCTTCGATGACGTGGCCGTCCCCGTCATAGAGCGCAAGCCGATACTGCCGTCCAGCCACTACACCCGAAGGGTACAAGCCTGCCCTGGGCCAGCGTGCGGGAATGACCCCTGAGGGGATTACCACCAGACGCGAGATATTCCGACGACGACCAGGCGCGGCCGCTGTCGGGTTTCGTGAATCGTCCATGTCGCCGAGCGTTGCGCGACATAGCCCGCGAGATTCCCACCACCTTGGCACCCATAGGTGACGGGAACGCCACCCACCTTTGGAAGCCCGGCCATACCGGCGTAGGACGTGCAGCGCTTGTGATCGGCGGTCATGATCGCCCACGGGAAGCCGCTCTTCGTTCTGATCCCTACCCAGCCGCTCGGCAGCGGTCGCGTAAGGCGCAGCACGACCACGCGCCGGTTCCACGGTGCCGCTGGACAGACGACGATCGTGCTCTGCGGTGGCTGCGAAAAGCAAGGATCACGGATGACGTTGCCTTCGAAGCAGCGCCAGGCATCGATCCGGCTGGATACCAGCGAAGCGCCCGGGCAGACCCCGTCTCGGGTCGCGGTGACAGTCAGACCAGGTGCGACCCTCCCGCCCACGAGAGGTTTGTAGTGCCCAACCAGTGTCGGCGGGGATGAGGCCTGCGACGACGCGGCAAGGCCCAACACGACGAAGATGAGGGTCACGGCGGAACGACTCATCGGACTGACCGTACTTACCGCCGCTAGGGATGCAAGGGCACTTGCCTGGGCCAGCGTCCGGGAATGAGGCTCCTATGACGTGTCAAGTTATGAGCGGCTGCTGTTGGAGTAGTCGGTAGAGGTGGCGGGCGAGGTAGCGCTTGAGGAGGCGTGTCGCTTCGCGGGCGGTTTTGCCTTCGGCGATGCGGCGGGCGATGTAGTCGCGGGTGGCGGGGTCGTGCTGGCGTCGGTGGAGGACGATCGTGTGCAGGGCGCGGTTGAGTTGGCGGTCGCCGCCGCGGCTGAGTCGGTGCCGTTGGGTTTGGCCGCTTGAGGCGGGGATGGGTGCGACGCCGGCGAGGCGGGCGAAGCAGGCTTCGGAGCGGAGCCGGCCGCGGTGTGACCAAGCGACGATCAGTTGCGCGGCGACGATTGGTCCGATGCCGGGCTCGTTGAGGAGTGCCGGTGCGAGTGCGCGAACGTGAGTGAGGATTTCGCTCTCGAGCTGGCTGGCTTCTTCGGTCGCGGCCTTGATGCGGCGGGCGAGACTGCGGAGCACGATCCGTGTCGCGAGCTCGTCCGCTGCGGCCGAGCTGGTGCGGCGGAAGCGGCTGCAGCGGTCGAGCAGCTTGCCCTCTGGTAGCCGGAGCAGCTGCTGGCGAAGCTCGTCGGGGGCGGTGACGATCACGGCGCGCAGTTGGGTGAGCGCTTCGCGGCGGACGTCGACGGCGCTGCGGCGCGCGACCAGTAACAGCCGCACCGCCTCGCGCCGCTCGCCGCTGCGCGGGAGCGCGGCCGTGTCGCTGGCGAGCGCTGTCCGGGCGGTTCTCGTCGCGTCCAGCACGTCGTCTTTGCCGCGGAGCCGACGCTCGCTGCGCGGTATGCGACTGACCTCGAGCACGACTTCGCCGCGCTCGGCGAGATAGCGGGCGAGGCCGGCGCCGTAGCTGCCGGTTCCCTCGATCGCCCAGACACGGCGGCCGAGAGCGTGCCGCTCAGCAACGCGAAGCAGCTCGCGGTAGCCGCGCGTGTTCGCGGGCGCCGCCGCTCCGGCGACGACTGCGCCGGCGGGCGCCGTCACGACCGCGAGTACGTGCTCGTCACGGTGCGTGTCGACGCCGAGCACGTAGTCCAGCTCGTCTGCAAGCATCTGACTCGATCCTCCGACCTCACTCGTAGGGTCCGGTGGTGCCGGTCTGACAAGGGAAACCGCGGCGGCAGGACGGTAATGAGTCACGCCCCTCGGGCGGACAAGCTCCTGATCAAGCCAGCAGCGGGCGCCAGACCGGCGCCGCCGCGTACGCGCGGACAACTCATTCCCAAGGCACGCACGAAGCGGCCAGTCACCAGACGAGTCACACACGACACGGCGACAACCAGGCTGGCGTCAGCCCCAGACAGACCGACCCGCCGAGTCTTACCGTCACCCGACCGGCGTCCCGGAGAACGTAAGCTCTAGACCTCGATGGCGCTTGGCTGGACGACGCCGCCGGTCACGCTAGAGGAGCGTGACTTCTCCGATCTTGCGTTGGCCTGCGCGGAGGAGCCGTCGCTGATCGAGGC
>DATKOY010000082.1:0-9473 GCA_035524415.1 Solirubrobacteraceae bacterium | reverse complement strand
GCGATCTACACCGGCGAGGAACTGCGCGGCTATCGCGAGTGGCTCCCAGCCGAGAGCTACGAGGCGAGCAACGCCCTCGCGGGGAGCTTTGTCTCCGACGACATCGAGGATTACTACCTCAACCCGTGGGAGCTCGGCTACGGACCGTTCGTGAAGTTCGACCACGACTTCATCGGGCGCGACGCGCTCGAGCGAGTCGATCCGGAGGCCCAGCGCAAGAAGGTCACGCTCGCGTGGGAGGGCGAGGACGTCGCCAAGATCTTCGCCTCGCTGTTCGACACCGAGGACGAGGGCTACCAGTTCTTCGACCTGCCCGTTGCCAACTACGGTTCCTCGAACTTCGACTCCGTGTTGGACGCCGACGGGACCATCGTCGGCTTCTCGATGTTCACCGGCTACAGCGCGAATGAGAAACGGGCGCTGTCCCTGGCCACCGTCGACCCCGAGGTCGACATCGGCACCGAGGTGCACGTCGTCTGGGGCGAGCCGGGCGGTGGCTCGCGCAAGCCGACGGTGGACCCGCACAAGCAACTGAGCGTTCGCGCGGTCGTCAGTCCGGTGCCGTACTCGGTCACGGCGCGTCTCGAGTACGCTGAGGGCTGGAGGACAGCGGGACGCTGATCGGCTACCCACTTGCCCCACGCGCCGCCCTCTGGAAAAGTCCACCCTGGGGTCGGCGCGTCTGCCGGCTGCCGAGCCGAAAGGGGAGGACCCGATGAGTGTTGAGGCGGTGGAGCCCGGAGGACCGACGGCGCTGGCGATGCGCCTTGGCGAGGATCGCAGCGGATACGGCTGGGTCATCTTCGCGGGGGTCATGTTGACCCTCGCAGGCACGATCAACCTGATCGATGGAATCGCGGCGATCGGCGGCTCGCGGTTCTTCGCCAGGCACGCGAACTACATCGTCGGCGACCTCACCTCGCTCGGCTGGGCGCTGTTGCTGATCGGCGCCGTCCAGGTGGCCTCGGGCTTCGGCGTGCTCGCTCGCAACCAGATCGCCCGGTGGGTGGGCGTCGCCGCGGCGGCACTCAACGCGGTCGCGCAGTTGCTGTTCCTGCCGGCCTATCCACTGTGGTCGCTGGCCGTGTTCACGATCGACATCCTGGTGATGCACGGGCTGATGGTGTACGGCGGCCAGACGTTCCGGTCGGTCTGAGCCTGGCGCGGCCCTGGCCCCGGCGCCGCCGGAGGGGCCGGGGGGCCGCCCGGCCCCGCCGGAGTACCCGCGCCGCGCACCAGCCGACAGATGCCACCTGCCGGCGGCACAACGTAAAAGGTCCGCGGGCGGCATAGCGTGAAAAGGTCCGCGCCGCGCTCGACGATTCGCCACTCAGCACCTTCTGCTCAAGCGGTCAGCGCAACAGTCTTCGCGTCTTCTCGGCTGGGTTGACCGGTGGATTCCGGGTGGCCCCGCACGTGCGTCTGCGTTCGCTGTCGGCTGGCGCCGAGTAGGGCCTTCGGCCCGGCCCGGGTGGGAAGGTCTGCTCGGAAACGACGCTGTCGAAGGGGTGGGTGCGCTGCCCGTCCGTGATCCCGGCGCAGCGAGCGGGCGAGCGGCACGTGGCGAGTGTGGCGCTCGGGGAGCGTCGCGATCGCCGACGTGCCCTCAGCAGAGATCACCTCGATCGCCCCGGTCGGCGGACGCTCCGGTCGTCCGCGGGCCGTCCACGCGCACACAATCTGCCACGGTCGTGCCGGCGCGGCGGACCGTGCGCGATCGCTTACCGCCAGCGGACACAGACGCCCACGCGCTCACCATCGCGGCGAGGTGTGGAAGATCGTGTCCGTGACAGGGCCGCTCTCGTGGACCGGACAGCGGATCGATCCAGATCTCCGGCGCGGTTCCCTCACGCTTCTCCGCGGCCGCGACACGAACAGCGGCCGCCCCTACCCGCGGCACACCGGATCGAGCTACGCGGCTCTGAGACGCGCCGGCGCGAGCCGCCGGCGGAGTCGCTCGAGATCGGCGCGCGCGAACCCGTGCGCGGCGAGCCACGCGGTTGGCCCGCCGAAGCGCGCGTCGATCAGCTCGAACACGCGCTCCATCGTCCCGGAAACCGGCGCGTGCGCCTGCGGGTCATGCCCTTCGAGCTCCGCTCGATACGTCAGTGAGCCGACCAGGCGGTCCACGATCGCGCCGATGCGCTCGCCGGTCGCGAGATAGTCGGCGACGATCGCCTCGCGGTCGACCCCGGCTGCATCGAGCGCGAGCGCGACGACGACGCCCGTGCGGTCCTTGCCGGCCGCGCAATGCACGAGCACGGCTCCATCGGCGCGCGCGATCGCCCGCAGCGAGCCGACGACCGAGTCCGGACGCCGGCGCAGGTAGCCCATGTACGCCTGCACGACGGGCGGCTCGTGCGGCGATTCGTCGGGATCGTTGTGCTGCCACGGGTCCACCGGGTCGGCCTCGAGGTCGGTGGTGGCAGCGGCTTCCGGGTACAGCGAGCGATGCTCGATTCGCACCGCCGGCTCGTGCGTCAGCGGGCCTGGCCCCTCGCGCTCGACCTCGACCTCGGTGCGCAGATCGAGCACCACTTCGAGCCGCTCGCGCTCGACGAGGACCCGGACGTCGCGCGCGGTCAACGACTGGAGGTTGTCGGACCGCAGGAGCACGCCCGGAACGACCGCGCGCGCGTTCACCGCCCCGTCAAGCGTGATCCAGCGGGGTGTCGTCTCATCGGCGCTCACCTCCTCATCGTGGCAGGCCGCCGACCCGGACCTGCGAACGGGCTGTTAACGGCTGCGGCGCGCGGCCGCGCGCGAGCGCGTGTCGGTCCCGCCGCGGCGGCGCTTTGGGATCTCCCCGCCAACGTCGCTGAGCGCGGTCCGCAGCGCCTGCGGATCGTAGTCGGGGTCGAGCAGTTCGGCGACCTCGAAGCCCGTCCGCGCGAGGTGCCCGGCGAGCAGCGCCGCGCTGCGGTCCCGGTCACCCGCCTTGCAGGCGTCGAGGATCTCGCGATGCCCCGCAGTGGCCCAGGCGCTCGGCCCGTGTCCGATGTGCAGCCGGCGGTAACGCTCGGCGTGGTCGAACAGCTGGCCGAGCAGATCGTTGATCCGCTCGCCCGCGGGCGCGGTCAGCGCCCGGTGGAAGTTGCTGTGCGGCACGGTCCAGCGGCGATAGTCCTTGGCCTCGGCATAATGCGCCATCTCGGCCATGTACCCCTCGAGCCGGGCGAGGTCCTCGGGCGTCATCCGCGGCACCGACAGCCGGATCGCCTCCGCCTCGAGCGTCACTCGCGCGACGCAGAGCTGCTCGAGGTCCGACGGTGACATCGGTGCGACACGCACGCGGCGGTTCGGCTCGGCCTCGACCAAGCGCTCACTCTGCAACATCCGCAGCGCCTCGCGCAGCGGCGTGCGGCTGATCCCGAGCTCCTCCGCCAGCGCGACTTGCGACATCACCGTCCCCGGCTTGAGCTCGCCGTCGAGGATCGCTGTCCGCACGCGGACGTACACGTCTTCGGTGTTCTGGCCGTTCTCACCGGGACTCATCGCAAGACCGCCTTTGCTCAGGCTCCGAGCATGCTGTAACCGCCGTCGGCGATCATGTAGGAACCCGTGATGTGGTGGGCGTCGTCACTCGCGAGGAACAGGGCTGCGCCGGTCATCTCCTCAGGCTTCGGGATCTTGCCAGCCGGCGTCCCGGAAAGCACGACCTCGCGCCGCCCCGCCTGCCATTCCGGCCGAGCGAGCAGCGCCTCTGTCTCCATGAACCCGGGCGCGAACGTGTTGACGCGCACCGTCGGCGCGAGCGCCTTCGCATACGACTTCGTCACGCCGAGCAACCCGTACTTGCCGGCGGCGTACTGCGGCGCGCGCGGGCTCCCGCGGACGATGACCGTCGAACCGACGTTGACGATCGCTCCCCCGCCCCGCTCCATCATGCGCGTGCCGAACTCGTGCACCATCAGCATGGTGCCCTTGATGTCGACCGCGAGCACGTGATCGATCGCCTCCTCGGTGATCTCCGTCCACGACGCCTGGCCTGAGGCCATGTCGCCAACGTTGTTGACGAGCACGTCGATGCCGCCCTGCTCCGCGAACGTCCACTCGGCCATCCGCTTGATGTCCGCCCACGAGGTGATGTCCCCCTGCACGAGATCGGTCTGCGCACCTTCCTGCTCGACGCGCTCGGCCGTCCGTCGCGCGCCGTCGGACGAGCTGCGGTAGTGGATGAGAACCTTGGCGGCGCCCTCCTGTGCGGCGCGGAGCGCCAGCGCCGCGCCGAACCCGGTGCCGGCGCCGGTGACCATGACGTTCTTTCCTTCGAATCTGCGCTGCATGTATCTCCTAGGCCTCTAGAGGATCGTTCGCCCGCCATCGACGTACAGGACCTGGCCGGTGATGAAGCTGGCGTGCGGCGAGCACAGAAACAGGACCGGGCCGACGACCTCTTGGAGGGTTCCGAACCGGCCGGCGGGGATCAGCTCGACGAGCGCCTTGCGCTTGTCGGGATGGTCCGCGAGGTACTGGCGCGTCAGCTCCGTGTCCATGTATCCGGGCGCCACCGCGTTGGCGGTCACCCCGTGCTCGGCGTACTCGTGCGCGAGCACGCGCATGAGCTGGTTGACCGCGCCCTTGCTCGCCGCGTACGGAGCATGGAGCTTGTGCCCGCTGCGGCCGGCGACCGACGAGAAGAAGACGATGCGGCCGTTGCCCTGCGCGCGCATTGCGACCGCCGCCTCGGTCGCCGTGTGGAACGCGCTCGTCACGTTGACGGCAATGATCCGATCCCATTCGCCGGCGGCGAACTGCTCGACCGGCTTGCGCTCGTTGATCCCGACGCAGTGGACGAACACGTCGAGCCGGCCGAGGCGCTCGCGGATGTCGGCCACGGCCGCTCGTGCCGCGGACGAGTCGCTGAGGTCGGCCTGCGCCGTGGCGCTGACGCGACCGTCGGCGCTCGCGACGCTCAGATCGATGACGCCGACGCGCGCGCCGGCATCGAGAAAGCCCTCGACGAGCGCTGCTCCGATCGTGCCGCAGCCGCCGGCGACCGCGACACGCTGGTCTCGCAGGCCGAGCCAGTCAGACACGTGGTGGGGCTTTCCGGCTCGTGAACACGTTGAGCGTCACCGCGCCCTGCTCGGGCGTCGTCGCCGAGTGCGGCGTGCCCCCGGGGAGCGCCGCCAGCTCTCCCGGCTCGAGATGCACGTGCCGGCCCGCGACGACGAAGTCAATCGCGCCCTCGAGCACGGTGGTCATCTGATCCTGTGGATGCTGATGCTCTTCCCAGCTCGAGCCCGGCTCGTAGCGATACAGCGTGGCCGTGAGCTGCGGCGTGTGGACGGTTGCGCCGAAGATGCCCGGACGGACTTCCGTGAACTCTTGCTGGTCCCACTTGATCCGCTGCGGCTCACTCATGGCGTCGTCAGGATTATTGCATACAGTTTGAGAACTCGTCCACAGTTCGCACAGCGATCACAAGGGCGGAGTGCGCGCCGAATCACCGTCAGCATCATGTGCCGGTCGCGCCGCCCCAGCTCAGTTCGAGGCCCGCGATCAGGGCGGCGATCGCCTGGTTGAGCGGGGTGGGCACCCCGCACGCAGCACCCGCCTGGACGATGCCACCGTTGAGCGTCGCGATCTCGGTGCGCCGGTGCGCGAGCACGTCCTGAAGCATGCTCGGCTGATGGTCGTAGTTGACGTGGGCCAGCTCGGCGATCAGCGCCTTCGGGTCGCCGTCGGGCGTGATTCCGAGCGCGTCGGCCACCCGCAGGCCCTCGTCGACGAGACCGCTCACGAGATCGTGCATCGCGGCGACATCCCACATCTCTCCGTGGGTGAGCCCGGTGAGCGCGCACAGCGGATTCGTCGCGCAGTTGAACAGCAGCTTCGTCCACTGGGGCGGGCGGGCGTCGTCGAGCGCGACGGTCTCCATGCCGCTGCGGTGACACAACGCGCCGAGCTCCCGCACCTCGGCCATCGTTGCCGGCCGCGGCTCGAACGGACCGATCCACGTCGTGCCGCCGCCGTACATGCGCACGACGCCGGGCTCGGTCACCCGCCCGGCCGGCAGCGTCACCCCACGGATCACGCGGGGCACGTACTCGGCGATCACCTCCTCGTTGCCGATCCCGTTCTGAACGCTGCACACCGCCCCATCGGCGAATACCCGCTGCGTGGCCTCGATCGCCGCGCGCGTGAACGTGCCTTTCGTCGCGACGATCCCGAACGAACAGGCCGGGATCCCGTCGGGGTCGACGCGGGCATGCACCTCGGCGGTCAGCGCGACATGACCCGTCAGCCGCAGGCCGTGCGCGTTGATCGCGACAACATGCTCCGCGGACACGTCGTAGGCCCACACCTCGACGCCGTCCAGCTGCGCGAGATGTGCGGCGTACAAGCCGCCGATCGCGCCGCAGCCGACGATGCAGATGCGGGTGGACATCGTTACGCCAGGCCCGCGACGGCCGTGGCAATCGCGTTGCAGTCGACGGGGTCGCTGCCGCCGACCCCGATCGCGGCGACGACGGACCCGCCCTCGACGATCGGAACGCCACCGGGAACCGACATGATCCTGTACGGGAGCGCGGCTGCAATCAGCGCCAGCTTGGCATCGCCGCCGTAGCGATCGGCGAGGCCGCCGCTCGGACACGCGAACGTCGCCGCCGCGGCCGCGGTCCCCTCGGACAGCGCCACCGACGCGGCCGGCGCCCCGTCCATCCGGTCCTGCTGAATCGGCTCCCCGCGCGCGTCGGCGATCGTCACGCTCATCGCGTGGCCGCGCGCCTGCGCCTCGGCGATCGCCCTGTCGGCCAGCACGAGCGCCCAGCGGTACTCATGCTGGCGCGAGGCGGGCGGTGGATCGGCCATTCCGAGGCCGTCGCCCGGGTCCTCGGGGAACGACCCGTACGCGTCCACCCACCGGGCGAGATCGTCCCCGTGCTGGCCCTCGTAGGGGATGCCGAGCGCGTAGTGGACGAGCAGGTCTTCGCCGTTGGCGGGACGCCCGCCGGCGATCAGCTTCTGCGGCTCGGCCCCCGGGTAGTCGACGAACGGTCCGATCCCGGCGCCCGACGCCGCGATGCCGCCGACGACCCAGCCGTCGCGCGTGATCGGCATCCCGCCAGCGCCGGGGAACACCGCCTCTGGCGAGCACGCCGAGAAGCCGGCAACCATCGGCGGCGCGATGTGCCCGAGCCGTTGCAGGTGCTCGGTGCTGCGGATCTGCTGCGTTGCCCCGATCCACGCCTTCGAGCGGGCGCGGGCCATCCCACCTGCACCGCCGTGGTCCATCCGCGACGCCGACACGAGCGCGCCGCTCGCGCCGATCACCGCGACCGCGCCGCGCATCGCGATGTCCTCCGCCTTGTCGATCGCGCGGGCGATCAGCCGGCGGGCGTCGGCGAGCGGGAGGTCGGTCGTTCGAGCGCTCTCGGGGAGAGTCATCGCGGGGACGAACTATACGCAGATATCAAAACTGTATGCAATTATTCGCCGACCGTGTCAGCCGCCGAGAGCTGGGGTCGACGACCGCGCGACTGGGCCGAGCTGGCCGAGCCGTTGAACGAGCCGCTGTACGCACGCGTACTCGGCGAGACCGGCCCTGTCGTCGGCCGGCGGACTCGAACGGCTGCTCGAGGATGTCGGCTTCTCGGTGGCGGGCGCCGGCGAGGTCACGCTCGCCTGGGCCCATCCCGACCGCGACTCCGCGGTGCGGGCCGTGCTCGCCTCGGGCGGCGGCGCGATGGCGATCGAGGGCGCGGGTGAGGCCGCCGCGCGCTCCGCGCTCGAGCGCGCGGTCGACCCGTTCACGCTCCCGGACGGGCGCGTCGAGATGTGGAACGTGTTTCGCTACGCGATCGGCCGCCGCCCGCACTGACAGCCCCGCCCCGCCCCACCCGGCGGTGGACGCCCCCGGGGCGGTGGACGCCCCCGGGGCGGTGAATGCTCGGGGGGCGGTGGATGCCCGCGGGGCGGTGAATGCCAATTCACGCCCGACATACCGCACTGAAATGCCATCCGTCTCTTGATTGATCGTTCTACTTCCGCGGGCCGCGCCGGCAGGGCGGACCGCGCCGGCCGGGCTACGGGGCGATCGCGGTGACGCCGCCGTCGACCGCGATGTCCGCGCCGTTCACGTACGCGGCGCCGTCGGAGGCGAGAAACGCCGCGACCCGCGCCACGTCCTCGGGCTCGCCGAAGCGCCCCGACGGGATGCCCGCCAGCAGCGTCCCGCCCGGGCCGTCCGGATCCTCGACCACCGGCCGCGTCGCCGACGTGAGGATCATCCCGGGACTGATCGACACCGCCCGAATCCGGTGCGGGGCGCCGGAGACCACGAGGTGCTTGGTGAACGCGAGCACGCCGCCCTTGGCAGCTCCGTGCGCATGCTGGTGCACGAACGTGGCGCCCCGGACGGCCGCGACCGACGCGACGTTGATGATGACGCCGCCGCCGCGCCGCACCAGTTCGGGCCACGCCGCGCGTGTGGAGACGAACACGATGTCGAGCTCATACGTCATTGCGAAGCGCCAGCCGTCGAGGGTCAGCTCGTCCCACGGGCCGACCCGCGCCACCGACGCGTTGTTGTAGAGGACGTCAACGCCGCCGAACTGCGCGACCGCCCGGTCAACCCACGCGGACGCGTCCGCCTCGCGGGTCAGATCGATCGGCGCGATCGACACCATGCGTCCGCCTGCCGCAGAAACGAGGGCGACCGTCTCGTCGGCACCGTCCATCTCGAGGTCGCAGCCGACGACGCTCGCGCCCTGGGCGGTGAATTCGAGCGCCGCGGCCCGCCCCATCCCACCGGCGGTGCCGCTGATCAGCGCGACCTTGCCGTCAAGGGGCAGCTCCATGGCCTACTCGGCGAGTCAGCCGCCGAACACGGCATCGACCGTGGCACCGGCCTCGCGCAGCCGATCGAGGTCGACCGCCTCAGCGCTCTCCGGGAAGATCCGGTGCTCGGCAACCGCCCCGGCCACTTCGAACAGGCGCTCCGGACCGGCCGGGCCGTACATGCTCGCGTACCGCGTCAGGTGGCCCTCGAGCGCGATCGTGTGATCGACGCCGGCGGGGATACTGAAGAAGTCACCGCGCGCGAGCACGTGCTCCTCGCCGGCTGCGCTCACGCGCACTCGTCCCTCGAGGCAGTAGATCGCCTCGTACGTCGCAGCGTGATGATGGACCGGGAGCGCCTCGCCGCGCGGACCCTCGGTCACGGTCATCCCCAGCGCGCCGTCGCTTTCGGCTCCCGTCATCAACTGGAAGCAGACCTGGCCGAACAGCGTGTGCCGCGGACCCTCGCCGGCGCGCAGGAAGTAGGCGGCCCGAGTGCCCGGCAGCGCGTCGTCAGCACCCGTGCCCGCCTCGGCGTAGGGCTGGTCCATCACGTACTTCATCGCGAACTTCGCCTCAGCGGCGCCGAACTTCTCAAACGGAGGCGGGCTCGGGTCGACCTGTGGGTATGCCGGACCGGCGTACGGGCTGCCGGTGAAGTCGAAGAACCGGTCCCACCCGGCCGG
>DATKOY010000081.1:0-8232 GCA_035524415.1 Solirubrobacteraceae bacterium | reverse complement strand
CCGCGCCAGTTGGAGTTGCCGCCGAACATCGCACTCCTCGACTCGGCGGGCTCGTATTGCACCCGGTGCTCGACGCCGGCGACGGTGAAGCTGTACGGGTGCTCGAGGTGCCAGCGTGAGATCGAGCGAATCCCGTGGGGGCCGAGGAAGCGCTCTTCATCGAGCATTCGGGCGAGGATCCTTCTCAGCTTGTCCGCGTTGACGAGCGAGAGCAGCCGTCGGCCGTTGACTCCGGGGGCGAGCGGATCGGCGATATTCGCGAGCAGATCCCGATTCCGTTCCAGGAATTCGAACACGGCGTCCGCAACCGTCGGAAACCGCTCGATCACGTCGGCCTCGATCACGGTCGTCGCGCAGAGCGGAAGCAGGCCGACGAGTGAGCGCACCTTGATCCGCCTGCCGCTGCCGTCGGGGAGGCGCAGGACGTCGTAGAAAAAGCCGTCTTCCTCGTCCCACATCTCATCCGGGTGCTCCCCGACCGGGTCGACGGCCGCGGCGATCCAGAAGAAATGCTCGACAAACTTCAGGACGAACTGCTCGAACGCTGCGTCCTGCTCGATCAGGGCGAGGGCGAGCTCGAGCATGTTCTGGCTGAACATCGCCATCCAGGCGGTGCCGTCCGCCTGCTCGAGGTTTCCCCCCGTCGGAAGCGCCGCGCTGCGGTCGAACACGCCAATGTTGTCAAGCCCGAGAAAGCCGCCCTCGAAGACGTTGCGGCCCGTCGGATCCTTGCGGTTCACCCACCACGTGAAGTTCACGAGCAACCGCGCGAAGCACTCCTCGAGAAACGGCCGATCGCGCTCGCCGAGGTCTGACTCGAGCCTGTGCAGGAACAGCGTCGCGAAGGCATGCACGGGCGGGTTGACGTCGCCGAAGTTCCATTCGTAGGCCGGCATCTGCCCGGTCGGGTGCAGATACTCCTGGGAGAGCATCAGATCAATCTGGTGCTTGGCGAAATCGGGATCAACCATCGCCAGCGGGATGCAGTGAAACGCGAGGTCCCACGCGGCATACCACGGGTACTCCCACTTGTCGGGCATCGACACGACGTCGTAGTTGGTCATGTGGAACCACGACTCGTTGCGACTGCCCCGCCTCGTCGACCCCCGCAGCGGGTGAGCCCCGCGATCGCGCAGCCACCGGTCGACATCGAAGTAGTAGCACTGCTTGGACCACAGCATCCCAGCGAGTGCTTGCCGCATGACCGACTTCGCGTCCTCGCCGACCTCCGGAGGTGTGATCACCTCGTAGAACTCATCTGCCTCGCTGCGTCGCTGCGCGATCACGTCGGCCGCATCTGCAAGCGGCGCCGACAGCCGCTCGGGGCCGTCGCGGGTGAGACGCACGGTCGCCGTCGCGCTCGCACCGGCGGGCACGTCGAGACGGATGTGAGCAGCGACCTTCGTGCCCTCGCCGGCAGGGTTGACGGTGTCCGCACCGTCCACGACGAACTCGCCGATCCCGTCCTTGGGGTACGGCGTCGAATCTTCACTGCCCCAGATGCGGGGTCCGTTCGTCTCGTTCTCACAAAAGCGCAGAGCGGCGCCGGGCTCGGCGTGCAGGTAGAACACACCGAGCTCATCATGCTCGGCCCGCACCACCGGATGCGGAGCGTCAACGGCGGCGAGACGAGGCTTTGGTTCGTCGGTCAGCCACGACCAGGTGTTACGAAACCACAAGGTCGGCAGTACGTGCAACGGCGCGTCCTGTGACGAGCGGTTATGAACCGTGATCCGACAGTAAATGTCCTCGGGCGCCGCTTTCGCATATTCGACCTCGACATCGAAGTAATCACCGCTGTCGAACACGCCGGTGTCAATCAGCTCATACTCCAATTCGTCCCGCGACCGCGCCCGATTCACCGTGACCAGATCAAGGTACGGGAACGCCGCCTGCGGGTACTTATAGAGCCAACGCTGGTAGCTGTGGGTCGGCACGTTGTCGAGGTAGAAGTAATACTCCTTGACGTCCTCGCCGTGATTGCCCTCGACGTTCGTCAGGCCGAACAGTCGTTCCTTGAGGATCGGGTCGTGCTCGTTCCACAGCGCCAGAGCAAGACACAGTCTCTGCTTGTCGTCGCTGATTCCGGCGAGGCCGTCCTCGCCCCACCGGTACGCCCTCGAGCGCGCTTGGTCGTGGCTGAAGTACGACCATGCGTCACCGCTGTCGCTGTAATCCTCTCGCACGGTCCCCCACTGGCGCTCGCTGAGATATGGGCCCCATCGACGCCATGGAACGTCGCTGCGAGCCTCGAGCAGCCGACGCTCCTCGGCCGTGAGTGAGGCTGGATCCGGCAAGGACTCACCGACCCTTTCGGACACCGCGACGGATTGTCGCATACGCGCATGAGCGCCCGCGATGGTGTGGGCACCCGCGGTCCGCGGGTGCCAGCCACCGCCGCTGTCGGTCTGGTGTGCCCGCCGAACGTCTCATCCGAAATCGCGGCCCCGGATGACCGCCCCTCGCCATCCCCGGCCGGACGGGACCCCGCTGCGATCGGGCGGAGGGTCGGACGGGTCCGTTCAGAGCCGCTCGGGTGAACGCACCCGGACCGCGGAATCGGTCATCCCGCGGCCCGGCCGCTATCGCTACAGCGGTCGATGGCTGAACCCCTGCGCGGGGAGGTGGAGATCGACGAGGCCGACCCCGGCACTGAGCCGATCCCAGTCAGGCCGGAACGTGTGGGTCTCGCTGTCGGTGATCGTCGCTTCGCCGGTGCTGTGGCTCACCAGCTTGCCCTGAGCGTCGATCGTCGAGAGCTCGAGTGAGTACGTGGCGGCCTCCCCGCCGTGGGTGTAGGCGAACGTCTCCGCGACCGGATCGAACGCGAGGCTGACTGCGGCCCCCGCCGATCCCGTCGTCTTCAATGTCGCGGTTCGGGGCCGGCCGCTGTCCGCACCGATCGCGACGACGGTCGTGTTCACGGCCTTCTTCTCCGCCGCCGTGAAGTCAACGCGCCCGCCGTGGATCAGGACGGTGTCACTCGAGCCCGGCCTGGTCGGAACCCCGTCGAGCGTGACGGCGGTGCCGCCGGCGACCCACTGGACCTCGTAGGTGCCCTCACCGTGGCCGACGATCGTCTGGAGCAACGGCGCCTGCGTGTTCCCGACATACGCCGGCGTCGATGCCTTGCCGAGGCCACCGAGGGCCGGCATCGGCCGAACGCCCGGGAGCCGCGTGGCGGCATCGGTGTTCCACTCGCCGTCCGCGAGCAACACGTGGCCGGCCCCGTCGGACACCTGCGCGACCTCGGCATCTCCGCCGACGATCCACATGAAGACCGCGCCGAGCGCGGCCATCTCAGCCCACGGGATGCTTGGCTGCACGGGGATCGCCGTCCACGGGATGACCGTGATGTTGAAGATGCCGCCACGCCAGTCGGCGGTGCCGGGGCCGAAGCTCGCATCGCTGTGGGCGAGGACCCAGCTGCCGTCACTCATCACGTTGATGACGTTCTGGCTCGCGCTCGTCTGGCGCGTCGACGCGGTGCCGTCCTCGCTCGCGTCAAACGGGAGGTTCGGGTTGTACAGGAGGATGTCGAAGTCGCCGCCTCGATCGACGACGTCGTAGGCGACGACGACGTGGCCCTCGCCGATCGACGGGTTGAGCGCGACCATCGCGCCCATGTTGCGACCGCCCGTGTTGAACGCCGACAGCAGCGCGTTCCGTAGGCCCGAGGCCGAGGTCACGGTCGCGTGAAAGCCGACCCAGTTGTTGATGCTCTCCTGGCTGAGCTGCGCCAGGTGCTGCTGGTGAACGAATGCCGACAGCGCCGGCGACACGTTGCTGCCCGCGCCGAGCGGCGGGCCGTCGAGCAGCCACACGTCCGGTCCGTTCGGACCGTTGGGCTCGGCGGACGCCGGCTGCGTTGGGAGTCCCGCGATGCTCCGCTGGCCCGCGCTGAACCGGAACGACCCGAGGCACATGCCAAAGCACTGCCCGTTCGAGCCCAGCAGCGCACCGGCGGCTTTGAGGAAGACCGACACGAGCGGGTTGTCGACCGTGATGCCAAAGCCCGAGATATGCGTGGCTGAGCTGCCAAACAGGGCAACTGCATCCGAGAAGCTGTAGGAGCCCCCGACCATGTTCTGAAACGAATCGCTGTTGACCCACGAGAACCCACGGGTGTTGCGGTAGGTGTCGACGGCGAACTCGGGCGCGCCCGGCGCCGCGCCGGCCGGAGAGGTCACGGTCAGCTGACCGCTCGCCGCGGTCGCAGGGACGTTCACCACCAGCGACGTTCCGTCAGGAGCGACGAACGATGCGGCGACCGGTGCGTCCGCTCCGAAGGTCACGGTCGTCCCGGGGCCGAAGCCGCGGCCGCGGATGGTGATCGCGGTGCCCGGGTTGCCGAGCATCGGAACCGCGCCGGACGGCGGCTGCACCGCGGTCACAGTCGGTGCCACGATCAGCAGCCGGAATGTCAACGAGCCGCGCAGCGCACCGCCGAGGCTGATGTTGACCGTGACATTGCTGCTCGACGGCGTGACGTTTGCACCGGCGTTCAGCACGATTTCGACCCCGAAGCCGCCCGCCTGGCCCGTGGCCTGGAGCGTCATCGGCTGGAACTGGGCGCTGACCCCGGATGGAAGCGCGCCCGCGACCGCGAAGGAGACCGTGCCGCTGACGCCGGCGGCGACCTCAACGTTCATCGGCGTCTTGGCGCTCCCGAAGGCCGCGAGCGTGATGCCCACCGGACTGGTGACGGCGGACACCCCACTCGATCCGATCGAGACGGTTGGCGCGCCGTTGATGTGACTGAACGGGCTGGTCACCGTGATCACGATCGCCGCGAATGCCGTCCCGGCCACGACCCGGAACCTGGTTCCCGCTGCCGGCGCCGACCCCGATGCGGTCAGCGTCAGCGTCACGGTCGCGCTCGAGCTTGCCAGGGTCGACGCCGGCAGCGACGCCGGCGAGAACTGCGCCGAGACGCCCATCGGCAGCCCCTGGGCGCTGATCGTCACCGCGGACGTGATCTCGATGCGATCGATCGTCACCTGGAGGCTGACGCTGTGGCCGGCCGCCACCGTCACCTGATTGACGGACGGCTCGATCGCGATGTGCGGATGGATCGTGACCGTGCCGTCGCTCGGCCCGGTACTCGTGTTGCCCCTCATGCTCAGACCCCTTTCTTCAGCATCGTCCCGTCAGCAGGCGCGAGCCGCCGCCATCCGGCGGGCTCGCTGTGATTCCACGCTGCCCCGCAATGCCCCATGGCATTGCCAGTCCGGCACGTTAGGCGCCCGCGACCCCGTCAGGTCGTGACGGATGTCACTGGGCGAGGATCTTTGCCTTCTCCGCCGCGAACTCTTCCTCGGTCAGGATGCCCTGGGCCTTCAGGTCGGCGAGATCCTTCAGCTGAGCGACCGGATCGCGCGCTGGAGCCGCGGGCGCGGCCGGCGCCGGCTCCTGGTAGTACTGCTGCGGTTCCTGGGCGTACTGCTGCGGTTCCTGGGCGTACTGCTGCGCGTCCTGGTCGGCCCAGCGGTTGTACTGGCGCCGGCTGACACGGTTGGAGACTGCCGTTGCCGTCCCGGCGACGACGGCTGTCCGGGCGATACCGCGAAGAAGTCCGGGCATGTGTCTCTCCTGTCCTTACGCCGCGGCCTCCGCCGCGTCGAGCGCATCGAGCAGTTCCTGGACGCCGATCCGCTGGTTGGCGATCAGCACGCCTCCGTTGCGCCGCACCGCGGCGGCGAACGGAGCCGCCCAACGATTCTCGTACACGATCATCACGGCCGCACTGCTGGGCTCGATCTCGGCCGCGACGAGTGCGACGTCATCGTCGTTCAGCATGCCGGTGGACGCGCCGGCGAGCTCCGCGAGGTCGCCCGCCGTCGCCGGGTCGAGCTCGGCGGGGTCCAGCCCCGAGACGCTCCCGTCAGCGGCCTTGCGGACGAAGCAGGCGTCGAGCACCCGCACGATCCCGCGGTTCACCAGGCCGAGCAGGATCGGTATCGCCTCGCCGGTCATCGGCGCTCCGGGTGGATAGCCGATCACGAGAACGTCGATCGGGCCGAGCTCTTCTTCACTGGCGCCCATGTCGGTACCTCCGAGGTCAAGGGTGGCGAGACGGCCGTGCGGGACCGGGGCATTGTCGCTCACGGTCCACGAATCGCATCACCCCTTGCGGGTGATGCGCGCCGACGGCGCCGAGGGATCCTCCGTGGCGGACATCTCGCAGCACGCCCCCACGTCATCCCGTCGAAAGGACCACCGCGATCATGTCACCGGCTGGCAAGCGACACGTTCCCCGAGACCCCGGCTCGCTGCACGCCGTCTACCCGGGGTGCTCCGCCACGAAGCTCTACACCGCGGCGCTGAACGCTGCGACCGCGCTCGGCTTCGTGATCATCCGCCGTGACGACGCGCGGACGGCTTTCTTGTTCCGCGCCCCTGGGCCGGTGGGATCGTGGCCAACCGACGGGATGATCGCCGTGATCCGGCCGGCTGCGGACGGGGCACGAATCGTGATCGGTGCCGAGCACCTCACCGGCTATCGTCTGGATGCGTTGGACTGGCATCAGGCGAACGCGATCGGGTTGATGTTGCTGGACCGGATGAAGTCCGTGCTTCCCGGAATCCCAGAGCCTGCAACCGGCGCGCCGCCCGTTCGGTCAACGGCAGATGAGCTCGAAACGCTTGCCGAACTGCGCGACCGCGGTTTGCTGACCGAGGACGAGTACACGGCGGAGAAAAACAAGCTGCTGAGCTGAGGGCGGACGCCGTCAGCCGGAGGCTGTGAGCGGCCGCGGCTTGCCGAGGTGGAACCCCTGCGCGAAGTCGACGCCGTACTCGCGCAGGAGCGCGATCGCGCGATCCGAGCCGGCGTGCTCGGCGACGGTTCGCTTGCCGAGTCCTCGGGCGACGTCGACGATCGCCTTGACGAGCAGGCGGTCCTCGAGGCTTCCCGGCAGTTGCCGGATGAAGTCCCCGTCGATCTTGAGGTAGTCGATCGGCAGGTACTTCAAGTACGTGAACGAGCCGAAGCCCGAGCCAAAGTCGTCGAGCGCAACCTGGCAGCCGATGCGATGCAGACGGTCGACGAACGCGCGAGCCGCATCGAGGTCGGCGATCGCGGCGGTCTCGGTGACCTCGAGAATGAGCCTCGCTGGGTCGATCGCTCGCTGCGCAACCGACCGATCGATCATCTCGAGCAGTCCCGCATCGCTCATCGACGCGCCGGACACGTTGACCGCGAACACGGCGTCCGGATCCGGGTAGCGACCAACGACCGTCAGCGCCTCCGACAGCACCCAATGGTCGATCTCGCCGATCAGCCCATGGCGCTCCGCCGTGTCGATGAACGCCCCGGGGAGTACGACGGAGCCGTCCTCGTGCATGCGCAGCAGCAGCTCGTAGCGGCTGGACGTGGGATCCGCCAGCTCGACGATCGGTTGCGCGTAGAGCTCGAAGCGCTGCTCGGTCAACGCGCTGCGCACGCGCTCTGACCAGTTGAAGATGCTTTCGGCGCGCTCGCGCTGCGGTCCGGGGCGTGCCGTCGCGACGCGGTCTCGGCCGAGTTGCTTGGCCTCGTACATCGCCAGGTCGGCAGTGACCATGGCGTCGTCCGGTCCGAGCTCTTCGCCGTTGATGACCGTGACCCCGAAGCTGATCGTGGCGCGGACGCTGCGGTGGTTGATCGCGACCTGATCGTCGTGGACGGCTTGGCGCAACGACTCCGCGACCAGCGCCGCCTCCTCCAGATCGTTGTGCGGGAGCAGGATCGCGAACTCATCTCCGCCAAGCCGCGCGAGCACGTCAGTCGTGCGCAAGCGCGCTTCGAGCGCACGCGCGACACGCTGAATGAACGCGTCGCCGGCCTGATGACCGAGCGAGTCGTTGACGTACTTGAAGTTGTCGATGTCGCCGACGAGCAGGCCGGTGGTCTCGCCGTAGCGCGCGGCCTGCGCCATCTGCTGTGCGAGCCGTTCGGCAAACCGGCGACGGTTGAATAGCCCCGTGAGCGGGTCGTGATCGGCGTAGAACTTCAGCTCCTGTTCGAGATGCTTGCGCTCGGTGATGTCGCGCGCGATGCGGGCGACGCCGCCCGCTCCTCGGGCGACATCAGCTCGAACATCGACCGCCCGATCGCCGCGAGGCGTTCGCGCGCCTGCTCGGCGCGCTGCTGGTCGGTGATGTCGATCCCGATCCCGATGACGTGCGTGCGGCGCCGCTCCGCGTCGACAAGCGCCGCGTTGGACCAGCGAATCGTCCGCAGCTCGCCGG
>DATKOY010000080.1:0-30127 GCA_035524415.1 Solirubrobacteraceae bacterium | reverse complement strand
GGCCTTCTTCCCCCACGCGGCGTTGCTGCGTCACGCTTTCGCGCATTGCGCAAGATTCCCCACTGCTGCCTCCCGTAGGAGTCTGGGCCGTGTCTCAGTCCCAGTGTGGCTGATCGTCCTCTCAGACCAGCTACCCATCGTCGCCTTGGTGAGCCGTTACCTCACCAACAAGCTAATGGGCCGCGGGCCCATCCCGATGCGGAGGCCGAAGCTTCCTTTCCCCAGCGGCCTTATGGCCGTAGGGCACATTCGGTATTAGCCCGAGTTTCCTCGGGTTGTCCCAATCATCGGGGCAGGTTACCCACGTGTTACTCACCCGTTCGCGGCTTTGCCCCGGGCCGAAGCCCGGTTCGTCGCTCCACTTGCATGTGTTAGGCACGCCGCCAGCGTTCGTCCTGAGCCAGGATCAAACTCTCCGTGAAGAACTACTGGGCGACTGGCGAACCAATCACCCTTCACAAAGAGTCGTCAGGGATTACAACCCGTGGTCGGCGGCAACTAGGTGGTGCCGGCGCCACGAGCAAAACCTGGGTCTGTCCCTGGTGGGATCAGACCCTTGCGTCCACACAGGGGAGCCCGATGTACACAGAGGGCTCCGGGACGCAAGACGAGGTCAATCTTGGCACCGTCGATCTGGCCGGCCCGGCGAGGGGCCGATCGTTCGACGGCGTCGAACCTGGACACACTCCTCGACCGAGGGGTCGGTCGAAGTGTGCGCATGCTGTTGAGTTTTCAAAGACCGTCGCACCTCTTCCAGAAGGGGTCTCCTTCTCAGGGGCGCGCCCGGGAGTCCGGAACCGGATCCCGGGGCGGACACATAAGTATAGCGCGCGATCGGGGCACTTGGGAAGAGCTCCGATGACGGCTTCATCGGTCCGCGAGCGGTCGCCGAGGATAGCGTGCCGCCGCCAAATGTGGGGCGCGGGTGCTCGCCACGACGTGCCGAAGTGACCGTGTGCGCGCGACGAGATGTCGAGCGCACGCGCGACGCCTGGCGGTACGCGGAGGCGACCCGCCGACGTGAGACGCGAACGGCCGGCCAGCCCAACCGGCCGGCTGGGCGGCGTTCAAGAAATGACCTGGACCGTGACCGTCCGCGTGCGGGGTCGATCGTCGAAGTCGATCAGGACGAGCTGCTGCCAGGTCCCGAGAGCGAGGCGACCGTCGAGGAGCGGGACCGTCTCGGAGGGGCCGATGACGGCCGCGCGCAGGTGGGCGTGAGCGTTCGAATCGTGGTTGAGCCGGTTGTGCTCGTAGTCGCCGCTGGCAGGGATCAGCCGGTCGAGCAGTGCCTGTAGGTCGCTGATGCCGCCGGGTTCGTACTCCATCGTGGTGATGCCGACCGTCGATCCGGTCGCGAACACGGTGACGATGCCGCGGTCGACCCCGGCTGTACGCACGACGGACTCCACCCCCGGAGTGATGTCGACGATGTGCCCGTTGCCAGGCGTGTCCATCCGGAGCAGCCCGCCATGGACGGTCATCGACCTAGGCAACCCGGACGCGGACGAAGCGGCGCTTGCCCAGCTGGAGGATCTTGCCGTCGAGCGCCGCGGGCTCGACGTCGAGTGAGCCATTCGCGACCGGCCGGCCATCGATCTTCACCCCGCCGTGCGCGAGCGCCCGCCGAGCCTCCGACGTGGACACGCCAAACGCCTGGGCGATCACCGCCGGCAAATGCACGGCGCCGGCACCGTCGAGCGGCCACGACAGCTCTGGCACCTCGACCGGCGCCTCGTGGCGGACGAACTGTCGATCGAACGCTTCCTCGGCGGTGTTCGCCGCGCTGTCGTCGTGGAACCGGGCCACGAGCGCTCGTGCGAGTGCCCGCTTCGCGTCGCGCGGACCGAGCTCGGCCGGCGGCTCTGAGCCGAGTAGTAGCGAATACCACAGTGCGAGCGACTCGTCCGGGATGCTGAGCGTCTTGCCGTACATCTCCCCGGGCGGCTCGGCCACGCCAATGTAGTTGTCGAACGACTTCGACATCTTCCGCACGCCATCGGTGCCCGTCAGCAGCGGCACCGTGAGGATCACCTGTTCGGGCTGGCCGTACGCCCGCTGGATGTCGCGTCCGAGCAGCAGGTTGAACTTCTGGTCGGTCCCTCCGAGCTCGACGTCGGCGTGGATCGCGACTGAGTCGTAACCCTGGAGGAGCGGATACAACAGCTCGAGCACCGAGATCGGCTCACGCGCGCCGAAACGCTTGGCGAAGTCGTCGCGCTCGAGCAGCTGCGCGACCGTCGTCGTCCGCAGCAGGTCGAACAGCTCGGCCATCGACATGTCGAGCCACTCGCTGTTGTGGCGGACCTCGAGTCGCTCGGCACTGAGCACCTTCAACGCCTGTTCCTGGAACGTCCGCGCGTTCGCGTCGATCTCGGCCGGATCGAGCACCGGTCGCGTCGTCGAGCGGCCGCTCGGGTCGCCGACGCGGGCGGTGTAGTCACCGACGATCAACACCACGGTGTGGCCGAGATCCTGGAACTCGCGCAGCTTCTGAAGGACGACCGTGAAGCCAAGGTGGATGTCCGGCGCGGTCGGGTCGATTCCGAGCTTCACGCGGAGCGGACGGCCGAGCGCGAGCTTGCGCTCGAGGCCGCCTTCCGGGAGCGCGTCCACGGCGTTCCGGGCGAGCCATGCCGCGGCCTCGGCCGGGCTCGAATCGCGGCCGAGCGGGCCGGTCGGGGGCGGGGACGGCATCCCGGCCAATGCTAAACTCTCGCCCCCGGCGGGGAGCGCTGCCCGTGCCGTCCGGGCCTCGCGATTCCCTGACAAACGCCACTCGATGAGATGCGTGCCCCGCGCTGGCGTAGCCGGGGACGCAGCTTCGATCGCATGAGCGACGACGACGTTCACAGCCCCCCGTACGGCGACGATCCGCAGGAGCCGATCCCGTTCGCCCCGCCCGGCCGCCGCAGGCGGCCGTGGGACCGATCACGTGCGCCGAACAAGCAGAGTCGCTGGCAGCGGCGGCGCGCACGCCGGCGGGAGCGACCGGCGAAGCCCCGCGTTCGCAAGCTCCGGCTGCTGCTCATCCTGACCGGACTCGGAGCGCTCGCGTTCATCTCGACGGTCTTCGGGATGATGATGGCGGTTGCCTCCGACCTGCCTCAGATCGAAAACAGGCAGGAGTACAAGAAGGAAGCGAACTCGTTCCTGTACGACGATCGATGGCGCCCGATCGGCATCTTCGCGCCGCCGAACAACGTCGTGATCGACAACTACACCGACATCTCGCCGGCGATGCAGGACGCGATCGTCTCGATCGAGGACAAGCGCTTCTGGACCAATCCGGGCGTCGATATTCGCGGTATTGCCCGCGCGTTCGTCGCCGACATCACTGGCGGCGCGCGGCAGGGCGCTTCGACGATCGCGCAGCAGTTCGTCAAGAACGCCCTCGCGCAGCAGAACAACCGAACGATTCTGGAGAAGCTGCGCGAGGCCGCGCTCGCGTACCACCTGACGCGCAAGTGGACGAAGGAGAAGATCCTCACCGAGTACCTGAACTCGATCTACTTCGGCAACGGCGCCTATGGGATCGAGTCGGCCACGCGCGTCTATTTCGGCAAGTTGTACGGGTACAACTCGGTCGCCTCCACGGACACGAGCTCCTCGACGGGGACCACGAGCACGCAAACCGCACCGGGCGGATGCGGCGACGCGGCCGGCCAGCCGAAATGTGCCTTACGACTGACTCCGTGGGACGCGGCGCTGCTTGCGGGGATGGTCGCGTCGCCGACGGCGTTCGATCCGATCGGGCATCCGCAGGCCGCGAAGGACCGGCGCAACCTCGTGCTCCAGGACATGCTCCAGCAGCGCTACATCACCCGCCAGCAATACAACCAGGGGATCACCGAGCCGCTGCCGTCGGCGACTGACATCCAGCAGCCATCCGAACCGACGGCGGCGCCGTACTTCACGAGCTGGCTGCGTCCGCAGATCCTGCTCGCGATCGAAAGGCTCGGCCACGTCTCCCCCGCGGTCGCCGAGTACCGGGCGTACTACGGTGGCCTGAAGATCCGCACGACGCTCGATCTGGACATGCAGAAGGCGGCCGAGCAGGCGATCAGCTCGGAGCTGCCGGCAGGCAGCGGGCTGCCGAGTGCGTCGATGGTCGCAATCGACAACCGGACGGGCGAAGTGAGGGCAATGGTGGGCGGTCCGATCGTCGACGGCCACGAGGACTACGCCCATTACCCGTTCAACCTCGCGACCGAGGGCCACCGCCAACCGGGATCGTCGTTCAAGCCGTTCACGCTCGCCGAGGCGCTGTTGACCGGCGACTACAGCCCGGACTCGGTGATCACCTCCGCGCCGCAGGACTTCATCGTTCCGAACAGCGGCGGCAAGGAGCACTTCATCGTCCACAACTTCGGCAACACGTATTCCGGCGCGCTCAGCCTGACCGCGGCGACGACCTATTCGGACAACACCGTCTACTCGCAGGTCGGAATCCATGTCGGGACGGCGAAGATCGCCCGGCTCGCCAAGCGCATGGGAATCCGCTCGCCCGTCTCCAACAACTACGCGATGATCCTCGGCGGTCTCAAGATCGGCGTCACGCCACTCGACATGGCCCACGCGTACGAGACGTTCGCGACCGGAGGCAACAGGGTCTACAACGCGGTCCTCGGCGCTCCCCACGAGGGGCCGACGGGGATCGCGGAGATCCAGTGCTACGAGGTGTCGTGCAATGGCAGGCGGGACATCGTCGACAAGCCGACGTACAAGCGGATCATTCCGGAATCGATCGCCAGGACGGTCCACGACATCCTTGCGACCGTTGTCGAGTCAGGCACGGGCACGAGCGCGGCGATCCAGGGCGTCGATGTCGTCGGCAAGACCGGCACGACGTCCAACTACGGTGACGCGTGGTTCGTCGGGTGGACGCCGCAGCTCACGGCTGCTGTCTGGGTCGGGTTCCCGAACTCGCTGAAGTCGATGGCGACCGACTACAACGGAGCGCCGGTTGAGGGCGGCACGTACCCGGCGATCATCTGGCAGAGCTTCATGAGTCAGGCGGTGCAGATCCTCGCCAACGAGCAGGCCCACAAGGGGAACACGTCGGGGACGAGCACGACCGGAAACTCGACGGCACACGTGGGCGGCTCGGGATCGGGCGGGTCAGGCTCCGGGACGACCCCGGTGGGCACCGGCACCGCGGCAACCGGCGGTGGTGCCGCTCCCGGCGGGACCGGTGGCGGCGCGGGTGCCGGCACCGCCGGTGGTGGCACCGGCGGCGGTACGGGTGCGACCGGCGGCGGCACGGGTGCGACCGGCGGCGGTACGGGCGCGACCGGCGGCGGCACGGGCGCGACCGGCGGCGGTACAGGTGGCACCGGCGGCGGTGGCGGCACCGGCGGTGGCACGGGTGCGACCGGCGGCGGTGGTGGCACCGGCGGCGGTACGGGTGCGACCGGCGGCGGTGGTGGCACCGGCGGCGGTGGCGGCGGCAGCGGCGGCTCGGGCTCGGGCGGCGCCGGAATCGGCGGCGGCTAGGCGGCGGCTCGGGCTGGGGCGGCTAGGCGGCGGCTCGGGCTGGGGCGGCTAGCTTGATTCCACGGCATGTGCCCGTTGGCGCTGAGAGTTGGTCTTCGGCCCGGCGTTCGTGTGCAGGCCCGCTGTCGGTCACCGGGCTGAGGATCGTGCGGTGGCGAGCAGGCACCCCGCGCCGGCCGGCATAACGTGAAAAAGTCCGCGCCGCGTTCGACGTTTCGCCCCATAAGCACCGCCACGGTGCTTACGGGGAGAATCGTTGCGGCGAACGCGTCGCTTTTCACGTTGTGCAGGGCCGGGGCCGGGTGGGACCTCGGTTGGATCGCGCCAGGTGGGCAGGGGCGAGACCTCGGTCGGATCGGGCCGGCCGGGCCGGCCGGCCGGTCACGGTCGGAACCTCGGTCGGGATCAGTTCAGAGCGGCTCGGGTCCACACATCGCCGGCGGACTGCTCGCCCCCGCCACAGCTCACCGCGCCCCCGCCACGGCTCACCGTGCACCCGAGCACGCGTGACCACCCGACCGTGGAATCAGTCATCTGGGCACACGCAGCGTTCCTCTCGAACAGCGAGAAGAAGTGGGCGTGCGCAGCTATGAGCTGGGTCCGGCGACCGCCGGCTCGGCGGACGCCACCCGCTTGGAGAGGAACCGGCTCCCGGTCGCGCAGAAGCGCCACGGCAGCTCGGCCGCCTTCGTGATCCCGATCCGGCGGTCAACCGAGACCGCGACATCGCGCCACGTCCGATCCCGCGGCGCGATCGAGATCGGACCATCGAGCAGGTCCACCCCGTTGAGCCCAAGCTCGATCCCCAGCGCCTGGGTCAGCTTGCCCGGCCCGGAGCAGAGCTGCTCAACCCGCTCCACCCCGCGCCGCGCGCGCATCTGATCGATGCCTGACACGGGCTCGAGCGCGCGGATCAGGACGGCCGCGCCCACGCCCTCCGGCTCGCACACCGCGTTCAGCAGCGCGTGGATCCCGTAGGAGCGATACACGTACGCATAGCCCGGGGGCCCGAACAGGGTCCGCGTCCGGGGCGTCAGCCCGACGAACGCATGGCTGGCAGGCTCGGAATCGTGATACGCCTCCGTTTCGACGATCACGCCGGCGCTCCCGTCGTGCGCGACGACGCAGCCGACCAGATCCCGCGCCACCTCGAGCACAGGGCGGTTGTAGAACGACCGCTTCACCGCAGCGCTTCGCGCGCCTGCTCGAGCTGCTCGCGCACGCGCGCGAGGCTCGTGCCCCCCGCCGAGACCTTCGCCTCGAGCCACGCGCCGTCGCGCAGGACGGCATAGAACTCCTCGTCGAGCAGCGGCGACGCCGCGGCCAGTTCGTCGCGGCCCAGACCGGACAGCGGCTTGCCCTGGGAGATCGCAGTGCGCACGAGCCCTGCGACGACGCCGTGCGCCTCGCGGAACGGCATGCCGCGGCGCACGAGCAGATCGGCGATGTCAGTGGCGGCGAGGAACTCGTCCGAGGCGGCAGCCGCAAGGCGCTCGCGCCGGAACGAGATCGAGCTCATCATGCCCTGTGCCGCCGCCAGGCACAGCTCGAGCGTGTCGGCTGCGTCGAACAGGTGCTCCTTGTCCTCCTGCATGTCCTTGTTGTAGGTGAGCGGAAGGCCGTGCATCACCCCGTGGAGCGCCACCAGATGACCCGCAATCCGCGGCGCCTTGGCCCGCAGCAGCTCGGCCGCGTCCGGGTTCTTCTTCTGCGGCATGATCGAGGAGCCGGAGGCCCACGCGTCGGAGACCTCGCAGAAGCCGAACTCCTGGCTCGACCACAGCACGATCTCGGCACCGAGCCGCGACAGATGCGTCGCGCACGTTGCCGCCGCCGCCAGGTAATCAAGGACGAAGTCGCGGTTGGAGACCGCATCGATCGAGTTCGGCGCGACGGTGGAGAACCCGAGCTCGTGCGCCATCAGCGAGCGGTCGGTGTCGAAGTTGACGCCGGCGAGGGCGCCGGCACCCAGCGGCAACGCGCCCGTGGCGACCGCTACCGCCTCGAACCGCGACCGATCCCTCGCCAGCATCCACACGTACGCGAGCAGGTGATGGCTCAGGTACACGGGCTGCGCCCGCTGCAGGTGGGTGTACCCCGGCATCGGCCAATCGAGGTGCTGCTCAGCGAGCCCAATGAGCGTGTCGGCAAGCGCCGACACCCCGCCGATCGCCTCAAATGCGTGCGCGCGGACGAACATCGCAACGTCGGTCGCCACCTGGTCGTTGCGCGAGCGCGCGGTGTGCAGCTTGCCGCCGGCCGGACCGGCAATCTCCGTCACGCGCCGCTCGATCGCCATGTGGATGTCCTCGTCGTCGTCGGCAAACGGGAACGTCCCGTCGCCGAGCTCGCGCTGCACCTGGTCGAGCGCCGCGTGCAGCGCGTCGCGATCCTCCTCGCCGATGATGCCCTGGGCGGCGAGCATCGTCGCGTGAGCGCGCGACTGCTCGAGGTCGTACGGCCCGAGCCGCCAATCGAAGCCGATCGAATCGTTCAGGCGGCGGAAGGCGGCGTGCGGAGGTTCGGCAAACCGGGACGACATGTCCTGATCGATGTTAAGCGTCGCTCTCGAGGACCGCACGCAGCGCCGTGACGACCTGCGCGACCTGACCTTCGGTCATCTGCGGGAAGAACGGCAGCGCGATCGAGCGAGCGGCGACGTCTTCGCACACCGGAAACTCGCCCTCGCGATGGCCGAACTGCTCGCGGTAGTAGGTCATCAGGTGGACCGCCGGAAAGTACGGCTTGCTCGGGATCCCCCGCGCCGCAAGCGTACGGACGACCGTGTCGCGATCGACCGACCGCGGCAACTGCACGACGTACACGAACCATCCCCGGCGGTTGCCGCCGGCGTCGGGGCAGGGCAGACCGAGCCCCTCGACACCGGACAATGCCTCCCGGTACAGATCGGCCACACGCTCCCGTCCGGCCAGCATCGATTCGAGCCGTTCAAGCTGAGCCAGGCCCAACGCGCAGGCGATGTCCGACAAGCGGTAGTTGAAGCCGAGACGGTCGTGGTCGAGCCAGCCCAGGTCGGGCGCGCGTCCCTGGTTGCGCTCGGAGTCGATCCGTTCCTTGAGCGACCCGTCGGCCATCGTCACGATCCCGCCCTCGCCGGTCGTGAGCTGCTTGTTCGCGTAGAAGCCGAACACGGCCGGGTGGCCGCGGCTCCCAACCGCAGCGCCGTCCGGAAACACCGCGCCGAGCGCCTCGCACGCGTCTTCGACGATCGGCAGCCCGAGCCGCTCGAACGCCGGGATATCCGCCGGATATCCAAATACATGCACCGGGAGCAGCGCAGCGGTTCTGTCGGTCACCGCAGCCGCGGCGGCCTCAGGAGACAAATTGAGCGTCACCGGATCGATGTCCGCGAAGACGGGCCGCGCCCGCTCGTAGACAGCGACGTTCGCGCTCGCGACGAACGAGAACGGCGACGTGATCACCTCGCATCCATCGCTCACACCGACGGCGCGCAACGCCAGGTGCAGGCCGGCCGTCCCGCTCGAGACCGCGCTCGCGTATCCCGCGCCGATCCGCTGTGCAAAGGCCTCCTCGAACGCGGGCAGCATCGGCCCCAGCGACAGCCGTCCCGAGCGCAGCACCTCGAGCACCCGCTCCTCCTCCGCCGCGCCCAGCACCGGCTGCGCGAGCGGCACGAACTGAAGGGCGGTCTCGCTCACGACCCGGTCTTCGTCGATGCGGCCGGTCGGCGCCCGACCTGCATGCCGTACTCGAGCGAGTCGACGAGCGCCTCCCACGACGCCTCGATCACGTTCTCGGACACGCCGATCGAGCCCCACACGTCCTCGCCGTCGGAGGCGTCGAGCAGCACCCGCGTGACCGCGCCGGTGCCCTTCGTCTCATCGAGGATCCGCACCTTGAAGTTGACGAGGTCGATCTCGCCGAGGTGCGGGTGGATCTCGACGAGCGCGTCGCGCAGGGCGCGGTCAAGCGCGTTCACGGGGCCGTTGCCCTCGGCGGTGCGAACGTAGCGCTCGCCGTCAACCCAGATCTTGATCGTCGCCTCGGTCTCGACCCTGCCGTCGGCGCGTTTCTCGACGATCGCGCGCCAGGATTCGAGCCGGAACAACGGCTCGTACTCGCCGGTCTCCTTGCGCAGCAGCAGCTCGAATGAGCCATCGGCGGCCTCGTAGTGATAGCCGCGGTGCTCGAGCTCCTTGACCCGCTCGATCACCCGTGCGGCCGACGCATCATCGAGCGCAATTCCGGCATCCCGGGCCCGCGTGTGGACCGTCCCCTTGCCTGATAGCTCGGAGATCAGCACGTCACGGCGGTTGCCGACGATCGCGGGGTCGACGTGCTCGAACGTCGCGGGATCAGCAGCGACGCCGGCGACGTGCATCCCGCCCTTGTGCGCGAAGGCATTGCGGCCGACGTACGGCTGGTCGGGATCGGGCGTGAAGTTCAACAGCTCGTCGAAGAAGTGCGCCGCCGAGGTGAGCGAGGCCAGCTGCGAGTCCGTCAGGCACGAATGCCCGAGTTTGAGCTGCAAATTGGGGATGATCGTGACGAGGTTCGCGTTGCCGCAGCGCTCGCCGTAGCCGTTCATCGTGCCCTGGACATGCGTCGCTCCGGCGGCGACGGCAACGAGCGAGTTCGCCACCCCGCACCCCGCGTCGTCGTGGCAATGGATCCCGATGCGCACCCCGTCGCCTCCGAGCGCGCCCACCACCGACGCCATCGTCGCCCCGATCCGGTCGGGGAGCGTCCCGCCGTTCGTGTCGCAGCACACGACCGTCTCGGCCCCGGCCTCGGCCGCCACCCGCAGGCACCGGAGCGCGTACGCCGCGTCATCGGCGAACCCGTCGAAGAAGTGCTCGGCGTCGTAGACGACGCGCTTTCCCTGCCCGACCAGGAACGCGACCGACTCGGCGATCATCCGCAGGTTCTCCTCGCGATCGACCTTGACGACCTTCTCGAGGTGAAGCCCCCACGTCTTGCCGACGAGCGTGCACACCGGCGCGAAGCAGTCGGCGATCACGCGCAGTGCCGGATCGGCGTCGGCGGCGATGCCACGGCGGTGTGTCATCCCGAACGCGGCGACGGCCGCATGGGTGAACTGCTCCCGCCCCAGCAGCTCGAACAGCTCGAGCTCCTTCGGGTTCGAGCTCGGGAAGCCGGCCTCGATCAGGTCGATGCCGAGCTCGTCGAGGCGATGTGCGACGCGCAGCTTCTCCTGCGCGGAGAGCGACATACCCTCCCCCTGCATGCCATCGCGGAGAGTCGTGTCGTAGAGTTGGATTCGGGTCATCTGGTGGCCTCCTGGGACGTCGTGCGGAACGGGCGAACGGTGGGACAGCGATCAGCGCGCAGCGCCGATCGCCCCGGTAATTCGCTTGTTCTGCAGACCTCCGGCCACGCCTATGCAGCCTTTGTCGGCACCTGGACGACGTCGAGCCAGTTCGCGTAGCGCGCGTCGCGCCCGTGCAGTGCATCGTCGAACACGCGCTGGATCTCGCGGGTCATCGGGCCGGGTTCGCCCGCGCCGATCCGGTGATCGTCGATCTCCCTGACCGGCACGAGCTCGGCGGCGGTACCCGTCAGGAACACCTCGTCGGCGAGGTACAGCTCGGCGCGCGCGAGATCGCGCTCCACGACCTCGTAGCCGAGATCGTTCGCGATCTGGATGACGGACTTACGGCTGATGCCGTCGAGAATCCCGGCGGTGTGCGGCGGCGTCACGATCTGGCCGCCCCGCACCGCATAGATGTTCTCGCCGGACCCCTCGCAGACGAACCCGTGATGGTCGAGCAGGATCGACTCCTCATACCCCGCCTTCGAGGCCTCGATCTTCGCCAGGACGCTGTTGAGGTACTGGCCCGACGCTTTTGCGTGCGGGATCAGCGAGTCGTGCGAGATCCGGCGCCAGCTCGAGATCTTCGCGCGGACGCCCTTGCGCTTGCCGTCCTCGCCGAGGTACGCGCCCCACGGCCACACCGCGATCGACACCTCGACCGGCGCGTCAAGCGGGTACAGACCCATCTGGCCATACCCGCGAAACACGATCGGGCGGATGTAGCACTCGCGCAGCTCGTTCGCCGCGATCAGCTCGTGCGTCGCGGCCCGCAGCTCCTCGAGCGTGTACGGGATCGGCATGTAGTACAGCTCGGCCGACTTGAACAGCCGCTCGAGGTGATCGCGATGGCGAAAGATCGCGGTCCCCTGCGGGGTTTCGTACGCGCGCTCCCCCTCGAACACGCCCGTGCCGTAGTGCAGCCCGTGCGTCAGCACGTGGACCTTTGCGTCCTCCCAGGCAACGAGTTCTCCGTTGTGCCAGATGAGGTCCGCTTGTTCCACGACTGCTCCTTAGAGGTTCTTGAGGACGGCTTGGGTGGCCTGCGCCGTCGTGGCGCCACCCCCCAGGTCCGGCGTGCGCAGGCCGTCGGCGAGCGCCTTGTCGACGGCCGATTCTATCGCCGCCGCCTCGCTCTCCATAGCGAGTCCGTGGCGAAGCATGAGCGCCGCCGACAGGAACATCGCGAGCGGATTCGCGGCGCCGGTGCCGGCGATGTCGGGTGCTGACCCGTGCACCGGCTCGAACAATCCAGGACCCTGAGCGCCGAGGGAAGCGCTCGGCAGCATGCCGATCGAGCCGGTCAGCATCGCCGCCTCATCGCTGAGGATGTCGCCGAACATGTTCTCGGTGAGGATCACGTCGAAGTGACGGGGCGCGGCGAGGAGCTGCATCGCGGCGTTGTCGACGAGCAGGTGCTCGAGCTCGATGTGGGGGTACTCATCTCCGTGCAAGGCATGGACAGTCTCCCTCCACAGTCGCGAGGTCTCGAGCACGTTCGCCTTGTCGACGCTCGTCACGCGCGAGCGCGCTGCCCCGAACGCGACGCGCGCGATCCGGACGATCTCCTCGCGCGTGTAGACGCACGCGTCCGAGGCGGAGTCCTTGGTCCTGGTCTTCTCGCCGAAGTAGATCCCGCCGGTCAGCTCCCGCACGACGAGCAGGTCGGTGTGCTCGATCACCTCGAGCTTGAGCGGGCTCGCCCCGTACAGCGCCGGCACCGGCCGCACCGGTCGCAGGTTCGCGAACAGCCCCATGCCCTTGCGCAGACCGAGCAGTCCCTGTTCCGGGCGCGGCTTCGAGGGGTCGGTCGTATCCCACTGCGGCCCACCGACCGCGGCGAGCAGCACGGCATCGGCGCGCCGGCATGCGTCCAACGTGTGGTCGGTCAGGGCGACGCCGTGCGCATCGATCGACGCGCCGCCAAACAGATGCGGCTCGAACTCGAGGTCCGCGACGACGGCCTTCAGCATCTTGACGGCCGGCTCGGTGATCTCCGGGCCGATCCCGTCACCGGGGAGCAGGACGATGTGATGGCTCATGGCGGCCCGTGACGGTACACGAGGTCGGCGCGGCAAGGAGGCCCGCAGCGCTTGACACGTGCAGGAGCGCTCGGAAGACTGCCGGCGAATGGACAGCGGGCGCTGGTGGAGGTGGAGGTGGGGTTCGATGCTCGCGCGCGCATGCGCGGTCGCGGTTGCGCTCGCCGTGTTCGCGGCGCAGGCCGCCTCGGCGAACACGATCCTGCACGTCGATGGCGCGACGGGCACGGACGGGGGCGGCAACACCTGCCAGAGCACCCCGTGCAAGACGATCCAAAACGCAATCACCCAAAGTGAGTCGTTCAACGACCTCGTCACGATCGCGGTGTCCGCCGGCACGTACACCGAGGACCTGTCGCTCGGCGCGCTGGACAGCGGCCTGACGATCACCGGAGCGGGCAGTGGTGCGAACGCCACGGGCAACACGGTGATCACCGGAATTACCGGGAATCCGACGATCAACTCGACGACCGCGAGCTCGCTCGCGCTCAGCCACCTGCGGATCGTCAACCCGCTCGGCGATCCCCAGCCGATCATCAACTCGACCTCGACCGAACTCGGGCTCACCGACGTCGCACTCGACGGCCAGGGCACGGGCGTCGGCATCGACGCCGGGGCCGACATGTCGATGACCGGTGGCTCGATCACGCTCGAGAATGCCGGGGCGGGGGCCGCATTCGTCACGAGCGGGGAGCTGACCGTGTCGGGCACGCCGATCTCGACGAACAGCGGCACGATCCCGGCGATCGTCGGCGCCGGGCCGATCAGCGTGACGAACAGTCCAATCACGATGTCGAATCCCGGCGGCAGCGCCACGGCCGTGCTGGGCGGCCCCGCCCCGATCACCATCGGCGGCTCGCCGATCGACGTGAAGGGCACCGGCGGTGCGATCTCCGCGCCCTTCACGCTGACAATGACGGGCAGCGCGATCACGCTCGAAGGATCAGCGGGCACCACCCCGGCGATCGCCGGTGGGGGCCCCGGTTCGAGCGTCAGCTTCTCCGGAGCGCCGATCGACCTTCAAGGCAAGGCCCCCGCGCTGACAACAACCGGCGCTCCGGTGACGATCAGCGCGGCGAAGATCACGCTCGACAATGGCGCAAACGCCGCTCCAGCCTTGACATTCAGCGGTCGCGACTCGTCGCTGACGAACGTGACGATCAGCGGCGCATGGACAGGACCGGGGGTGCTGGACACGGGCTCGATCAGGATCGTCGACAGCTCGATCACCTCGGGACCCTCGACGACGGCGCCGATGCTCGACGTCAGCGACGGGTCGGCCTCGGGGATCGGCAGCGATCTGTCGATCATCCGGAGCACGCTCGAGGAGCAGTCGACGACGACGCCGGGTGTGATCGCCAACAACATGAATGTCGCCGTCGTGTCATCCGCGCTGCTCGGTGGTCTGTTCGCCTTCGACTTCGAAGTCCTGAACGGAAAGACCCGGAGCGCCACGCTCGCGAGCTCGACCGTCGACGCCGGGATGCTCGGCAGTCGTGACGGCGGCCCGATCCAGTCCGTGCTCGCGCATGCCGACAACACCGCGGGCTCGGTCGCGACCGTCACCGCCGAGGGCTCGATCCTTGTCGAGGCCCCCGCCTCGCGCCGCGTTGGCACGAACGGCACCGCGACCGTGAACTGCTCGGGCACGGAGGTTCCGGGCACGACCCAGGCCGCTGCGGGGACCGACGGCGCGATCAACTGCGCCACCGGGGCGAGCGGGAACACGTCCACGTCCCTGCTCAGCTCGATCTTCGCCAACCCCGCGACCGGCTACGCGCTGAACCCCAGCTGGAGCGGCGTCGACAGCGTGCCCGAGGCCGCGATCTCGCTGCCGGCCCCGTTCAGCGACTCATCGACGGATCTGCTCGGGAATCCACGCGTGGTCAACGGGATCGCCACGTGCCAGCCAGGGGTCCGCGACAAGGGCGCAATCGAGCTGACCGGCCACCAGGGCGTGGTCCCGGCCCCGGCGATCGCCAGCCCGGCCAGCGTGCTCCCCGGCGTCGCCGGGACGTTTACGGGCTCGGCCGCGAACGTCCCGTCGAACGTTCCGCTGACGTTCAGCTGGCACAGCTCCGACGGCGGTTCCGGCAGCGTCGCTCGCCTCACGCACACGTTCGTTCGCCCGGGCAGCTACACGCTGTCGCTGACGGTCACCGGCGCCGCCGGCTGCACCGCGACCAAGTCGGTGTCCGTGCCCGTCCACGGTCTCGACGTCATCACGGTGTTGAAGATCTCGCCGACCGTGTTCGTTGCGGCCGGCTCCGGCCCAAGCGTCACCACCACGGGCAGGCCGCGGAGCGGGACGACGATCTCCTATCGAGGGACCGAGGCCGCGACGACGACGTTCACCGTGCAGCTCGGCAAGCTCGGCCGGATCCGCGGCGGCACCTGTCGGGTGCTCACCGGCAAGCACCTGACGGGCAAGCGCTGCAGGGTGTTCCTGAGCGTCGGCGCATTCAGCCACACCGACACGCCGGGTTCCGTGTCGTTCCACTTCACCGGCCGCCTGCTTGGTCGCAAGCTCCCGCCCGGGGTCTACCGGCTCCGCGCGATTCCGAGCGACCCGGTGGGCAAGGGCACGGCCGTGTTCGCCGGCTTCACGCTCAAGCCGTGAGCGGCGGCGCGGCCGCGTCCTCGAGACTGACCTCAGATCCGTCGGCCGCGAGCGCGGCGAATCGCGTGTCCCCGAGCCGTTGTCGCAGGAGGTCGCGGAGCTCGTCCACGCGACGGCGGATCGGGCGAGAGCCCTCACCGCCGAGCGCGGTGGCAGCCTGCTCGAGCGTGCCCAGCACGCGCGCCGCGTCCTCGTCGCGCGCTTCGGCGACGAGCAGGCCGGCGCGAGCGGCCGCGCAGTAGGCAAGCAGCGCGCGATAGCCGCTGTCGGCGGCAGTCGCCGTCGACTGGGCGAGCAGTTCGTTGGCGCGGTCCAGCTCGCCGCGGTCGATCGCGGCCCAGACCTGGACGATGCGCGTGACCGCCTGCCCGATCGGATGCTCGAGCTCCGCGCCGATCGCGATGCAGCGCGCCGCCTCCGCATTCGCGATGTCGAGCTCGCCCGCGTCGAGCGACAGGTACGCCATCGTGTGCAGGACGCGACCCATCTGCCGGCGATCGCCGACGCGCTCGAACAGACCGAGCGCCTCGGCCAGGCGCCGATGCGTCTCCGTGTAGCCGACATCGTCCTGGTCGGCGCGGGCGGCCACCGCCAGCACCCGTGCACGCATCCAGTCCGCTCCCTCGGTGGGCACGAGCGCCAACGCCTCGCGCGCCAGCGGCTGCGCCTCGGTCGGCTCGCCGGTCTCGAGCCGGAGGTCGGCGGCCATCAACAGGGTTTGCATCAGCAGCGAGGCATCGCCTGAGGCCCGCGCCAGCGACACGCCCTCGTCGAGCAACGAGTGGCCGCGATCCGGCGAGCCCATCACGATCAACGCAAAGCCCGCCTGTGTCAGCGCCCGCGCCCTGAGGTCAGCCGGCGCATTCGGTTCCGCTGCGGCCGCGTCGATGCACCACCGGGCGACCTCACCGAGGCGGTTGCGCACGAAGCCGTACTGACCGAGGGCGGCCGCCATCCTGAGCGCCGACGGGTCGGAACGCGCAAGCGCTCGGCCGATCGCGACGCGGATATTCGCGATGTCCGCGTCGAGCCGGTCGTACGCCGCTCGCTGCCCGGGTCCGTCGGCCTCGTGACCGGCGGACTCGACGATCGACGTGTAATAGCGCAGATGCGCGCCGGCGAGCCCCTCGACCTCGGCCACGGACTGAAGCTGCTCGCGCGCGAACTCCCGAATCGACTCGAGCAGGAAGTACCGCTCGTCCGACTGCTGGACGAGCGATTTCTCCACGAGGCGCGCGAGCACATCGAGCACGTCGTCCTCGTCGAGCTGCGCATCGCCGCAGATCGCCTCGGCGGCGAGCAGATCGAAGCTGCCCGCGAAGACGGCGAGACGTCGGAGCAGCACCTTCTCGGGCTCCTCGAGGAGGTCGTGACTCCACTCGATCGATCCCCGCAGGGTCTCGTGGTGTGGGAGCGACCCGCGGTACGACCGGCCCACCACCGAGAATCGCCGGTCGAGGCGTGCGGCGATCCGGCCCACGGGAATCGAGGCGGTGCGTGCGGCAGCGAGCTCGATCGCGAGCGGCAGCCCGTCGAGCCGCCGGCAAATCTCGATCACCGCATCTCGGTCGCGCGCGAGATCAAAGCTCCGCGTGACCGCCTGGGCGCGGTCGGCGAACAGCGTGACCGCATCGGACCCGTCGCGCTCGACGTCGGCCGGGCTCGCCGGCACGCCGAGCGGCAGGAGCTGGAAGCGAATCTCCGCCCGCAGACCGAGCGGCTGGCGACTCGTCGCGAGCACGTGGACGTCCGGGCAGTGCCGGAGCAGCCGGTCGGCAAGGCTCGCCACGGCGCCGAGGACGTGCTCGCAGTTGTCCAGGACGAGCAGCAGGCGCTTCGCGATCAGCGCATCCGCCAGGGTCTCGTCGGCGCTGCGCTGAGCCTCCGCGCGCACGCCGAGCGTCGTCGCGACCTCCGGACCGACGGCGTCGCCGCTTCGCAGGCTTGCCAGTTCGACGAGCCACACGCCGTCGGGGAACTGCGAGACGACCCCGAGGACGAGCTCGGCCGCGAGCCGCGTCTTCCCGACCCCGCCCGGGCCGAGGATCGACACGAGCCGGTTGCCGGCGATCAGCGCCTCCAGCTCGCCCACCTCCGAGCGGCGGTTGACGAACCTCGTCGTCTGAGCAGGAACGTTGTGAGCCGCCGCCGGCAGCGTTCGCAACGCTGGGAACTCGGAGGGCAGCTCCGGGTGGCAGAGCTGGTGAAGCTCCGAGGGGGCCGGGAAGTCCTTTAGCCTGTACGCACCGAGCGCCCTGAGCGACGCGCCCGGCGGCAGCCGCTCCGCCGCCACCAGCGCCGTCGCATCGGACACAAGGATCTGCTTGCCGTGACCGGCATCGACGACCCGCGCCGCCCGATGGACGGCGAGTCCGATGTAGTCATCGGACCCGGGCTCGACGTCACCCGTGTGCAGCCCCATCCGCACCGATACCTCGGCGCCCGCCGGCCAGCGGTGCGCACACAGGGCCCGCTGCGCCTCGAGCGCGGCGGCGATCGCGTCGGCCGCGGAGGTGAAGACGCAGAAGAACGCGTCACCCTCGGTTCGGACCTCGGTTCCGCCATGAGCGTCGACCGCCCGCCGGATCATCTCGTTGTGGGCCGCGAGGAGCTCGGCATACGCGCTCCCGACGGCTCGCAGAAGCCGCGTCGACCCCTCGACGTCGGTGAACAGGAACGTCACGACGCCGGATGGCAGGACGCGAGCGAAACCAGTCCCACCGGCCCCTTCCGGGACCGTGCCCCTCAACCCTCTCAGCGGCCGCTCTGACATGAAACCTGGCCCCGAACCACGTCGTTCTCGTCGCGACCGAGGCGACCGGAGGATATCTGGCCGCCTGCACTCACCCGCCGGGTGGCGTCGCGCCGCGCTCCTGCTCGTGGACGTTGCGGCGCGCGAGCGCGAGCGATCGGCACACCTCCTCGATCCACGCCACCGGGATGCCTCGGAGCTCCCCGTCGCGCACGGAGTCCACGAGCTCGCCCCAATCCGCGAAGCCATGGGAGGCGCACACGGACCCGCGGGCCTCGGACAGCCACGGCTCCTCGGGCGGATCTGAGCGCACTGCGCCGGCGCGCTTGACGGCGTGCCAGCGCATCACCTCACGCTCGAGCGACGCGGTCCCGTCGAGCATCGACCACAGCTCGTCCGGCCGGCGCGGCGCGGCGGCGTCGGTTGTGAGGTAGCGCCGGTACCGCCCCGATCCGATCAACCAGCGCGAGAGCTCAGCCCGTAGCCGTGCGGGCGCGTACCCGAGCTGCGGGTCGTGGCCGGTCGCGCGGAGCCGCGCGGCCGGCAGGCGCATGCCGCTCGGTCCTCCCGCTCGTTCGCCAGGAGCGCAAGCCGTCGGCGGCACCCGCGCCAGCTGCTCGACGGCCCGCAGTGCATCCCGCCGCTTGACGTCGTGGCGCTCGCAGATCCGGCGAAGCTCGGGCGTCAGCGGCAGCCGCGCCGCTGCGAAGGCCGCGTCCCAGGTGCGCTGCGAGAAGTGCATGCGCTTGGCGGCGGTGAGCACCGCCGACGCGTCCGCGAGCCCGAGCAGCCGCTCTCGGATCGCGGCCAGTAGGCCGAACCGGATCGACAGCAGGGCGGTCGAGACGGCCGCGAATCGGCGATCGGGATCGACCGCGACGGCGACCTCGTCGTCGCCGGAGATCACGCGCCACCGGTACAGCAGGTACGCCGCGCCGACGCCGAGCATGCCGGCGGGCCAACACTCGGCCGCGCGGATCGCGCCGATGCTGGCCGCGCCGAAGACCTGGGCTCCGCTCCGGAGCACGTCCACGATCTCGGCCGGCCCGGCCGCACGCCGATGGGCGAACAGGCCGTCGATGATCAGAAACGCGGTGGCGCCGGCGGTGTGGAAGCGCTCGAGGTCGCCGTGCGCGACCGGCGAGGTGACATGCGCCGCCGGCAGCATCTGCCGGACGCGGTCCGGGTCGAGCGACGGTCCCACGAAGACGACGAGCTGACCCGGGGTCGCCGTCACGGGATCAGGCTCCGCAGAAGTCGCAGCGACGGGCGTTTGGACGTCTTTGCGAACGGGGCAGCCGCGCCGGGAACGAGCACCCGGACGACCGGGATCGCCACATCCGGGCGGGCAAGATCGACGACCACGCACGACCGCAGGCCCACCGCCGCGAGCCGCTCGAGCAGCACCAGCAGCCGGTCATACAGATCGTCGCTGAGCTCACCGGCGGGGGTCGGGGCGAACGGGTGAACCGATGACCGCGCGGTGAGACGGCTCACCAGCCCGCGGGCGTCGAGGCCGCCGAAGCCCCCGTCGCGCTCGAACGTATCGCGCGCACCGAGCAGCATCGCGGTGTGTGACTGGACAGCCTCGGACACCGCCCGGAACACGGCGTGTGCCGCGTCGAGGTCGCATCCGAGGCCCGTGAAGCGCTCGGCGCGCCCCTCGCTGCCGGGGAAGGCCCGGTCGGACACGGTGGCCCGGTACACCGGGACACCGACATCGTGGGACAGGTCTCGGATCGTCGTCGTGAGGCCGGCGGCGCGCAGGCGGTCGGTCCATCCCGCGACCCGCGGCTCGAGCGTCGCCGGGTCCAGAATCCGTAGCGACGGCTGCATGTCGCCGTCGCCGTAGCGTCTCGCGAACTGATCGTGTGCATCGGCGTCGCGCTCGATCAGCTCGTACAGCGCGTGCAGCACCGCCTCCGTGTACGTATTGCCGGCGGCGAGCCCGTTCGTGTCGACGCCGGTGCACACGCCCTCGACAGCCGGCGAGATCACGACGTCGAGGGGGACCCACACGTCGTGAGCGTCGTGCAGGTCGTATCCCTCGATCCAGGCGATCTCGCGGTCGGGGCGATAGCCGGTCTCGAACGGCAGGTCGAACGTGCACGGGTCGATGACGCGGTCCGGGTGCTCGCGGCGGAGCTGACGGTAGGTGGCCGTCCGCACGCGCGATCGCTCGACCCGCTCTGCGCTGACGCGCTCGATCGCCTCCATGACGGCGCTGATCCGCGCCGCGAGCGCGGTCGCACCCTTCCCCGCGTGGACCTTCAGGTCGCAGGCGAGCGGCGTGACCGCCCCCCACACGGGCAGGCCAACGTAGTCGAGCGGGGTCGCGTCATACACCCGCGTGACTGGAACACGGTCGATCACGCCCGCGAGCACACGGTCGGTCTCCTCGAGCGGGCGAGCGTGGCCCGCGTCTGTCCTGATCGGCGTCGGGCCCAGCGACCAATCGCCGGTCAACGCCCGGCGGCTACCACCAGGCGGCCCAACCTCGGCCCGACAGTCGCTCGATCAGCTCTTCATCGGAGATCGCGGACCAGTCTTCGGCTTCAAGCTTCGCGCGCTGCTCGTAGTCGAGCTCGATGCCCGCCTCCTCGACCACGTCCGCGGGCGAGTCGCGGAACTGCGCTCGCAGCTCGGCGTCCTCGGCCAAACGGTCGGCAAGGTCTTGTGACTCTTCTTCGCCCATCCGGTGCTCCCCCTTCCACTGGCTCGAGTTTTGGGCAGCCTACCCGCTTGCGCGGATTAACGAGGCGTCGCGGGCCTGCGCGCCACCATGTTGAGCCGGACATACTCGAGCACAAGCGGATGCCCGGCCTGCTCGAGCACGCGATCGATGAACCGCTCGCGCAGGTCATCGGGCAGCGGGTCGAGGTGGCGGACGAGGCAGACCGTGGAGACGAATGGGCGCGGCTCGTCGAGCACGACCCGCTTGGGCTCGAGCCAGCAGCTGATGTCCTCGAAACCGGCGCGCTGCAAGCGCCGTTCGGTCACATCCGCACCGGCATAGTTCCAGGGCTTGCGCCAGTCGGTGAAGTACGGCGCAAACGGCTCCTCGTGGGCGACGCGCTCGGCCAGCACGCGGAACGCGTCGATGTTGCGCAGGCCGCCGCACTGGGCGACGAGCCGCCCACCGGGTGCCAGCGTGCCGTGCAGCCGGGCGAACAGGCGGTCGTGATCGGGGATCCAGTGGAACGTCGCGTTGCTGAAGACGGCGTCGACGGGCTCCGGCAGCTCGAGGCTCACGAGGTCCTGACAGAACACGGTCGCGCGGTCGCCCAGGGCTTCGCGGGCGTGCTCGGCCATCGACGGCGCGACGTCGACGGCGTACACGCGGCCGCGCGGGACGAGGTCGGCGAGCAGCGTGGTCACGCGACCCGAGCCACAGCCCGCGTCGACGACGACCTCGTCGCCGCCCAGCTGGAGCCGCTCGAGCTGCTCGCGCGCCCACGCGAGCTGCGGATCGGAGATCCGGTCGTACGTGGCCGCGTCCCAGTCGCGGGAGGTGCCCGGCTGCGTGCTCATAGCGCCGTCGTGACCGGGCCGGAGCGCTCGCGCTCGTGCTCGAACCGCTCGATTGCATCGTTCTGTTCGAGCGTCAGCGCGATGTCGTCGAGTCCATTGAGGAGCCGGTGCTTGGTCTCGGGATCGATCTCGAAGTGGGCGTTGCCGCCGGGCCAGCGCACCTCCTGCGCGGCGAGGTCGACCTGCGCCTCGCCGGCCTCCGCGATCGCGGCACACGCCGCCGGCGGCAGCTGTACCGGGAGCAGCCCGATCTTCGTGCAGTTCGAGTGGAAGATGTCGGCGAAGCTCGGAGCGATGATTGCCCGGAACCCGTAGTCCTCCAGTGCCCACGGCGCATGCTCGCGGCTCGAGCCGCAGCCGAAGTTGCGCCCGCCCACGAGGATCGGGTTCTTCGGCAGCTCCCACCCCGGCTCCTTCGCCCAGTCGAAGAACAGGTATTCCCCAAAGCCGGTGCGCTCGACGCGCTTGAGGAACTGCTTGGGGATGATCTGGTCGGTGTCGACGTCGTCGCGGTTCAGGACGGACACGCGGCCGGTGATCGTCTCGATCGCTTTCATTTCGCTGAGACCTCCCACTCTCGGATGTCGACAAAGCGGCCCTCGATCGCGGCGGCCGCCGCCATCTGCGGCGAGACGAGATGCGACCGGGCGCCGCGGCCCTGGCGTCCCTCGAAGTTCCGATTCGAGGTCGAGGCGACCCGCTCGCGCGGGGCCGCGATGTCGGGGTTCATGCCCAGGCACATCGAGCAGCCCGCCCCGCGCCAGTCAAAGCCGGCGCGCTTGAAGATCTGATCGAGCCCCTCGCGCTCCGCCTGGAGCTTGACCTGCTGCGAGCCCGGCACGACCATCGCGTAGACGTCGCCGGCCACCTTGCGGCCGTCGACGACCTCGGCGGCCGCGCGCAGATCGCCGATCCGCGAGTTCGTGCACGAGCCGATGAAGACGCGGTCGAGCGTGATCTCCTGGATCGGCGTGCCCGCCTCGAGTCCCATGTACTCGAGCGCGCGCTCATCCTGCTCGGAGGCCGGCTCGGGAACGGACTCGGTGACCGGGACGACCATGCCCGGCGTCGTGCCCCATGTGACCATCGGGCTGATCGCGGCCGCGTCGACGCTGATCTCGCGATCAAAGGTCGCGCCCGCGTCGGTCGCGAGCGAGCGCCACTCGTCGGGAACGGCTGACGGCGCGCCCGGCCGGGTGGGCGGGGACATGATCCACTCGAACGTCGTGTCGTCGGGCGCGATCATCCCGGCCCTGCCGCCGCCCTCGATCGTCATGTTGCAGACCGTCATCCGGCCTTCCATCGACAGCGACTCGATCGCCTCGCCCGCGTACTCGACGACGTGACCGACCGCGCCGGCAACGCCCATCTGGCCGATCGTCGCCAGGATGAGGTCCTTGGCGGTGACGCCGAAGCCGAGCGTGCCGTCGTAGCTGATCCGCATCGACCGCGGCTTGGACTGAACCATGCACTGCGTGGCGAGCACGTGCTCGACCTCGCTCGTGCCGATCCCGAACGCGAGCGCGCCGAACGCGCCGTGCGTCGCGGTGTGCGAATCACCGCACACGATCGTCATGCCGGGCTGGGTGATCCCGAGCTCGGGGCCGATCACGTGCACGATCCCCTGGTGCTCGGAGCCGAGCGAGTACAGCGGGATGCCGAACTCCTCGCAGTTGCGCTCGAGGGTCTGCACCTGCACGCGCGAGAGCTCGTCCTTGATCCGCTGGGCGACGGGCGTGCCGTCCGTCGGCACGTTGTGGTCCGCGGTCGCGACGGTGCGGTCGGGGCGGCGGACCGAGCGACCGGCAAGCCGCAGCCCATCGAACGCCTGCGGGCTCGTCACCTCGTGCACGAGGTGCAGGTCGATGTACAGCAGACCAGGAGCGACCTCGTGCGCCTCCCAGATCTTGTCGAACAGTGTCTGTGGCATTAGCTCCTCCGCAAGCCGGCACTGACCACGGCCAGCAGCACGGCTTCGTCGGTTCCGGGGTTTTCGAAGTGATGGGGCAGGTCGGCGTCGAACGTCACGCAGTCCCCATGTTGCAGTTCGTGGCGCGCGCCGTCGCACACGAGGACCACGGTGCCTGACTCCACGAGCGCCGTCTCGCGGCTGCCCGGCTCGTGCATCGGCGGGTCGCCCGGCCCGCCCGTGACCGCGCCGGGCGCGAGCGTGTGGCGGGAGAGCTCGGCGCGCTGGCCGGGCAGCGGCGGGGTCAGGATCTCGTAGCTGTGCCCGCGGACCCGGCCCGGGTGGGTGGGTCCTCGTCTTCGCTCGCCGCGCCGGACGACCGTCACGGCGCCCTCTTCGTCGAGGCGCAGCAGCTGCGAGAGCCGCAGGTCGAGCCCGGCGGCGATCCGGCCGGCGATCTGGAGCGTCGGGCTCGTCTCCCCTCGCTCGACCTGCGAGAGCATCGGCGCGCTCACGCCGGATCGTTCCGCCAGATCGCGCAGCGACAGGTCCATCGCCTCGCGCAGCGCGCGGACCCGCGGCCCGAGCGGGTCGACGCCGTTACCAGGTTCCGCCGTCGTCGTCATTGGTTGCGTACGTTATCACATACGCTCGTATGCGGTCGCGGTCGGATCCGAACCTGCCGGCACTGCACTAGCCTGGGATCAGCATGCGATCGCGCCCCGACATCCTCGTGCTCGGCGCCGGCGGCGCGCTCGGCGAGGCGTGGATGACGGGCGTGCTCGCCGGGATCGAAGACGCGACCGGCTTTGACCTGCGCCGCTGCGAATACTTCGTCGGCACGTCCGCGGGCGCGATCATCGCCGCGCGCCTTGCGGCTGGGCTATCGCCGCAGCGCCCGCCGGCGACCGGCACCGCGATCGCGCCGCCCGCACCGAGCGCCGGCGAGGCGGATGGGCTGACCAGCACCGCAATCCATGCGGCGCGGTACGCCGGCGAGCTCGCGCTGCTCGCAAGCGCGCCGTTCGCGGCGGCCGCACTCGACGTCGCCGCCCGAGGCGGAGCGCTCGCCCGCGCAGCCGTCCTGCGCAGCCTCCCGCGGCCGGCGCGGACGCTTGATTCGCTGCGCCGCGAGGTCGAGCGCACGGGCGCGCGCTTCGACGGCCGCCTGCGGGTGGTCACGGTCGAGCGCCGGTCCGGCCGGCGCGCGGTGTTCGGCAGCCCGCACGGTCCGAAGGCGAGCGTCGGGCTGGCCGTCGAGGCGTCGTGCGCGGTCCCGTGGCTGTTCGCCCCGGTGACGATCGACGGCCACGAATACGTCGACGGCGGCGTCTGGAGCCCGACGAACCTCGACGCCGCCCCCGCCGGCCGCGACACGCACGTCCTGTGCCTCACGCCGACAGCGGGCGTCACCGGCAGCACCGCGCTGATCGAGCTCGTGCGCAACGTCGGGCGTTCGGCGCTCACGCTCGAGACGCTCGCGCTGCGCCGGCGCGGCGCGGCCGTGCAGACGGTCGCGCCGGACCACGACGCGGCGGCGGCGATCGGCGCGCACCTGATGGACCACCGCCGCCGCGAGCAGGTGCTCGCGGCCGGGTATCGCCAGGGGTTGATGTTGGGGGTTGCGCGCTGAGGCCCTCCCGCTGACCTACGGCGTCCGGACAGGCTCGGCCGCCGCCGTCGCCGCCACGGCCTCGGCCTCACGGCTCACGCTGTCGCGCCGGAGCGCATTCGACAGCGCCCGCACGTATGCCCGGCCCGCGGCCTCGAGGATGTCGGTCGAGACGCCCTGGCCCGATCCGGTGACACCGCCGACCTCGAGCACGACCGAGGTCTCGCCGAGCGCGTCCTGTCCGCCCGTCACGGCATCGACGCGGAACTCGCGGAGCTTGGCGTCGGTCTCGGTGGCGGTGTTGATCGCGCGGAAGATCGCATCGACCGGTCCATCGCCGGTGAACGAGCCGGTGATCTCTTCGCCCTCGGGCGTGCGGATCCCGACCGTCGCATGCGGTGGCCGGCGGGAGGACGCCTCGACGTCGAACCACTCGAGCTGGTAGGTCGGGATCTCCTCGCGCAGCTCATCGGTCAGCAGCGCCTCGAGGTCCATCGCGGTCACCTGCTTCTTCTTGTCCGCGATCTCCTTGAAGCGCTTGAACGCCGTGTTCAGCGTCTGGCCCGTGACGTCATAGCCCAGCTCGGCAAGCGCCTGCTGAAGGGCGTGGCGCCCGGAGTGCTTGCCGAGCACGATCGAGTTGGCCTCGAGCCCGACGGTCGTCGCGTCCATGATCTCGTAGGTCGTGCGCTCCTTCAGCACCCCGTCCTGATGGATCCCGGACTCGTGCGCGAACGCGTTGCGCCCGATGATCGCCTTGTTGGGCTGCACGGGATAGCCCGTCAGCCGTGAGACCAGACGGGAAGTCCGCGCGATCTCCTTCGTCACCGCACCGGTCAGGAGTCCCACATCCGCGCGCCGCGTGTGCAGCAGCATCACGATCTCCTCGAGCGACGCGTTGCCCGCGCGCTCGCCGATCCCGTTGATCGCACATTCAACCTGCCGCGCGCCGGCCAGCAGCCCGGCGAACGAGTTCGCGACCGCGAGTCCCAGATCATCGTGGCAGTGGACGGACAGCACGACGCCGCGCAGATCGGGGACCAGCGCATACAGCTGCTCGAGGTAGGCGGTGTATTCGTGCGGCATCGTGTAGCCGACCGTGTCCGGGATGTTGATCGTGGTGGCGCCCTCGTCGATCGCGATCTGGCACACCTCCGCGGTGAACTCGACGTCCGCACGGGTGGCGTCCATCGGTGAGAACTCGACATCGTCGACGTACTGCTTGGCGTGCGCCACCGCCGCGCGCGCCTGACCCTTGACGTCCTCGCGGGTCGTCTGCAGCTGGTAGCGGATATGGATGTCCGAGGTCGAGATGAACGTGTGAATCCGCGGCCGCGCCGCGTCGCGCACGGCGTTCCAGGCAGCGTCGATGTCGGCCACATGCGTGCGCGCAAGGGCCGCGATGACAGGCCCGTCAACCGTTCGGGCGATCGCCTCCACAGCCTCGAAATCGCCCGGCGAGGTGATTGGGAAGCCGGCCTCAATCACGTCGACGCCCAGCCGCGCGAGCTGCTGAGCGATCTCCAGCTTCTCGTGCGTGTTCAGCGAGATCCCCGGCGACTGCTCGCCGTCGCGCAGCGTCGTATCGAAGATCAGTACTCGATTGGGGTCTTCAGGTGGGGTCATGTCACTCCTCTGTGTCTCGAACTTGGCTTCTTCTCGGTGCTGGTCTCGCGGCTACATGCGGCCGCCGGCGCGCTATTCCCCCCGAAGGGGGAGGAGAAGAAGTCGAAGGTCGAGGCGGAGTGCCATGTTCGCGGTAGCGTAGCAAGTCGCCTGCACGGCGCATGAACTGTTGCGGGCGGGACCTCGGTCGGCCGGCATAACGTGAAAACGTCCGCGCCGGTTTCGACGTTTCTGCACATAAGCACCGCCACGGGGCTTATGTGCAGAAACGTTGCGGCGAAGACGTCTGTTTTCACGTTGTGCCGCGCCGGGGTCGGACGGGACCTCGGTCGGATCGGGCCGGTCAGGCGGGCGGGAAGGCGCCGGGCTCGGTCGGGTCGGTCCAGTTCAGAGCGGGTGGTCGGCTTCGAGCCGGGGCCCGTCCGGCAGAATCGAGCCGGCTACGCCCGCAGCCAGACCGCTGCTCGATCCGCCCTTGAGCGCCGGCTCCCCCGCTTCCGCCGGCTCCACAGGCGCCCGCTCCGCCGGCTCCACAGGCGCCGGCTCCCCCGCATCCGCCGCGACCTCCGCCTCGACCAGCGCGATCAGCGCCACCGTGATCCGGGGATCGAACTGGCCGCCCGCGCCATCGCGCAGCTCGGCGAGCGCGACCTCGTGCGTCAGCGCCTTGCGGTAGATCCGCTCGGTTCGCATCGCGTTCCATGAGTCGCAGCACGTGATGATCCGCGCCTCGAGCGGGATCGCATCGCCCGCGAGCCCGTCGGGATAGCCGCCGCCGTCCCATCGTTCGTGGTGGGATCGGACGATCAGACCGACGTCGCGCATGAAGCCGCCGACCCGGTCGAGCATCCTCTGCCCCACGATCGTGTGGGTCTTGATGATCGCCCATTCCTCCGCGTCGAGCGGACCAGGCTTGTTGATGATCTCCTTGGGAATCGCGATCTTGCCGATGTCGTGCAGCAGCGCGCCGAACTCGAGGTTGCGACGCTGGAGCGCGGTGAGCTCGAGGCGCTCGCCGACCTCGAGCGCCAGCGCCACCACGCTCTTGCAATGCTCGCCGGTGTAGCCGTCGTCGGCTTCGACGACATCACCGAGCACGAGCGCGGTGCCGTGGTATGCGTTGTTGAGCTCGAGTAGGCTCTGCAGGCGCTTGTGGCGCTCGTGCGCGAACCCGGCGAGCACGCCGAGGAGGGGCACGAGCGCGAGCACGGCCCAGGGCGACGTCGTGATGTCCTGCGCGACGACGAGCCCGACCCCCGAGAGCGCGGCGTCGATCGCGTACACCCACATGTCGCGCAGCTGCGAGGCGAGGCTCGCGCCTCTTGCGATCTCAAAGCGCACCGCCGACGCGGAGAAGTCCACGACGAACTGGACCAGGAGCGCGGTGAGCAGCAGCAGCGCGCCGGCGTTGTGCGGCTCGACGCCCGCCAGCGCGAACACGAGTGCCGGTCCGATCGCAAACCAGGCGTTTCCGGGCGTAGTCAGCAACCGCCGCGCTTGGAACCGGCCCCCGAACAGGTCAGGCGTCTGCCCGAGCAGGAGTGCCGCGAGGACCGCGACCGGCACGATCGCGGCCGGTACCGCGAACACGAGCGGCACGAACGCGAGCTGGGTCGGGACCGTGAAACCGAACGGCGTGTCGAACTCGATCATCGTCGCCAGCGCGAGCACCACGATGCACAGCGCGGCGGGCAGCGCCTGAAAGTGCGAGGGCGGGCTGATCGCCCACAGCCCGCTGACAGCCGCGACGAACCCGACGGACATGACGAGCTCGGCCACGCGCTCGCGCGTGGTCATGCCGGCATCGGCTCGCCGAAAGCTGTCCGCGAACAGCTCCTGCTCCTCGACGGTTGGTGCGAAGGACATCCTCTGTGAGTAATCGGCGGCCCGCGCCGGTTGTGAAAGCCCCCACGGGCCCGTCCCCCGGCGACGCGTCGAACATCCGTCCAATTGCCGCTCAAGGTCTGCGATTCGCGCCCGGGTGGCCGATCTCCCGGGTGTAAACCACACTGAAAAGGGCAAACCCGGCGCGAGCCGGGGACGCAAAGCCAGAGGTCTCACAAGGAGTGAGATAGCTCGGCCGCCAGTACACACCATGGAAGGTGCGTACGAATGACTCATTGCCTTCTTCGCCGCCTCAGCCTCGGGCTCGCGATTGCGGCTGTCGCCGCAGCTCCCGCCCAGGCCAAAAAGGCTCCTTCCGCCCAAGCGACGACCACCCCGGTCGACACCTCGATGTGCACCGCCCCGGCGCTCACCCAACCGTTCCTGTTCTGGCAGGACACGAACTGGTACGCATTGGCGCCAGGCCAGACCGCCAATAGCTTCACCGGCACCGGCTGGGTCCTCAGCGGCGGAGCGAAGATCGTCACCATGAAGCTCGCGGACAGCACGACGGGCTCGGTCCTCGATCTGCCCGCCGGCTCACAAGCGGTCAGCCCGACCGTGTGCCTCACCTCCGCCTACCCGAACGCCCGCATGATGGTCAGCAACCTCAGCGGCTCAAACGGCGGCAAGGTCGGGTTCTCGGTGTCCTATGCGGGCACCAGCTCGGCAACCAGCCCCGTACAGACCGGGACGTTCAAGACGACCGGAAATCAGGGCGTCAGCGGCGGATGGGAGCTCTCAGACCCGGTCGCGCTGGCGCCGAGCAGCAGCGCCGGCTGGCAGCCGATGCAGATCACCCTGACGGCAAGCGGGCCGAAGGAGCTCGCGGTCTACAACCTGTACCTAGACCCACGCATGTCGAAGTAAGACGTCGCCGACTCAGGGCCCGGTTCGCAGATCGACCCGGACCCTGAGATCCGGTTCGCGCGTGTACAGCGCTTCGATCTCCGCGGCGTATTTCGCGGAGATCGCGCGGCGTCGGAGCTTCATCGTCGGCGTCAGCTCGTCGCCCGCCGGCTGCCAGTCGCGGTCGAGCACCGTGAAGCGCTTGATCTGCTCGACACGGCTCAGGTGCGAGTTCGCGCGCTGCACCCCGGCGGCGATCTCACCCCGCACCGTCGGCTCGCCGGCCATCGCCGCGATCGACGGGTCCGCGAGGCCGTGCGCCGCGGCGAACGCGGCAGCGGCGTCCGGATCGAGCACGATCAGGGCGACGTTGTACGGGCGGCTGTCGCCGATCGCGACCGCCTGCCCGATCAGTGGACTGCCCTGCTTGAGCTGCTGTTCGATATTCGCCGGGGACATGTTCTTGCCGGCGGCATTGATGATCAGCTCCTT
>DATKOY010000079.1:0-16478 GCA_035524415.1 Solirubrobacteraceae bacterium | reverse complement strand
CGCAACGCAGCCGGCGAACTCCCTCACGCGTGCAGCGCGTCGGACAGACGCTCGAGCCCCCGCCGGATCTCGTCGGGCGGGTGAGCGGTGAACGATAGGCGCAGCGCGGCGGGATCCGACGGGCCGGAGAAGAACGGCGCGCCGGGGACGAAGGCGACGTCGCGGTCGAGCGCGCGCGGCAGCAGATCGGAGGCGTCCCAGCCGTCGGGAAGCCGTGCCCACACGAACATGCCGCCGTCCGGGCGGTTGTGGGTCGAGCCCGCCGGCAGGGCGGATGCGAGTCCGTCGACGAGGGCGTCGCGGCGGGCGCCGTAGGCGGCCCGCAGCGCGGCGATATGGGCATCGAGATCGATCGTGGCCAGCCAGCGCGCCGCCGCCGCCTGGTCGACGGTGGAGGAGTGCAGGTCCGCGGCCTGCTTGGCGATCGTCAGCGGGCGCCGGAGCGGGCGGGGGGCGCGCACCCACCCGAGGCGCAACCCCGGTGCCGCCACCTTTGACAGGGTCGACAGCGCCAGCGTGCAGTCCTGGGCCTCGGGCAGCGACGCGATCGCGGGCAGCGGTTCGCCGCGGTAGCGCAACTCCCCGTACGGGTCGTCCTCGACGATCCAGACCCCGTGGCGCTCGGCGACGGCGGCGATCTCGCGGCGCCGCGCCAGCGGCAGCGTGCGGCCGGTCGGGTTGTGAAACGTGGGGATCGTGTAGAGCAGCTTCGGGCGGTGCTCGGCCACAAGCTCAGCCAGCGCCTCGGGATCAAGGCCGTCGTCATCGCAGGGCACGGGCACCGACTGCGCGCCGGCAAGCCGGAAGCACTGCAAGGCCGCGAGGTAGGAGGGCTCCTCCACGAGCACCCGGTCGCCGGGCTCGAGCACCACGGTTGCGACGAGCGTCAGCGCCTGCTGAGACCCGCTCGTGACGAGCACGTCGCCGGGGTCGGTCGGGAGTCCGCGCGCGCAGAGGCGCGCGGCGATGGCCGCGCGCAGCGCCGGGTCGCCCTCGGTCGTCGAGTACTGCAGCGAGCGGCCAGCGCTGCCGTCGGCCAACACGGCCGCGAACGCATTGCGCAGTCCCGACGCATCGAACAGCTCCGGCGCCGGCAGGCCGCCGGCGAACGAGATGACCCCTGGACGATCGGTCAGCGCCAGGATCTCGCGGACGGGCGAGCTGATCGCGCCGCGAAGTCGGTCCGCGACGGGAAGGGCGTGAAGGGGACTGGACATGTGAGCTCCTCGGAGACGATCGGCAGGACGAACGACCTCAACCACCGGGACACCCGCGCACGCGGGTTACTTGCGCCCGGCGGCGATCTGTACTCGTCTCGCGGTGCTCGACATGAGGTCCAATCCTAATCGACGCGTGATCGCGCCCCGAACGGCCGAGCGGTGGATCGTGGCTCTGCGCCCTAAGACCGACCGTGTGACGCCCGCATCCCGGCGAGCCACCAGACCTGCGCGGATCACAACGCTCGCGGCCGGATTGGTGCTGCTGGCCCTCGCGGCCTCGAGCGCAGCAACGGCCGCACCGACGGTCACGGCGGCCGCAAACAGGCGCGCCGCCGGGAACGACGCCGCCGCACTGCTCAAGACGGTGCTGCTCCCGCCCGGCGCGACGCGATCGCCGACCGAGCCCGCCGGCGACGCACAGCTGCTCGCGCACCCGCCGCTCGCCCCGGTGACGCCCAACCTCGTCGACCGCCACTCCTGGTGGGTCGTGCCGGCCGGCCTGAGCACGGTCATCTCGTACATCGAGGCACATCGCCCGGCCGGATCGCGGCTCACGGTCACCTCCGGCGGCGTGACCGGACCGACGACGCCGCCGAACGCCTTTGAGGGGTTCGACTAACGAGCCCGTGACCCACGTCCTCATGAGCCGAGAGCTGATCGTGGGCGCCGTCCAGCTGCGCAACGGCTCGACCGCGGTGCGCGCCGACGGCGAGGTCATCTGGATCACACCGCGACCCCGTTCCGAGCAGATCCCGGCGGGCGCAACCAGCCTTCAGCTGACGATCCTGCAGTTCAACCAGGTGCACCAGGGTCCACTCACGTTCACGGCGCCGGCGCAGATCAAGGCCGTAGTCGCGCTGCTGAACGTGCTGCCGGCGAGCCAGCCGGGCCCGAGCTCGTGCCCCGCCGATGCGGGGATCCGGATGCGCCTCGTGTTCAGGCGGACGCCGCGCTCGGCGTCACACTCGAGACAAGCGCGCGTTAAGCGGCGAGTGCGGGCTGCAGCTCGAGCTCGCGCGCGATCGCGTTGACGGCAGTCGTGAGCGCCCCGGCTGCGAGCAGCGCGTCGGTCGCCTGGGCCAGCAGACGGCCGAACAACCCGCCACCGGACACCTTGACGCTGGCGCGGACCTCGCTACCGCGGGCCGCCGGAACCGCGCGATACTCGACGTCGAGACGGATCGGACCGCGTGCAGTGAGCTGGAGATGGCCGTCCTCGGCCTCACTCACCTGCACCTCGAATTCCATCCCGCGCCCCCCGAGCGTGCCGCGGACGGCCACTCGGTCGCCGGCCTGAAGCCGCTCGCCGTCGAAGTCGATGACCTCGAATCCGATCGGAGCCCACCTCGCGATCGCATCGGGTTCGGTCAGCAGCGCCAGCACCTCGTCGGGATCGGCCGAAACGGATGTCCGTGCGGTCCATGTCGCCATGGCGAGGAGTCTCTCCAATCGACATCGGAAAAGTTTGTGACATTTGGCGCGCCGTCCAGCCGACCCGCGGCCGGTCGAGGATTCGCCGCAACCCGCCGATACGAACGCCATGACGCGCCGCGTTCGCATGCGCCTTCGCCGCTGGACCCTCGCCACGGCGGCGCTGATCGCCGGCTGCGCGCTGATTCCGGCCACCGCATCCGCCGCGGTGACGCTCAGCAACTGGGACGCCGCGCAGCAGCGCCAGGTCGTCCAGGCTGGGTTGATGCGCAATCTCGGCCGCTCGTTCCAGGGGGCCAGCGCGATCACCGCCGCTCAGGCGAACGCTGCATTCGCAGCCCTGGCAGCACGGCTCCAGAACGTGACCGGCGCGTTCAGCGCGAACGCCGTCCAAACCGCCCGCGATCCCGTGACGGTCGTGAGCTTCGACCGGATGCTCGTCGCCCAGCTCGGCCTCAGCGCCACGGCGTCACAGGTCCAGGCCACCGCGGCCGGCGCTGGACTGCGCCCGCCGTCGTACTTCGGCTCCGAGGTCGTCGCACGGTTCCTCCGGCTGCGTTACAACCATCCGTCCGGCACCGATCAGCTCGAGCTGTTCCCGACCGATCCGATCACGCGCGCAGAGGCAGCATGGTCGCTTGCCCAGGTGGTGAGCTTCGGCGACTGGAATGTCAGCAGTGCGGAGCAGTCGCTGTCCGGCTTCCAACTGCCGGCGATGTCGAGCGCGCAGCGCCAGGTGCTGCAGATCGCGGTCTCGAGGATCGGCTATCCGTACGTCTGGGGCGGGACGACGGACGACACATCGGACGGGCTCGCGCACGGCGGCTTCGATTGCTCGGGCTTTGCATGGCGCGTCTACAAGGTCTCGGGCCTGCCGTGGGGGCAGCGGATCCGCGGGCGTACGGCGGCCCAACAGGCGGGCGAGATCCCCAAGCGCGCGCGTCTGCGGATGTCCCAGCTGCAACCAGGCGACGTCCTGTTCTTCGGGTCCGCCGGCTACACCGGTGCCGCCACCGAGGCGAGCATCATCCACGAAGGGATCTACCTCGGCGAGAACTGGGTGATCCACTCCTCCAATCAGGGCGTGTACGTGCTGCCGCTCCAGGGCAGCTGGCTCGGCAACTCATTCGCCTGGGGCCGGCGCGTGATCGGCTGACGCCGATCACACACCGCTCACACCGGCAGACCCGCCTCGAGGTGGGCGAGTGCGTCGTCGATCAACTGCAGGTAGTCGGCATCGGGATCGTCACCGGCGCTCACGAAGGCGGCCATGCACACGCCGAACACCGCGCCGGTGAGGTTGCGGATCTCGGCATCGGCGGGACGTCCGAGCCGCGCGGCGAGCGCGTCGCCAAACTCGTGCAGGGCTCCGACCGTCCGATCGAGTGCCCGTGCACGCAGTTCGGGCTCCGTGAGGATCAATCGGCCCCGCATGCGCTCCTGCTCGATCTCGTGCGCCGACAGACTGCCGAACACGGAGCGCATCGCGCGCCGCATCGCGGCGATCGGACCGAGGTCCGCCGGCTCGCGCGCGAACGCGGCGAGCATCAGCGGGTCGTAGCGATCGTGGAGGACGACGTCCTCCTTCGTCGGGAAGTATCGGAAGAACGTGCTCTGCGACACCTCGGCCGCGTCGGCGATCTGGTCGACGGTCGTCGCGGCATATCCCTGTTCGGCGAACAGCCGCAGCGCGTGGCTCTGGATCGCGGCGCGCGTCTTGGCCTTCTTGCGCTCGCGCAATCCGATTGGCGGCTGGTCACGTACTGACGGCAACATCGCTCTCCGTTCCCGATGGCCGCAGATCCGCCGACAGACGGGCGGCCGGAAGGAACAGTATGGCTAGCAGGACACCCGCGAGCGCGATCGCCGCCGAGACGACCAGCGCCTGGTCGGTGCCGTGAACGAACGCCGCGCGAACGGAATGCAGCAGCGCAGGCGAGTGCAGGCGCTGCGCGACGGCAACGCCGCCGAAGACGCTTTCTCGGGCGAGATGGGCGGCGGCAGCCGGCACGCCGACGAGCTGCAGGCGAGCGAGGTATGCGGACGTGAGCACGCTCCCGAGGATCGCCGCACCGAACGGGCCGCCGGTCTTGTTGACGGCCTGGAGCACGGCCGAGCCGACGCCGCTGTGCTCGTCGGACAGCTCCGACAGCGCTGCCGAGGAGGCGGTCGCCGTCGCAAGGCCCATACCGGCGCCCAGCACTGCCATCCAGATCGCGATCGACCCGGCCCCGGACGTCGCGCTCATCTCCGCACCGAGCAGCAGCCCGACCGCGATCAGCGCGAACCCGAGCGCCGCGACCAGCTTGGCGCCCGCCGCGTGCACCAGGCGATCGGCCGGCAGCGCGCCGGCGATCAGCCCGCCGATCAGCGGCAGCAGCCGCACTCCGGAGCCCATCGCGTCGGTCCCGAGCACGCCCTGGAAGTACTGCGGCATCGTGAACAGCACGCCGATCATGGCCATCACCGCGATCGCGGCGAGGATCACTCCCCACGTAAACGACGCTGACCTGAACAGCCGCAGGTCGAGCAGCGGCCGCCCGCCCGGCCTGCGTCCAAGCCGGCGCTCCCAGGCGATGAACGCCGCCAGCAGCGCGAGGCCGCCCGCGATCGGCAGCAGCGCGCCCGCGGTCCCCCAGCCGTGCTCGCCGGCCTCGATCAGCCCATACGTGACCCCGACCAGCCCCGCGACCGACGTGACGATCCCGACCGGATCGAGGCCCGGCCGCCGCACCGCGCGCGACTCCGGGACGAGCGTCGCGACGACGACGAAGCCGAGCACGGTGACCGGCACGTTCATCAGGAACACCCACCCCCACCAGTAGTGGGTGAGCAGCCAGCCTCCGAGAATCGGCCCGATCGGGATCGCCAGGAAGTTGGCCGCCGCCCACACGCCGACCGCCTTGGGGCGCTCCCGCTCATCGAACAGGACGGTGAGCGCCGACACCGCCATCACGATCACGCCCGCTCCGGCAATCCCGAGCAGCGCGCGCGCTGCGATGAACCCGCCGCTTGACGACGACGCCGCGCAGGCCGCCGAGCCGACCGCGAACAGCGCCAGCGCGATCAACATCACCCGCTTGCGCCCATAGCGGTCGCCGAGGACGCCGGCCGGCAGCATCGCGGCCGCGAGCACCAGGAGATAGGAGGAGGAGAACCACTGCAGCTGCGATTCCGACGCGTGCAGCCGTGTCGCGAGCGTCGGCAGCGCCACGCTCAGAACGGTGCCGTCCAGACCAACCGCGAGCACGGCGAGGCTGACGGCGCCCAGCGCCCACCAGCGACGGGGACCGAGACGCCTCGGATCAGAAAATGACTGTGGCATTAAAATGATAGTAACACCCAAAAACGTGTGACAATCAGTATTCCTCCGCCCACGCGATCGGTGGTGATCCGCAGGCCGTCACGGAGCCGGCCCCGCGAGGTCATCGGGCCCGGGGGCGCTCAGAGCTGTGAGACGTCGGCGTCGAAGCCGAACACGAGCCGGCCCGTGAGCTCCCACGTGGCGGGAGCCACGAGCATGTGCTGCGTCACGGCGTTGGCATCGCGGAACTGGCGCTGGAGCGGGCTTGACTCGTACACCGCGCTGCCACCGCCATGGCGGTAGGCGGTGCCGACGACCTCCGCCGCGGTCGTCGCGGCGTGGGTGGAGGCGAGCCGGAGCGCGACGCGCTCTGGCACCGGCACCTCCCGGTGGCGGGCGGCCGTCTCGAACGAGCCGCGTGCGCAGTCGAGCAGAAACGCTCGCGCCGCTCGCAGCGCCGCCTCCGCCCGCGCGACGTCCGCCTGGACCGTCGCGCGGTCGGCGAGCCGGCGACGGCTTGCGGTCGGCGTCTTCACGCGCGCCAGCGACACCAGCTCGTCGAGCGCGGCCCGAGCAATGCCGATGCCGACAGCCGCGATCGCGAGCGCAAGCAGCCCGAACAGCGGGAACGCATAGAGAGGACCAGATTGCGTCGGCGGATCGGTGAAGACAGAGGCGCAGCGACCAGCCGGAATCAGCAGCTCCGAGAACTCGATGTCGTGACTGCCGGTGCCGCGCAACCCGGAGACGTGCCACGTGTCATGGATCCGCACCTCGGCGGCCGGCGCGAGCATCAGCGTCACGTCGGGCGCGCCCGATGCGAGCGTCCGGACACCGGAATCGTCCTCGACCAGGCAGCCTCCCATCAACCAGTCGCAGTGCTCGCAACCGCTCGCGTAGGGCCACCGCCCGCTCGCGCGCAGGCCGCCCTCACTGGGGACCGCGCGCCCGTGCGGCGCAAAGACGCCGCCGACGATCGCGCCGGCGGGACCGTAGACCTCCCGGGCCGCCTCCTCGGGGAGGTAGCCCGCCAGCAACCCGCTCGTCGCCGCGATCGCGAGGCACCACCCCGCCGACCCGTCGCCATACGCGAGTGCCTCGACGCACTCGACGAGGACCGCCGGAGGCGCCTCGCCGCCGCCGATCGCCGCCGGCACGCAAAGCCGGAACAGCCCCGCCTCGACGATCGCCTCGACGAGCTCGGGCGCCAGCCGACGCGCACGCTCGCTGCGCGGCGCCAGCTCGCTCGCGAGGCTCGCGATGCGCCGCGCTGCGCCTACGGGTTGCTGGGTCTCGGTCGCGGTGATTGCACGCAGTTGTACCGGACCGGGTCGTCAGGCATGGCAGGATGGCCGCCGATGACCGCCACCGAGCAGCTCAGCGCGATCCGAGCCGTGTGCGAGCGAACGCTGCGGGAGAACTGGCGCGAGGGCGTCCGCGCACGTGACGGACGGCGGTTCGCCTATACGTGCCCCAGCCCGGACCACTACCCGTGGCAGTGGTATTGGGACTCGTGCTTCACGGCGATCGCGTGGCGGCACTTCGACCGCGAGCGCGCTCGCCGCGAGCTCGATTCCCTGCTGGCCGCGCAGCGCGACGATGGGTTCATCGGCCACACGATCTTCTGGAACACGCCGCTGCGCGGTCCGCGCCGCTTCACGTATAACGTCGTCGCGCCGGACGCTCCGATGACTTCGAGCATCCAGCCGCCGGTGCTTGCGTGGGCGTGGCTGGTCGCCGTCGGCGACCCGCGGGAGGTGCCCGCGATCGTCCGCCACCACGCGTGGCTTGCCGCCAACCGCGACCTCGACGGCGACGGGCTGATCTGGATCGTCCAGCCCGATGAGTCGGGACTCGACGCCTCGCCGCAGTTCGACGCGATCTGGGGCTGGCGCGCCCACAGCCGCCCGGGGTACGTCGGACTTGTGCGGCGCAACCGCCGGCTGCGCTACGAGCTGAGACCGATCGTCCAGGCGGGAGGCCCCGTCTGCTGCGATGTGACGACGAACGTCCTGTACTCGCTGTCGCGCTCCGCCGTCGGGCTGGAGTCGTTGACCGCGACGATCGTTGCGCGGATGTACGACGAGGGGGCGGGACTGTTCCGGCCGCTCGTGCGGCCACGTCCGCGCCGCACGCCCGCGTTGACATGGGGGGCACTGTCTCCGCTCGCGCTGCCGGATCTGCCCGAGGCGATCGGACGGCGACTTGTCGAGCAGCACCTGCTCGACCCGGCGAGCTTCTGGCTGCCGGTGGCGCCCCCGTCGGTACCGGCGAACGATCCGGCGTTTTCGCTGCACGATCGGAACTGGGTGCGGGCGCCGCTGTACTGGCGCGGACCGACCTGGGTCAACGCAGCGTGGTTGCTGTGGCTGGGCCTCGTGCGCCTGGGATACGACGAACAGGCGGCGGAACTCGCTCGCCGGACCGCCGCGACCGTCCGCACGCAGGGTCTGCGCGAGTACTACAACCCGTACACGGGCGAGGGAATGGGCGCGGTCGATTTCGCCTGGTCCTCGCTCGTGATGGAGCTGATCGCGCCCGATCAGCGTGCGGGCGCGAGTTACCTGACAGAGCTGCCCGCGTGAGTACGACCGACGCGCGGCGTGAGTACGACCGACGCGCGGCATCCACAGGAGCGAGATCTCGTTCATCGCTGCCTGCGTGACTTGGCCAGTTCGGCCGCCGTGGCCTGCCACGTGTCGGTCAGCCGCGGCAGGAGCTCCATCGCATCGGCGAGCTGCGCGCTCGCGCCCGCCGTCGAGAGCTCCTCGAGCAGCGCCGCGAGCCGCGGCGCGCCAACCGTCAGGGCGCTGCCCTTGAGCCGGTGCGCAAGCGCGTGCACGTGCTCGCCCGAACCGCGCTCGAGCGCCGCGGACAGCTCGGGCAGCGCGTCGCTCATCTGCCGCGTGAACAGCTCGACGATCTCGGCGGTCAGCTCAGGATCGCCGATGTCGGCAAGCACGCGCGGGTCCCACAGTGCGGCGCCCCGCTTACCTCGCTCGTCCCATCGCGCAGCCATCACCCATATGGAATCGGCGCGGGTTGCCCAGGTTTGATCGGAAAAACGACGAGGTGGCGCGCGCGCTAACGTGGGCGGCATGGACACCGACATCGATGCGACTCGCCTGACCGAGGAGCAGTGGCGCGAGCGACTGACTCCCGAGCAGTATGACGTCCTGCGCCGGCAGGGCACCGAGCGCCCGTTCACGGGCACATACTGGGACGTCAAGGATGACGGCATCTACCGCTGCGCGGGCTGCGGAGCGGAACTGTTCAGCTCGGAGACGAAGTTCGACTCCGGCACCGGCTGGCCGAGCTTCTACGAGCCCGCCATCGCCGAGAACGTCGAGGCCCGCTCCGACACCAGCCACGGCATGATCCGTACCGAAGTCGTGTGCAGGCGCTGCGGCGGCCACCTCGGCCACGTCTTCAACGACGGCCCTGCCCCGACCGGACTGCGCTACTGCATCAATTCGTGCTCGCTGGATCTGGATCGGGCGACGCGCTAGTAGGCGCGGGTTCGTCGGCCGCGTCTGACTCGTCGTCTGGCTCCACGGCTCGCCGCTCCCGGATCTTGACGACGACCCAGGCGGCGACGAACAGCACAGCGAGCGCAACTGCGCCGTACGCCCCGAAGCGGGTGATCACATTCGCCGCCGCTTGGCCGCCGAAGTACCCGGCGAGTCCGAAGGCGACCCCCCAGGTGATCCCGCCGAGCGCGTTCCACACAAAGAACTGGCGGAACGGCATGTGATTGATTCCCGCCAGCCATGCGGTCGCCACGCGGATGAGCGCGATCCAGCGTCCGATGAACACGGCCTTCGGGCCATGCCGCTCAAAGAACTTGTCTCCAGCGGCGATCGCGCTCTTGCGGCGATGCTGTAGAGGACCCGGCGCCTCGAGCACCTCGCGACCGACCTTGCGACCGAGGAAGTAGCCGATGTTGTCGCCGATGATCGCGGACGTCACGCCGATCAGGATCACCAGCCAGATGTTGAGCTTGCCCTGGCTGGCGAGGACCGCGGCCAGGACGAGCGCCGTCTCTCCCGGCGACGGGACCCCCATCGACTCGAGACCGATCACGGCCGGCAGCAGGTAGCCGAGATTGCTCGAGATCGAGAAGATCGCCGCGAGCCGCAGCATCACCCCGGCGCACGTGGGTTGCGCATCACCGCGAGCAGCGAGAGCCCGGCAGGCAGCGTCCGGCCGCGACGCAGCCACGTCGCTTCGGCCTGGAGCGGCCGCTCGAGCACGCCGTTCAACCATGCCGGACCGAGATGAAGGTCCGGCGTGTAGTCGCCGTTGGTCGTGGAGCGCTTGAGCTTTCGGCGCTGCGCCAGCCGCACGGCCGCGGCCGGAGCCAGCAGGACGCTGTTAAACGAAGTCATCCGCTCGACCGACCATCCGGCCTGCACGGCCGCCGCGCGAAGCGTGCCGCGGGCGTACCGGCGGAAGTGATGATTGGCCTCGTCGTGCTGGGACCACAAGGCCTGGTACGCCGGCACAGTGACGAGCAGCCAGCCGCCCGGCTTACACACCCGGCGCAGCTCGCGCAGCGTGGCGCGGTCGTCCGGCGTGTGCTCGATCACGTCCAGGCAGGTGATGAGGTCGAATGTCGCAGGATCCCATGGCAGCTCCTCCAGCCGGCCGATCCGGACATCGAACCCACCTCGGCCGCGGGCCATCTCGGCCGCCTCCGGACTGAGCTCGATCCCTGACACGTGACCGTAGCCGGTGAGCTCCTGCAGCGTGCGCCCCGACCCGCAGCCGGCATCGAGCACCTCCGCGCCGGCGGGCAGCGGCAGCCGATCGAGCTCGGCGCGAATGATCCGGCGCCGGCCTCGATACCACCAGTGATGCTCGTCGACATCGAGCATCGCCTTCATCAAGCGATCATCCATTGCCCTGATGCTGCCAGCTACAGCACCGCGGCGGCTTCCGCCTCGGGCGCGCGGGCAGCGGGCAGGGTCAGCGTGAACCGCGCGCCCGGCTGATCGGTCGGCTCGAGCACGAGCTCGCCGCCCATCCGCTGCGCGAGCTCGCGACCGATCGCGAGGCCGAGCCCGAAGCCGGCGCTGCCCGCCGTTGCGCGACCGCGCTGGAAGCGCTCGAAGATGAGCGCGCTCTCCTCCGCAGCGACCCCGGGTCCCTGATCGCAGACCGTGAGGCGAGGCAGCGGCTCGCTGCGGAGCTCGACCTTTATCTCAGCGCCGGCGGGACTGACCCTGACAGCGTTGTCGAGCAGGATCCGGAGAATCCGGGCGACGCTCCCGGGATCGCCGAGCGCCCACACGGCCCCGACCTCATCGTCGAGCGTCGAGATGATCCCGCGCTCGCTCGTCCCGAGCTCGAACTCGGCCATCACGGCACGGCTGAGCTCACCGAGCTCGACCGGCTCTGAGCGCAGCTGGACCTCCGCGTCGATCCGGGAGAGATCGAGCAGATCGGCCGCGAGACGGCCGAGCCGGCGCGACTGGGCGCGCGCGCGCTCGAGCAGCGACCGGGCGTCCTCGAGGTCCGGCTGACCGCTGCGGAGATCCTCGTCGAGCAACTCGAGCATCCCGTCGAGGGAGGTAAGCGGCGTCCGCAGCTCGTGCGACGCCGTCGCCACGAATGCGCGGCGGGCCTCCTCCTGGTGCTGGAGCCGGCGCTGCATGATCGCGAATGTCCGCGCGAGGTCCCCGACCTCGTCGCGGGCGCGGTCGACCGGGACCTCGACCGACGGGCCTTCCTGAGCGAGCTCGAGCGCAGCCTGCCGCAGGGTGCGTAGCCGGCGCACGATCGTCGCCGCGAGCGGGATCGCCAGGATCAGCGTGAGCGCAAGGCCCGCGAGCGCCGCATAGATGAACGCTGTGCGCACGACATGGACGGCGCCGGCGACCTCCGTGATCGGGCGCCGAACCGCGAGCACGTACGACTGATCATGCGGCCCGATCGCGAGCGGGATCGCAACCCGTGCGACCTCTGTCCCGTCGACCGATCCGATCGTCTCGACCAGACGGTGCGTGCTGAAGGCCAGCGTCACGTCGCCGTTCTCATCGGGCGTGCCGGTCTCGTCTCCTGCCGAGACGACGGGGACCGCGCCCCGACCGCTGGCCGTCGGGTAGCCGTACAGCGTGACGGTCGCGCCGAGCCGGTCGCCGAGTTTGCGCTGCTCGGCGACAACCCGCGCGCGCTGCTGCTTGCCCTTGGGGTAGTCGGGGTCGGTCGGCGCCGTCAGCACGTAGGACAGATCGAGCCCTTTGAAGCTCGTCGTCGCGCCGGCCCGCCCGATGTCGAGCACGAGCGTCTTTTTCGCCTCCTGGCGCAGCGAGTGCTCGAGCGGACCGAGCAGCGCCAGCGCCGCGACGGCGAGCGTCGCGACGGTCGTCACCAGCACCGCGCCGACGATCCGACCACGCAGACCGAGGGCGCCACGCCGCGGCCGGCGAAACATCCCTACGGTCCTCGCAGGCGATACCCCGCGCCCCGTACGGTCAGGATGTACCGGGGTTTGTCGGGCTCCGGCTCGAGCTTCTCGCGCAGGTGCCTGATGTGAACATCGATCGCGCGCGGATCGCGATAGGCGCTGTCGCCCCAGATCGCGCGCAGCAGTTCCTGCCGGTTGAGCAGGCGGCCGGGGTCGGCCATGAGCGCGTCGAGCAGTTCGAATTCGGAGAACGTGAGCCTGACCGGCTCACCATCGACCGTCACCTCGCGCTGTGCCCGATCGAGCGTGATCGGCCCGACGATCAGCATCTCATCGCCCATCGCGCGCGTACCGGCGCGCCGCAGCACGGCTCGGATCCGGCTGCGCAGCTCCGCCAGTCCGAACGGCTTGGTCACGTAGTCGTCGGCGCCGGCTTCCAGCCCGAGCACCGCGTCGGCCTCGGAATCGAGCGCCGTCAGCATGATGATCGGGACGACGTTGCGGCGTCCTCGCAGCGTGCGGCAGACCTCGTATCCGTCCGGCCCTGCCCCGAGCGCGACGTCGAGCAGGACGATGTCGAAATGATCGGTGCTGGCGCGATCGATCGCCGCGCGACCCTCCGCGACCGCCATCACCCGATGACCCTCGCGCGAGAACGAGCGGGTCAGCATCTCGCGGAGATCTGACTCATCGTCGACGACGAGAATGCTCAACGACGCGTCCGCGTTACGGGCGCCCGCCGGTGGCGAAGCGGGTACGGTGCGTTCGGAGCTCATACTGCGAACCCGATCGTAGCGAGAGCGAACCGGATTTCGGCAATCGTGTGTGTGACCCGGCTCAGCGTGCAGCGAGCCTGGGCTCCCGCCCTCCTCCAACTGCCGGGACCTCGGGGTCGGCCACGGTCTGAACTCGCGGCACAAGCTGCCCCGCGGCGGCGACAGCCCACAGCACAACGACCCAGGACAGGGTCGCCAGCGTCACGTGCACCCAGACCATGTCCGTCGGCAGCCTGAGCTCGTACTGCACGCTGCCGATCAGCCCCTGCGCCGCGAGCAGGACGCCGAGGACCGTCAACGGCTCGAGCGCCTCCTGCGATGCGCCGCGACGCCGCTGCAGCAACCACACGCCGATCACCGCGATCCCGAAGAGCGCCGCGATCGTCGCGTGGCGGTGCACGACCCACCTGAGCGTGTCGTTGCCTTCGAAGTGCAGGCGGTGGATCCGCTGGCCCGGCGAGCCGCCGGCGTGCGGACCGGCGGCGGTCGCGGCGGTTCCGACGAAGATCGTCAGTGCGCCGAGCGGCGCGAGCGCGCGGACCGACCACACGAGCAGCCGGTCGGTCGAGCGTGGGCGCGTCCCCGGCTCATACGTGCTGCGCCACGCGAGCGCGACCGCCGCGATCAGCACGAGCATCGAGAGCCCGTAGTGCGCCATCACAAAGCCGGGCGCGAGGTGCTCCCGGACGGTGAACCCGCCGAGCACGGCCTGCGCGACGACGCCCAATGGAAGCGACAGCGCCAGCAGCGCGAGGTCACGGCGGAACGGCTTGCGGGTGAACGCGAGCACCGCCGCAATGACCGTCAGAATCCCGACGATCCCAGAGAAGGCGCGGTTGCCGAACTCGATCAGCGCGTGGGTGCTGAGCGGTGGCAGCGCTTTGCCGTAGCACTTCGGCCAATCCGGGCAGCCAAGGCCGGAGCCGGTCAGGCGCACGGCCGCGCCGGTGAGGACGATGACCGTCAGTCCGGCGAGCGTCAGGTAGGCGACGCGGCGGTACTGCTGCGGGGTGACGGCGAGACGTTCGCGCATTGGCCTGCCGGCAAGGATGCCACGGTCGGCCCCACGTATGCTTGCGGCCGATGGACGGTCATACGCAGCCGACGGAAACGCAGACGCGCGAGGACGCCCTCTCCACCGCGTATCAGCAGCGGACCGAGCAGCTCTATGAGACCCGCGGGGCGCTGGCCGAAGCGGTCGCGACGCTCAACGTCGAGCTCGCAGCCCGGCGCGCAGAGATCGCCGGACTCCGGGCCGAGTGCGAAGGGCTCCGGGCCGAGTGCGAAGCAGTCCGCGCCGACAACGATGCGTTGCGGGACAACGCTCACGCGCTGACCGCATCCCTGCAACAGTCGCACGAGCGCCGCGGCGCTGGAGGCGGAGCTGCACAGGACGCAGGCCACGGCGTCGGCGCTCGCGAATCTCAAGGTCGTCCGCTGGACTGCGCCGGTGCGGCAGGCTGTCTATCGCCTTCGTACGCGATCGGAATGAGCCTCGTCCCGCCGGACGCAGGGGATCCTGAGCTCTCCGTCGTGATGGCCACGCACGGCGCGTGGGCACTCACTGCCCGGGCGATCGCCGCGCTGGAGGAGCACACAGTCCGCGACTACGAGCTGATCATCGTCGATAACGTGTCCGAGGACGAGACACGGGAGCGCTTGGCCGACGTCGCGGACGTACGTGTGATCCTCAGCGATGAGAACCGCGGATTCGGCCCCGCGACGAACGAGGGCGCCCGCCTCGCGCGAGCCGATCACCTACTGCTGCTGAACACCGACGCGTTTGTGCATCGAGGCTGGCTGGAGCCGCTGCTCGAGACGATCGCACAGCCCGGCGTCGGCGCCGTCGTCCCCCGCTTGCTGCATCCGGACGGGTCGCTGCAGGACGCCGGCATGCTGCTCGCGCAGGACGGAACGGTCCTCGTGCACGGCGACGGCGATGACTCCGACCGGCTCTGCTACCGCTTCCGGCGCACCATCGACTACGGCTCGGCGGCGTGCTTGCTCATCCGCCGGAGCGCGTTTGAGCTACTCGGCGGCTTTGACGAGGACTTTGCGCCCGCGTACTACGAAGATGCAGACCTCGGGATGCGACTGGCGAAGACCGGACTCTCGACGGTGTACGAGCCGCGGTCCACTGTGACGCACGTGCGGTACGGATCAGGCGCAAGCGAGCACGCTCGTGAGCTCAGTGAGCGCAACCGCCGCGTGTTCACCAAGCGCTGGAGTGCGGAGCTCACCGGCAGACCGTGGACGTACAGGGGTACCACCGGCCAGGTCGAGATCGCCGGGCGGGACGCGCCGGCGATGCCGCGCATGGTCATCTGCGCGGCTCCGGAGGAGCCTGGAGCGGAGCCGCTCATCCGCACGCTGCTCGAGCTGATGCCCCGAGCCCGCGTGACCTGGGCGACGGCGACGCGCGCGACCGCGCGGTTCGACCCGGACGCGTGGATGAACGCCGGAGTCGAGCTCGCCGATGCGACGGAGCCGGGGTGGCTCTCCCGCCGGCTCTTTCACTACGACGCGGCCGTGGTCGGACACCAGCTTGCGCCGGTCCTGCGCACGGCGCTCAATCGCACCCAACCGTACGCGCCTCGGATCCCCCTGTCGGTCGTTGCCGGCAGCGACGGCTCGCACAGTGCACCGTTGACGGCGGCGCTTGCAAGCGCCGGCATCGCCGTCCTCCCGTCAGTACATGAACGGGAGCCGCTCACGTAGCTCCCGGAGCGGCGGCGCCTGGGCGTCGCGCTCGGACACGATCAGCTCCTCGGTCGGCAGCGGCCAGCGGATCCCGACGTCCGGATCGTTGTACGCGATCCCGCGCTCGAGATCAGGCGCGTAGAACCCGGTCTGCTTGTACAGAACATCCGCGACATCGCTCGTCACACAGAAGCCGTGCGCGAAGCCGACGGGCACAAGCAGCTGATGGTGGTTGCCGTCGTTAAGCTCGAAGCCTTCCCACCTGCCAAAGTGCGGCGACCCCCGCCGGAGGTCGACGACCACGTCGAAGATCGCCCCGCGCGCGCAGCGGACGAGCTTCGCGATCCCGGCGCCGACCTGGAAATGCATCCCACGGACCACGCCCCGAGTCGAGCGCGAATGGTTCTCCTGGACGAAGGCGAGATCCTCGGCAAGCCCAAGCTCGGCGAGCTTGTCCTGCCTGAACGTCTCCTGGAAGAACCCCCGGGCGTCTCGGTGGACCGCAGGCTCGATCAGGACGAGGCCGTCGATCGTCGTGGGAAGGCGTCGCATCGGCGGGGTCAGCGCCGGATTCGCTCGTAATGCTCGCGGTACCAGCCGACCGTGCGTCTGAGACCCTCTTCGAGGTCGACGCGCGG
>DATKOY010000078.1:0-4625 GCA_035524415.1 Solirubrobacteraceae bacterium | reverse complement strand
CAAGCTTGCCCTGTGTCTTGTCGACGGCGGAGTCGAAGTTGCCGTTGAGCTCGCCCTTGTCCTCTTGGGCCTGCCCTTTGCGCTTCATCTTCTTGTTGCCGGTGATGGCACCGATGGCCTGCTTCGCGCGGCCGAATATCGGGTCTGTTTTCCCGCTCATGATTGGGCCTCCTTGGTCGTCGCCCGCCTACATTCCTAGGGCCGAGGGGCTACGCGAGCATCCGTAGCACCCACTGAGCGAATAGCAGGGGCCGTCGGAAGCGACGGGCGGCCTTGGCAAAGAATGCATTGCGCCAGCGGGGCGCGCCGCTGCCCGTTGGGCCTAACCAGAGTTGCCTTTCCTGGTCGCGATCGGGCTGCGACGAGGTCTCCGCTGCAGGAAGCTTGCGGCATGCGCCGCGTGGTGCGGCGCGATGTGATCCTAAGGAGGGTCCAGATGTCTGTCGAGCTGGTTGACGCCGCCAGTCGCCGACGCTCGCCGGCGACGCTTCCGGGACATCGCCGCGGGTGCAGCCCACATAACAAGGGCAGGCAGTATCCGGCTGATCCGCCGCGGGTGGAGAGATCATCGCGGTGATGAGGACCGCCGGCAGCAGTGTCCACGGGGCGCGGGTACGCGCGCTCGTCGTGATTCTGTGGCGTGCGGGACTGCGGATCACCGAGGCGCTCACGCTGGCCGAGACCGACCTTGAGCCGAGGCGCGGGTCGATCCTGGTCCGTGCCGGGAAGGGCGGGAAGCGCCGCGAAGTGGGGATGGACGAGTGGGCTGGGAGCATGTGGAGCCGTGGCGCGCGTTTCGCGGGGAGCTGCCGGTCGGGCCGTTTCTGTGCGTCATTGACGGCTCCACTCGTGGCCGTGCCTGGTCGCAGACCGGCGCGCGGGCTGAACTGCGGCGTTTGGCGGCTGTCGCCGGCGTTCGCCGCCGCTTTGCTCCCATCAGCTCCGCCATGCGCACGCGGTCGAGATGGCGCGCGAGGGGGTGCCGCTCCCAATCATCCAACGGCAGCTCCAACATGCCCACCTCGGCGTCACCAGCACCTACCTGCAGAGATTCGACACGAGCGAGATCATCAACACCATCCACGCGCGACGACCGCCGATGGCTCCCGGCAAGCGCGGGACTCCAGCTGCAAGCCGCAGGCGAAGTGAAACGACGCTCCGCCTGCCCATACTCGATCTAAGCAGCAGCCGCCTACCCGTCGGCAGTACGAGCAAGGTGTGGCCCAAGCAAATGCCGAATGAGCCGGGCCATTTCGTCCGCGGTCTGAGCTGCCGGGCCTGTAACCCTCGAAGCTCCGTCGGCGAATTCGTCGGGTCTGGGCGACGAACGTGCGCCTTGAGGCATTGCGGCCTGTGATTTCGGGCTCTCCATGGATGATCGTAGGTGAAGTCACACGACGAGCCGGTCGTGTGGCAGTGTGAGTGTGACTGGGCCGCAGGCGAGGAGGATGAGCGCCAGCGCGGCTCGGGCGGAGTGGAATCCGTAGGCGCGGCGGACGATCAACTTCGCTTTGTTGTTCAGCGACTCTGCTCGCGCGTTGCTCAACCCGAGTCGACGGGCCGCGAGGATCCCGTCTTTGTGTTTGCGGATGGTGCGGCCGAGGCGCACGAACGGCGCCAGGCGGCTGCGGGACAGGCGGGCGAGGAGGCGGTCGATCAACTGCTCGACAGCGGCGAGGGACAGGCCGGGCTTGAAGATCTCGCGGACGGTCTCCTTGTGCGCCCAGGCGCGGGGGGTCTTCCCGCCCGCGGTCTTGAGTGCGGCGAGCGTCGCGGCTTGGCGATCGCTGAGGTCCTCGGGGTTCTTCAGCAGCGACCAGCGGGCGTCCTTGAACGCCTTCGCGGCGTCGCCGTGGCCGGCGGCGCGCAGTTCGTTCCAGTGCTCACGGCGGACCTCATCCAGCGCCTTGGTTGCGAGCGCCACCACGTGGTAGTTGTCGATCACGATCTCGGCCTGCGGCGCGTGCTCACGGACGCTCTTGGCGTACCCGCCGGTCATGTCCATCGAGACCGCCGTCAGCCTCGAGGCGCGTGCGACGGGGCGCGGGTCGAGCTCGCTGCCGTCCTGGAGCCAGGCGGCCAGGATCCCCTCGCCTGGGGGCACGGTCGGGCCGGGACCGAACGGGACCATGATCGCTGGCTCGGGCGGCTGGCGCTGCTGCGGAGACGGCTCCGGGGGCGGGTCGAGCGCGGCGAAGAACTCATCGGCGGCGGCCTGTCCCTTGCCCTCGGTGCCCCACACCACACAGCTGTTGCGGTGATCGCCGACGAGCGTGAGGTAGCGGTGGCCCGTGCGCCACGCGACCTCATCCAGCGAGATCTCAAACAAGCTGTTGAGACGGTCGGCGGGGAGCAGCTCGTCGCCGACACGCTTGATGATCCGCCCGACGGTCTCCCAGTCGATCCTGACCAGTCGACAGATCGCGGTCTTGTCGGTCTTGGTCGCCAGCCAGGCGACAAGGTCTTCGAAGTCGCGGGTGAACCGCGCGCCGTCGCGAGCGAACGGCACGCCCTCCACGTGGGCCCCGTGCTCGGGGCAGCGCAGGCGTCTGAGCCGAGCGTGGACCTCCAGGCGCCAGATCCCGAGATCGAGGTGCTGCCAGACCGAGTCGTGGTGCTGCTCGTTCTCGCGCGCCATCGTCGAGAACGAGCACTTCGGACAGATGAGCCGCTTGCGCCGCAGGACGACATGAACCACGACCCGGTCTGGCTCGAAGCGGACCCGGCGCACCCAGATGCCAGGCAGGCGCAGCAGGCGGAAGAATGCGGTTGTGGCGCGCACGAGCGAGGACTCCTTCCAGTTCGAGGACATCAAGCACCCGCGAACCTACGGGGCCCGACCTCGTGCGCGTCGCCAGGCGTCCCGCCAGCCCTCATCCGGCCCGCGTTTCGCCGACGTCCATGCCGGCGAGCGACCCCCTCTCGCAGCAACCCCGCTCCGCCACAAGCGCGGGCCAGGACAGTCTTCAGGATCGACGACGAGTTACACGACGCCCGTCACCAGACAAACGCCCTGCTCAGGCCCCTGAACCGGCGCTCGGGTCACCTACGATCATCCACGGAGCCGCTCATTTCGACAGAGCTACTGCCGTAGTTTGAAGAGGCACAGATACGTAGCGGCCACGGTTGCGAGTACGGCGACCGGGACTAGTTTAAGAGTGTTAACTGTAGAGAACGAGAGAGTTGCTTAGAACTATGCGGATCCGTTTTTCGGACGCCGCGCCACGATTCCGTGCAATCACTGAGTGCGATACGCAGTACGCGTTGCCTTGGTCTACCTGTGGACGTTGCTGTGCCGGCGAGTTGTCGCTGCTGGGAGGTGTCACGTCATGCTCCACAAACGCTCATGTATCACTCGATGCGTACCGAGGCTTTGTCAAAGGACGCGACTTGCAACTGGAATATTGTTGGCGACGTTTCTCCCACTGGTTTTCCTTCACGCGGCACCGGCGGACGCCCAGGTCTCGATCACCACTTGGCCTTCGCTGACGCCGGCGTTCAATCCGGGCGTGTACAACTACGTGATCCGCTGTCAGTCCGGGACACGCATGTGGGTCTACGTGGCGGCCAACGAAACGCCGGTCTCAGTCGACGGCCAAACGGCTCGGACGGGTAGCTTCTTCGCCCCGGTGACGCTGTCTACGGGCCAGCGTTTCACGCTGCTCGTCGGTAGCGGATCCGACGCGGCCAGCTACAACGTCCGATGCCTGCCTCAGGACTTTCCGAAGTACACCTTCCAGCTTCTGGACCAGCCTCAGGCCGCGTACTACCTGGTGACCCCGAACTCGTACGTGACGCTATTCGACACCAATGGCGTCCCGGTCTGGTGGTTTCACCAACCTGACGGGTTCCCGGTCGACGCCAATCTCATGCCCAACGGCGATCTGTCCTGGGCCATGATGACAAATATCGAAACGTTCGGATTCCCTGGGGCTGTGCACGTTGAGGAGCGCGACCTCGACGGCAACCTGATCCGCACGTTTGGGATGGCCGGGACCCCCACGGACCACCACGAAGCCTTGCCGCTGCCCAACGGAGACTTCCTGATCGACAGCTATGTCCTCCAGATCGGCGGGGGGACCACGCTCCGCCCTAACGTGCTTGACGGGTCATTCCAGGACGTTCGGCCCGACGGTTCGGTCGCCTACGCCTGGAACTCCGCGGGCTCGGTGACCGCTGCCGACACCCAAATCTGGCTCGGCACTCCATATCCCGGCATGCAAGGAACCGTATGGGATTGGCAGCACCTCAACTCCGTCGAGCCCTACAACGCCGGCTACCTCATCTCGATGCGCAACACCAACGCGATCTACTACGTCCGCGCCAGCGACGACGCCATCGTCTGGAAGCTCGGCGGCACAACGACCCCACAGAGCCTGAAGATCATCGGCGATCCGAACGCGTCCACCGACTTCGGCGGTCAGCACGACGCGCGCGCGTGGCCCGACGGGACCATCTCCGTGCACGACAACGGCACCGGTCGCGGCCGCCCACCCCGCGTCCTTCGCTTCGACATCGACGCGTCTGCCGGCACCGCCACGCTGGTGCAGATGATCAGCGATCCCGCCGTGACGAGTTCGCCTTGTGATGGCAGTGCTCGGCTGCTGCCCCGCGGTAACTGGGTT
>DATKOY010000077.1:0-16313 GCA_035524415.1 Solirubrobacteraceae bacterium | reverse complement strand
GGCTGCGCGTCGCAGATCCGCACCTCCACGGTGCCGAAGCTGTGGTGCGGCCTCACCGACCACCAAAGCTGTGTCGACTCGACGATCGAGTTCGTGCGGATGAGGAACTCGACGAAGTCCTGGTAACCGCGCCAGTCGCCGAAAGGATCGGGAATGCCGCAGCGGGGGAACATCCGCGTGAACAGCTGGGTGCGCGCCGACGCGAGACCGCTGTCGCGGTTCTCCACGAAAGGCGAGCTCGCGGACAGCGCGAGCAGCTCGGGGAGCACCTCACGAACGCGGTCACACACCGCGATCGCGCGATTCGCGCCGTTGATGCCGACGTGCACGTGCAGGCTGAAGGTGTTGTTGCGCCACGCGACGTACTTGAGCCCCTCCTCGACGCGGTGGTAATGCTCGGTGTCGATGATTCGCTGGTCCTGCCAGGGGCTCCAAGGGTGCGCGCCGATCGAGCCGAGGACGGCGCCGTGATCGGCGGCGAGCGCGAACAGCCGTTCGCGGCGCAGCTGCTGCAGGGCGACCGCGTGAGCGAAGTTCTCGCCGCGTCCCGAGCGGATCTCGATCTCGGAGGAGATCAGCTCGCCCGCGGCCGATTGCGCGAGGTCCGGATCGGCCTGGGCCGCTTGGTAGAGCTCGTCGAACCGCTGAACCAGCTCGAGCGATTCGGGGTCGAGGATCTGGAACTCCTCTTCGATCCCGACGGTGAAGTCGACCGACTCGGCGAAGAGCTCTTGCGCGTGGTTGAGATCGAGCGACATGTCTACCTAGGCAAGGTAGAAATAAAGCGCATACAGCAGATCGACCGCGGGGCTCGAAGTGTGCACCGTGACTTCCTGCGGCACCTCGAGCAGCGTGTCGGTGTAGTTGAAGATGATCGTCACGCCGGCGTCGACCAGTTCGTCGGCGACGGCCTGCGCGGCCGAAGCCGGCACCGCGATCACGCCGACGACGATGTCCTCGTCGATCACCGTCTTGCGCAGCTCGTCGGCCGCTTGCACGGTGACGTTGCCGGCCATTGTGCCGACTTTCTTCGGATCGCTGTCGAAGACCGCCTTGATCTCAAAGCCGTGGTCAGCGAAGACCTCGGAGCCGGCGATCGCTTTGCCGAGGTGGCCGGCGCCGAACAGCGCGATGTTGTATTTGGCGGCGGTCTGCAGGATCGACCGGATCTGCTCGATCAGGAAGTCCACGTTGTAGCCCACGCCGCGCTTGCCGAACTTGCCGAAGCCGGAGAGGTCACGGCGGATCTGCGTGGAGTTCACGTGGGTGTAGTCCGCGAGCTCCTGTGAGGAGATCGTGTCCTTGCCCATCTTGCGCGCTTGTGTGAGTACTTGGAGATAGCGCGACAGCCGAGCGGCGACGCCGAGCGAGAGCTTCTCCCCCGGCCTGTCGACATCCGGCTGAGCAGTCTCGGTACCGCGGCCGACCGTGTAGCTCATCCACGCTCCACTCTACTAAGCGTCCGCTCGAGTTCGGCTTCATCGATCCGCAATGCGAAGGTCTCGTGCCCATCGATCGTGACGACGGGGATGCGCTCGAGGTACGCCGCCAGCAGCGCATCGTCGCGCTCGATGTCGCGCTCTTCGAAGGCAAAGCGATATCGCTCCTGGGCGCGCAGCAGCAGCGCTCGCGCCTCGTCACACAGGCAGCAACCCTCGCGCCCGTAGAGCACGACTGTCGGCCGGTCGTGTGTCGTCACGCTGCCACCGCGGACTCACCCGTGGCATACACGTCGATGCCGAGATACGTCGGATACGCCATCGGCGCAACGTAGCGCGCCGCGCTCGCGATCATCGCGGCGTTGTCGGTGCAGAGCTCGCGCGCAGGGACGTCGAGCTCGACGCCGAGACGAGCCATCCGTCGGCGTAGAGGCCCGTTGGCGGCCACCCCGCCCCCGAGCGCGAGGCGTTGCAGCCCGGTCTGGAGCAGCGCCCGCTCGACGCGGGCCGCGAGTGCCTCCACGATCGCGAGCTGGTAGGACGCGGCGAGATCAGCGCGCCGGCGCTCCGTCTCGTCCGGCCCGAGATCTCGTACGCGGTACAGCAGCGCCGTCTTCAGCCCGGCAAAGGAGAAGTCGAGACCCGCGACGCGCGCGGCGGTCGGGAACACGAACGCATCCGGATCGCCCCCGGCGGCGAGCCGTTCGAGCGCCGGCCCGCCCGGGTAGCCGAGGCCAAGCAGGCGCGCGCCCTTGTCGAACGCCTCCCCGGCCGCGTCGTCGAGCGTCTGGCCGAGCAGTTCGAACGCCGGGCCGCGGTCGCGTACCCGCGCGAGCAGCGTGTGGCCGCCGCTGGCGATCAGGCTGACGAACGGCGGCTCGAACGGCTGCGGGGCCAGGAAGCTCGCGGCAACGTGACCATGGAGATGGTCGACGGCCGCGAGCGGAAGCTCGTGTGCGGCCGCGATCGCCTTCGCCGTTGCCAGCCCGATCATCAGCGCGCCGACGAGCCCGGGGCCGCGGGTCACGGCGACGCGATCGATCGCCTGGAGCGTCGTGCCGGCGCGCGCGAGCGCGTCGTCGACGACGTCGCCGATCAGCTCGAGGTGATGCCGTGAGGCGATTTCGGGCACGACGCCGCCGTAGCGGTCATGCACGCCCTGCGAGGAGATGACGTTGGCGCGGATGACCCCAGCGTCGGTGACGACCGCGGCACACGTGTCGTCGCAGCTCGTTTCCAGCGCGAGGATCACGATCGCGCGGGCCGCTCAGCCCGAGACGCCGGGAATCGATGCCAGCTCGGTCGTCCGCCACATGATCACGGCATCCTCGCCGGTGTCCTGGTAGTAGCGCGGTCGGGTGCCGGCGGCGCGGAACCCGTAGCGCTCGTACAGCGCGATCGCCGGCGCGTTCGACGTGCGCACTTCGAGCGTGAACGAGCCGTCGTGGCCTGCCCGCTCGAGCATCGCGTCGAGCAGCCGGCTGGCCAGGCCGCGGCGGCGCGCGGCGGGGTCGACCGCGATGTTCATCAGGTGCCACACACGGTCGTACTTCGAGCAGATCAGGTATCCGAGCACCTCACGGTTCTCGGTCGCGGCCAGGCACACACCGGATGGCTTTGACAGCTCGAGCACGAACATCGCGAGCGACCACGGCGTCGGAAACGACCGCCGTTCGATCGCGATCACCTGCGGCAGGTCGGAGTATGCGAGTGAGCGGATGCTGGCGGTGTCGATGGTCATGAACTGCCGGCTGCGCGCCGGGCGATTTCGGCGTCGGGAAGGCGAAGATACTCGGGCCGGATCTCGTCAGTGCCGCCCTCCGGAAGCCTTCCGGCGAGCGCGCAATGGTTGATTGCCGTGACCCTGTGAAGGTCCGAGCCGTCCTCCGGGACCAGCACACCCGAGCGTTCCAGAACTCCTTTGAATTCTACCGCGCCGTCACCGACCGCCCGGACCGTCGACCCGAGCCGCGGCAGCAACGACGCGAGCGTCTCCGGTGCGAGCGCCGACGGCGCCAGCAAGTCGTCCGCCAGTTCGCCGCCACGCGCTCGCCAGGCAGCGGCAAACACCTCGCCTCGCCGCGCATCGATCACCGCGAGGATCGCATCCACATCGCCGGCAGCGGCACCGCCGAGCGCGAGTGATCGCAGCGTGGAGACCCCTGCGAGCGGGATGCCGCGCGCGCGACCGAGCGCGTTGGCCGTCGCGATCCCGATCCGCAGCCCGGTGAACGTCCCCGGTCCGACACCGACCGCAATCAGGTCGAGCTCGGACCACGTGCAGCCCGCGCGCTCGAGCACCTCCACGATCAGCGGCATCAATCGGTTCGCGTGCCGGGGACGCGTCCCGGCGGGGGGATCGTCGCGCGCGTCCTGCGGCGGGCGGCGGCCGCCGAGGCCGCACAGCGCGACCGTCGTCGCGCGGGTGGCCGTGTCGAACGCCAGGATCCTCACGAGATCTCCACAATCCGCTCCTCGCCTCCGCCGTGCGCGAGCCGGACCCGCGCCGCGATCCGCGCGAGCGCCGCAAGCTCGGCCTCCTCCCCCCGCGGCCACTCCACGAACGCGATCGTGTCGGCACGCAGGTAGTCGGCGAGCAGATCGGGATCCTCGTCGCGCAGCGACGCGACGCGGTACAGGTCGACGTGCGCGACCGGGACGGGAGCCGGATAGCGCTGCCCGATCGTGAACGTCGGGCTCGTCACGGTCGCCGTGACGCCGAGCGCCCGGCAGGCCCCACGCACGAACGTCGTCTTCCCTGCTCCGAGCTCCCCCTCGACGAGGACCACGTCGCCGGGTCCGAGGGTGCCCGCCAGCTCGGCGCCGAGCGCCTCGGTCTCCGCCGGGCCGCGTGTCCGCTCGCGGCGCGGCGTGCGCGCGCTCACGGTTCGATCACCCCCGGTGCAGCGGCGGGCGGGCGCGGAGCACGGCACCGGCACCGATCAGGCAGCCCGCCACGAAGATCTGCGCAGGGAGGTCGTCGCCCGTCCGCGGGATCGCGCCGGTACTCGGCCCGGTCGTGGCCGCCGTCGGGTGCGGCACGGTCGTCTGCGGCAGCGGCACGGGTGGGTTCGGCGTGAGCTTCGAGCTCGCCGCCCGCGCCGCAGCCGTGGGCGAGAGCAGCACGACCGTCGCGAGCAGGGTCAGCACTGGTCTGATCGGCGGCATCGGTCGCCGGACACTGTAGAGAAGCGTGCGCCACCGGAGGCGGCCGCCGTGGAACCGATCGACTGCTCCGTTCGGTACCGTCATTTACTGCATGTCCACGCTTCGGAGCGAGAAACCTGCCGGGCGGATCGCCTCGCTGCGGCAACGGTACGAGCCGATGCTGCGCGAATCGGACACCGCCAAGGCCGCCGGGCTCGCGCTCGCGATGATCGCGAACAACGTGATCGCGCTCGTCGCGACGGTGGTGTTCGCACACGAGCTGACCGACTACTCGTCGCTCGCGGCGCTGATCAGCTACTTCCTGATCCTGTCCGTCGCCGGGATGGCGATTCAGGTCGCCACAGCGCGCGAGGGCGTGCTGGGGAACCTCGGCGTCGGAGCCGGTCTGATCGTGACGCTGAAGCGCTGGACGAGGACGCTCGCATACGTGACGCTCGTGCTGACCGTGCTCTCGGTCCTGCTGCGCGACCAGATCGCGCAGGCCGTCGGGGTCACGCACGACCCGTGGGCGGCCGCGATCGGGATCCCCGCCGGCTGCCTGTGGGTCGAGATCTCGATTCTCCGCGGGGCGCTCCAGGGCGTCGGCGACTACAAGAGCGTGGGCCTCAGCCTGATCGGCGAGCAGGCCGTGCGGCTCGCAGTGGGCGCAACCCTCGCGGCGATCGGCCTCGGCGTCACCGGCGCGTATCTCGGCACGCCGTTCTCGTTCATCGCGGTCGGGATCTACTGCGCGACTGCGCTGCGACGCTACGCCCAGCGCGCCGAAGATCCTGCGCTGGCGGCTGCGGCCGGGACCACGCCGGAGCACGCGCTCGAGCTGTGGACGCACTTCAAGCGGGCGTGGGCTCCGATCGCGGGGCTGATCGTGATCGCGATCCTGCAGAACATCGACCTGATCGCCGCCAAGCACCGATTCACTGAAGTCCCGGACCTCGCCAACTCATACGCCGCGACCGCCGTCGCCGCCAAGGTGCTCGTGTGGGTCGCGATCGGAGCGAGCTTCTACCTCGTCCCCGAGGTCTCTCGGCGGCGGGCCGCCGGCGAGGACACCCGGCCGGTGCTCGCCAAGGCGCTGGCGATCATCCTCGTCTGCGCCGTGCCGGTGCTGCTGATCTTCGCGTTCGGCGCCCACCAGCTGCTGGCGGCCGTGTTCAAGCCTGACCAGCTCAAGGCGACCGATGCGCTGCTTCCGTTGGGTCTCGCGTTCACGGTCCTCGCCGCGACCTACCTGGCGATCCAGTACATGCTCGCGCTGAAGCGAACGTGGTTCCTGCTCGTGATCGGCGCCGTCGCGATCGCCGAGCCGATCCTGCTACTGAACGCCTCGCGCGATCCGAGCCACTTCGCCGCGGTCGTGCTCGCGATCCAGGCCGTCGGCGCGCTGGTCGTGTTCGCGTTCGCGTTGCGCCCCGAGCGCAGGCCTCCGGCGGCATCGCCCGCTCTGATCAGGAAAGTAGGGCGTCAGACCGAGATGGCCGGCGCCGCCGCGGGCAACGGGTCAGGCGCGGGCGGCGAGATACTCAGCGACACGCTCAGCGGCCGCGCGTAGACCGCGAAAGTACGCGGCGCGGCTGAGTGAGAGGTCGATCGCGGCCTGCTCATGACTCGCGGCGGGCTCGAGGTACGCAAACCGCGGATTCACGGCCCCCGAGCGCAGGATCCCGGCCATCCCGAGCATCGCCTGGGCCCTCCCACGGCGATCCCCGGTGAGGTCGACGGAGTCGTGCCACAGGACCGAGTCGCCTGGACGGCTGCTGGACGGTTAGGGTCAGCGCGTCACAGCCCACTGCGAACGGAGGTCAGATGGCCGTCACGAAGATCATCGAGCTCGTGGGAAGCTCCACAACGAGCTCCGACGATGCGGTCCGCGCCGCCCTGCGCGAAGCCCAGGCGACGCTGCGCAACATCAAGGCGCTCGACGTCGTCTCAGTCGGCCTGCGGGGCGATGATCTCGCCGAATGGCGGGCACACGTACGGGTCTCGTTCCTGATCGAGCGCGTCAGCGAGTGAGCGTTTTGAGGTGGCTGATAGCCACCTAAAACAGCCCGAGCTGAGCGACCGGCTCGGGCTCGTCCGCATCCGCCTCGGGCGCCGGATCCTCGTCGAAGTCGGGGATCGGCTCGTCCAGCTCGGCCACCGTGTCGGTCGGTGCCGCGGCCTGCCCGGGTTGCTCGGGCGCGCCCAGCGCGAGCAGCGCAGGAATCCGATGGAAATCGGCGCGCAGCGCCTCGAGCGTCGACGGCGTGTACAGCGCGGCAGCCGGGTGATACAGCGGATACAGCCGCACCGCGCGCGTCCCGATCAGCCTGATCTCTTCGCGTCCGTGTAAGCGGGAGATCCCGGTCGTGTCGGCGCGCAGCAGCTTCGTCGAGAAGTTACCGAGCGTGCAGATGACCGTCGGCTCGATCAGGTCGACTTGCCGGCGCAGGTAGTCCTGGCATGCCTCGATCTCGTTCGGGTGCGGATCGCGATTGTCGGGCGGGCGGCACTTGAGGACGTTCGCGATGAACACTTCGCTGCGCTCGAGCCCGATCTCGCCGAGCAGCTTGTCGAGCAGCTTGCCCGCCTGCCCGACGAACGGCAGGCCCAGCCGATCCTCGTTCGCTCCGGGCGCCTCGCCGATGAACATCAGCTCGGCGTCGGCGTTCCCGGCCCCGAACACGACGTTCGTGCGCGTCTGATGGAGGGGGCAGCGGGTGCAGCCTCGCGCCTGCTCCCACACCGCCTTCAGCAGTTCGCGCCGCTCGCCGGGGCTCCTCATCGGCGTCGATGGTAGAGGCCGGGGCCGACGGCGCCAGAGGGTGGCAGCGAACGCGACCGTATTTGGCGTCTTTTCGGTCACCTCACGCCGCGCGCACCCCCCACGTGGGTGAGCCGTCACACAAAAAGTGCGGCGTGGACCCGGGATCGGCGGGTATCATCCATTCCTGACGAGGCCGTCACGTTGACGTACGGATGGACCTCGGACCGACCACTCTTCTGCCCCTTTCACCGACCGGTATCTCCGATGAGGGAACTGGAACGGGACTCCTCCCCCGAATTTCCTGCGTGTAGCCGCGTGGCGATCATTGGCGGCGGGCGCCTTGGGAACGCGCTGACCGGCCCGCTCGCGCGCGCCGGCATCGACGTGCTCGGCCCGCTCGGCCGCGGTTCCGACGCCGCCGCCGCGGATGTCGTGCTGCTGTGCGTGCCGGACGCCGAGATCGCGGGTGCCGCCGCGGTGCTCGCTCCCGGACGCCTCGTCGGGCACTGCTCGGGCGCGAGCGGTCTCGATCTGCTCGCGCCGCACGAGGCGTTCTCACTGCACCCGCTGATGACGGTCACCGCTGACGGTGCCGTGTTCGCGGGGGCCGGCGCGGCGATCGCGGGGAGCACCCCGCGCGCGCTGGCGGTCGCCGCGGCGCTCGCAGCCGCGCTCGAGATGCGAGCCGTCCACGTCCCCGACGATGCGCGCACGACGTATCACGCGGCGGCGTCGGTGGCCTCGAACTTCCTGATCACGCTCGAGGCCGCAGCCGAGCGCCTCGCCGGCGAGGCCGGCGTCGAGCGGCAGCTGCTCGTGCCGCTCGTCCGCGCCACCGTCGAGAACTGGGCGCGGGTCGGAGCCGAGCGGGCGCTGACGGGCCCGGTCGCGCGTGGCGACGAGGTCACCGTCAGCGCGCAGCGGGAGGCGATCCGCGAGCGCGCCGCCGAGCTCCTGCCGCTGTTCGACGCGCTCGTGGACGCGACCCGCGCGCTCGCCGGCCGCGATCGGGAGGCGCAGCTCGTATGAACACCGTGCGCACCGTCGCCGCGCTGCGCGCCGTCCTGCTCGACCCGCGCCGGAGCGGCCGCACGATTGGGCTCGTCCCGACGATGGGCGCATTCCACGAGGGCCATCTGTCGCTGATGCGCCGTGCGCGGGGGGAGTGCGACGTTGTCGTCGTCTCGCTGTTCGTCAACCCGACCCAGTTCAACGAGTCGCGCGATCTCGACGTCTACCCGCGCGATGAGGACCGGGACGCGGCGCGCGCGCAGGAGCTTGGTGTCGACGTGCTGTTCGCACCCGCCGTCGCCGAGGTCTACCCCACCGGCTTCTCCACGACGGTCTCCGTCGGCGGACTGACCGAGACACTCGAGGCCGCGCATCGCGGCCGGGCGCACTTTGACGGCGTCACGACCGTCGTCACGAAGCTGTTCAACATGGTCGCGCCCGACGTCGCGTACTTCGGGCAGAAGGACGCTCAGCAGGCGCTCGTGATCACGCGACTCGTGCGTGACCTGAACATGCCCGTGCGGATCGAGGTGTGCGCGACGGTCCGCGAGCCGGACGGGCTCGCGATGTCGAGCCGTAATGCGTTGCTTTCCGGCGACGAGCGGCAGCGGGCAACTGCGCTGCACCGTGCGCTGCTGGCGGCCGATGCGGCGGTCGGCGAGGGCGTTCGCAACGCGGCGGAGGTCTCCGCCCGCGCCCTCTCCGAATTGAGCCGTGCGGAGATCGAGCCGGAGTACCTCGCGCTCGTCGCTCCGGACACGCTCGAACCCGTGGAGCGGATCGACGAGGAGGTGCTCGCGCTCGTCGCGGCGCGGATCGGCGATACGCGGCTGATCGACAACGAGCGGCTCACGGCGCCGTCCAGGGCGCGAGCCGACACGAACGGGAGGCAGTGAGGGTGCAGCGAACGATGCTGAAGTCGAAGATCCACCGGGCGACGGTGACCGACTGCGATCTGCATTACGTCGGCTCGATCACGGTCGACCCGGAGCTGCTCGATGCAGCGGACATCCGAGAGTTCGAACAGGTGGCCGTCGTTGACGTGGACAACGGCGCCCGGTTCGAGACGTACACGATCGCCGGCGAGCGTGGCTCTGGCGACATGAAGGTCAACGGCGCGGCGGCGCGACTCGTGCACCGCGGCGACACGATCATCGTGATCTCCTATGGCGGCTACGACCCCGACGATCTCGAGCACTACAACCCGCGCGTCGTTCACGTCGGCGCGCACAACGAGATCCTGACCGTCGACCGCGAGGTGGCGACCCTGTTTGCGGCGCCAACCTCCGTGTAGAGGAGGCCCTACACATGTCCGCGACACCCCGTACCCCGATCCCCCGCAGCCTCGACGCACCGCTGCCGATGACGCTCCCTCGCCTCGCCGAGAAGAAGCGCCTCGGTGAGGCGATCGTGATGGTCACCGCGTACGACTACCCCTCGGCGCAGGTCGCCGAGGAGGCCGGCGTCGACATCGTTCTCGTCGGCGACTCCGGCGCGATGACCGTGCTCGGGTATCACTCGACGGTGCCCGTCTCGACCGACGAGATGCTGATGCTGGCGGCCGCCGTCCGCCGCGGCTGTAAGACGCCGCTCGTCGTCGGCGACCTGCCGTTCGGGTCCTACGAGGCCTCCGACGAGCAGGCGATCGCGACCGCCCAGCGGTTCGTCAAGGAGGCCGGCTGCGACGCCGTCAAGCTCGAGCGCGGCGGCACGAGCGTCCAGCGCGCCCGCGCGATCGTGGATGCGGGAATCCCGGTCATGGGACACGTCGGGCTGACCCCGCAGACGGCGACGGCGCTCGGCGGCTACCGCGCCCAGGGCCGCAGCGCCGAGCGCGCGCTCGCGGTCGCGCGGGACGCGATCGCGCTTCAGGAAGCGGGATGCTTCTCGATCGTGATCGAGGCGGTTCCGGCCGCCGTCACCGATGTCCTGATGGCCCACCTCGAGCTCCCCGTGATCGGGATCGGTGCCGGCGCGGGCGCCGATGGCCAGGTGCTCGTGTTCCACGATCTGCTCGGGATCTACGACGGCCACGCCCCGCGTTTCGCCAAGCGCTACGGCGAGGTCAAGGCGCAGATGGTCGCGGGCGTGGCGGCGTACGCGGCGGAGGTCAGGGCGCGTTCCTTCCCAGGGCCCGAGCACGTGTACTCGATCGACGAGGACGAGCTCGAGCGGTTCCGCGCCGGGATGTCGGAGGCCGCGTAGCGACTTCAGAGGCAATCGAGGGCCGCCTGGACCGCCGGGCGACCGGGATCACTAGGATCCCGCGGGATGCCGCGCCTCGCACACGTGTTCGCTCCCCGCGACCGGGTGTACTTCGAGCTGTTTGAGGAGGCGGGGCAGAACGTCCTGCGGGCGTCTGACCTGCTCGACCGGCTGCTGTCGAACTATCCGGACAGCAAGGAGCTCGCGCGCGACATCCTCGTGTGCGAGCAGGAGGGCGACCGGATCACGCACGACATCATCGACCGGCTCAACCACACGTTCGTGACGCCGATCGATCGTGAGGACATCCTCGCGCTCGCCTCCGCGCTCGACGACATCGTCGACTTCACCGAGGAGGTCGCCGACTACCTCGGGCTGTACAAGATCGAGGCGCCGATGGATCAGGCGATCAAGCTCGCCCAGGTCCTGAAGTCCGCCTGCCGCCAGATCTCCGAGGCGATCCCGAGGCTGCGCGGCTTCAGAGACATCTCGCACTACACGGTCGAGATCAACCGGCTCGAGAACGAGGGTGACCGGATCACGCGGGAGGCGGTCGCGTCGCTGTTCGACGGCGGCATCGACCCGATGGTCGTGATTCGCTGGAAGGACCTGTTCGAGCGGCTCGAGGAGGCGATCGACGCCGCCGAGCGAGTCGCGAACATCCTCGAGGGCATCGTCATCAAGAACTCGTAGCCGGTGGCTGAGACCGCTCCGCTCCCACGCAGGTAGTCCGTGGCCCAGACCGCTCCGCTCCTGCGCAGGTAGTCCGTGGCCGAGACCGCTCCGCTCGTGCGCAGGGTCAATCGCGCGATGGTCGTGTTCGACCTGGCGCTCGGCTCCGGGGCGCTGCTCGCGCCGGCGGCGACACTCCAGCTGCTCGGCCACGAGCGTCCGTCGGAGGATGCGCGGCATCTGTTCCGGCGCTGCGGCCCGATCTGGCTGACGTTCGCGGCCGCCCACGCGGTCGCAGCCGTGCGCGACCGACCGGAGGATTGGTGGGCACTTGCCTGGCTGCGCGCGACCGAGATCGCGACCGACGTCGTCTGGTCGGCGTCGCCGGCGGTATCGCGCCCGGGGGCGAAGCTCGGGCTGCGGATCGCCGGCGCGTTCAACCTCGCGCTGACGGCCGGCTTCGCCGGGCTTGCGCGCGCGGAAACGCGGCCGGACCCGACCGCCGCCGTGACACGCCGTGGGATCAACCCTGACGACTACGCGGTGCCGTAGTCGATCTGCCGGAGCACCTTCGCGGGGACGCCGGCGGCGATCGAGAACGGCGGGATGTCCGTGGTGACGACCGAGTTGGCGCCGATCACGCAGCGCTCGCCGATCGTCACGCCGCTCGTGACCACGACGTGCGCGCCGCACCAGACGTTGTTGCCGATCCGGGTCGGCCCCTTGCTCGTGAATCCCTGCCACGGCACCGGCGTGGCGGGATCGTCGAAGCGGTGGCTGGCGTCGCTGACGAAGCAGCCATTGGCGAACATGCAGTGATCGCCGATCTCGACGAGCTCGGCGGCAGCCACCATCACCCCGAGATTGAGGAACGTGCCGCCGCCGATCCGGATCCGGGCGGGCGCCGGCGCGGTGATCCACACGCCGGGCTCGAACAGCGTCTGCGCGCCGATCTCGAGCCGGCCGTCGCGAAACGCCTCGAGCACGTTCCCGTGGACTGGCCAGCGCACGAACGCCTCGCGGCGCATGAACTCCCAGTGGATCATCGCGCGGTTCCACGGCAGCGAGTTGCGCTCGTACCAGCGCCACTTCTGCACCCACTGGCGCAGCTGCGCGGCACTCGAGAGGCTGCTTGAGCCGGGCCGGGGGTCGCGCGGCGCCATCTCAGCAATCGCCCCCCGCGACGACGCCCGAGGCCCAGTCAAGCGCGCCCGCGACGATCGCGAGCTGGCGAGTGTCCGACCAGGTCGTGTCGAAATGGCCGAGCGCGTCGTAGAACACCCGGCCCTTGCCGGCCCGGCGGCACCACACGAGCGGGCGGTCCGGCCCGGACGGGCCCGTGTCGAGCCGTGCGAGCACGCGCACGTGCGGGCGCGGGGCGTGTGTGAAGACATAGAACTCGTCGTGGATCTGGAAGCTCGCCGGCAGCGCAGCCGTCGCCGGCGTGTGCCGGTCCTCGACGATCACGCGTTGCGTGCTCGGGCGAGGGTGATGGCTGAACTCGGCGCCGATCAGCGCCAGATATGCCGGCCAGTGATGGAACGTGTCGGTCGCCGAGTGAAAGCCGACGAGCCCGCCGCCGTCGCGCACGAACGCGAGCAGCGCCCGTTTGCCGGCGGCGCTCAGCGGCAGCTCTCCCGAGGTGAGCAGAAACACGACCGCCGCGGCGCCGTGCAGCCGTGCGCTCGTCAGCTCGCGCGCCCCTGCAAGAAACGTGAGCGCGACCCGGCGATCGCCGTCGTCGAACTGTCGCAGCGCGGCGATCGCCGCCGGAATCGACGCGTGGTGGTAGCCGCGGGTCTCGGTCAGCACGAGGATCCGGCGTGGCGCCGGGAGCGCGAGATCTCGGCGTGGCACGGCGTCGACGCCGGCGTGGCGGCGCTGGGTCGCGCCGGCGAGCGCGCCCGTGAGCAGCACGATCGTGATCCCGACAACAGACATGAGGCCGACGGCGGCTCCGACCTTCGTGGCGATCGAGCGCACCGCCGGGGGCTCCGATCGCTCAGCGCGCGGCGGCCGCGGCTCGGCGCCGCGACGCTGCCTTCGGGGCGCCGTTGGTGCGCGCCGCTCTCACCGGCAGAGCGTCGGCCAGGAACCGCCCCGTGTGCGAGTGTGCTGCCTCGGCGATCTGCTCCGGCGTACCGCTGGCGATCACCCGACCCCCTTCCTCGCCGCCCTCGGGGCCGAGATCGATCACGCGGTCGGACACCTTGATCACATCGAGGTTGTGCTCGATCACCACGACCGAGTTGCCGGTGTCCACGAGCCGCTGGAGCACCTCGAGCAGCCGCTGGATGTCGGCGAAGTGCAGCCCCGTCGTCGGCTCGTCGAGGATGTAGATCGTCCGGCCGGTGGCCACCTTGCACAACTCGGCCGCGAGCTTGACGCGCTGGGCTTCGCCGCCGGAGAGCGTCGTCGCGGGCTGTCCGAGCCGCATGTACCCGAGGCCGACATCGCCCAGCGTCTCCACGCGCCGGCGGATCTTGGGAATGTGTTCGAAGAACTCGAGCGCCTCCTCGATCGGCATCTCGAGCACGTCCGCGATCGTCTTGCCCTTGAACCGCACCTCGAGCGTCTCGCGGTTGTAGCGCTTGCCGTGGCACTGCTCGCAGGGGACGTAGACGTCCGGGAGGAAGTGCATCTCGATCTTGATCTGACCATCGCCGCGGCACACCTCGCACCGCCCGCCCTTGACGTTGAACGAGAACCGGCCCGGCTTGTAGCCCCGCGCCCGCGCCTCCTGCGTCTTGGAGAACAGCTCCCGGATCTGATCGAACAGTCCGATATATGTCGCCGGGTTCGAGCGCGGCGTGCGCCCGATCGGAGACTGGTCGACCGAGATGATCTTGTCGAGCTGATCGAGGCCCGTGATCCGCCGGTGCGCGCCTGCCCGTTGCTTGGTCCGGTGCAGTCGATTGGAGACCGCCTTGTAGAGCACCTCGTTGACGAGCGTCGACTTCCCCGACCCCGACACGCCGGTCACGCACGTGAGCACGCTGAGCGGGATCTTCACGTCGATCTGCTGGAGGTTGTGCTCAGACGCGCCCTCGATCCCGACATAGCCGGACGGCTTGCGTCGCTTGCGGGGCGTCTCGATCGCTCTCGTTCCCGCGAGGAACTGGCCCGTCAACGACTCCGCCACCTTCTCGACCTCGGCCGCGGTGCCCTCGGCGACGACATAGCCGCCGTGCTCGCCGGCCCCGGGCCCCATGTCGACGAGATGATCGGCGGCGCGCATCGTGCCCTCGTCGTGCTCGACGACGAGCACGGTGTTGCCGAGGTCGCGCAGCCGCTCGAGGGTCGCGATCAGCTTCTCGTTGTCGCGCTGGTGAAGCCCGATCGAGGGCTCGTCGAGGATGTACAGGACGCCGACGAGCGACGAGCCGATCTGGGTCGCGAGCCGGATCCGCTGTGCCTCGCCGCCCGACAGCGTCGAGGCCGCCCGCTCCATCGAGAGGTAACCGACGCCGACGTTCTCGAGGAACTGCAGCCGCTCCTCGATCTCCCGCAGCACGAGCCGCGCGATCCGCCGATCGTGCTCGCTGAGGTCGAGCGCGCTCACCCACTCGAGCGCGCGGCGGGCGGAGAGCGCCGTGAAGTCGTGGATCGCCGTGTCGGAGACGAGGACCGCGCGCGATTCGGGCCGCAGGCGCGCGCCCTTGCACTCCGGGCACGGACGCAGCGTCATGTATTCCTCGATCTTCTCGCGCGAGAAGTCCGAGTCGGTTTCGCGGTAGCGGCGCTCGAGGTTCGGAACGATGCCCTCGAACTGGGTCGCGTAGGAGCGGCGGCGGCCGAACCGGTTGCGATAGGACACCTGGACACGGTCGCCGTTGGTGCCGTACAGGAAGAAATCGCGCTGCTCGGCCGGCAGATCCTGCCACGGAGTCTCGAGATCGACGGCGTAGCGCTCCGCGATTGCCTGCGCGAGCTGGTCGTAGTAGTCGGACGCGCTCACCGACCACGGGGCGATCGCACCCTCGCCGATCGACAGCGTCGGATCCGGCACGACCAGCTCGGGGTCGATCTCCATCTGGGACCCGAGCCCGGTGCAGCGGGGGCAGGCGCCGTGGGGCGAGTTGAAGCTGAAGATCCGCGGCTCGAGCTCGACGAGGCTCGGCCCGTGGACGGGGCAGGCGAACTTCTCCGAGTACGTCTGGATCTCGTTCGTATCGACCAGTTCGATCTCGACCAGACCGTCGGCGAGCGCGACCGCGGTCTCGATCGAGTCCGCCAGGCGCTTGCGCAGCTCGCCCTTCATCACGAGCCGGTCCACGACGACGGCGATGTCGTGCTTGTACTTCTTGTCGAGCTCGATCTCCTCGTCGAGGCGCCGCAGCTCGCCGTCGACCTTGACCCGGGTAAAGCCCTCGGCTCGCAGCTCCTCGAGCTGCTTGCCGTACTCGCCCTTGCGGCCGCGGACGATCGGTGCCAGCACCATGAACCGCGTGCCCTCGGGCAGCTCCATCACCTGATCGATGATCTGCTCGGCGGACTGGCCGCTGATCGGGCGGCCGCACACATGGCAGTGGGGATGGCCGATCCGGGCCCACAGCAGCCGCAGGTAGTCATAGATCTCGGTCACCGTGCCGACCGTCGAGCGCGGGTTGCGGGAGGTCGTCTTCTGGTCGATCGAGATCGCCGGCGAGAGCCCCTCGATCGAGTCCACGTCCGGCTTGTCCATCTGCCCGAGGAACTGCCGGGCATACGCCGACAGCGACTCGACGTAGCGCCGCTGGCCCTCGGCGTAGATCGTGTCGAACGCCAGCGACGATTTTCCCGACCCGGAGAGGCCGGTGATGACCGTCAGCGACCCCCGCGGGATCGCCACGGTGACGTCCTTGAGGTTGTGCTCCCGCGCTCCCGAGACGATCAGCTGATCCACGCCGACGAGTCTAGTGGACCGAACAGACGTTCCCATCTGGCGAAACCCGCTCGTTGCGGTATCTGGCGGCCCCCGTGCAGGACGTGAATGCCAATTCACCACCGACAGCCGGCGGTGAATTGGCATTCACCACCGAGCGGGGGATGATGGAGCGCGAGACGGCTCGTGCTGGGTCGGCCGCCTGGTCCCG
>DATKOY010000076.1:0-9256 GCA_035524415.1 Solirubrobacteraceae bacterium | reverse complement strand
GGGCCGGCGAGGGCTGTGATCACGCACAGCCGGGTGACCGTGCCGACAGCGAGCCCGACGTATGTGACGTTCAGCCTGGATGCGCCGAACACGATCGCGGTTGCGGGGACGACGGACTCGACGGCACCGGGCGCGGACACGGTCGATCTGCGCTGCTTCTACGGCGACGGCGGGCAGAGCGCGCTGATTCAGGCCGGGGTGGCGCTCGCCGCTGACGGGTCCTTCTCGGCGCCTGCGGTCGGCCTTGTGAATTTCGTGGGCGCTCCCGAGTGCCGACTGCGTGCGGTGCCGGCGGGCGTGACGGCCAACCGGCCTGCGTTCGCCGGCCCGTTGATGGTCGTCAACTTGGTGGTGACCGTGAAGGTCGGCGGCGGCGCGAACGCGGGCGCTGTGTACGACTTCCGCGTAGCGGGACAGCAACTGACGGCCGGTGATCGCTACGGCTCGATCGGCGACTGTGGCCTGGCCCGCTCTCAGCTGTTCGATAACGCCTACGGGTTCGCGACATTGGTCTTCGCGTGCAGCGCGTGGCTGGCACCCCGGAACCTCGACGGTGCCGGCGACACGCGCTCTGAGATCCAGATCGATGGCTGGGACGCCTACGTCAGTACCGCGGCGGGCATCGTGTTCGACCGCAGCGGTGCGTGTCCGCCGACGTGCGACGGCAGCGAAGACAACGCGGGCTTCCCGCCGCTGAGCTTCGGCGTCTCGCAGGACACGAAGAACGGGAATCTGACAATCCACGAGTCCGAGCGGATCGTGCGCTGCCCGCTGGTCGTCCCCGCGCCGCCGGGACCTGCCTACCCGCCGACGCACGCGAACTGTCCCACGTTCATGCCGACCGGCGTGAAGGTCCAGCGCACGATCACGCAGACAGGCGGCGGGCATGTCGTGTGGATCACCGACGCCTTCTCGAGCACCGACGCGCACCGCCATGACATCGACGTGCTCTACCAGAACGGTCAGGTGCTCTCGGGCGCTCCCTTCACACCAGGGGACATCGGCTACCGCTTCCCGGGCCGAGCGTCCTACAAGGCCTACGCGCGCGGCGACGCGATCGCGCTGCCCAATCGGCCGGGCACGATCTACGTCAAGAACCTCAACGCCGACGACGGCGACCCCTACACCGGCCAGGGGGCGATCACCTACGCCGTCGCGCCCAGCCAGGTCCTGTTCATCGGATCCTCGATGTCATCGAACGACTTCACCATGCACTACACCGGCAGCGTCCCGGCGAGCGGCACGCTCAGCGCCACGTTCGTCTACTCCAGCGACTTCACGACAGCCGCCGTCCGTGCCGACGCGCGCGCCGCCGAGGACAAGCTGGCCCCGTGCACCGTCCCCAAACTCGCGGGCAAGACGCTTGCGGCGGCAACAACCGCATTGACGCACGCGCACTGCGCGCTCGGCAAGGTCGCCAAGAAACACTCCGGCGTCGTTGCTGGTGGCCGGGTGATCTCGAGCAACCCCAAGGCCGGCACGACCGGCCCCAACGGCGCCAAGGTCGACCTCACGATCAGTCGCGGATGACCAGGAGCTTCATGTCGCCGACGTTGTCCCGGCCGTTGCAACACGCGCTCGGGTGCTGCCTCGCGGGTCTGCTGTGCGCGGTCGTGCCACCGCCGGCTCGCGCGAGCGCCCGGACCATCGTCGAGGCGCACGGAATCACGCAAATCGCGCTCGCCGGCAAGCGGGTCATCTACGCGCCTGAGAACCGCGTGATCGATTCGATCATCCCCGGCGCACAGGCGAGAAAGCTTGCATCCGGCCCAGGACCGACGGGCCGCGTCACCACAAGCCACGGGACGTATGACGTCTCACAGCTCGTGTGGGGAGCATCCGCCCAGAGCCTCGCCTACCTGTGGGAGACGGCCCGATCGTCCCCGGGCCGCACGGCGAACACCGCCGTCGAGCGAGCCGGCCCGCTCGACGGACCACTCGCCCCACTGGGGATATGCGGCACGCTACTGCTGAGCGACCCGGGCGTGTCTGCCGACTTCCCGCTGCTTGCGGTCGAGGGCACATACGTCGCCGCGTGGCCGAGCTGCCCGCCCGCCGACTCCTCCCCTTCGATCCTCATTCGCCACACCGCAACCGGGACCGACACGACGATCGCAATCCCGCCCGGGACCCATATCCGCAAGCTCGCGCTCTCTGGAAGCTCGCTCGCAGCGTACGAGCAGGACGCCTCCGGTCGCGCGGCCGTCGTCGTCTACGACATCGGCACGGGCCTCCAGCGCTACCGGGTCGACGCCTCGACCAGCGGCTCGATCGCAGCGCTCACCGTCCAAAGCGACGGCACGGCCGCGGTTGCATTCGACGCCACACCGCCCGGTCCCGTCCTCACCTCCCCCACCCGCGTCATTGACTGGACCTCGCCGACCGCTCCGACGTTCCACAAGATCGCAACCGGCGCCTGCATCGTCTTCCCGGGAGTCGCGCTGCGGATCGCCAACAACATCATCGCTCGCGACGACTGCCACGCGATCACGCTCCGAGACCTCACCGGCGCCACAGTCTCCGATCCGATCGCACTCGGACAGCTGTCCACGCCGGCGTTCGACTTCGACGGCACCAACGTCGCCGCTGCGATCCCGATCTGCGACGGCAACCTCGCCGTACAACTCGCGGCCGCCACAGGCAACGACAGCTCAAAACCGAGCCCTGCGTGCCCGGCGAGCATCGCCTCGCGATCGCTGCGTCTGAGACGCACAGCCACCACCACGCTGCTGCGATGCACCCGCGGATGCCGCGGGACGCTCTCGCTCGCAGCCGCCGGCGCCACAACTACCAGCACGAAATTCGTGCTACACGCGCCCGGAGGGACCGTCGCGCTCACCCGCCTCCCCAAACCGCTTCGCAAGCGCGCCAACCAGCGTGGCGGGACCCCGATAACACTGAACCTCGCGACGTACAACCTCGACGGCAGGATCCGCCATCAGCACCGCCGGCTTCAACTCACCGCCCACTGATGGCTCCCGCCCGCCCAACAGAAGCGCCGAGCACCCGTGAGCACCGACGGGGCGACGGGCGACACGAGAACGCTCACCCGGCCAACACGCGACCGACGATTCCCGCATGCGACCGCAAATCAGCCGAATTTCGCTCGGGACGATTCGGCCGCGTCAGTGGCCGATTTCCAGGGGTTTTGTGCCATTTGACGGCCGATGCGGTACCGCTTGCCACGCAAGGTCGAGGGTTCGAGCCCCCTTCAGCCGCTCTTACGAAAGCCCCGGTAATCCGGGGTTTTTCTTTGGGCGAACGGAACGGACAGGTGGTGATCCGGTCGGCGCTACCACTCGGCGCTCAAGTTGCTGCAGCCGAGCTACGCCAGCCACGCCGATGGATCCCGCGGGGATGGCTCCAGCCGCACAGAGCCAGCATCCGGTTCGGCTGACGATCGGGTTCGGAGAGCAGAGCACTCGTCCGCTGATGCCGACGCGCGTCATTCCGTCGTCGCCAAAGCGGTCGTAGGCAGCGCGGCGACGCATCGGCGGAAGCGATCGTGGGTCGCACGTCCGCAGCTACGTCAGTGGGGCTCGCGGTCTGCCTCAGCGGCGAGACCTTGCATGAACCGCACAACTGTCGCCGCGTCGCTCGTCTCCTTCGCTGGCGACTGCGGATCGACGGTCGCGAGCTGGCGCGAGAGTGGCTGGAGAAGCATTGGTTTCCGTGGCCTGGACTCCCACGACAACACAATGCCTCCTCCGCCTGCTCCACGCAGGTCCGTGTGCCACAGACCGCGGATGCCAGCAGTTCGCTGCCGCAGCGCGTATCCCGGCCCGTGAAGACGGTCGAGCTCGCACGTGATCATTACCATCGCCCGAGCGATCGGCTCGATTTCTGCTGAACGCCCCGCGACTGCGAGCACTATTGATCGGAGCGTTTTGTGCGGGAGCCGTTCCTCGCGCTCGATCCGCATCTCCAAATCGCGGTCGCGATTTTCCACCACCAGCCGTAACTTCAAGCCTTTGCGGCCACCGACGAGCGCGGCCAAAGTACGTTCTGTCGTACTCGTCATTGAGGCTCGGGCTGGTTGGTCGCGGCGATGAGCGGCGCCTCGCCGTACAGCCCCGCTCCGAAGGGCTGCACCTGCTCGAGAAAGGCGCGCGACTTCTCGTATGCGTCCTGCATCAAGCTCGCCGAGGATGTGAAATCAAGCGGCGAGCTTGTCAGGGGGAACGGACCCGGTAGATACAGGACTGGTACCTGTCGCGCCACCTCGGGTAGGTCCCGGATGATCTGCTGGCGCATGATGATCGCCGCGGCCTGAGCGATCGTCTCTCCGAGCGAACGCGGCGGCTCGAGCCGCACGCCGAACACCCCGCAGTCGAGCACGACGATGCTTCGTGCGCCCATTCTCAATGCCTGATCCACCGGGACATTGCTCACGACCCCGCCGTCGACGAGATCACGGCCGTCGATCCGCACGGCTGGGTAGAAGCCGGGAATCGCGGCGCTCGCGAGCACCGCCGGGCGAAGTGGCCCCGACTCGATGTGCACGACCCGGCCACTGAGCAGCTCGGTCGCGGTGACTGCAAACGGGAGGGCAAGCTCTTCGAACCGCTCGGCCGAGAGCAGGCGCGCGAGCAGGCCATCGAGACCGTCGGACGAAACGAGATACGTGCGCTGCGCATGCCAGGTGCGAATGCGCTCGACCGCGCCGCCCGGGAATACATCCTCACGCGTGATCTGCGACCACAGGTGGGTGAGACGGTTGGCCGCGCCGGTCGGGTCCTCGGCGAGTAGCGCGCCGTTGACTGACCCGACCGAGGTCCCGACGACGAGATCGGGCCGAAGCCCGGCCTGCGCGAGCGCTTGAAGCATCCCGACCTGCACCGCGCCGAAACTGGCGCCGCCACCGAGGACGAAGCCGATCGGGCGCGGCAGGATCGAGCCGAGCGGGCGCGGAGAGTCAGAGCGCGTGTCCGGGTTCGCGTCGCTCATCCTTGCGTCACTCGGCTGCTCGATGGGCGGGCTCGAGCACCGGCGAGACGCGATGGTCGTGTGCTCGCGCGTGTGAACGCGCACGATGTGGCCCCAAGCCGTATCGAGGTCGGCGTCGGGGGAAGCGGCCGGTGCGTTCGAGTGAGGCGATGCGGTGCGCGGCTGCCCAGGCGGCGCGCGCGAGGTGTTCATCGCCACCGGCGCCGACGATCGGTCCGGCAACCGCCTGCTCGAGGCCTTCGAGTAGTAGGTCGCATGGAAGGGGCTGGACGGTCATCTGTGCGATGAGATGAGGGTGGCCGAGAGCGAACCGGCGATATCCCGCGGCTTGGCCCGAGATGTCATTTCAGCGGCTGCGAAAGAATCGCCGAGCCCGCGCAGCTCCTCAGCGATGATCTCCCTCTCGAGCGCCGCTGTGCCCTCAATGTGCTTATGCAGTGACTGTGCCCGGATCCCGAGCTGGTCGGCGAGGCGTCGCATCGAGAGGCCGGATGGCCGGTCCATCTCCAGCAGCTGGCAGGTAGCGCGAGCGATCTCCTCGCGCCGAGAGTTCGACACGCTGGTGGCCATCCGGGGTGCGAAGGTTATAGCCACGGGCTCTGGCAATCAGCACATGTGAGGGGAGGGCCATGTCAGCCCGATTCCGAGGAGGACAGCGCCGACGAGCAGGCTCGCCGTCAGGGCGATCGCCGGAGGGAGGGCGTGATGGGTGGCGTCGTAGAGCGGCACCGCTGGCGGCGCCGAGCGCCCCTCGCGCAGCATAGCTTTCGAAACCCCCGCCAGCACGGCCAGATCCGGCGCCGGCCAGAGGGCTGGCGCGCGTTTGACTTCGCGCTCGTGCTGTTCACCTCGGGGGCGGGTGGGTGTCGGTGGGCTTGGGCTCATGTCGGCTGCTCCGCTCTCCTCTCGACGGCGTCGAGCGCTGCTCTACGGTTCAGGAACACCGCCATCTGGAGAATCTGGTCCGAGTCAACCTGGAACAGCGCCGCGAAACCGTTTGGGGCCGTGGGCGCTCCCGATGCGCTGCGCAGCTCAAACACAACCAGTACCCGATCGCGGATCGTGCGCGCCTCGGTCACCTCGGCGGAGGTGGCGCCCAGCTCGGAGGTGACCTCCTCGAGCCGCGCCAGCGCGCGCTCGCGACCGCGCCAGGTCCGGGCACCCGGCCATTCCGGCGGGTCGCTCAGCTGCACCCAACGCGACATCCACGCCGCAGCAGCTGCGACGCCGTGCTCGCTCCAGGCTTCAAACGCGCGGCTGACCAGCCACGCGTCCGGATCGTCGGCCGCAAGCTGTGGAAGGTCGCGTGTCTCGTGCCACAGCCGCGCCAGCAGCCCTCGCTGACGGTCGCGCTCGCGCTCGGCAAGCAGTATCTCGATGCCCGCCTGGACCGCTGCTCGAACCTCGTCTCGCACCGCGCGCGGACCCGTGTCAGCCTCGCCGTCACGGCGATATTGGCGGGTGTCCACCGGTTGGCCGAACCAGAAATATAAGCGTTCGGGGCGCGGGAGCAGGGTGGCCCCGATCCCGCGCGGGATCGGGGGCAGCGGCACACCGACCAGCCGGCGCATTAGCGCCGAGGCCTGCGCGGCGATCGGCATGTCGCGGTCGACGACGACGTGGAACATTTCCTCGGCTCCGACCGCGGCGAACGGGACGATCGGATAGCCGAACTCGATCGCCAGCCGCGCGAACCCGAGCCGCTCCTTCCACATCAGCTTGTAGTCCTGTCCCCGCCCTTTGAACACCTCGCCGGTACCGCCCGGAAACACGAGGATGTTCTGCTGCTCGCGCATGAGGGCACGCACGTTGTCACGCGTGCCGCGCACCATCCCGCCCATCGTCAGTAGATCGCGCCAGACCGGTATCGCGTAATGGGCATGCTCGCCCAGCGCACGGACAACGATCCGCCGACGCGCCCACAGCTCGCCCATCATGACGGGCAGATCGAGCAACGCATATCGGCTGTGGTTGCCGACGAACAACACACCCCGGTGCGGAATGTGCTCGATTCCCAGCACCTTGGGCTGAGTAACCCGTCTGAAGGGCGCCAAGATCGTCGTCAGCCGGTCCAACTGGCGCCGGTCGGGCGCTCGCGGCAGCGAAGCGCTCCGGCTCGAGCGCCGGGCGCCTCCATGTTGAACACGAGGCCGCGGTGGTTGCTCGTCGCGTCGTTTCATCGCGCCTCACATCCCGCGGTTCGCAAGCGCGCCATACGGCTCGCTCCCGGTCGAAGCAGATGCGGCTACGAACATGGCCGAGATGATCCCGCTTCCCCGCCGAGCAGGCCACTCCCGAATCGCGATCCAGTCGCTCGAGCACGCTGATCCGTCGCCAGCGGCGGCGGATGCGCGCCCCTGTGCAGCAATCGCGGCACGTGCGCCGATGGCGGAGGGCGGCCGGTTGGTGGGAGCAAGAGCGCTAGGTTGGCTTGGCGCCCAGCGTGCCTCGCCGTTCGCGAAGGTTCTTCAGCCGAACCCGGGTCGAGCTGACGCGAAACGCCAGGACCTGATCGTCGAGAGGCTGGTGGCGGTCGCTCAGCTCGCGAGCTGTGAGAGCGCTGGACGCCGGGCCTGGCGCAACGGCTGATCGCGCATGTGTGGTGGACGGCGCGGCTGTCGCTGCGATCCCCGGAGCCGGACGCCGATCAGCTGGTCCCAACAGCAGTTGCCCGAGCAGCGCGTCGCTACGCCTACCCCCGCGACCTTGCGGGCAACATCCACGTGGCGAAAGCGCTCAAGTAGCCCTCGGCACGGAGGCACCCTGCTGGCTAGTAGGCGATGCTGCGTGGCCAAGATCATCCAAATTGCGTGATGGCGGGTCACCCTGTGGGACTCACAATCACGGCAATGACCGAGTCCTCGCACGAGATTCCCGAACTGCCTGCAGAGCGGTCGATCGATCGGCTTGTATCGGTGCTGGAGCCCATGCGCCGGATCTGCCGGCCGAAGCTCTATGGCCTTGACAAGGTGCCCAGTGACGGCTCACTCCTGGTCGGCAACCACACGATCTACGGATTCCTGGACCTGCCGTTCATGATGGCCGAGCTCTGGAAGCAGCGCCGGATCGCCATCCGGAGCCTCGGGGAGCACGCCCACTACGCGGTGCCGATCTGGCGCGATCTCCTGGCTGTGGGTGGCATGGTTCGCGGCACCCGTGAGAACGTCCGGGCCCTCATGCGCGACCGCCAGACGATCCTGGTCTTCCCTGGTGGGGCGCGCGAGGTCAACAAGCGGCGGGGCCAGGAGTACCAGCTCCTGTGGAGGGAGCGCATCGGCTTTGCCCGGCTTGCCGTTGAGCACGGTTACCCCGTGGTTCCTTTTGCCGCCGTCGGAGTTGACGACATGCTCGATGTCGTTGTCGACCAGAACACGCCCGTGTACGGGGACGTGGCCCGCCTCTACGAGAAGGTGATGGGCTTCCCTACACCGCCGATCGTTCGGGGCATCGGGTTGACGCCGCTCCCGCGCCTCGACCGCCTGTATTTCTGGTTCGGCGAGCCAATCGACGCGGGGCGCTTCGGCACCCGATTTGATGACACTCCCGCCGCCCGAGCACTCCGCGACGAAGTCAAGCAGGCCATCCTGGCGGGTATCCAGTTCCTCCGCGACGAGCGCGATCAGGACCCGAACCGCAGCCTCTTCGCCCGGGTGCGGGGACACGGCGAGTAGGTGGGGAGCAACGCCGGACTCACGAAGAGCTCCGCTGAGCGTGTCCGGCGCTGAAGCAGACTCGACGTCGATCGACTCCGGTGGCGCCCGTCGCGCGCTCGACATCCTCCAGCCACTCGGGGTCCGGCTCGACGGCCTCGCCCCACACCCTCCGCGCGTGTCGCTGGTATCACGGTGGCCCTCCGGCGGCAGTAAGCGGGCCCTCCCCGACCGCACATAGACGCACTCTGGTGCCTGGGACGCATGCCAACGACGCGGCACAACTCACGAGAGTCCGAGTGACGCCAAGCGACCGCGCATCGCGGGTCTTCGACGAACTCGGGCGTCTCGTCGCCGACCACGACGGGATCCAGGGTCATCCTGACAACCTGCGCCGACGACCGGCAGATCGGCGTTCCCACCCCAGACAAAAGCCGGCGCCGAGCGCGACACCGCTGGATGCGCTCGTGACGCCGGCCAATTCTCGATTGATTAGATCAGATCGCTACGCCGCGACCGGCCTCGCCCCGTCGTGGCGGCTCAGCCATGTGGCGGCGCTGTCAACGACATGGCGGAGCAGGCCGTACTCCGTGTGAACCAGATGGTCAACCATCTCGAGGCCTGACTTGGTGATCTTCTTCGCCACCTCGGCCGTGCCG